>JABGQM010000123.1 GCA_018648805.1 Verrucomicrobiota bacterium
ACGAAGAACGTACCTTACCGCGTGACCATTTTCATCTCACAAGTGTTGCGCTGGCTACTCGCGCGCGGGGTACCAATCGGCGCCACAGTACGCATAATAGTTTATACAGCAGATAGTTACAGACGAGAATCGTCCACCTCTCCCTGCCTCCCTAATGGTTTAGCCGCAAAGAGGCGCAAAATACGCAAAAAGGGGAGATCAGAAACTCTTAAATTCTTAGTCATTAGGGGGACTACAGGCTGGGGTTACGCAGCAGCCACGGGACTATTGGTGTCGGGTCTCAACATTCAACTTTTTGACAGCACTGGCCAAGGTGCGGTTCAGCCTGCGATCGGTCTGCACGCGTGCCTCGAAGCGTTTCAGCATGACGCTTATTGCGGCATAATCGGCCCCGCCGGTCCGTTCCCCCAACTCGCGTAGGGACAGGCCGCAGAACCGACGCGCCAAGTGAAGGACAAGCGGGCGCCCCCAGTCACCATGACGGCACATGAACACCTCACTCGATTCGCCTTTCAGGTCCTCCACGATTTCAATTACATCCTGAAAAGATGCACGGGCCCGTAAACGGCGCTTGTTGGTTGTCTCCCTATCTCCTCCATCGGCCAGAGCGCGAATTCGATTCAGAAATGTTTCGCTACCGATTGCAAGGCTCTCTCTCAATTGCTCCAGGCGGGGTGCCTGCTCGCCCTTCGTCAACCGCTGCTTGACATCGTTGCGGTATCGCTCTCGCCGCCGCCCCTTCTCTCGACATGCCCGTCTGAGCAGCACTTCAGTCTCAAGCCAGTCGGGAACCTTGCGATACCCCGCATACGCGGCATAGGAACTCCATTCATAGCGTCTCAGCCGTTTGAGACGCTCGGCAACCTGTTCGCGGGTCGGAACCTTCAGCCCTGCCGACTCAGCGGCCTTGTTGCGCTTATCCAGGTCCAGTGCCGCAACGTTCAGCGGATTGAGATGTATGTACAGACTCACCTCGTAAGCCCAGGAACTGTCCTCAACCGGCACGGCTTTAAAGCGGCCTTGAAACACAGGCCCCATGCGCTGATGTCGCGTATTGTACCAGTTCGCATAGCTCAGCAGAAACCACTGCATGCCCTCGCTGAGGTTGGCATCCGGAGTCTGGAAGAGTGCATGATAGTGCGTATCCATCAACACCCATGCGTGCACCACAAAGCGATAACGCTCGTGCGCCTCTTCAAGAAGTTCAAGAAAATGATAGCGGTCACGGTCGTCTGCAAACAGGCCCCGAGGATCCAACCCACGGCCCATCACATGGTACCAACCGTCTTCTATGTTTGTGCGTAGCGCCCTGCTCATCTACAAAGACAATCAACTCTTGACGCTCAGGTCAACTTATATGTTGAATGTTGAGACCCGACACCAATAGTTTTTCAACGTCAGCACGATGCGTAATCCAATACCACCATCTGATGGCAGCTGAAGCTCTCGATCGTGAGGCGAATGCCCCGCTCCGTCGTTTCGAAGGGGCACTCCTCGCCTTGCGGCTCCAGCCGGGCGCCGGTCACCTGACGCGGAGTCTTCAGCTCGACCGTCGTATTGCTCAGTGGCAACAACTCCTCGATCACCTCGGTGCCCTTGGCGCTGCCGACCATATTGCCGCCCTGGAGGGAGATCCGTCCGCCGCGGTTGACCGTATTGGCAAAGAGCAGGTGCAGCACGTAGCGGCTCTCGCCGGGCTGATCGTTGAGGTTGAGGCGGGCGGTCGAGGGCATGTTGGTCTGCACGGAGAGATCGTCCCCCAGCAGCCTGCGAATCGCCCGCGCGGCGTACTCCTTGTAGACCACGGCCCCCAGCCCGCGATAGAGCGAGAAGACGGCATGGGCCAGATAGAGAATATTCCCCTTACGCACGCCGCAGTCGTAACCGGAGGCCTGTTCGCGATACGGCGTATGCTGATGCGAGCAGAAGTGGTCGTAGGCGCGGTTGAAGTAGGGATCGTAGACCTCGCCCAACGACTGGCCGTCCGAGACCTTGATGCGATAGCTGGGGGTGTAGGCCACCACCGGCGTCGAAACGAAGTCGGGGCGCAACGCCTCGACCGGCAAGAGGTAGTCGGGGGAGAACTCGCTGACCCCGTCGACCGTTGCCCCGGTATCGAAGATAAAGCGATCGCCCTCATCGCTCACGCCGCTCTGTCCAGAGAGCAGCAGCTTGCCGCCCGCCGCCAGATAGGTGTCCAACTTGGCTTTGAGAGGAGGCTTGATCTTGATGTCATCGGGTAGGATCAGCAGCTTGTAGGGCGCAAAGTCCATCTCCCCGTCGATGATCGTGAAGGGGATCTGCTCCTCCAGTAGAATGCGCGAGGCGCCGATATCGGCCGAACAGACCCGCGGATGGGCCTCGTCAACCGCCACAGTGGAGAGAATGGCCACGTCGGCCAGGGTCTCGACATGATCGCACCACGGCTCCTTCGCCGCGACTTCACTGAAGGCCTGGCCGATGACCCGGTAGGTGGTCTCATCAAGCCTGCCCGAGGGGTGAAGCTGATCGCCAACGGAGCACTTGGAACCGTAGGCGAGCATCGCCGCACACTCGTAGCGCAGGGCATTGGGATGTTTGATGCCCCCGAACTCGCCCCAAGAGGTGTGGAACTTGCCGGTCATTCCGAGGAAATCGTGCGGCAGCTTCTCGCAATACTTGGCCGACATGGGGAAATGGTCGTAGCCCCACCCGCCGGTGGGCAGGCTTTCCAGCTCGAGATGGTCGAAATACTGGAGGATCTCGGTCTCGCCCCGCTGAATGTGACCGGAGTTGTGGAAGATCGGCATGGCGGGGTCCACGTGCTTGGCCGCAGCCGTGGAAGCCTTGTAGTACTTGCGTAGCGTCCGCTTGGAAAAGCGCTTGCGGTCCGCCTCCACCTCGGGGTCGTAGCCTTCGGCGGCCATGTCGGCCAGACACCAGCGGCAGCAGCACTGGTGCTGCTCGATGATGTCGGTAAAGATGCCGTCACAGTCGGGATACTGGCTGGCCACCTCACGGATCAGTTCGCAGAGGTAGTCGAGATAAGGCGTGTTGAAGCACAAAGTCTTGAAACCGGCCTTGAGGGGACTATCGGTCCAGCCGCCCAGGTTTCCTTCCGGGGTAATGAGGCGCCACTCGGGGTGCTCCTCGGCGACGCGGTTGTTGACGCCGGCGGTGATGTAGATCGGCACGTTGATGTCGATCTCCTTGCAGGCATCGAACTGCGCGCGCAACAGGTCGAAGCTCAGGTTGGGGTGCATCGCCCCCACTTGCGTCTCGTTGTAGTTCCAGGAACGGTGTGAAATTTCCACGCACATAGAGCACGTTAGCCTTCCGCTGAACGCGGGCATTTCAGAGTAGACGAGGG
>JABGQM010000124.1 GCA_018648805.1 Verrucomicrobiota bacterium
CGGTTGTCGTGTGCAACAACAACCTAAGGAGCGGACACTATTTTTTCAAGCAGGCGTCAACATTTGAACGTTATCAATCGATTAGGGGAAACGATTAAGGGAATCGATTAGGGGGGAGTCGAGTGAGCTACCCATTACGCCCACCTTCCCACACACTCCCTCTCACCTTCACCCCCTACATCTCCTCAATAGCTTCTCAATCTCAACCGCAATGCCTAACAGAGCGGCCACACCAACGCAAGTGCCGAGCTGGGTGGCGCTCAGCGGCACCGTGTGGAAGAAACTCGCGCAGACCGGGACATAGATCACGCCCAACTGCAACACCACGGTCACCGCTATGGCCAACAGCAACGGCCGGTTGCTGAACAGTCCGATCTGCCAGAGCAGTCGCCGTGAGGAGCGCACCGCCAAGGCGAGGAAGAGCTGGGCGAAAACCATCGTCGTAAAGAGCATGGTCTGCCAGGGGTAGGCCTGTGCCTCACCGTGACCCTCACCGTGCGTGGCCGCCACCAGCGGTGCACCATCCCAGGCACGGTAGCCCACCCAGAGCGAAAGCAGGGCCATCAGCGCGCCGATCCAGAGGATCTGAAACCCCATCCGCCGATCGACGATCGGCCCATC
Source organism: Verrucomicrobiota bacterium (assembly GCA_018648805.1). Classification (GTDB taxonomy): domain Bacteria; phylum Verrucomicrobiota; class Kiritimatiellia; order UBA8416; family JABMPJ01; genus JABMPJ01. Next base: position 622 of record JABGQM010000124.1, read on the forward strand.
CGGCTTCCGCGGCGGCCGCTGCATCACATCCTTCTCGGGCCCCTCCACGCCCAACGCCAGGGCGGGCAGACCATCCGTCACCAGGTTCATCCAGAGAATCTGCACCGGCAGGAGCGGCAGCGGCATGCCCAACAGCGGTCCCACCAGCATCACCAGCAGTTCGCCCGCATTGGCGGACAGGATGAAGCGTACGAAGCGGCGGATGTTATCGAAAATGACGCGTCCTTCCTTAACCGCTGAGACGATCGTGGCGTAACGGTCATCCAGCAGCACCATGTCGGAGGCCTCCTTGGCCACGTCACTGCCGGTGATCCCCATTGCCACGCCGATATCGGCACTCTTGAGCGCCGGCGCATCGTTCACCCCGTCGCCAGTCATCGAAACGATCTCGCCATCGGCCTGCAATGCATCCACCAACTTCAGTTTCTGCTCGGGCGATACACGCGCAAATACCTGCGTTTCTGCCGCGGCAGCCCGCAACTCCGCCTCGCTCATGCGGGCCAACTCCACCCCGGTCAGCACGTCGGTGCCCTCTTCTATAATGCCCAGTTCCCTGCCGATGTAGGCGGCCATGAGTGGATGATCGCCCGTGATCATGACCGGTCGTATCCCTGCGGCAGTCACGGTAGCTACCGATTCCAATACGTCATCACGCAGCGGATCGATCATCCCGACCAAGCCCACGAAGACCAACTCCTTCTCCAGCTCCGCGGCCTCCATGTGTGGCTCGACCTTGTCGAACAAGCGATAAGCCAACCCGAGCACACGAATGCCCTCGCCTGCCAACGCATCGTTCGCCGCGAGAAGCTTCTTGCGCCCCGCATCGTCCAGAAGCGTCACCCCATCGGGTCCAAGCACACTGGCCGACACCTCCAACAGTCCGGCCGCCGCCCCCTTCACAAACGCGATGGCCGCTTTACCTTCTGCCCCATAAACACCTAGAAGTCGCTTCACCATCGCGGGCCGCTCCGCGCCAATCTCGTGCAGCGTGGTCATCCGTTTGCGATCCGACTCAAACGGGGCCTCCCCCACCCTCGGCAGCGTCTCCTCCAACTCACGCTTGATCAGCCCGGCATCCGCCGCAGCCACAACCAAAGCCACCTCCGTCGGATCCCCAATCACGCCCTCAGAGGCCTCCTCCCCCTCCCCAGGACAACGTTGCGAGAATCGTTCAGTCCGGTATCCCGGACTGGGCGATTCTCGCAACTCTTCGCCCGTCTCATCTCCTCCGTGCCTCCGTGCCTCCGTGGTTTTCCCCTGCCCTCCCCCGACCTGCGAGTCATTGCAGAGCGCCCCCGACACCAGCGCCACGAGCGCATCATCACTCACGCTGGCGCCCTCAGTAGGCAACGCAATATCACCGGATACACCGACCAGCTTCGTAACGGTCATCTGGTTACGGGTCAGCGTACCTGTCTTATCGGTGCAGATCACGGTAACCGAGCCCAGCGTTTCGACGGCAGGTAGATTCCTTATAAGCGCCTGGCGGGCCAGCATACGGCGCGCCCCCAGGGCGAGGGCAATCGTGACCACGGCGGGCAGCCCCTCGGGGACCGCCGCGACGGCCATGCTGACCGCCGTAAGGAAAACCGTACGCACATTCTCGCCGCGCAGGAGGCCCATGACCGCCACGATCGTGATCAGCCCGAGCGCGACGAAAACGAGCACCTTGCCAAGCTGTTCGATCTTCTCCGTGAGAGGCGTGGCCTCATCCTCGGTCTCGTTGAGCAGCGTGGCGATCTGCCCCAGTTCCGTGCCCATGCCCGTGCCGGTACAGATGGCCTCGGCGCGGCCGTAGGTCACGACGGTACCCATGTAAACCATGTTGGAGCGGTCACCCACCGGCGCCTCGGGATCCCCCAGCGCCTCAAGCTGTTTCTCGACCGCCTCCGACTCACCCGTCAGGGCCGCCTCCTGAACACGCAGCCCCGCACAGACCACCAGCCGCCCGTCGGCAGGCACCATGTTGCCCGCCTCAAGCAGCATCACATCGCCCGGCACCAGCGCGGCCGCTTCGATCTCCTGCACCGCCCCGTGGCGTCGCACGCGCACATGCGGCACGGAGAGCTTCTTGAGAGCCGCCATAGCCCGCTCAGCACCGATTTCCTGCTTAAAACCGAGAACCCCGTTCAGAATAATGATCGCCGCGATGGCAATGGCGTCTTTGACATCCCCCAGAAGAAAGGAGACCACCGACGCGGCCACGAGAATCCCCACCAGCAAGCTGGCGAACTGTGCCACCAGGATCGCCCACACACTGCGCCCCTGCTCCTGGGTCAGTACATTAGGCCCATGCTCCACCAGCCGCGCCGCGGCGGCAGCATCGGAGAGACCTGTCTCAACGCCAACCTGCAACTCCTCCGCAACCACCTCACCCGCAAGCATATGCCACTGCTTCATATTCCAGAATCCCCTCCGGCGGTAGCCATGCCACGCCAGGTACCGCATCACCCGCGCCGCCTAGCTGTGTGCCTTGCGAATCGAATAGTTGCGCCGCCCCTCATCCCTCGCTATTCTCAAAACAACCTAGACGGGCTGCGCGATGCATGGCAAGGGGATTCGCCTGTCGGGACGGCAGATGATGTAAAGACAGGCAGGGACTAAATAGACGTTATCTGAGAAGGTCTTTATTCACCGCGAAAGAACGCAAGGACCGCAAAGAAAAAGTTGACAATATCCGAT
>JABGQM010000125.1 GCA_018648805.1 Verrucomicrobiota bacterium
CTGAACAGGAGTAAATCCAATGAAGAATAATCAACAGGAACCAGATACCAAATCCTTATGGGGTCTGACGAAGATACCTCTAACTCATAAACCTAAAGAAGAACGAATACTGGATACGGTGAATCGAGTGATTACCAGAATCCAGAATGACGAAAGGAACTGCCTATGACAAAACATCCTTACCAGACCTGCTTGAGAATGCCGCTGACCCTCAAGGAAGACATGACCACCATCTGTGACCGATACCAGATTAACGAGTCAGACCTCATGAGACGTGCCATCGTGGAGTTCGTCGAGAGCATCCAACAGAACCCGAATAAGACCTCACGGCATATGTTCATCTGAGGGAATACTCGGACATCCCTCGGATACGACACGCTCAGAAGACCTCTCAGACACCATGCTGAGGGGTCTTTTGCGTTGGTGTGAGGAAGGTTCTGGGAAAGGTATCTGGTGTTGTGTGGAGTGGGTCTAAGTTGACGTTGCCCCCTGAAAGCTCCCCGATTTGAGGTTAGGATCTGTTTCCATGAGAGGAGACGGACGATGAAGCGCAGCAGGTTGTATGCGGCGGTGACAAATTAGACCACGGAAGCGGGGGATTTTCCTTCCGCGGGCGGCGTAAAACTCTGCCACCTGTAGCCTTTGATCCTTTTGGGGATGGAAGGTGGGAGGATGTACACCGTGGATCTTTATTTACGAGTTCGGCTTGCCTGTTATGTTGATGGGATAAGCGAGCGGGAGGCGGCCAGTCGGTTTGGCCTGGCGCGTGAGACGGTGAGGAAGATGCTGCGGCATGCGGAACCACCGGGATATCGGCGACGCGAGCCGCCGAAGCGCCCGAAGCTGGCGCCGTTCACGGATATCATCGACCGCATTCTGGAAGAGGACCGATCGGTTCACCGCAAGCAGCGCCACACGGCGAAGCGGATCTTCGAGCGTCTTCGCGACGAACATGGCTTCACGGGCAAGCAGACGATCGTGAAGGATTACGTTCGCGAACGGCGCCATCGTCTGCGGGAGATGTTCGTGCCGCTGGCGCACCCTCCGGGTCATGCCCAGGCGGATTTTGGCGAGGCGGATGCGATCATCGCCGGCGTCATGCATCGCGCGCATTTTTTTGTTATGACGCTTCCCCATAGCGATGCGTGCTTCGTTGCGGCCTATCCGGCGGCGACGACGGAAGCCTGGCTGGACGGTCACAATGCGGCCTTTGCCTTCTTCGGCGGCGTTCCCCGGTCGATTCTCTACGACAACGACAAGTGTCTGGTGTCGCGCATCCTGCCGGACGGCACGCGGCAACGGACTCGGTCGTTCAGCGGGCTGCAGTCCCATTATCTGTTCGAGGACCGCTACGGCCGTCCCGGCAAGGGCAACGACAAGGGTAATGTCGAGGGGGTGGTTGGCTACGCCCGGCGGAACTTCATGACGCCGCGTCCCCGGTTTGCGAGCTGGGACGCCTTCAACGCTCAGCTGGAGGAACAATGCCGCAACCGGCAGGACGAGATCGTGCGCGGCCACCGTGAGACTATCGGCGAGCGCCTCAGGCGCGATTGTGAAGCGTTGATGGTTTTGCCGCCGGCGCCGTTCGATGCCTGCGACAGGCAGGCCACGCGGGTCAGCTCCCTGTCGCTGGTGCGCTACCGGACGAATGACTATTCCGTGCCCGTCGCCTACGGCCACCGGGAGGTCTGGATCCGTGGCTATGTCCATGAGGTGGTTATCGGCTGCGGCGGCGGGATCATTGCCCGGCACCGCCGTTCCTGGGAGCGGGAGGATATGGTCTTCGATCCGATCCACTATCTGCCTTTGCTGGAACAGAAGATCGCCGCCCTGGATCAGGCCGCGCCGTTGGCCGGCTGGGAACTGCCCGACGCGTTCCCGACCCTGCGCCGTTTGCTGGAGGCGCGCATGGGCAAGGCCGGCAAGCGGGAATACGTCCAGGTCCTGCGGCTTCTGGAGACCTTCGATCTCGAAGCGCTTCACGGCGCGGTGAAAGACGCCCTGCGCCTGGGTGCGATCGGCTACGATGCCGTCAAGCATCTGGTGCTGTGCCGCATTGAGCGCCGCCCGCCCAAACTCGACCTCGACGTCTATCCGTATCTGCCTCGGGCCAACGTGGCGACCACGGCGGCCGCCAGCTATATGAGCCTGTTGGGCGGAGGCGCGTCATGACCGATACGCCGCAACTGTTGCTGGCCCATCACCTCAAGACCCTGAGGCTGCCAACATTCCTGCGCGAGTATGACAAGCTGGCCCGCCAATGTGCCGCCGAGGGCGCCGACCATGTGCGTTATCTCGTTCGCCTAACCGAACTGGAACTGATCGACCGTGAGCGCCGGATGGTCGAGCGGCGGATCAGGCAGGCCAGGTTCCCCGCCGTCAAAAGCCTCGATGCCTTCGACTTCAAGGCCATCGCCTCGCTCAACAAGATGCTGGTCCTGGAGTTGGCACGCTGTGAATATGTCGAGCGCCGCGAGAATGTCATCGCGCTCGGCAACAGCGGCACCGGCAAGACCCATATCGCCCTCGGCCTCGGTCTGGCGGCCTGCCAGAAGGGGCTCTCGGTGGGCTTTACCACGGCCGCCGCCCTGGTTCACGAGCTGATGGAGGCCCGGGACGAGAAACGCCTGCTGCGCTTCCAGAAGCAGTTGGCTAAATACAGCCTGCTGATCATCGACGAGCTCGGCTTCGTGCCACTCAGCAAAACCGGCGCCGAACTGCTGTTCGAGGTGTTCAGCCAGCGTTACGAGCGCGGCGCCACTCTGGTGACATCCAACCTGCCGTTCGACGAATGGACCGAGATATTCGGATCCGAACGTCTGACCGGCGCATTGCTGGACCGGCTCACCCACCATGTCCATATCCTGGAGATGAACGGCGAGAGCTATCGTCTCAACCAAAGCCAAAAACGGCGGAAATCCCCAAAAACGCCTGCTTGACCGTCAGCGCAATGGTTGACCCGATGGGTCCACAGGGACCTCCCACGCTGCTTCGCTCCGCGTAACGCAAGCGCTACACGAAGCAGCGCGGGTCCCTCCTGGGGACTACCGGGACAACCCGCAACACCGCGTGCCGCATCACATCAAGTGGTCTGGTTTTGCTCCGCCCAACTGGTCTAATTTTACTCCGCCGTTGACAGACATCTCATCCCTCGGGAAATTTTCAAGCAGAACCGTTCCGCCGCATTGGCCGAGTGGTGCCTGATAGCGGCATGATCGCGAAAGCGGCCAGCCAATCAGAGACAAGTTCGCGTTAGACTGACAGCACCTTTTGACAAATAA
>JABGQM010000126.1 GCA_018648805.1 Verrucomicrobiota bacterium
ACACCCCCCACGCTCCAGTTTTCAGTAAATCGAGCTGCATCGGCAGTCGGGATCCCCGCAGAGGTGAGATGCGCCCCCTTGAACTCGGAAGGGTTGACATGACGCGGGCTTCCTAGCTAACATGCCTAGCATGAACATAAACGATCATCTGCGTATGCCGGAGGGCAAGACCCTTGAGTTCAAGCGGGACCTGTCATCGCCGCTGCCCATTCTCAAGACTCTGACTGCCTTCGCCAATGGGGCAGGAGGAACACTGGTCGTAGGCGTGGCGGACAAGACGCGCGACGTGGTCGGTGTGCGGGATGCACTCGACCAGGAGGAGAAACTCGCAAACTGGATTGCCGATGGCATTGAGCCCAAGTTGGCTGCAGACATCGAGATCTGTGCGTGGCGTTCCATACAGCTGCTGGTCGTCCACGTGTTCCCGAGCGTCCTTCGGCCCCATCACGTTCGGAAAAGGGGCGCTCAAGCCGGCACTTATATCCGCATCGGGTCAACCAACCGGCAGGCTGACGCCCCTCTCATTGCCTCGCTTCAACGCAGCGTGCTCGCTACGTCATTCGATGAGGAGCCGTTGCCGAAACTGAGCTCGGAAGCGATTGACTTCCGAGTTGCTTCCGAGCTGTTTGCTGGGCGGCGAGCCATGGGGCCGAAGGAGATGGAATCCCTCGGTGCGCTCGCGCGCGTCCAGCGACGCCGGGTCCCCACCGTGGGCGGCTTACTGCTTTTTGGTAAGGACCCCGTCAGCACCTTCCCCGACGCGTGGCTGCAGTGCGGTCGATTCGCCGGTGAAACGAAGGCCGACATCGTTGACCACACAGAGCTGCGGCAACCCCTGCCATGCCTGGTCGAGGCGGGTATGGACTTTATCCGCAAGCACGCCATGCGCGGCATGGCACTTGACGGTGCCAGACGCGTGGACCAATGGAGCGTGCCGATGGACGCTGTACGGGAGGCCATTATCAATGCGTTGGTCCACGCAGACTACTCCCTGACCGGCGTCCCTCTCCGCCTCTGTATCTTTGACACACGCATTGTGGTTGAGAGCCCCGGCTTTCTGCTTCCCGGCCTGACCGTGGAGGATATGCTCGAGGGCGTTTCGCGACTACGCAACCGCGTGCTCGGCCGCGCCTTCGGTGAGCTGGGTCTGATCGAGCAGTGGGGTAGCGGCATTCCGCGAATCGTGGCAACCTGTCGCAAGCAGGGCTTGGCACAGCCGGAGTTCAAGGAGATCGCTACGGGCTTCCAGGTGACGCTTTCACTTGTTCAACGGGACGCGGGTGCAGAAGCCTCACAAACCGACCGGGACGTACTGGATTTCATACGCTCACGGCCTGATGGCGCATCCACGGCGGAAGTCGCGCAGCATCTTCATGTCACCGCGCGGGCCGCCCGGTCTCGCATGAGTGCTCTCCGCTCCCGGGGAGCGGTCGTCGTGGTCGGGCGCAGTGAACGCGATCCCAAGCGCGGCTATTTCGTGGCGGGTGATGGAGCCCATGCTGGCCACTAGCAGCCTCTGACTGTTAGGTTACAAACGAGATGAAACCGATGTCCGCAAAGAGCAGAACAGTTAAGCCACATGTCCCGTCGCCGGGCGAGCTCGCATACAATCCCGGCGACCTCGGCTTGCCGATGGGTGTCTTGTATCGTTGCTCCCATGAGTCGCACGGACATCCGCCTGCGAGGCACCCGGGGCATTACTTGATTTATCTTCTCGAAGGCCATTTGCGCACGAAGCTTGAGGACGGGCGCATCCTCGATGCGCGCGGCGGGATGATGTACACCATCACCGCCGGTGTGGAGCACGTCCCCGATGAGGTAGCGTTCGGCCCCGTTGAGAATGCATTGATCTCGCTGTGGCCGCCGCGGGCGGGATGTGCCACGGAGTGCGTATTCGACGATGAGGAATACGAGCAGATCTTTGAGTCGATCACGGAGCGCGGCTGTGACGTGTGGCATATGCCGAAACCCTTGCTGGCCTCGCTGCGCAGGTTGATAGCGGTCATGGCGTCGGCAGGCGAGGAGCCCGTGCCGTACCAATTGCTGGGCTTGCGTGCCAAGATCTGTGATGTGCTTGTCGAGACGCTGCGCGCATGCTCGGCGCAGAACGCCGTCCGGGAGACGGAGTTCGCAGGTGCGATTGAGCAATACGTTGCCGCGCACTACGACGAGGAGCTTTCCGTTTCCAGGATCGCCGAGTATATGGGCTACGATCCCACCTGGCTTCAGAAGCGCTTTAAGCGGGAATCGGGGTATACGCTCAACCACTACATTCAGGACCACCGTGTCTCCGTCGCCAAACAGATGCTGCGGGAAACCGAACGCGAGATTACGGACATCGCCCTGGAGTCCGGCTTCGGCAGCAGCCAGCACTTCTGCCACGTCTTCCGGAAGATCACCGGCATGACCGCCAGTGAGTATCGGAAGAAGAGACGGGGTTAAGTACCCAAGCACCCAAGTACCCAAGGAAACCCGAAATCCTAAATCCGAAGGGTTCTCCGGTATGTAGTCCACGTGAACACGTGCATGCCCCACGCGTTGATAGGGGGCTGTTGACTTGGAGTGCGGTGGCAGAGCCCGAAGCGAGCTTGCGAGCGTAGGGCGGCGACACCGCTTTTTCATCGTGCTGGGAATGATTCATCGTGCTGGGGAAAAGCGGTGTCGACGGCTCGTGCCTCGCCTCTGCCACCGCACTCCAAGTTGGGACCCGAAAAGGATGTTAGGGCCGCGCTACTGACGGAGCCCCCAGTACACCATCTTCCGGAGAGTGGTTTGGCTCAAATGACCAGCTTACGAGTTATATATAAGCGCTTATGAATACGTAAGGAGTATGTATACTCCTCTCCATGAATGCGTATTCCGGCGAGACCGGACACCTAATCCGGGATGATACCGGACACCTAATCGGAGCGTAGCGACGCTGGTAGTTGTGGTTTATAATAGTGTCCGATAAGAGTCAAGATTCGAGTGGGTTCTCGGCTCCATCGGAGCCCCGCTTGCGGGGCGACGCTCTCTTCTTACCCTCCTCTTTAAGGGCCCTACTAAGCCTGGCACGAAGGTGCCAGGAGCTGGGCCGTTTCATAGCGTGGTGTTCTTGGGTTTGCGCATCGAATCACCCTCCATCTCGATCTTGTGCGCATTGTGGACCAACCGGTCCAGGATGGCATCGGCCACGGTAGGGTTGCCGATCGTGTCGTGCCAGAGTTCGACGGGGAACTGACTCGTGATCAGCGTCGCCCCCTTGCCCTGTCGGTCGTCGAGGATCTCCAGGAGA
>JABGQM010000127.1 GCA_018648805.1 Verrucomicrobiota bacterium
TCGGATGAGTGGGACTGGTTCGAGGACTGTGACGGCTGTACAGCGGTGTCCGAGCTGCACTGGCCGACGAAATACTTCCCGCCCTGCCTGCGGCATGACTTCGATTGGATCTGCGGCAAGGGCGACTGGGCGGCAAGCAAGCGCTTCTATGCCCTGCAGCGAGCCTACGGTACACCCCGATGGCGTGCCGGCATACGCGCCGGCGCCGTGACGGCCGCGTGGTATGCCTGGAGCAGGTGGCGGCGGTAAGCTCGCCGCGATTGCTGTGCTCGCAGCATATGCATGCTGTCCAGTGTCGGCAATGCTCCGAGTAACAAGTGAGGAAGGCGGTCCAGCATACGGAAAGGTATAATTTCCGTAGATGGCAGCGGTGACCGCACGTTCAATGCCTAAACCATGACAAGTATGCATCGAACACCCGCAAATCCGGTTTTGGCAGAGACTTACTACCTGCTGCCGAGTTCGATTCGCTTTTGGCACCCCACAGCGTTTATGGTTCGAACACCTTGCTGGTGTGGTTGAAGCACGTGCACGTGTTCGGCCTGGGGTTGGTGAGCGTGTGAGCCCTTGCCTTATCAGGACGCCTGCTGTTGAGTCGACTGCTTGCGGTAGGCGCTGGGGCTCAGGCCCAGGCTGTCTTTGAAATGGCGGTAGAGATTGACGGGGTCGCCGAAACCGCAGGCTTCGGAAACGCTCCACATCTTCTCGTTGGTATCGCGTAGCATGCGTTTGGCTTTGTCGATCCGGATGCGGGTCAGGATGGCGCCGGGAGATGCGCCGAGGTCGGATTCGAAGGCATTGTACAGCCCCGTGCGTGACATCCCGCTGACGCGAACGGCATCCGGGACACCGATCGGTTCGGCATAATGATCCAGCATGAAACGGATCGCCTTTGCCACCTGCGGCGTTGTGGCGGCAATGGTATCCGTGCTGCGGCGAGTGACGAGGCCGGCCGGGGGAATGCGGATCGGTCCGGCTGGTGCGGGTTCACCCTCCATCATCCTGTGCAGCAGATCGCAGGCCGCACGGGCCTGGGTATCGAAATCCACCAGGATGTTCGATAGGGGAATGGCTGTGTTCTCTCGGAAGACGGGCATATCGAGCACGCCAAGCACGGCGACCTCGTCGGGGATCGCCAGTGACTCCGCCATGCATGACTCGATCACCTCAACCGGGCACTCGACTTCGACCGCCAGCACGGCGAGCGGTTTGGGCAATCCGCGCAGCCTTCGCCGCAGCCAGCGGCTGCGGTTCAGCCAGCTGTCGCGGGTCCGGCCTCTCTGCTCCTGCCAGATGAGACGGTGAACCGTGTGGCCCGCTTCGGTGACCGACTGTTCAAAGGCCGCATGGCCGAGCTCGGTTGCGTACCACGAGTGAGGCGTGTAGACGGCGAAGGACTGGAATCCACGCTCAAGGAAGTGCGCGGCGGCCAGGCGTCCGATCGCCTCCATATCGATGTCCACCCGTGGAATATCGATCTCGGGGTAGTTCGTGTTGAGCGACACCGCCGGGCAATCGGCTGCATCCAGAAAGCGCTTCATCTTGTCGATGTCCCCACTGAACGTCGTGATGATACCGTCGCCCCGCCACTCCTCAGGCAGATCCCCGGTAAGGCACATCTGGTAGTTCAGATGCCAGCCATATCCCGCCGCATAGTGCGCCACCGCACCCATCATCTCTTCCAGCCACCAGTGGGAGGCGTACAGAACGCGTTTCGGTTGTGATTGCTTCATGATTCCGGATCCGTGGGGGTTGGATAATCTGTAATATAGAATGGACATAATCCCATATGAAGTCCAGCGGATTCGCGTGTATGCTTCTTCTGTCAGCGGGGACGCGCCAGTGCATCGACAGAAAAGGAGGGACGTGCCTATGAACGGATGAAGCCGCGAAGACGGTCTGCTTCCGTGAGCGGCTGGAATGAAGGTTGGTTCAAGATGATAGATGAGTAACGAAATATGGAGATGAGATAATGATGACAGGAAAGATAATTACAAATGGTCTGACGGTCGCCGTTGTGGCGATGGGGATTCTGGGGCTGACGGCGGGGACGATATGGGCTGATCCGGTCACCGTCGTCAACCATAGTTTCGAAGAGGGAGCTGATGGCAGTGGCGCCAACGTAAACCAACCCCCATGGGCCAGAGCGGGAAATCCTGACACAAACAATGGCATTCCGATCCAAGAATTGGCGGGACTGGGCGCGGATGTAGATCCTGCTCCCGATGGAACGGATACGTCGCACTACTCCAATGCCGCAGTCGATAACATCTATCAGGTACTGGTGGCGACCTTGGCGGCGAATGCGACATACACGCTGCGAGTCGATCTCGGTGATCGAAATGCCCTCACCGCTCAGCCTGGTGAGATCAGGTTGGGATACGTTTCTGCGAGCCCGACTACCGACAAAGATTACGGACTGAACCTGTTGACGGCAGTAGTGGTCAACGACACGGTGCCAGTCAACGGTGGCGGAGCAAGCGACGGGTGGCAGACGTGGGAATCGACCTTCACCACCGGACCCTCACCGGCCGGACTGGGCCAGCCATTACGCATCGAACTCGTCACGCTCGGTGGTGTGCAGACGCTGTGGGACAATGCGCGGTTGGAGGTCTCTGGCGGCGGACCCGCTGCCACCCCCGGGACGCTGATCTACGGGAAGTAGGCCGGAGCGCTTGATCCGTGAATGATCGCCGGCGGTTGGGGCAACCCGATCGCCGGCGTTGTCTTTTCGGTGTGCCGACTCAGGCGACAACGTAATCGACCGTTGCGGCCGTGGCGCGACAGAATGATTAAACTGTTGCACTCGCAGCGCGACGGAATACTCATATTGTTGCGTTGATCTTGCCGTATTGAGCTGAATAGCCAGAAATGGCGGACAGGTCGCAGGCAGGGCATTGACTTGCGAATGCAACATTACGGGACCAAACACGGAAGCCAGCATAGTGCTCAATTAGTTGCTTGGAGCATTGCTGACAGTCAGCCCCCCGCCGCCGCCCACACGATTGACACCTCCGCCCACGACCCACAGCAAGAACTATTGCCGGTTGGCGCAGGCGACGGCGAGACTGACCGCTACAGCCGTGTGGTATGCCTGGAGCAGGTGGCGGCGGTAGAGGTAGACTCCTAACGGATATGCCCTATTTCCCAGAGCATTGATGTATTGCCGGTTCGCGTAGG
>JABGQM010000128.1 GCA_018648805.1 Verrucomicrobiota bacterium
TCCCGTTGACAAATGCGGCAATTTCATCGACCACCATGCCGAGCTGATCCGGCGTGAAGAGCAGATCCTGCAGCTCCCTCCCCCGGTTTTCATACTCAATGTTGAGCTCCGCATGCTGAGAGAGGCAGTTCTGCACACCCATGACGCCGGCCCAATGGGTCACGGGGGTGTACAGCAGGTCCAGGTCCCAGGGCACGACGGTCCAGTGGTCGTTGGTGTTGTGATACAGGACGTAGTTCCAGTTTTCCCGCATATCGTTGTTGTTGATTTCACGACCAACGGCCCGAAACGAATAGTACGCCGGCAGGTCAACATTGGCGCGCCACCACGTGAGGGACTGGGATGAACTGTACCCGCTGATGAACGCGCTCACATCAGAGCCGTCAGTCGGCTGCGTCGGGCCCTGGTGTTTCTGGTCGCTGCCACCCTCCATCTTGAACACATTGCCGTCCGGAAGATCACGTGTATCGAGGAAACTCCCGTCCGGGTGCTCCACCATCAGGTACAATCCCCACAGATCACCATCATACTGATCGGTTGCGTTGTCTTCGTTTGCACCGTCAATGATCCGGAAATGCACGTGCGTCGTGTCCGAGCTGGGCACACCGGCCAGTTCAAACAGCTTGTGTGCGACCGCTTGCCCCACGCCGGCCATGCCGCGATTGGGCCTGGCCCAGGGCGTGGCACACGCTTCGAAATTCACCGTATCCCGCTTCTCTGAGTACTTCTTGCCATAGCGGTCGCGCGCCTGGAAATCACGTGACCGGTTGAACTTGAACCGCCACTTGTTCTTACCGGTGGCGTAGGTGGAGACCTCTCCACGATTCCGAAACCCGATATGGTCATACACGGTGCCGTCATAGACCATCGTCCCGTGGAACAGGACGCCATCGTAAGCCGGCGTGTATTGACAGTTAAAGACGTCGCCCGCCTGTGCAAGCAGATGGTAGGTGGGCAGACTGCGCATGACGTTGGTGCCGTAGGTCACGATATTGGTCTCGTTTCCAGTCCCTTCCGGGTCGATCGCCCCGCGCCAGGCCGGGACGCCGTCATAGACAAAGTAGGCAAAATTGGGCTGCTCGTCGTCAGCGTAAGGAACACGCACCGCGTTCGACAAACTGTCCACCACCGTGATGCGGTAACGCACGAGCCGTCGATGAACCTGCAGCGCGCCCGGCAGCGTCACCGACCACGTGTCATCGCCCGCAGTGGCGTCACCGTTGAGCCCGTCATCGCGCATCGCAAGGTCGATCCAGTTCGTCTGCAGTTCAAACGCGGCATCGCTCTGGCGGATGTGATTGCCCGGATCGACGAGCTGGTAGCTCAAGGTGACCGCAGCCACCCCGTCGGGATCGGTCACCTTGGCCGTTATGAGCACGTTGGTCCCCGACGACGGTTGCTCGGGCGTGTGTTTGACCTGCCGGATCTGCGGCGGGACGTTGGTGGTGAACGCAATGTTCACCGCGCCGGCTGACGGAACGCCACTTGCACGCCAGGATCCACCGAGATCGTTGTCCAACAGATGATGCATGAGTTCCATTGAGCCCCCGGCGCCGTCTGCGGCCGTCGGCCAGGGAAAGCCGGCCCCATAATCCACCTCGTCGACCTTCTGCCCGCTCGCGTCCCGCAGGGTCAGGCGTTCCCCGTCATTGCTTAGCTTGTCGCCGGATTCCCACTGCCCCGACGGCGCAAAGCCAAAGACGGTCTGAAATTCGTTCGAGTCCTGCGCGATGGTGAGGTGTTCCCCGGAGGCGAGCATGACCCCGGCAGGAAACACATAGTCCGCTCCGCCCGACAACGTCCAGTTGCTGAAATCCAGTACATTCGTTCCGGCGTTGTAGATCTCAATGAACTCGGAGGGGCTTGTATTGAGCAGCGGATGATAGTGGATCTCGTTGATCACCGCGGTGCCGTTTGACACGACCGGAGGATCCACGGCGACGCCCGTTGCCAACAGCAGATTGTCGACCGCGGACCCAAAACGGCCGACCCCGGGGTTCGACGGACTGAGACGCAACCGGATGTCGCCGGACCCATCGCCCACGTATGTCATGCTGCCGGGCTGGAGATCGATCGTGCCGGCCCACGCCCCGGACAAATGCGTCCGGCCGGCGAGCACGCTGTTATCGGCGCGCAGTACCTCGATCAGAACGCCATCCGTGGCCGTCGACGCCTGTGAGCCCGACTGGTATACGGAGGGACTGGCCAGGAAACTGATCTCGTAGCGTTGTCCCGCCAGACTGGCATTGGTGATGGCGGTGCCCAGGGTCAGAACATTGGCCTGCCCCACCGAGCTGCCACCCCACAGCATGGGCGCGAAATCCCGGGGTGCGATGATATTGCCATTGGTGTTCGCGTGGTCCACCGTGTGTATGGCGCCCGCTCCGGCCTTGCTCCATCCCGGCACGTTGCCGTTAACCGCGAGATCGAGATTCGACTGATACTGGCCGCCACTGAAGCTTCCGCCGGTGAAACCATCGAATGACTCGGAGAAGAGTACGCCGGCTTCGGCCTGCCAGCAGAGCGTGAAGCAGCAGAGGATGCTCAGATATCCTGGGCTTCGGTCCTTCGTGCGCAGCATGCATGTCCTCCGTACGTGTTGTCGCCGGACCATGGGCTCAACGGATGGTGAGTATTGTCCCGCCAGCCTGTCGTTTCTGCGCAAGATCGGCGCCGCCCTCGAGCTGTCCCGGTCGTGCACATGCAGTCACAGTGGGGGCACGCAGTCCCAAGCATGCATAGCCCGGAGCCCGGCCCACTCACCTGCCCTCTTCCAGCAAAGAGAGACCGCCGGCGATCGGGGGCAACCAATCGCCGGCGTCCATTCACTGATTCACACGCGTCGCGCAGTGCGCGCAATGCGTCGCGTATCCGATCACTTCCCGTAGATCAGCGTCCCGGGGGTGGCGGCGGAAGCGACGGAAACCGTGATGTTGTCGATCTCGCCTTCGAAGCGTCCGCTGTTCAGGGTTCCATCTGGCCCGATGCGTAAACGAACGACACCCGTGCCGTCTCCGACGTAGGCAAGCGTGCCGGTGAGCCCGCCGTCGAGATTGTGG
>JABGQM010000129.1 GCA_018648805.1 Verrucomicrobiota bacterium
GTTCCCGCAACTACAATGAATCGGTCGAAGGACGCCGGAGGCGCCTGAAACTCCCACCAGTCGGCGCTACGGCTCAGCTCAACAAGCACTACCCCTCGGCTTCGCTCGGGATAGTGCTATTACTGTTCGGCCCAGACAAGAAAGGAGCCCGATCTTGCGTGCGCTGGTGTGTCAGAAGTACCCGACTGAGGGCGGCATTCTTTTGGCCGCTGACGTCTATCTGCCCGATGGCCCAGGGCCGTTCCCGGTCATTCTCACTCGCACACCTTACGATCGCGTGGGCCATCTGAGCGGGCACTCTCGGCATTTCGTGGAGCACGGCTATGCCTACGTGGCTGCCGATTGCCGAGGTCGATATGAGTCTGAGGGTCAGTTCACGCGCATGTTCGATGAGGTCGTCGATGGCCAGGCCACCATCGACTGGATTGCGGACCAGAAGTGGTGCAATGGGCGCATTGGCATGTGGGGGATCAGCTACGGCGGCGCATTCCAAGTGCCGGCGGCAATCGGCGGACATGAAGCCCTCCGCTGCATATGCCCTTCGGTGGTCTGCGTCCGGTTCTTCGAAAACTGGTCGCGCTACGACGGTGCGTTTGCACTCCGAAACCCGTTGTGGTGGACCATGGGGCACGGAACCGGTAGAACGACTCCGCCGACGCATCATGTGAACTGGGACGAGCTGTATCAGATGGAGTCGCTCGACCAGATCGAGCAAGCGGTTGGTTTCGAGTTGCCCATGTTGCGCGAGATAGCCGCGCATGATGCAGACGATGCGTACTGGGAACAGATCAATCAATGGCCCATGCACCCGAAGATAGGCGTCCCCGGCATGCACACGGCCGCTTGGTTCGATCATGTTTCGAGTGGCCAATACGAAGCCTACCAACGGATTCGAGACCTGGGCGGCACTGATGCGGCCCGCAATGGGCAACGTCTGTTCGTCGGCCCGTGGGGCCACTTGATTCTCCAGACCGGAGATCAGCATCGGCGCTATGGCGAGTGGGACTTCGGCGAGGCTGCCGACGTATCGGTGGTGGACTACCACCTCAGGTTCTTGGATCTGCACCTGAAGGACCTGGACGACGGGATCAGCGAGGAGGCTCCTGTCCGGGTGTTTCTAATGGGCGCAAATCGCTGGCTGGATCTCCCCGACTGGCCGCCGCCGGACGCCAAGATCCAGAGGTGGCACCTGGACTCGCAAGGCAATGCACACGGCCCACGCGGGAACGGCGCTCTGACGCTATGCGAGCCTGCGGTATCGGCATCCGACGAGTTAGTCTACGACCCAGCCGATCCTGTGCCGACCTGCGGGGGCCAGATCTTCTGGAACATGGAGCCCCGGGGGCCGAGAGACCAGAGGCACTTGCTCGAACGAGACGATGTGCTGTTCTACCAGAGCGAGCCGCTGGGGAAGCCGCTTACCGTGATAGGCGATGTCAGCCTTGATCTGACCGTTGCCAGCGACGTGGACGATACGGACATTGTGGCCAAGCTCTGTGTTGTCGAGCGGGACGGATCGGTCACATGCATCATCCTGGGCTCGTTCCGGTGTCGCTACCGGGAAGGCTGGGACAAGCGCGTTCCGCTCGAACATGGCGAGCCGACGCCGCTCAAGATCAGGCTCTCGCAGCTGGCCTACGTGTTCCCAGAGGATTCGCGGATCGCGCTGATGGTCACAAGCAGCGACTTCCCACGCATCCAGCCTCATACAAACACGATGGCAAAGCCTTGGGAACCAACCGCTGCTGTCGTGGCTCACACCCAGGTCATGCACGGCGGGGGCTTCATCGCATCCTTGAATCTGCCGGTCGTTGAATTGTAGGATGAGACCTTCGATGCGTATGTGTTGCGGGAATTGGCTCGCCTGTGGTCTGTGGTCCTTGACTTGGGGTTCACCTCAGAATACCCGTCCCCAGATTCACGCCGGTGGGTGAGGCAGCGGGGCCAGAGGGCTGGCAGGGCATCATCACCACTGCGCCTGCTGACGTCTTGCCCGCCCACTATGCAAGGGGACTGAGACAGGCCCTCTTTTCCTATTTGCCAGGTTGCCATGGACACTTCTTGAAGACTTGCTTCCCAAGCTTGACTCCCTTCGGCAGGACAACCATACGAAGCCGCAGGCAGCCCTCGAACGCCCTATCCCCGATGCTCGTGACGCTGTCGGGGATGGTCACCGAGGTCAGCGCCTCACACTCCATAAACGCCCAATCCCCGATGTTCGTGACGCTGTCGGGGATGGTCACCGAGGTCAGCGCCTCACACTCCATAAACGCCATATCGCCAATGCTCGTGACGCCATCCGGGATGGTCACTGAGGTCAGCTTCCTGCACGACGCAAACGCTATTTCCCCAATGCTCGTGACGCTGTCGGGGATGGTCACCGAGGTCAGCGCCTCACACCCCTCAAACGCCCCAGCCCCGATGTTCGTGACGCCGTCCGGGATGGTCACCGGGGTCAGGGAGGAACACCCCCGAAACGCGCTCTCCCCAATGTTCGTGACGCTGTCGGGGATGATCACCGAGGTCAGCGTCTCGCTCCAGGAAAACGCGTAATCCCCAATGTCCGTGACGCCGGCCGGGATGGCATAGACCCCTGTCTCGCGTCCTGAGGGATACTGAACAAGCTCCTTCATGTTCCTGGTGAACACCACTCCGTCAGCCGACACATACGACGGGTTCTTTCTATCCACGAGAATGCTCGCGATCTTTGAGCAACGGCTGAACGCGCCATGCCCAATGTTCGTGACGCTGTCCGGGATGGTCACAGAGGTCAGCGCATCGCACCCCCAAAACGCACCATTCCCAATGCTCGTGACGCTGTCGGGGATGGTCACCGAGGTCAGGGCAAAGCACCCATCAAACGCCCGATTTCCAATGTTCGTGATGCTGCCGGGGAGCGTCACCGAACGCAGGGAGGAGCAATACCTGAACGCCCCATCCCCAATGTCCGTGACGCCGTCCTGG
>JABGQM010000013.1 GCA_018648805.1 Verrucomicrobiota bacterium
GCACTCTTAACCGCAACACTTACTTGGATACGCTTAATCGCCTGACTTAACCGACCCAGCAGAGCATGTGCGGGGTATAGGCCAATGAAATAGCACCCGCAAATCCCGGAAGCGCCGTCCTTATAGGCCAATGGGGAACCACCCCGAAAACCCGGAAGAACCGCTAAACAGGGCCTTGCTCTGACCTGCACCTATGCGGGAACAGGGCATCCCGGCTGGCTCTGCACCTCTTGGATGAAGGCCAGCATGTTTTCCAGCGACACGTCCCCTTCCACGGCATGCGCAGGTCCAAAGATGTAGCTGCCGTTCCGCCCCAACGTGAGAAGTCTGCGCGTCTCCTCGCGTACTTCATCAGGTGTTCCGTAGGGCAGCGTCCGCTGCGTCGATAGCCCCCCGTGAAAGGCCAAGCGACCGTGGTAGCGGGGAATCAGAGCCGCCACATCCATCACCTCGGGCTGGAATGGATTGAAGCAGTCCAGACCACTGGCAACGAGGTCGTCAAACAGTTCGTCCACATCACCGCAGGAGTGGATGAATACCTTCTTACCGCCGTCACGGACTGCACTATACATGCGTTTCAGTTCGGGATAGATGAACTCATGCCACAAAGCAGGCCCCATGATGAGTCCCTGCTGCTGGCCCCAGTCGTCACCAAAATAGACCGCATCGATATCATAGGTCAGCGCCTTGCGGACCTGGGCGATGTTGTAGTCGGCAATGGCGCGCAACAGTTGCTTCACAAACACGGGATGATCAATGAAGTCCATCATCAGATTTTCCATCCCCCGCAGCGTCCAGGCACGCTCATAGAGCGAGAATCCAATGCGGAACACGCGAAACCGGTCCCCGTAGGCCTCAATCCGTTGCGCGATCGAATCGAAGAACATATCCGCTTCCGGATCCGGAAACTCGTATCCCTCCAAGGTCGGCGTGGCAAGTTGAGGTGACATGACGTTGCCAATATCCTTGTCCACACTGCGATCCCATACCACACCGAACACATCCCGGACCCGTCCCTCACCGATATCCTCAAAGAAACCGATGTCGTTGCCGAGACCCAACAGGTGATTCTGAAGGATGGGTTCCAGATCCGCGACGCCGTAGTGGCGCACCAGCTTCTCCTCGGCCTCCCGCGTGAAGGAGTACGACCAGGGCACATAGGGTGGCGCCTCACCATTCAGAACCATTCTTACCACGTCACGCTTCGTCACATTGCACTCCTCTGTTCCACGTCGGTCACAGCACACCCGGCATGACCATAGCGCACGTCGCCATCACACGCCTGCCACCTAATCGCGCGTAGTCAGAATAGCCTGTCTGAGTCTTCTCTCGCAAGGTCGCTCTCCTTTTTGCTTTCTTCGCTGACACACCGAAGCCCGAAACCCCTCGCCAAAAACACAGATCCCCTTGACCATTGGGTCTATTGCCGCAATCATCCCCGGATGCAATTGAAGGCGACAGGCATACTCCATGCGGCACTTCCCGCCCTTGTGCTGCTCATCACCGCCTCCTGCTCCAACAACCCCTACCGCCCCGGCGAGACCGCTGAATCCACCTACTTCTCCACCTTCGCCACCCCGCCCACCAAGCTCGATCCCACCAGTGCCTACTACTCGCACGAAGGCGCTATCATCGACCAGATATACGAACCGCCCTTCACCTACCACTACCTCAAACGCCCCTATGAGCTGATTCCCCTCACCGCCACCGCCATCCCCCCACCCGTCTACCTCGATGCCGACGGTGCCGTCCTGCCCGAAACCGACGCCACCACCGAGCGGGTCAAACGTGTCCAGTACACCATCAACCTGCGCCCGGACATTCGCTACCAGGAGCATCCCTGTTTCGCCCTCACCCCAACGGGCGACTCGCTCTATGCCGATGCCGCCGCCTCCGACATCGCGCCATACGACTCCCCCTCACGCTTCCCAACCCAGAGCTCCCGCCCGCTCATGGCCCGGGATTACGCCCTCCAGATCCGGCGCCTCGCCGATCCGCGCCTCGCCTCACCGATCTTCAGCACCATCGCCCGCTACATCGAAGGCATGACCGAGCTGCAAGAGGCCTACACCACCATGCTCGCAGAAGCCCGCGACGCACGCCGCGACGCGGGCGGACTCACCTACAACCAGGAACAGGACGAGAAGGCCAATCCGCTCGTGATCGACTACATGGCGCCTGATTTCCCCGGTTGCGTTGTCCTCGACGACCTCACCTACCGCATCACCCTCACCACCAAGTACCCCCAGATTCTCTACTGGATGTGCATGCACTTCTTCGGCCCCGTCCCACAGGAGGCCATCGACTTCTATGCCATTCCCGCCGTCGCGGCCGCCCAGTTCTCTCTCAACCGCTGCCCCGTTGGTACCGGCCCCTACTTTCTCGATACCTTCCGCCCCAACGAACTGATCGTCCTCTCGCAGAACCCCAACTACCATCCGGATTTCTACCCGACTGACGGCGCCCCCGGCGACGAGGCCGCCGGCCTCCTGGCCGATGCCGGCCAGCGCCTCCCCTTCATCAAGCAACAGGTCTACCGCATGGAGAAAGAGGCTATCCCCTCCTGGAACAAGTTCCTGCAGGGCTACGTGGATGCCTCCGGTATCGCCAGCGATGTCTTCGACCAGGCCATCGAGATGGCCGCGGGGAGCGATCCGACCCTCTCACCAGCCATGGATGCCAAGGGCATGCGGCTCCTCACCGATATTCGCACCATGCTCTGGTGGACCGCATTCAACTTCAAAGACGATGTCGTCGGCGGTCTCGCCCCGGAGCGCTGTAAACTACGTCAGGCCATCACGATCGCACTCGACTACAACGAATACCTCGATGTCTTTGCCAACGGCCGCGGCCTCGCCGCCCAAGGCCCTATTCCCCCCGGTATCTACGGCTACCGCGCCGGCGAAACCGGCACCAACCCGTATACCGACACCTGGGATTCGCGCCGCGCCAAGCATGTCCGACTGCCGATTGAGAAAGCCAAACAGCTCATGGTCGAAGCCGGCTACCCCGAAGGCCGCACCGCCGATGGTCAACCCCTCACACTCCACCTCGATCACGCCGCCGGCCTCGACCCCCAGTTCCGCGCCCGCTTGCAGTGGATGCAGCGCGGCCTCGACCGCATTGGGATCCGGCTCAAGGAACGCGGCACTGACCTGAGTCGCTTCCGCTCCAAGCGCAACTCGGGAGAGTGGCAGATCAGCTCAAGCGGATGGCTGGCCGACTACCCCGACCCTGAGAACTTCTTCTTCCTGTTTTACGGCCCCAACGGAAAAGTTGACCACGGCGGCCCCAATACCTGTAACTACGCCAGCCAGGAGTTCGACGACCTGTTTCAGAAACTCGAGACCATGGTCAACGGCCCCGAACGCATGGCGCTGATCGACCAGGCCATGCGTGTGATTCAGCGCGATGCCCCTGCCGTCTGGCAGTTCTACCCGGTCAGTTTCTCCCTGGTCCATCAGTGGTATGGCAATGTGAAGCCCCACCAGATGACCTACAACGTCATGCGCTATCGTCGCGTTGCCCCTGCCACCCGCGTTGAACTGCAGGCGGCCTGGAACCAGCCGCGCTGGAAAGTCGTGGCCGTGGCGCTACTCGTCCTGGTTGGAATCTGCCTGCCCGGCAGCATCCGGGTCTACCGACGCGAAAGGAGCGGCGCCTGATGTTCAGCTATCTCGTACGCCGCATCGCCTACGCCTTCCCCATCCTGCTGGGGGTCAACATCCTGCTCTTTCTCCTCTTCTTCTTTGCCTACACGCCCGAAGACATGGCCGAAACCATCCTGGGCGAGAAGCGTGTCACGCAGGAGCAGATCGATAACTGGATGCGCGAGCACAACTACCACCTGCCACGCTTCATCAACCTGGCCGAGTCGTTCCCGGCCACTCTCACCCGCACCATCTTCTGGCAGAAGAGCATGCACCTCTTCGCACTTGAGTTCGGCCACTCCGATGTCGACAACACCGATATTGGCGCTGAGATCAAGCGACGCATCCCCTACTCGCTCTGTGTCACGCTACCCGTCTTTATGGCCAGCCTCATGATCAACATCATGGTCGCCATGGTCGTGGCCTTCTACCGGGCCACCTATATCGACCATATGGCCCTCGTGATCTGCGTCCTCATGATGTCGATCTCGCTCCTCTTCTATATCATCGGCGGCCAATACCTATTCGCGATCCATCTCCGCCTCGCCCCCGTGTCGGGCTTCGACGCCCAGTTCCCGCACACCATCAAGTTCCTCATCCTGCCCATCGTCATCAGCCTGATCGGCAGCATCGGCGGTGGCGTGCGCTACTACCGCACCATCTTTCTCGAGGAGATCAACCGCGACTACGTGCGCACCGCACGCGCCAAGGGCCTCGGCGAAGGCACCGTCCTCTTCAAACACGCCCTGCGCAACGCCCTCCTGCCCATCCTGACCAATGTTATCGTCACGATCCCCTTCCTCATCATGGGCAGCCTCCTGCTTGAAAACTTCTTCGGCATCCCCGGCCTTGGCAACTACACCATTGATGCCATCAGCAAACAGGACTTCGCCGTCATCCGCGCCATGGTCTTTCTCGGCTCCCTGCTCTATATCGGGGGCCTGATCTTGGTCGAAATCAGCTACACCATCGCCGACCCCAGGATCCGCATCCAATGACCGCACTCCTCAACAACTGGTACGCCAAAGACGCCATCGTCCTCGTGGTCGTCGGCATCATGGGCTGGATCGGCTCACTGCTGATGCGCCGCGAAGTCTGGCGCAGCGCGATGCGCCAGGTCTTCCGCCGCCGCATGGTCCGCATCAGCGCCTTCATCCTGGCGCTCTACACCCTCATCGCCATCCTCGATAGCGTCGGCTACCACCCGCCCCTGCGCGATGCCGACCACGCCCTGCACCGCCACCCCGAGACCGGTCGCGTCCTCTATGACCAGGACGGTAAAAGCCTGCTCGATCTGATACTGACGCCACTGAGTGCGATGCACGAGAAGACCTACAGTGCCCCCCTCGCCGCCACGCAGTTCACCATGGAGACCCTCTATGACGACGAGGGAAATACCACGCGCGGCTACCCACCTCTGGCGCATCCCCGCCGCCATCTCCTCGGCACCGACCGCGTCGGCAACGATGTGCTCTACCTGGCCATCAAGGGCATTCGCACCGGCATGATCATCGGCGGCTTCACCACGCTGCTCGTGATTCCCTTTGCCATCCTCTTCGGCGTCACGGCCGGCTACTTCCGTGGCTGGGTCGACGATGCCATCCAGTACGTCTATACCGTCCTCTCCTCGATCCCCTCGCTGCTCCTGATCATCTCCTTTATGATTGTCTTCGGACGCGGCCTGACCCAGCTCTGCATCATCATGGGCATCACCTCTTGGACCGGCCTCTGCCGCGTCCTGCGCGGCGAAACCCTCAAGCTGCGCGAACTCGAATACGTCCAGGCCGCCGAGGCCATGGGGGTCAGCCGCCCACGCATCATGTTCCAGCACATCGTGCCCAACCTGATGCACATCGTTCTCATTACCGCCGTGCTCAGCTTTTCCGGCCGCGTCCTGGCCGAGGCCGTCCTCTCCTACATCGGCATCGGCGTCGGCGCGGCCACCATCTCGTGGGGATCCATGATCAACGACGCCCGCCAGGAGCTGGCGCGCGATCCCATCATCTGGTGGAAACTGGTCGCCGCCTTCGTCTTCATGGTCGGCCTCGTCCTCCCCGCCAACCTCTTCGGCGACGCCCTCCGCGACGCCCTCGACCCAAGGCTACGCACAGAATGAGCACTCTCCTAACCATCAACGACCTGCATACCCAGTTCCGCACGCCCGAAGGATTGGTGCGCGCGGTGGATGGGGTGTCGTTTGAGCTGCGCGAGGGCGAGACCTATGCCCTCGTCGGCGAGTCCGGCTCCGGAAAGTCCATGACCGCCCTCTCTGTCATGCAGCTCGTCCCACGCCCCGCCGGTTTCATCGCCTCCGGCTCCATCCGCTTTGAAGACCGCGAGCTGATTGGCCTGCCCCCCGTCGAGATGCGAGGCATCCGCGGCAACGATATCTCCATGATCTTCCAGGAACCCATGACCGCCCTCAATCCGGTTTTCACCATCGGCAACCAGCTGATCGAGGTGCTCAAACTCCACCAGGGCCTGCGCGGCGAAGCCGCCCTCAGCGCCGCCATCGACATGCTTGATCACGTCGGTATTGCCGCCCCCGACCAACGCGTGCGCGACTTTCCGCATCAACTCTCCGGCGGCATGCGCCAACGCGTCATGATCGCCATGGCCCTCGCCTGCCGGCCCAAGATCCTCATCGCCGATGAACCCACCACGGCGCTCGATGTCACGATCCAGTCCCAGATCCTCGAGCTGATGAGCGCCCTGCAGTCCGAGCTAGGCACCGCCATCCTCCTGATCACCCACAACATGGGCGTCGTGGCCGAGAATGCCGACCGTATCGGCGTCATGCTCGACGGCAAACTGGTCGAAGAAGCCCCACCCAACCAACTCTTCACGACCCCCCAGCACGACTACACGAAAAAGCTCCTCGCCGCCGTCCCCTCGATGACGGGTCCCACCCGCCGGAAATCGGAAATCGGAAATCGGAAATCGGAAATGCTTCAGGTCGTAGACCTGAAGATGCACTTCCCCATCCGCAAAGGCCTCTTCAAGCGCCCGGTCGGCACTGTGCGCGCCGTGGATGGACTCGATATCAACATCCACCGCGGTGAAACCTTCGCGATTGTCGGGGAATCCGGCTGCGGCAAGACGACTGTTGGTAAATGCATCAACCGCCTGCTCGACCCCAGCCACGGCCAGGTGCGCTTCGACGGCCACGATATCGCCTCCCTCAAGCGCGTCGGCCTGCAGCCCTACCGTCAGCGCATCCAGATGATCTTCCAGGACCCCTTCTCCAGCCTCGATCCCCGCATGCGCATCGGCGCCACCATCAGCGAAGGCATGCAAACCCACAACATCGGAACCCCCGCCGACCGTACCGCACGCGCCGCCGCCATGTTGGAACGGGTGGGACTCGAAGGCGACCTGCTGGAGCGCTACCCGCACGAGTTTTCCGGCGGCCAACGTCAACGTATCGGCATCGCCCGCGCCCTCGCTGTCGAGCCCGACCTCGTGATCTGCGACGAAGCCACCAGCTCGTTGGATGTATCCGTGCAGGCCCAGATTCTGGAATTGCTCGACGAACTCAAGGCCGAGTTCGGGCTCTCCTACCTCTTCATCTCACACGACATCGCCGTCGTGCGACAGGTCTCCGACCGTATCGCCGTGATGTATCTCGGACAGATCGTCGAGACCGGTCCCACCGCTGAAGTGATTGATAATCCGCAGCACCCCTACACGCGCGCGCTGATCAGCGCCGTGCCGCGGATCGATGACGACGGCCGTCAACAGATCATCCTGCCCGGCGACGTCCCCTCGCCGGCCAATCCGCCCTCAGGCTGCCGCTTCCACCCGCGCTGCGCCCACGCCATCGATACCTGTCGCCGCACCGCCCCCACGCTGGAATCCGATGAAGGGAGACAGGTGGCCTGCCTCCGCTCCGCCGAGCTGTAGGCCAGTCTCACAGCTCACTGCCAGGATAGAGGGCTGCTAGCGCCGAATGACACTTAGACAGACGGTGTCCGAAAAGATATTTCGATAACGTTCAAATGGTGACGCCTAGCCCCCTGCCAGCTTGCTGGCAGGAGCCAAGAGCTTATCAGCCAACGTGGCCAACGCACCCAGGCCAGAGGCTGGAAAAGCGCGAGAAAAGGCCCATGGGCCAGGGCTCGCGCTCGCCAGCCGCGGTCTTTCCTGAGCATTCTCTTGGCTGCTAAGCTGATTCTCCTGCCAGGCGAGCTGGCAGGGGTCAGAACGCCCAGGCGTCACCATTTGAACGTTATCGATATTTCTGCGCGGAGAGGTATCAATATCCAATATCCAACACTCAAATCCAATATCCAAGGCAAGACCTTCGGCTAGACCTTACAAGAACGTCTGCCATCTTCGTGCGTATCGCACGAAATCCCTACTTGGTCGGTTGGATATTCGTTGCCATTCCCTTCGGTCATTGCTCTCGCTTCGCTCAAGCCTGTCTCCGCTTCGCTCCGGCTGTTGGACATTGGGTGTTCCATTTCACGAAAGCACGGCTTATCCAAGTGCCAGTCGCGGCTACCGCCGCCCTCTCTCCCTACACCTTAACCCGTCGTTTCTGCCCCGCGCTACGCACCGCAGAGTGCACCATGGCCATACTCTTGATGTTGTCCGTGCAAATCGTCTCGGGCACCTCGCCGCTGCGCACGCACCGCACAAACTCAGCGATCGCACCGGCATGCCCACCCGTCAAACGCTTGGGGCAGGCTTTCGGAACCGTGCGCTCGCGCTGCTTGTACGTTAACCCCTCTTTGCCCTGCACCACCTCGCAACGGAAATCGTCGCCGCCATTCCACCGCACCGACCCCTTCTCGCCCACGATGCGCCAGTCACACTCCCACGTCGTGTTGCAGCCTTCACTGCACCAGCTGCCCTGGTAGGTATAGACCACATCATTCGTCATCTCGAATGTCGCCGCCGCCGAGGCGCCATGCTGGTACCAGGAGCCGGCCGGGTTCCACTCGTGACAGTAGACCGCCTGCGCGTCCTGCCCCGTGACCAGGCGTGCCTGGTCAAACGAGTGGATCGCCATATCCAACAGCAACACATGCTCCATCTCAGCGCGGAACCCACCGAAATGCGCCCCGATGAAGAAGGTGCTCTGCACCGTCGTCACCTTGCCGATCGCCCCCGAGTCCAGGAAGCGCCGTAGCCGCCGGATCTGGGGCAGGTAACGGCGGTTCTGCATCACGGCATACAGCTTGTCAGCCTTGTCAGCCGCCGCGACCATGCGGCGCGCATTGACCATCGATTCCGCCATCGGCTTTTCGCCCATCACATGACAGCCGTGCCGTAACGCCGTGAGCGTCACACCACAGTGCGCCTCGGGAATCGTGCAGTCAAAGACCACCTCCGGCTCCACCTGCTTCAGCATCGCCGCCAGATCCGTCCCGGTCGCCGCGCCCGGCAGCTCAAAGTCCGTCGCCCGCTTGACCGCCGCCTCTTCGCGTACGTCCACCAGCCCGACAATCTCGACCTGCTTCTTCACCGGCGCCGTGCTCAGCCACGCCCCCGCAATCCCACCACATCCCGTCAATACCGCTCTAATCTTGTCTGCCATGTTTATGTTCCCTTCAGAAAATAAATTGCCGATATCTCCACACTAAATCGCACACTTAAACCCACACTTACTCGGCTACACTCAATCCACTCACTTCATCGAAAGGAAATCGACTAAGCAGTTCGAGTAAGCGTATCCGAGCAAGGGTGGCGACTAAGTGTACGGGCAAGTTCCCTAATCCAGCATCCCCTTCAGCAACCCCATCGGCATCGCCGCCGGACGTTCACAGCTGCTCTCGAGCATCACGTGTGCGCCCTGATCGGAGGCATCGTGCACCGCGTGCATAATATCGAGCACATGGTAGGCCAGGGCGCCGTTGGCGCGGTGCGGCCGGTTGCCCGCAATCGCCGCGGCGATGTCGGCCGGACCAATCCCGCGTGCATTCTCGGCGTAGCCATGCGTCAGCGGCACGTCGCTCCACTCCTTGGCCCCCATCCGCTTCACCTTCGGCACGCCGCCAAAGCCATTCGGATCGGGCACACTGAGCGACCCTTCCGTTCCAAAGATCTCGATGCACGGCACGTTAGCCCCCCACACATCGAAACTCGTCGTGATCGTACCGATCGCACCCGAGGCAAAGTCGAGTATGCCTGTCACGTGCGTCGGGATCTCGACATCCACTTTCTCACCAAACTTCTTCGCGCTTGTGATCGTGCGCTCAGGGAAGCTGATACGGGTTGAACCACTCACCCGCTTGACCGGCCCCAGCAACGCCACCAGCGCCGTCAGGTAGTACGGTCCCATATCAAACATCGGGCCGCCACCGACCTTGTAGTAGAACTCGGGATCCGGATGCCAGCTCTCGTGGCCGTGGCACAGCATGAACGCCTGCGCCCCGACAGGATCGCCGATCCAGCCGTCATCAATCAGCTTGCGACAGGTCTGAATCCCACCACCCATGAACGTATCCGGCGCACAGCCCACGCGCACGCCCTTCGCGTCCGCCGCACTCACCAAGGCCTTGCCCTCCTCGCGCGTCAGGACCAGCGGCTTCTCGTTGTGCACGCTCTTGCCCGCCTCGATCACCTGCATCGCCACCGGCGCATGCCCCTGCGGCGTGGTCAGGTTCACCACGATCTCGATTTCAGGATCCGCCAGGATCTCCTCCAGCGTGGCCGCCTTGACCTCCGGATACTCCTCCAGTTTGGCCGCGACCCGCTCCGCCTCAAGGTCGGCGCACGCCTTGACCTCAACATTATTGAACACCTCGCACAGATTCTTGAAATAGATTCCGCTAATGTTCCCGCACCCTACAATGGCTACACCTGTCTTTTTCATTGCTACGCTCCCTTTGCCCACTGCCTTGTCCTCCATAGCCCACAGGGCGACGGAGGATCACTGCTCACTGCCCACTGCTTACTGCTTACTTCCCCGTATACTCCGACACCACCTTCTCACGCATGGCCCACAGGATACCGCGTTTCAAGATCTCGAATACTTCGGGCACCTTGAACTCGCTGGCCACGTGGCCCAGTGAGGAGTAGAAGATGCGCGCGCTACCGTAGGTGCGTTTCCACACCACCGGCATGACCGTGCCCTTGATCCACGGGCTGTTGCCATGGCGCCCACTGAACGTCGTCGTGGCCAAGACCTCGTTGCCCGGATCGGTGTGCATGTAGTATTGCTCCGACTTCATCCAGAAATCCTTCAGGCCCTTCGTGATCGGATCCTTCTGATTCGTCACGTTCACCTTATAGCGGATGATGCCACCCGGATGATCGACCCACTGACCGCCCGTCATAAACTGGTAGCCCGTGTTGTTGCGGAAGGCATCGCACATGCCGCCGTGCCAGCCCGCCACATTCGTGCCATTGAGCACCGCATCATTCAGTCCCTGCCACTGCGGTCCCGTGATCTCACCCATCGTCCAGATCGGCACCACCAGATCAAACGCGCGCATGCGGCGCTTGTTCGTATAGATATCCATCGAGTCCGTCACCACCACGCGAAAGCCCTTCGACTTCAGCCACGGCACCACCACGTCCGCGCACTCCTTGGGCTCATGTCCGCTCCAGCCACCCCACACGACCAACACCGACTTGCGAACCGCCTTCTTCGTCACTGCCTTTTTCTTCGCCACTGCCTTCTTCTTGACCGCCATCCTGCACCGCCCTTTCTGGTTTACCCCCCCTGCCGGCTTGCCGGCGGGAGCAAGAATGATCCCTCAAACACACACGACACATCTCTTCTACATGTGAATTCTTGCCACTCTACCTTCTGGTTGACCCAATTTCCATGGATGTTATTATCTAACCCATGGACGATTTTACCACTCACCTCGCACCGTTCCCGCGCCGCCTACCCAGCGGCCTCCCCGTCCAGTCGATCGGCTATGCCCGCCACAAGACCAGCCGCGTCACGTACCCCTTTTCCACCTTCAACTTCTCGATCATCCTCTCCGGCGGCGGCAGCTACGTCTTCCAGGGCCGCCGCTACCGTATCGAGCCCCCCTGCGTCATCACCCAATGGCCGGATGAGCCGATGGACTACGGGCCTGACCACACATCGCCCTACTGGGAGGAGCTCTTTCTCATCTATCCGGCCACCGCCATCGACGGCCTGCGCGCGCGCGGCCTCGCCCTCGAGCGCAAGCCCATGTGGCCCGTGCGCCGCGCCACCCCGATGCGCGAGCAGCTCGCCCTCCTCCTTCGCCTCCTCCCGGATGCCACCGAGGATGGCGTCCCCGACCGCATCGACCGCGCCTGTGAGCTGCTTATCGTCGAAAGCCGTCTCGGTGAGAGCCGTCCCCCCATGGGGCGCGACGAAGCGCTCATCCGCGACATCCGCGAGCATGTCCGCACGCACTTCCTTGAGCGGCACGACTTCAATGCCCTCGCCCACCAGCACGGCCTATCCCCCACCACCTTCCGCCGCTACTGGGAGCGCTACGTTCATACCCCGCCCGCCCGCTACGCCATGCAGCTACGCATGCGCGAGGCCTGCCGCCTGCTCGTCGAAACCAACCACACTGTCGCCGAGATAGCCCACGCCCTCAACTTCGAAGACCCCCTCTACTTCTCGCGCCGCTTCTCCGCCGCCATCGGCGTCCCCGCCACCACCTATCGCCACCGACATCGGGTGCATACCTGATCTCTCCTACACTCTTACTCCCTACGCTTACGCGCTTACACCTAAACGACTCACTTCATCGCAACGTAGCATCGGCCATCCCCCCAAAAAATAACCCCCATTTCCTAATACTCCTCTAACAATCCCCATGCTATCCTCCCCCCATGACAGCCACCCCGCAGCGCATCAAGATCCTCTTTCTCTGCACCGGCAACTCCTGCCGCAGCCAGATGGCCGAAGGCTGGGCGCGTGCCCTGAAGGATGACGTAATCGAGGCCACCTCAGCCGGCATTGAAACCCACGGCCTCAACCCCAACGCCGTCGCCGTCATGGCCGAGGCCGATATCGACATCTCGCAGCAGCGCTCCCAATGCGTCGACGACCTACTCCACATCCCTTTTGACTACGTCATCACCGTCTGCGCCCACGCCCACGAAACCTGCCCCGTCTTCCCCGGCCAGGCCCGCGTCATCCACGTCGGCTTCGACGATCCGCCTCTCCTCGCCACCAAGGCCAGAACCCCCGAGATGGCACTCACCCCCTACCGCCGCGTACGTGACGAAATCCGCGCCTTTATCGAATCCCTTCCCGAATCCCTAGCCCATCCCACCAGCCCCGACTGAGCGCCCCCCCACTTTTTTGTCCACTGCCCAAAAATCCCCTATTGCATTCCCCCGCACGGCCGTATATTATCCCCGACTTCATGACCACATCGCGTACCCGTAGCTCAATTGGATAGAGCACCTGACTACGGATCAGGAGGTTGCAGGTTCGAGCCCTGCCGGGTACGCCATTCCGGTCCATCACCCACCTAAGTTAGACCTCACCCCTGACTCCGCCCTGTGCAGGGCGAGACGTTTATCCACCGTAGCTTTAGCGAAGGCGGAAGCCCTGCCGGGTACGCCATCCTTCGCTCGCAGCGAAGCAAGAGCGAAGGATGCCCTCCACAGCCCGCCAGGGTCTCGGACGCTTACTTGCCCTGCAACGCCCACATGGCATCGGCGAAGCCTTTGCCAATCTGGCTCATGACCTTGCCGGACCCCAAATAGTGAAAGCCCGCATTGGATTTGCCAACTTGCATGATCTTTAGTTCCTCAGGCGTGTAGAGTTCAGCCACGATTTTCTCTTGCAGGGCAACCTTCTCATCTCTCCCCAGCTTGCCTGTCTTCTCTGCCTCTTTCATCTTGGCCTTCACTTTGCCCCACCGTTCCTCGGCCAGCTCGGCCAGCTGCGCGTCCCAGTAGTTCTCGGTCAGGACAGCGGCAACCGTTCCTTTGAACTCCGGCATGGATGCCGGAGCGGCCATGGCGTCGCGGAAGTACTGATGAACACCTTTGTAGCGCGGGCTTCTATATAGCTTGGTCGGTCCACCCGCGCCCATGACGCCGATGACGAAGGGCATCCTCGGCGCTTTGAAGTCTTTACGTACGTCACGGATGAAGCAGGCGAGAGCTTTCGAGTACTCGTCATAGCCGCCCTTGTTGTACCTGTTCGGATAAACGCCGCCGTTCACCATGTCATTCCAGCCCTGAAACCATACGAACCCAGCTACTTGGTGGCCGTCGCCCTTGTTGTAACGTGGATGGTATTTGCCTGGGTCGGCGAGCACCTTGTTCACGTACTTGGACATGGCCCTGTAGTACTCTCCCGTGTCTTCAGGGCGCTTGGCCTGTTCGAAAGATCCGGCGGAAGGCGGCCGGAAATCGCCGTAGAGGCTCTTGCCGCCCCAGGCTGTCTTGATGATCAGAAACGGCTCGTTGAGATGCTGCTGCATATAGATGCCAAAGGTGAACTCAGGGCCGATCTTTGGCTCTCTGCCCTGCGCGCCGAAGCCGGCGGTGAGCTTGCCCTTCTTCTCGAGCGGTGACTCCAGTTTGCCGGTCAGATAGGTGATATAGACATCTTTACAGACAATCGGCTTCCCCGTCGTGTCGGTCATGGTCTTGAGCATGGGGGCCGTCTTCGGGTCCATGCCGATGTGCTCAAACGTCCGAACAGCAGCGTGCCCTTCCATGTTCGATTGCCCAGCCAAAATGAAGACCTTGAGCGGTTTTCCTGCGAACAGTGTCGTGGTTGCAGCCATCAGAATGGCAGCAGTAAGGATGGCCTTGCGTAGATGTGTGTACATGATCAGTTCCCCTGTTTGCGTACGTTTGTTTGGTTGCGCCTGTTAGAATACTTCCGTTCTCATCCCCTTCTTCAGCTTCAGATCAATCACCTTGTCGCCGTAACGTACTTCCATATCGTTGCCGCAGAGGGATTCGATCTCCGCCTTAACAAGCGCGCCGTCTCTCCATTCGATATCAACGACAAACCCGCCTCTGGCACGCAGCCCGGTGACGTTGCCGTTGGCAAATGCTTCGGGCAGTGCAGGCAGAATCTCTATCTCTGTCCCACTGCTCTGCAACAGCATCTCGGCGATGCCGCTGGTCGCCCCGAAATTTCCGTCAATCTGGAACGGCGGATGCGCATCGAAGAGGTTGGGATACGTATTCCCACGCAGTGCCTCGGTGAGCATCTTGTAGGAATGATTACCGTCCAACAGGCGTGCCCAGAAATTTATCTTCCACGCCTTTGACCAGCCGGTTCCGCCGTCACCCCTGAAGGTCAATGTCACCCGGCATGCTTCCGCCAGTTTCGGCGTGGTACGCGGATGGATTTCCAAGCCGGGATGAAGCCCCCATAAATGGGAAACATGACGATGCCCGGTCTTCGGTTCTTCTTTGTAGAACCACTCTTTGAGCTGCCCCTCCGACCCTACCTGGTTCGGCACGATACGCTTCGCCGTATCCGACCATTGTTTCTGCAGGTCTTTGTCAACGCCCAGCACCTTGGCCGCGGCGGTAGTATTGTTCAGAAGGTTCCTGATGATCTGGTGGTCCATGGTCGGCCCCATCACCAATCCACCCCGCTCAGGACTGTTGCTCGGACCACTGACGAGGTACTTCTCCTCGCCTTTCGGGTCCTCAATCAGGTAATCGAGGAAGAATATCGCCGCGTCCTTCATGATCGGGTAAGCGTCTTGCTCCAGAAATGTATCATCTCCGGTATACGCGTAATGCCACCAGAGATGCTGACTCAACCATGCACCACCCGTTACCCAGATCCCGTGGTTGGCATTATTGATAGGTGCCGCGGCGCGCCATAGATCAAAGTTGTGATGCAAAACCCAGCCACGGGCGCCGTAGTGCTCTTGCGCGACGTTCCGGCCCGTTACCGAAAGATCTTTGAGTGCGTCAAACAGCGGCTGATGACATTCGGACAGGCCCGTCATCTCTGCCGGCCAGTAATTCATCTCCGTATTGATATTGATCGTATACTTACTATCCCACGGCGGCCGCATCTGGTCGTTCCAAAGCCCCTGCAGGTTGGAGGGCTGACTGCCCGGACGGCTGCATGCAATCATGAGATAACGTCCATACTGAAAGAACAGTGTCGCGAGCTGCGGATCGTCCGGCCCGAACGCTTTGAGGCGCTGGTCTGTTGCAGTCTTGGCCTTGTCCGTAACACCAAGATCAAGCGTGCAACGCTGGAACAGCCCCTGGTAGTCAGCAATATGGGCCGTTCTGAGCGTCGCGTACTGCGTGCCGCCAGCCTGCGTCATCCGCGCTTCACAGATCTTCGCCGGATCAGCGCTGATGTCTCTGTAGTTAACGTAACTAGTCGCACCAACCAGAACCAGAGTCGCCCTGTCAGAACCGGAAACCGTTACGCTGTTATCGGTTACGGCTATCTTACCGCCTTCTGCAGCAACCTTCAGACGCGCCTCAAAGCGTGTCTTTCCATTCTCAACCTGCCCTGCCATGACGACTGTATCGTCCTGGGCTGTGATCAATGCACCTTTATGGGGACAGGAAAGACCTGCCGAGAAGCTAAGCTTCCCAGGCTTGTCAGCAGTGATCTGCATCACAATCGCCTTGTCAGGATAGGAAGCAAAGATCTCACGGGTATAGGTCACGCCATCAACCGTGTATCGTGTTGTCGCGGTGGCCTCGTTCAGGTCCAGGTCACGAGAATAGTCCGTCACCGTCTCGTGACCGGCAAAGGCAAGGTTAAGATCACCGAAGGGCTGATACGCCTCCTGTCTGTTATTCCCCCGCGTATTGACGCTCATGAACTCTCTATTGCCGAGAGTATGTGCTTCGCCCTGTTTGCCGTCATAAAGAAGCTTTCTCAGTTCCAGAAGATAGGTGACCGCGCCTTGGTGTGCATAGTCATGTGGCTCACCAGTAAAAAGTGTATCGTCATTGAACTGGATACGCTCTCTTGCCGTACCGCCAAACACCATCGCGCCAAATCCGCCGTTCCCGATCGGCAACGCTTCAACCCATTTCTCTGCAGGCTGCTCATACCACAGCTTCAGGTCCTGCTCCGCCTTCACGATACCAGCCGCCAGCAGATTCATGCCCGCCAGCACACCACATGCTATCATCGTACTCATAGTGAGATCCTCATTTTATGATAGGGTCGGTCAAAAACTGTCAGGCTCTTGGCGGTCGAACATCCCGTTTACAAGAGCGTTACGGCTATATCTCCGGTCCACCCATTCTCTTGCCATCCAGGCGGACGATTACGGGGGACGATCCGCCTTCGCCTGCCGGGCTTGGGTTCTTAGTATAGAAGGTTGGAGGCACCTGAAACAGAAATATATCGGCATCACCGACGCAGTGGGAGACGCGCTTCGCGCCGGCTTCACATAAACAGTGAACTCACTCTGCGGGGGTCTTTTGCTTGATCAATTCAATCGATTTCTCGGCAAAGCGCTTGAGAACGGAAGCATCACTGACTCCCCCGCCCGGATTGGAGGAACTCCTCGCCGCTCTTGGCGACGGCGAGAATGGGTTTGGCGGGACGCCCGTTCATGGCTGCAAGTCGACCTTGTCGGAGGATTCACCGAGCACCCAACAACCACCTGGAGGCGAGCACCAATAGGGACGGATGCCTCCCCCTAGCCCAGGGTCGGCAATGCTCCAAGCAACTAGTTGAACGTTGAGAATCAGGCTTCGTCTGACGCGACAGCGGCTGTCATCGGGAACGCCAGGCCGCTGGCTTTGCCGTTGTTCTCACAGCTCATTGCCAGAACACCATCGCTATAGGCAACTTGCCGTGATCCCTATTCAATGGACCTGCGTCCCTTTAGGGGGTACCAGCCGTCGAGCTTCTGCCTCAACGATGCGGCAACCTTCGGGAGTTCACCGCAAACATTGGTCTGCTCATAGGGGTCTCTGACCAGATCGAAGAGCTGCGCGTCTACGAGGCGGTGGTCTCGACCCAGCCGATCCGAACCGCCGCCGGCGTAACTGCCCTCGCCATCGCAAGGGACAATCTGCTTGTACTGCTTATGAATCACCCAGCGTGCCAGGAGCGTGCGCTCGGGATTCTTTGCGCTCTCGATGTTGCGATCATAGATTTCGCCAAAGATGGCGCGGTCGTCAAGATCAGCGGTCCCCGCCATCACCGGCAGCAGATTGGTTCCGGGCAGTGCCTTCTTGGGCGGCGTGGCACCGGTTGCGGCCAGAATCGTGGGAACCAGATCCACGCTGCTCACCAGCGCATCGCTCACCACCGGCTTGATCTTGGCTGGCCACGACACAATCAAAGGGGAACGGACGCCACCATCGTAGGGAGATCCCTTGGTGCGGGGCGCATAAGAACCGCGACGCAGAATCGAGACCCACCCATTAGCGCTCTGCACCACGATCAGTGTGTTCTCCCGCAGACCTCTCTTTTCGAGGTGCTCAATCAACTGGCCGCAATGTGCATCGAACCACTCGACCAGGGAATAGTATTGAATGAGATCGTTACGTGTCCTCGGCGCCTGAAACTTGAGATAGTCTGCCTGCATCCCATTGCCAAGGATGAAACGCTGGTTATGTCGAATCCGTTCTGGCACCTCGACGTCCAGGCCATACTTAAAGGCACGCGCATGGTAGTTGAACGACGGGAGGGCTGGCGCATACCAGAGCAAGAAGGGCTTCTCTTCCTGTGTGGCCATGTCGATAAAGTCCGTGCAGGCCTTGATCCCCTCTTCGCCGATCCCAGGCGTGTCGTAGCTGTGCGCCCCGCGCCCTATTGTGCCGTGGGTGAATCCAGCGGATTTTGCATCGCCCTCAAACCAGCGGCCACTCTGGAAGCTGAGATACCCCGCCTTGCCCAGCAGTTTCGGCAGCGGATCATGCCTGCCCACAGTGGTAATGGCAGATGGCTTTGCCATATAGCTTGCACCCCACGTCACCCGTTCATCCACAGTGATGCCATGCTCATGGGCGTAGCGACCCGTGATCAGGGTCATCAGAGAGGCGCGACTCCACGGCGTGGGCACATAGCCTCGCGGGAAGAAAGCCCCACCGTCAGCCAGCTTCTTAAGGTTTGGGGTAGAGGCGTACTTGCTCCCCGCCATGCTGCTATCGGTCCAGGCCATGTCATCGGCCGTGATCACCACCACATTGGGCTTGGCCTCAGCGTTGAGTACCTTCTCTTCGGGCTTGGGAAGCGGTATCCACTCCCCGTCCTCGTTACGCACCGTGTCCAGCCTCACCCCGTTGTAGGCGCGCGCCAGCGTGGCGATGTTGCGGTCCTCCCCCTTGAGTCCCCACACCGGCTTCGCCAGTAGCGCGGCCAGCGTTTCTACGTTTTTGCCTTTCGGATCGCTGAAGCCATAGAGCCCCACCCCCGCCTTCAGCGCCTGCGGGACCACTTCGGTGGCGTTGACCCCCGTCCAGGCCGCCATGCAGGTGATCAGACGCGTATGCTCGCCAATCATCTCCTTGACCTCATGGATCCGTTCCATGTCGCCGGCCTCATTCATCAGCCAGTCAATTTCCTGGTAGATCTCCGAGCCGAGAACATGGGGATGGTCCATCTTGTTGACCGTGAGCCAGACAATGCAGTTGGGATTAGCATCCTTGGCCGCCTTACGGATGGCCCGCCAGGCGCGGGTCAGTGCTTTGCGACTATAGGCCTGCTCCTCCCGACGGGTCAGTGCCTCATCCCCGGGGTAGGGCTTGCCCATGAGCTGCTTGTAGAGCTTCTTCTCTGCCTCGATCCACTTGCCATTAGTCTGCTTGCGCGTCGGCTGCCAGAGCCAGTCGATCATAAACCCGTCGATATCGGTCTTGCTCACCGCATCGGTGATGGACTTTGAGAGAAACTCCAGATACTCATCCGTGTAGATGACATGATAGCCACCAGAGATTTCCCCGTCCTTGCCACCTCCATAATTCTGATCCGGCCTGAGCTGTGCCCACCGCGGGTTCGAGCCAATGGTGAAATAGCCGAACACGCACATGCCCTCGGCATGACCTAGCGCCACCAGCTCACGCAAGTAGTCGTGCTTCAGACCCGGTTGCGCGGGCACAAAGCCGTCCTTATACCAGGCATAGCCAACCGTCGACACACAGAAGGTCTGAATCACATTGACCCCCATCATCTTGTACCAGGCGAAGTGCGCGGCGGGGTCACTCTTGCCAAATGCACCCGGCCGAGCCAGCCTCGGCTTGCCGTAGAACTTCTCCCAGTTCAGATCAATGCAGTAGGCCTTGATATCCTTGAGTTTGGTCGCGTCAGGTCGCGACGACTTCTGTTTTGCGTGAGCGCAGAAAGGTATCATCACGGCCGCAATCGCGGCCAAACGTATCAACTTGGTTTGCGTTATGTTCATCATCTTCCTATGTCTCTTAGTGTCACGTCACAGAATCATTTCCTAGCCGCCTCGACGATCCGGGTCAACTCCCGATCCAGATCCTCCGAAATGGGTTCCACCTCATGCTCGTCGAGGGTCGCTTTGGTCTGGGTCTTGCAGCGATCTTCCATGCTCTGCGCGCCCGCGTCAAGCCAGGCCTGGTAGTAGTCGCGGTCAAGTAGCTTCGGCATCCAGAGCTCTTGGCGGAAGTGCTCAAAGGTGTGCATGGTATCGACGAAAGTGCCACCGGGGCCGACCTCCTCGATCACATCCAGCCCCAGCGCTTCATCGGAGAAACTGACCTCGCGCATGGTGGATTCGACATAGCCGATGATCTCGTTCTGCAGCATCAGCATGTCGAGCGAGGTGGCCTGGTCCACGCCACAGATCCCCATATGTCCGAAGATATCCGCGCCGGCCGCTGCGCCCAACGCCAGTGTGATGCCGGCTTCGATACCGGCCTGCGCATCCGGCCGCTTGGAATCAGTCAGTCCGACGTTGATATAGACGGGCAGGCCGTAGTGCTTGCCCATCTGCGTCATCGCCACGCCGAAGATGGCCTGCTCCGGCCCGCAGAAAATCATCTGGGTCGTGCGCATGTCGAAGGCATGGCAGATGCCGCCGTAGCAGACCGGCATGCCCGGCTTCACCAACTGCGTGATGCAGACGCCGGCCAGGATTTCGGCATTCTCAACCGCCAACGTCCCGGCAACGGTGCAGGGCGCGGAGAGCCCCATCTGCGCCATCGGCCCGATCGGCACCGGCAGGTTGAGGCGTGCGGTTTCGTAGAGCAGATCTATGCCCTCGAACGGGAAACGCAGGGGGGTGATCGGCTCCAGGAAGGGATAGCACAGCGGAAACTCCTCCGCCGCTTTCTCGCTGCCCCGCAGCGCAATGAGGATCTCGTTGATGTAGGCGGCCGAAGCGCGATCGTGATACCAGAACGTGATGGGTTTGGTCGTGTTGCGCAGCATCGTGGCGCATACCTCGACGCAGCGGTAACCCACCGGCGTCTCGTGCGGATCGGCCATCGAGCCGGGAATGTTGATGTTAGGCAGTGCGTCGGCAAACCGGGCGGCCGTGGCCACATCCGCCATGGAGGGAAAGCGGCGTTGCGCGCCGATCTCGTCCAGCCACTGTGCTTCACCGGCAATGCTGTTGTAGTTGCGCTTGCCTTGCCCGAAGGCGGCGGTCTGGTTCATGTCGCGCCCGTAGAGCGTGAACTGTTTGCCGGCCGATGCAATCGAACGGGCTACGAGGTCCGCAGGAATACGTACACGCTGTTCGGCGCGATCAACCGTCGCCCCGGCATCCTCGAAGCGGTTGAGCATATCCTCGTGCGGGATGACAACCCCGGTCTTCTCAAGGATGCGTAGGGAGGCGGTGTTGATCCGTGCGATCTGATCGTTTGATAGTACGTGTGACTGCATAAGAAAACTCCTTTAGAATTTAAGCCCAACGAGGTGCACATCACCAGCGGGCCAACATCTGTCTGCTATCTGTTTCACCATCCCTTTGACCGGCTTCCAGCCGTCACCCTTCTCATTCGTGTAGAGGTTATCTGCCTCAACGTACCCGCTGGACCCATAGACCTTGGGGTTGCCAAAAAGTATCGAGAACGCATAGTCATGCTCCACGAGCCAGCCATGCACGCACTCGAGCAGCGCCCTGACGTATCCCCTGCCCCGGCAGTCAGGGAGCACGCACACTTCACAGATGCCGGCAATTGGAAAGGCCTCGCCTTCGGCCTCAACGCTCTTCTCATGTATGCCCACATGTGCGACGAGTCTGCCCGCTTCGTTGCGCATGACCCAGCGGTGCTTATAGGGCTCACGCCAATACCGTCGCGTCTTGAACACCTCGTCCCCCGGCTTGGTAAAGCAGGTCGACAGCAACTCGCGCAGCTCCGCGTCACCCGCGGCGTCGATGCTATCGTCTGACAGGTATGTGATGTCTGGACTCATAGTTCGCCTCTTTCCCCCAGCGTAGAAGACAAAGTAGAAAGATTAGGTAGATAGACAAAGTCTCGGCTGCGGCACTCCCTCTTACTCAATCTGTCTACCTAATCTATCTACTTAATCTATCTACTTAATCTCTCCCTGCCATAGGACGGAACATATACAGTTGCCGTTCAGAACTGCGGCAGATACTGCTTCTGTGCCGCCAGCAACTCATCGGCCATCCGATAGGCCGTCTCGATCGATTTGACCGCGCCATCAACCAACAACGCCTGCACAAACTTGTCGCGGCTGCCTTCCAGCGCGGCCTCAACCGTCAGTTCGGCCCACTGGAAGCGGCTCGCCAGTGTCCCCACCAGGGCGGCGGAGAGCGGTGCGGTCTGCCGCGTCTGCAGGCCAGCGGCACCGGCGCTCACAGGACACTCCACAATCACACCCTCTGGCAGATTCGGAATCTGCCCCCGGTTGGGCATGTTCGCATTGTACTCCCTGCCCGCATCATTGCGGATGCTCTCGACAATGTCGCACGCCTGCTCATGCTCGCCCGAGGCTTGTTCCATGAACGACTCCGGCAGCGGGTCCGGCGATAGTGCCAGCGCCTTCATCTCGTCGAAGATCGACTGGCCTCCCTCGATACAACGCTCGAAGCTGTAGCAGTCGACCCCGAGGGTCTTGCCATAGTACCCCTTCTCCCCGCCAAACATCTGGGGGAAGAACTCGACCAGATGGCGGTCGCCCGGTGCCGGATAGGCGCCAAAGAGCTTGGTCAGCTCCCAGAGCAGCGGCCACCCCAGCGAGAGCTCCTGCTGCTCCTCGCTGTCGCCCGCTTCGGCGAAATAGAGTCCCAGCGAGTCGGCGTCAACCCCCTGCCCCAGCTTCTCCGCTGCCATCGAGACAAGCTGCGGCATGGCATTCTTGCCATCTACCATCACATCCGTGAACCAGGTGAAGTGGTTGAACCCGACTGCCGTGTACTGCAGCTGGTCACGCGTGGCACCCAACCGATTGGCAATGCCCTTGGCCATATCAAAGACACCATGGCACAGCCCGATCATCTCGATTCCCGTCGCCTTTCGGACCCCACGGCAGATTGCAGTCATCGGATTGGAGTAATTGAAGAAGAGTGCGCTCGGAGCGAGTGCCGCCACATCCCTGGCAATGTCCACCATTGCTGGAATCATACGCAGCGCACGAGAGGTGCCGCCGGGCATCACACTATCGCCCACCGGCTGGTAGATGCCGTAGGTGCGCGGAATCAGCACATCCTGCACCCAGGCATCGCGACCACCCACACCAATGGTCGTCATCACCACGGTCGCACCGGGCAGCACATCGCGGCGATCAACCGAGGCACTCAGCTTCAGGTTGGAACCGGTGGCCTCAAACATCTTGCGGGTCATTTTCTCCGCGACTTCCAGCGCCCCCGGATCGATATCCACCAGCGCAATCTCGCCCTCCCAGCCCAGCCGCAAGACATCCGCCACCAACCCGCGCGTAAACATCGCGCTGCCGGCGCCAATCAGAACCACTTTTTCGTTCATCTCCATCTCCTTGACTATATCAAAAGTCGTTGTCAGCTATCTCCCGCGAATGGGGCAATGACCCGAGCACCACCTCCGGGGCCTCGCGCTCGGCGAGCGCGGGCTACATCAGACCCCTTCTCTGTAGCCCGCTCTCGCCGAGAGCGAGGCCGGACGGCAAGCATCGCCCTGCACGTCCCTCTTCTGAATTCGGCACTTGGGTATTTCAGATTTCCTTGGGTGTTTGGGTGATTGGCATCCATCCTCTACCGCTTCAGCACGAACCAGGGGCTGTTCCAGGTGCGGGGATGCTTGTAGTGCTGGCGCTCGTGGTAGAAGGTGAAGCCGCCGGTTTCGATGAA
Organism: Verrucomicrobiota bacterium; assembly: GCA_018648805.1. Lineage (GTDB taxonomy): Bacteria > Verrucomicrobiota > Kiritimatiellia > UBA8416 > JABMPJ01 > JABMPJ01. Next base: position 23,783 of record JABGQM010000013.1, read on the forward strand.
GAGATACGCCTCGCCATCGATCGTCCTGGTCTTCATCTTCAGGGCTCCCGCCTCCCGGCCCGAAATCTGCATCAGCGTGTCACCGGACCAGTACCGCTCAGAGCTATCGGTAAAGCCATTCTCCTTCAACGTGATGCTGCGGTAGCGCGGCAGCGCGGGGTCGACCTCCGCGCCCGGCTTGAAGTCGTCGATCTTCGCTACCTTCCCGATCGGCTTCCAGCTGCCGAGCACACTCTCGTTGGCAACGAACGTGCCATCGAAGCGGAAGAGTCCCTCCTCTGTGCTGAGCTCGCCCTCATCGGAATCCTGATCCTGCTGCCACTCGCTCGACTGCAGGGAAATGAACTTCAGCCCATCCCACGCCAGCTCATCACTGACCGGCGGATTCTTCATCTCCTCCAGCCAAACATTGAGAAAGCCATGAATATTCCCGGTTCGATGATGCTTGTTCAAATGGCAGATGGCAGAGAGCGTCACGTCCTGCCCCTGGAAGGATGCCATCATGCTCTTGGAGATCAACGCCCCTCGTGCGCGGCCGCCTTGCCCTCGTCTCGGAGCAGCTCTGCCACTGGCTATCTGCTTGCCGTTTATAGAGACTGTCGGGCCATTTCCAAGACCAACGTGCGAACGCCCCCCAAAGAGGATCCGATAGCTATACCCCTCCCTCATCGGCGGGAACGTGAATGTCCCGCGGATCATGAGGACCTCCTTCTCCCAGAGCGTATTGACCTGATCTCCACATCGGCAGACTGGATTATTGCAGCCGATGAACCTGTTAGCGTCTCCCTCGCCTTGCGCCCGGCCATCAACCTGTCCGAATGGTGCAAGCCCCTTCTTCCAGCCAGCCGACACTGGATCGAACTCCGACGAATTCCACCTATCCATGCCCTTGGGCATCGTCATCTTGCGTGAGCGATTACCGCGCGGCACCCACTCCAGCTTCTCGGGTGGATCGAAACTGTAGTAATGCCACTTCATTGCACTTCGATCCGGCCCAAAGTTCTGCCACTCGTAATCGGTAACACCCGCCTTGCGGTAGAGCGACGAGAGATCGGTCAGACGACAGTGGGCACTGCCCCCCTTGGTCAACTCACTGCGGAGCGTGCCGAGATTACGAGAAACAAACTCAGGCACCAACTGCTCAAGCACGATCGGTTTGAGTGCCGCCTTCACATCGGGTGAAAAGCTGGCGTAGTCGGCCCAGAGATACTTCTGCTTATAGGGAAGGATCTCTTCCGGGTGCCGGGCCTTGGCCACCTGATAGAGGGCGCTGAAACCACCCGGTGCGCTCACGAGTTGGTAGGCAATAGTCCTAAGCGAAACAGGGACGACATACTTCTTCATGTCCCCCTTCAGCTGATCCGCAGCGGCATCACCGGCGGGCGGCTGCAAATCGGCAGGGAAATCAGTGTAGGACTTGCTGAGCATGACAACCGCAGCTGCCTGCACCTTGGGGCTGGCGGTCGCGAGGCGCTTGGTGAGGCCACCGATCGGACCGGTCGCAGGACAGTTGACGTTGTTGACCACCATGTCACCAATCTTCGGCAGGATTCTGGCGTAGGTGGCATCATCCACCGCCAGGGGTGCGAGGGCCTGCAGCGCCGCATGCTGCAGCCACCACTCCTCATGACCAAGGAAGTAGAGCAGGCGATCCAAGTGCGGTGCCGTCTTCTCCTTGGGAAGCACACTCATCACCCGCAGCGCATTTTCCACGCACCACCATGACGCTTCGGGATCATTGACCATGGCGATCACCAGGCCCACCATCTCGTCGGTCAGCCTCTCGGCCGGCAACACATGCGTGCCCTTATGTACCGAGTGAATCACCGAGAGCGCGGCCCGTCGTACCCGGGCGTCCTTGTGTTTGAGCATGGCGACGATCTTCTCATCCTGCTCATTACGCTTCACATAGCCCGCCCCAACCTCTCGGCGCATCTCATGGTCCGGGTGTAGGCAGTACTGCAGCCCAAGTGCTTTCGTATCCTCTGTGGCCCGGAAGAGCCGTTCAACACCATTGATAGGACCACCCTCGATACTGTCGTCGAATGCTGGAATCCTGCCGTCGGCGTCGACCGCCGGCGTGATCTCGCAGAAATCATCATCCGCCGCCGTACCCCAGGGGCGCTCCGGAAGGGCGTAAGGCTTGGACCACTTGCCGCGCGGCGCGCCCGACAAGCGCAGCGTCTTGCGGGGGATCGTGTACTGCAGCGCCATCATCTGCCCCCAGGTGGAAGGGGTGTCGTAGCGGCTGGTACCATTGAGGATGCCAAAGGAACCATTGAAACGACGGCTCATCTCGAGATGCCAGAGGCGGCCATCCATGAAGGCGCGGTATTTGGCGGGTTCTTTCTCGTAGAGGAAGCCCATCGCAGGGCCACGCCACACCTCACCAATGCCGCCGCCGGTGTGTCCGGTGAGCATGTAGTTGGTGCCGTAGAAGCCGCGCAGGGCGCTGACATCCCGCGCCCTGGCATAGACCGACTGCTCACCTCTGGGGGTGAGTGCCGCGGCCGCCGCCATGGTAAAGGCCAGCGCACCGGTCTTGCCGTTGTCGATGAAGTAGGTCTCGGGAAAGCCGTCGCCATAGGGCACGCTGCCCTTGCCGGCAAAGCGATAGAACTGCCTGAGCGACTCCAGCATGATGGACTCGTTCACCTCGACGCCGCACTCCTTGGCCAGCATCAGAAAGGTAGGCCCGTGAATACCGGCCGCATTCATGTGTCCGCCAACCATGTAACCAAAGACCAAGCCGCCCCGACCGCTCCAGGCGCCGTTGAACATCGTCCCCTCCACGTGCCTGACCAGTTTCTGGATTACAGGGAGAATGCTCTTGTCGCCCGTGCGTAGGTAATACTCGGCCAGGGGAATGGCGGCCGAGCCGAAGACCCACGGTTTGAGGAGGATCTTCTCTTCATGCTTGTACTGTTCGACCACCCGCTTGATCCAGCCACGCACATGTTCCAGATCGCTCTCGTCGCCAGTGGAGAGAAGGAACAGCATGCCGAACCCATTCAGGGACTTCCATCCCTGCGTATCGAGATCGTAGCCACCCTCGGTCTTCACCCAGTGGGCCATGTTGCGGACGATCTTGTCCGACTTCTTGCAGTTGAGCGGCCATGTCTTGCTGTAGGCGCCGAGTACAGGTAGCTGCACAACCACCTCTTCCGCCTCCTCGGCCGCTTTGATCATCAGCTTGATCTTACCGTCCGTCGCCTCGGCCGCCGCAATGATCCTGGCCAACTGGATGCGCGGATCAATGTCCTTGAGCACCTGACCGTTGATCGACTCGATCCTTTGGCCGGTCACGAGCTTGCCGGTCGCTTCTGCAGGGGAGCCTTCCTCGATCTTACCCACGTACATCTGATACGGCGGCAGGCGCAATTCGAGGCTCATTCCCACGGGACCAAAGCGGTCGATGCTTTGGCTGGCCGACGTCTCATTCGGATGCCAGAAATTGAACAGGTTGGGCTGCTTATAGAAGGACTCCGCCATCGCATGGCTGCCCACCCCGACCCACAACGCTGCCATCATCCCTATCATCCGCATCATCAGTTGCCGCTTCATAAGCTCCAACCTTCCATTATCGCCCCACATCTCCGCGCGACCAAATCCTCACACCCCTTTGGGATAATCCCCGACGGCCCATCATTATAGTTACCTCGCATCTAAAAAAAGAAGGGTGACATTGCGACGGTCATCATGTCATTTCGCGACAACTAGTAGACGTCTACACAAAGACATTACGCACGGCCTGCAAATAGCGATAGCCCCAGCGCATATCGGGCAGCAGGTAGCTGCCTTCAGTCCATTCGTTCCAGCTGTTGATGGTCATCAGCGGCGCCTGTTGCGGGCGCGCATCCACCCACGCCTTGGCTTTCCACAGACAGGCCTCGAAGGCATCCGGCGTGGCGTTAAGGACGACCTTCTCCCCACCGAAACCGGGATTGCGGTGGGTATTATCCCAGCCAATGGAGACGTGGGGGTAGTAGGTGCCGTAGGTGTCTTCATACGTCGGCCAGTTGCCGATGGAGGCGTTGGCCCAACTCACGTAGTCGCCCGTCTGCCCGGCGTCCTGACAGAACTGATAGCCGGTGGCACTATCAAAGGCGAGTGTACGCGCGACCGCCTCTTCGGTGCCGGCCTCGAGACTGGCACCGGCCTCAACCCCGGCACAGAGGCGGGCGATGGCCTGAATATCCAGCCCGCCGAGCCCCTCCTCCTCGCATCGGCGGCGCATCCACGCGAAGGCATCGGCGGCTTCATCTGCGCCACCCAGTCCCTCTACCAGATTGGGATAGGCGAAGATCGACAAGACCGGTTTGTCATCAATTCGGTAGTAGTTGTCGTGGCCGAGATACTTCTCAATGATGCGGTCGAACATCGGCTCAAGCACCTCACGCGAGACCTGCCCGCTCCAGAGTTGCTTACCATCGGGGCCATCGCCCCAGTAGGTGTCCTTGTGCATATTCCAGAGGGTATCCACATCGTGGTTGGCCCACATCAGGAAGAACTTGCAATCTGTGCCCTCAATCGCCGGGAGCAGCCCCTCGTTAAGCTGGCGTTCGAAGCAGGGGGAATTCTCGTACCAGTACCAGTCCACAATGAAGACGTTGACCCCATGGGCCATGGCCAACTCCACATGCTGGCGCATCACTTCCGGGTCGGCTTCATCCTGCCATCCGAGCAGTGGGATCCGTGGCTGGTCGTGCCCCTCAAAGCGCGGGGTCGCCCGCCGCACCGTATACCACTCGCCATCCTTCTCAGGCCAGAAGTGTTCGCAGCGGGGCTCATAGTGATAGGAGGGCCACATGTAGGCCGCCACGTCATAGTGTCTCTTTGTCATCGGGTTCCCTTTCCTCCAAAGTCGACGTCCGTCTCGAAACGGTGATCAGGTCAGCTTGCTCAGCGCCCTGCCCATGTGAACCGCTCGCCGGGCTTCAACGTCAGCGTCTGACGGCGGTCGCCCCAACGCAGCGTGCAGGTCTCTCCCCCTCGCGACAGAATCGTGGCCTCGACCAACTCGCCGTCACTCCAGTTCAGATCGACCACGAAGCCGCCGCGCGCGCACAACCCACGCACGGTCCCACTCGACCAGGCCTGCGGCAAGGCGGGCAACAGATGCAACACATAGCCGCCCTCCCCGCCCGGCCCCGTCTTCAGGTGGCTCTGCAACAGCATCTCGGCCACACCGGCGGTGTATCCGAAATTGCCATCGATCTGGAATGGCGGATGGGTGCAGAACAGGTTGGCCTCGGTGAGCTGGCTGATAAAGGCGCGTATATCTTCATGTGCCTTCTCGGCATCGCGCAGGCGTGCCCGAAAGTTGATCAGCCAGCAGCGACTCCACCCGGTCTGGCCGCCGCCATGCGCGAGTCGTCCATCGAGGGATTTCTCGGCCGCGGCGATCAGTTCCGGAGACTCCTCGTGGCTATACTGATTCCCGGGGTGGAGACCATAGAGGTGGGAGACATGACGGTGCCCGGATTCAAATTCTTCATGCTCCTGCGACCACTCCATCAGGCGACCATCGCTCGCGATGCCCGGAAGCGCCAACGTGCCCAGCGCGGCTTCGACCTCTGCGGACAGGTCATCCGTCTCGCCCGCGGCTGCGACGGCTTCGAGGTAGTTGGTGAATACCTCCCGGATGATCTGCTGATCCATGGCGCAGCCCATCGTCAGCATGGCGCGGCCCTTGTCGGTCACGAAGCTGTTCTCCGGCGAGGTGCTGGGCCCGGAGACGAGCTGGCCTGTCTTCGGATCTTCAACCAGCCAGTCCAGGAAGAAGAGCGCGCACTCCCGCAGCATCGGCAGGGCGCGTTCCTTGAGGAATCTCATGTCACCGCTGAATCGGACATGCTCCATGAAGTGCTGACTGCACCAGGCCAGCCCCATGACCCACATGCCGTAACCGGGGCGGCCGTAGAAGGTGGTGTAGAGCCAGGCGTCAGTGGTCACCCCGGCAAAGGCACCGCGGCATCCCAACTGCCGGGCAGCGGCGCGCGCGTTCGGCAGCAGCTTCTCCATCAGGTCAAAGAAGGGCTCATGGCAGTCGCTCAGATTGGTGGACTCGGCGAGCCAGTAGTTCATCTGCGTGTTGATGTTGATGTGGTAGTCGCCGTCCCACGGCGCGGCCAGCGATTCATTCCAGACGCCCTGCAGATTGGCCGGCATCGAACCGGGAGGCGAACTGGTGATCAGCAGATAGCGGCCATAGTGGAACTGCAGCGCCTCCAACGCCGTGTCGGCACCGCCCTCCCTGATCGCCTCTACGCGCGCATCAATCGGACGCTCGTCACATACGTCTGACGCCAGAGTCAGTTCCACGCGGTTGTAGTGCGCGCCGTGGTCGGCCAGATGCCTCTCCAGAAGTTGTCCGTAGGGCGTTGCTGCCGCGGTCTCTGCGCGGGTACGCGCCGTTGCGATGAGATCTCCCGGCAAGGGACTGCCGGGAGCACTGAAGTTGTAGTCTGTCGCAGCCGCGAGGATCAGAACGACCGAATCAGCCCCCTTTACATGGAGCGTGTCGGTATCCTGCCGGACCACGCCCCCCGTGGCGACCACCTTCAGGACGCCTGCAAACTTAGTGCCGAGGTGCTTGCCGTTCTGGGAGGCCTGTCCCTGGAGCAGCAGCGTATCATCGGCCAGGCAGCGGCACGTGGCTCCTGATTCGCGTCTTAGCTGGATGGCGCCGTTCAATGTGCCTGGCGTACTAGCGCTGTACCGCGCGACGCAGACATTCGCGCTGGCGCTGCAGAAGACCTCCGCTTCAGTTCGCGTGTCAGCAATCTGCCAGGATGACACCGCCACCGCCCGCCGAAGATCAAGCTCGCGATGGTAGTCGGTCGCCTCGGCGGGACGCCATCCCCGGTCGAAGCGGATCAGAAGATCGCCCAACGGCTGTTGCGAACGGGGCGCGATGCGAGGAGCCAACGCCTTCTCCAGAATCAGGTTGTCGGCATCGACATACTTGCCGTCGAAGATGAGCTGGCGCGCCTCCTCAATGGCCTCTCTGGCCGTCGGCGGCATTTCCGGAACCGGAGGACCGCCCCAGATCGACTCCTCGGTGATCTGGATCCGTTCGGCTACCGGATCGCCAAAGACCATGGCGCCAAGCGACCCATTGCCGATCGGCAGTGCGGCATGCCAGTCGGTGGCGGGGGTGTCGTACCAAAGCGTATGCGCATCTGTTCTCATCGTCGTATCCCTATTCTCTGCTCGTGAATCTATAGTTTCATGAAAGGTGCGGCACCTGGACCACATCGGCTCAGGTTGCGGTGACCGCCGCCAGCCCCAGTCGGGTGAACTGCTCAGATGGGGCATCATTCTGTCGCATCAGCTCTCTGATCTGCTCGCATAGCCTCGCTTCCACGTCTGGATTCTGAAGGGGCTGCAGCTGATCAGGGTCGCTGGCCAGGTCGTAGAGCGCGGTTGGGAACGTCACCTGACGGTCAGCTCCGCCCTGCCCCAGTCGCGCCTTGGCATCCACCTTGAGCGTCCGAAGCCCCTTGGTGAAGCTGAACGGCTCAGCCAGCTCGGCCGTTGCGAGCATCTCGTGTGGCATAAAGGCGCGCCCGCCACCGTGCTCCGTGGGCATCAGCGTGTACTCATGCAAGGGCGCGTTCTCCGCGACGGGACCGCGCATGTAGACGTAGCGACCATCCGTGCAGTTGACGTGGCCACCGAACAGACCGAACAGCGCGGCTTCGCGCACCGGTTGGTCGGTCGCGACCGTCTCACGCAGTGGCACCCCTTGCATATCCGGCGGCAACGGCTGGTCAAAATAGTCGAGCACGGTCGGTGCCAGATCAATGGTCTGCACCAGCGCCTCGCGTCGCTCCCCACGTATCCCGCTGCGCGGATCCCAGATAAAGAGCGGCGTCTGCGCCACCTCATTGTAGAACGGGGCCCAGCACTTGGCCCAGCAGCCATGCTCACCCAACAGGAAGCCGTGGTCGGTGTTGACAATGAGGAGGGTGTCCTGCCACATGTCATGCTCATCCATAAAATCGAGCACGCGCCCCAGCGACGCGTCGCACATGGTATGCAGCGCGGCACACTCCCGACGACAACGCTCGATCTCCTCAGGTGTCTCCTTCACCCCACGATAGGGTGGCCAGTCGAAATGCGGGCCCTCCGTCTTGGGATATAGCTCACGAAACCGCGCCGGTGCGAAGTAGGGCTCATGCGGGTCAAAGGTTTCGACATGCAGAAACCAGTTGTCTGCATCGTGGTTCTGCTCAAGGAACTCCACCGCATGATCAAACGTGCGCGTCTGATAGTGGTCCTTCTCGTCGGCCAAGTAGGTGCGATTGGTCCAGTAGTTGGGCGACGTACCCGTCCCGTTCACCGTCTCAGGGATGGCCGGTGGCTTCACGGCGGCCTTCCAGGCATCGAATTCCTGACCCCGTACGATCTCCCAACTCGAGTAGCGGCTGTGATAGGTCGCCCCGCCATCCTCCCAGTAGTGGTAGTGATCACTGATCAGGTGGCTGTAGATGCCATGGTCCTTCAGCAACTCCGGCATCGAATCATCGAACGGTTCTATCGGTCCCCAACTCGCATGCAGAAAGTTGTAGCGCCCCGTATGCAGCTCGCGGCGTGCCGGCATGCAAGGCATGCTGCCCACATAGGCGTTCTCAAAGGTCACCGCCCGCTCAGTCAGACGCTTGAAGTTGGGTGTCTGCACCCAATCGCACCCATAGGGCTCAAGCATCCGCCGATTCAGCGAATCAAACATCACCATGATTGCATTCATAGGCGGGTCGCTCCCCCTGCCGCACACAACGAATCCGTCACCGACGCGCGAACAGTGCGTACGGCGCGCGTGCTACCCCCCACCACGACAACATCCACATCATAGGCCACGGGAATTTCACGGGCGCGCTCAAGAACGGTTGCTGTGGCAGATGCCGTCGCTACAGCGCACAGCAACACAAGGGCGGACAGGTAGACTTTCTTCATACTCATCTCGACCTCTCTTACTTGGCCTTCTTTTGCGCTTCCAGCTGCTTGTGTTCCTCCATCGCAGCTTTGGCCGCCGGGCTGAGTTTAGCGGGGTCCTGCTTCATGTAGATTCGACTGTGAGGCAGCACGGCATCAGGGAACCGCTTCCGTGCAGGGGCGAATAGCTTGTTTAGCCCGTCCGGGAACTGGGCTGCATTCTGAAGAATGGTGTTCAGCATCGTTTCCTCCGCGCGCCACATACTGATCTTGTCCGGGCCGTGGATTTCGGCCGCCCGCGGGAAGTCTGTGTAGGACGTGGCCAGTACGTCCAGAGCGAGCTTCCGCACCTCTGGCGTCGCGCTCTTCAGGCCACCGAAGATCTTTCCAACGGGAGACGAGCGAGGGACGTTGGTGTTCCTGGCCATGATCTTGCCCACGGCGGGCAGGATTCTGCGGCAAAATCGCTCGTCGCCGGCCACCTTGGCCAGGGGCAGCATTGCGGCCGCCGAAAGCCACCACTCTTCGTGGTCCAGCCAGTAGAGCAACCGATCCACCTGCGGTGCGATCTGTTCCGCGCTCAGCAGGCTCAACCCTCTAAGCGCGTCGTGCACGACCCACAGAGATTCATCCGCATCGTTGATGATGGAATAGAGCTGTTTGACCATGTCGTCCGTGATCCGATTGGCCGGCATGGGGCGTCGCTTGAAGGTACAGTAGATCGCCATCGTTCCCGTGTGCCGCACACGAGGGTCCTTGGATGTGAGCAGCTTGACGACCAGATGATCACGCTTGTGCTTCCAGATGAAGCTTGCCGCACCCCGCCGCATCCCGTGATCCGCGTGATGTGCATATTTGAGCAGGACGTCGTCGCTCACGTCCGGGGCGCTCATGATCCCCCAGACAGGCTGAGACGCGTCCGTTACGAACACTTCGCGGTCAACATCCTGCACGGTGCCGCCATCCTGCATAGCCGGCACATTCGAGCAGAAGGCATCGTCGGCGGCATTCCCCCAAGCACGTTCCGGCAGTTTGTATGGCTTCAGAAACTTGCTCCGCGGTGCGCCGGTCAACTGCAGCGTCTTGCGCGGCGCCGTGTACGACATGCCCATCGTGATGCCCCATGATTCGGGTTTATCGTATCGCCCCCCACCGCCCACGATACCAAAGGAGCCGTCGTGGCGTCTGGAAAGCTCATAGAACCACTGCCGCTTGTCCATGAACTCGCGGTGCTTCTTCGGCTTCTTGTCCTGCATCAGGCCCATGGAATAGCTCCGCCAGATTTCGCCCACGCCACCACCGGTATGCCCGATCAGCATCCACGACGTGGAGTAGAATCCTTTGACTGCCGAGTTGTCGCGTGCCCGGGCGTAGATCGAGTTCTCGCCATCGGGTGTCAGCCGGGCGGCCGCAGCCATGGTGAATGCAAGACCGCCGGTCTTGCCGTTGTCGACGAAGCTCTGCTCAGGGATGCCATCGCCATACGGCACGTTGCCCCGGCAGGCAAAGCGGAAGAAATGCTTAAACGACTTCTGCAATGTGGCTTCATCGACCTCAGCACCGCAGGCCTGGGCCATCAGCAGAAACGTCACCACGTGTACGCCACAGGCATTGATATGTCCGCCGCCCATGTAGGGGAATGCCATATGCGCATCCGGGCCGCGTCGGCCCTGGTACGTACCGTGTGCCCAGCCGTCGTTATACATGTCCCACCGGGCGTGGTCTGCGATCATGCTGATGAGGGGCAGCACCGATTTGTCACCGGTGCGCAGGTAGTACTCGCACAGCGGAACGCCCGCATAGCCAACGGTCCAGTTCTGGATCGGGGCCACGTCGGCCGGCGTCTTGTACGTCTCGACCAGTTTTCCGGCCCAGCGGCGAGCGACCGCGAGATCCTTCTCCTCGCCTGTTGAAAGCATGAACAGCATGGCCGGGCCCGTAAGATGGCTCAGCGGGAAGTCTTCGCGCGTTCTGAGATAGTCGGCCAGATCAGTGACGATCTTGTCGGACTTCTTGCAGTTCAGCGGCCAGGTCTTGCTGTAGGCACCGATCGCCGGAATCTTCACCGCGACCTCCCGGGCATCAGCGTCTGCCTTATCGCGAATGATGAACTTCAGCACGCCGTCCTTCGCTTCAGCCTTCGTGATCATGTTGCCGAGCTGAATGCGGGGGTCGATATCCTGCAGCTTCTCGCCGTTGATCGTGTCGATGATCTGCCCCGTCTTCAGGCCACTCTTCTCGGCAGGTGATCCGGGCTCCACGCTCTTAATCTTCATGCCGAACGCCGGCAGCGTCAGCTCAATGCTCAGTCCTGCCGGGCCAAACCGGTTGACGAGCTGCCCCCCTCGCGTCTCACTGGGACGGAACGCAAAGTAAATGGCGTCCGGTGCATAGTATGCGGCCTCCACGGCTGCGGCCGTGATAAGCACCATGATGATCGCAACAATCCACTTCGTCTGTTTCATATCGGATACGTCTCCTGTTTCGCCATTCTGTTCCTGGTGCCCGGCACCGTTCAAACTATTTCTCGTTCGCAAGCCGCGGCCATCACCGCGCCCCCACCTTCAGCATGCACAATATTCAGAAGTAAGTATACTCGATCAACACGCAGGCAATACACATCACTACCTTTTTCATTCTGGCGTCCCCATCGTTGCTGCATGATTCTCTGCCAGTAGTCGCGCCAGCATTCCGCCGGGGGTGACGTGGGGCGTGAAGAGAGAACTGCCCTGGTCGATCACAAAGCGGTTCCTCTGCTCTGCGGCCGCGAGATCGCCATCGCGGTTGCGCATCTCCAGCACGAGCATCCGATTCTCCTGAAGGGCCTCAGCGAATCCGGGCGCGTAGCCCGCGCGCTCAAGATCCCAAGCCGGGCAGGCGATTACGCGCTTCTTGTGCTTCAGGAGCCAGGCGAGAATCTCTTTCTCCTTCGGGGAATGCCAGCCACCCAGGTAAACATCCGCTTCAGGCAGATTGCCGATGTGCGGGGCGTTGCGGCTGCAGAGTACGCCAAGGGTTTCCGCATTCCAAAGGGCGGGATTCCCAATGCCGCGCAACCCATTGCCAAAAGTCTGCACGCATTTCCACGGGTTCATGCGGATGTATTGGGCAATCTTCTTCTCGGCCTCGGCAGAGCGCACAATCATTTCATAATAATTGCGGTGCCAGATTTTCTTTTTGAACGGCGGAAATCTTCCGGCCTTCACGCCCTGAATATAGGCGTGCGTGGAGCGCGATTTGAAAGCGCAGATGAAATCGCCCAGCCCTTTTTCGCCCTTTTGAATTCGGATCAGCGCATGAAAATGATCAGGCATAATGCAATAAGCTAAGAGCGAGGGCGAAGGCGCAGAAGGGGCAGAATGCGGGGAAAGAGGGGGAAGAGGGGAAAGAGGGGGAAGAGGGGCAGACACAAGGCCTGCCCGTACGGGCGCGCCTTGTGTGCGCCCCTCCCCAGAGCGCTCCTCCCCAGAGCGCTCCTCCCCTGAGCGCCCCTCCCCAGAGCGCCCCCTTCCTGCGCCTTGGGCCTCTAGAGCAATTTCTTCCCAGATGAGAATCAGGATTTCTTTCGCCCCCTCAGCCGCAAAAATATCGCCCGCCTCCCGATGCGCGCAGAGGGTGATGAAATAGGTTCCTCCGCCGGCATAATCATGCCCTTTGAGCCGAATGCTTCGGCGGTGATGCTTTTGGGGATCATAGGTCATTGAGGCGGCCAATCCAGCGTGTAGCTGTGCCCTGGCTCCTTGTTATGCTGCTTCAGAAGCGGCGAATAGGCCGCAACACGGATCTTCCCGGCAACCGGGTCGAAACGCATGGTCTGCAGCCAGCCGTTCCCGCCATTGGGAGCCCCCTGGTAGTCGCAGAGAATCTCAAGAACGTCGCCACCGCTGTCGTTGACAGAGACTCCGTGGGCAACCGCGGGCACATGGCCGCCGACCACGATCCGGATATTGGGGCTCATGCGCACAAGTTCATCCCAGATCAGGCGGCCGCGCGGGCCCTTCTTGTCGCCCCTCAGGAGATAGGCGTGGGTGGCCAGAATGATCGTCTCTTTCGGATGATCGGCGGCAGTCTTCCGCGCCCAGGCCAGCTCCGACTCCGTCGGGTCGTAGGTCAGAGAGAGGACCATCCATTGCCGTCCACCCGCGGAAAAGCGGCAGGTGTTGACCCCGTTATTGGTGGGGCTGACCGATCCCCCGTACCACGGCTGCGCGGCAAAGCGGGCGGGGCCGAAATACGTGTTGTAGAGGGTCAGCTTTCCGGGGGCCCCGTCATGGTTGCCGGGCAGCACGCTGTAGGGCACATGACCGTCGAGCACCTTGTGGGCCCGATCGGCGGCCTCCCATTCGGACTTGTTCTGCGGGGTCTGAACAATATCGCCGAGGTGTATCACAAAGGTCGTATTCAGTTCCGCGGCCGTCTCCTTGATCCAGCGGGTCTGCGCCACGTAGGTCTCAGGGAACTTCTGACTGTAGAACTGCGTATCCGGGAGCAGAACGATGGTGAATGGATTGTCAATCCGTGGGGTGCTGCGCGGCACCGTCGCGCAACTGGTCAGCAGCAGCGCCACAACCAGCATCAGGACATTACCAACCACTAGTCTCACCCTCTTCATAACCATCACCTCTCCTCGTGTGCCAAACGCCATGCATTCAACTGCTCATGAAACTGCTTGTAGATACTCAAGTGCTCCTCGCGTGCGGGCTGCTGGGAGCGCCGCCGCGTTTGCGCCGCCTCATCCTTGCGACCCAGCGCCTCCAGAATGATCGCCTTGATCGCCCATAGCTCGGTCAGAATGTCATCCGGCTCCTTCACGGTCACCGTTGCCGCGTCCTTGCGCCAATGCTCGATCCCCTTACTCCGCCGGCCCCGATAGTAGCGCAATTTACGCGCATCAATCGCCTTATCGATGCACTCCAGCGCCCCGTCCCAATCCTTGAGTGCCATCTGGGCCAGCGCGCCACCATGATGCCGCGGGGCACGCCACCCGTAACGCTCCGGTAGAAATGGAAGGAAGGGACCCGCAAAGGTGCGTGCCGCCAGCGTGTAGTCGCCCGCCGTCAACGCACGGTACGCCAGCTGGATATCACTGATCTCGATGTGGACCTTCATGGCCAGCGTAACGGCAAAGGGGAAACCGAACTCCGACTTGTAGACGAGCCCTGAGCAATGCCAGGCAACGGTTCCGTCGCGGCGCAACAGGAAGACATTGGGCAGGCGATCGGCCGACAGAATCCCCAACTGCTGCACCATCGGATTATCCAACCCACCGGGAACCATGGCGGCAGCGCAGCTCCATTCGTTCGTCTTCATCAGCCGCTCGACCCGCTGCGCATCGTCGGTCAAAAAGGCCAGGCGTACATCGACCTCTTTGTTCACATGCTGATCGGCCAAGCTCAATGCACTGCTCACCACGCCCCTGACGTAATCACGCAATTGAAAAACATATTTGGGCACGAAGCCCTTCTTGCCCTGCACCACCGCGAAATCTGCTTCAGACTCGGGGGGCGGCTCGATAAAGAGCAGCAGCGTCAGACGGCCCTCTGTGTCATCCGGCAGGGAGAGAGCGCTGCCATCGAGATTCTTGAGTTCACACTTCGGGAAGGGCACCGCGTTGGTATTCCATCCGTGATTGACGATATGAGCACGGCTCCATCCCATGCGGTCGCCACGCGTGCTGTTGGGCTTCAGCAGGTAGAAACGGTGGTAGCGGTTGAGGAGAAATGAGCGCACGCCCCACATGGGATGTGCGCTGTCGGCCAGCAATGCCAGCGTCCGGGTGCGGTACTCCTCATGCAGCTCCCGGCTATTGGCTTCCAGCGCCAGAATCGCTGCGGCGGCCAGTGCCGATGCCGGTGCCGCATCGCCCCCCGATGCCTCGACCAGCTGTCGGATTTCTCGTTCGGCATGGGGACCTTCTTCGCGAAAAGAAGCCTTGGCCAGACAGAAGCGCGCCACCACGCCCTCGGCCGGCGATACCTTTGCCGCCAACACGGTGTTCGCCTCCTGCACCGCCTGCTCCAAATGCGCGGGGTCACAAGCCAGATTCCACATTCCCAGCAGGGCAATGATTCGCCGGTTGCGTACCAGCCACAGTTCCGGCGCGTTGGCGTGTTGCTTGATGGCCTCACCGCACAGCTTCTCAGCCCTCTGGTAGTTCGCCATCGCCTCTTCGCGCGTCAGTCTGTAACGGAACGGTGGCGGAGTGAAGCACGCTTGGATAGCGCGGAGTATCTCATTGGGCTCCGCTCCTGCTGGCCTCGCGCTCGGCGAGCGCGGGCTACTTTGGAGCCCGCTTCCCTGTAGCCCGCTCTCGCCGAGAGCGAGGCTCTCTGAGGGCGCATTCGGTGCCACCGGATCGGCCACCAGGAAATCCCCAATAAACAACGACTGCAGCTGAGCCAAGTAGCGGTCGTGCGACAGGCGTGCCTCGCTGATCTTGAAAATTCCGCCGTCAAGACTCATCACCCCCACGTTCGAATCCGGGTTGACCCCGAACGGATTCAGCACCGTGTAGCCGAAGGCGTTGACGAACAGGGCGTTGGGGTTGGCACCGCCATAGGCTTGATAGGCCACATTCCGTTCACCCTCCGGCAAATGCATGGCGTGCCAGTCCAGTCCCATCTTGCGCAGCACCTTTTCGCCGGCATCAGGTAGCTCATCGAGATTGAAGCTGTAGACTTCAAAGGCCCCCGGGAAGAGCTCCTGCTGCTCTTTAACCTGCTGCATGAAGCGCTCAATACCAGAGCTCTCCTGCGACCAGTAGACCAGCAGGCACTGATGCCCGATGCGGTCACCCGGAATGTAGAGGGTGGTGCCATCGGAACGCTGATAGCTCCCTTTGCATTTCACGGCCAGCGACTTCAGACTCAGCACGTTACGGCGAAATGCGATGACTTCAGGATTGCCTGCGCAGCGCTCGTCCATGGATCGCTCTATGAAGTAATCCAACTCGCCTGAGTCAAGGTCCTTCGCGATCGTCGCCCCGATCATCAGGCTCTTGGGCTCCGCCGACGTGCCGCGGTAGCGTATGATCAATGCTTCCAGAGCCTCTGCCCGCTCCTCAAGCGAGGCGTCACTATTGGACTGATCCCGCTCCGACAGCAGCAGGTCGGCTTCGAGCCTGACGCCTGCCCATTCATCCGGCGCCTGCATCAACTGAGTGCAAATATCATACAGGACCTCCCGGTTACGGTCGGTTCTCTCCAGCGTCAGCACCACCTTCTGGTTCTGGAGCATCATGCCTAACAGCTGAAACCGTTTGGGGTCGTCGGGGTGGCTTTCAAGAAGCTTGTCTCCCCCACGGACCACACGCTTGCAGGCCCGTCGCTGCTCGGCAGAACCCGGCTTGCCTGCTCTGGCCTTCTGACTCGCCGCTTGCAGGGCGGCCATCTCAGCAGCGGGAACGGGAGCGGCACCGAACGCAGCAGGCAGCAGCGCCAGCAGCAGCGCCAGCAGACAGGCGCCCCGTATCAAAACATCCATGGCCCGAGTCAGCATGTATTCCTCTTTGCGAGCGGGAGAGATCAGGTAATGAGATTAAGTAACAGGATTAAGAAAGACGAGCCTCATACTTCATCTCGTTACATAATCTTCTATGTGGGCTCTACTCCACTGGTGTCAGCGTGAAGTCTCTTACGGTGAGGCCTTTGTTGGGGGCCTTGCAAGTGAACTGGAGTTTGTTCCTGCCGGCTTTCAGATCCATGGTGACCGGCTTGGTGTCCACCCAGTCGCCCATGGAGAGCGGGATCTCGATCTCATACATGTTGCGGCGGTTGACCCGCATCAGGAAAATGCGGTCTATGGTTACCGACACAATCTGGGCCGAGAAGGCATACTTGCCGGCCTCGGGCAGCTCCAGCGTGTATGAAAGCAACTCGGGGCGGATGCCCCCCAGGCTGTAGTGCGCTTGAACGAACGAGTCGTCGAAGCTCTTCATGAAGCGGATCTTCTCGGTGCTGGACTCCTTTGAACAGGCGGCTACGGGCACCGTGATGACCCCATTGGCATCGGTGGTGATGGTGGTGTCCGCTTCGGTCAGCTCAATTTGCGGGACGTCTGGTGCCTCGGGAACCGCATCGGCCTCAGGAGCCCACCCGGTCTTGTCCGACACAGCCGCCTCATTGGACTCGGCAAACTCGGCCCCGGTCATCGCCTGCTCTTTCAGATCCTCTGCTTCAACGACAGCCAGTTTCTTGTAGAAGGCCAGCGCTTTCCAGAACCCGCCGCCAACGCCAAAGCTCATGCGATTAACGCCGCCTTCTCCGAACGCATCACCCAACCAGTTGGCGCGGTGCACCTGCCTATACGCATCTGTGATCGGGCGCACTCTGGATTCCAGTTCGAAGTCGAGACCACACTGTCCGCGGAAGCGATTAAAGGTCCAGTGTGCGCCAAAGACGGTCGTCCACCCGTCCGGTGTCCAGTGGCTCATGGCCGCATGTCCCGTCTGAGGAGCGGGTCGGGACGGAATACCAAACGCGTGCGTCGCCATCCGGCCCGTAAAGGCACGGGGGCCACAGATCCCGCCCACAAGAAAGTAGCTCTGCATAGCAGACAGGTTGTGGGCCTCGCGACCGGCAGCACGCGCGCCGCCAGCGTTTGATGTATAGGGAACATCGCTCTTGGTGATGCGACAGTACCGCCACCTATAGTCTTCCTTGCGCATGTGGTCGGGGCGATAGTTGCGCATCATCTTGCGCATCCAAACGGCATCCTCAAGCGGGCGAAAGGCAAATATGAAGCGGCAGTCCCAACCCGTCAATGTGCCAAAGGCCGGGTCCAACTCACCACCCGCGTAGGCCTTCTCATAACTCAGATAGAAGTCCACCATGGCCTCGGCGGGCGTCTTGCCTTCCGGTACGTGGCTACCATCGGGGTGTTCCAGCGAGCTGGCCAGCGCCCACAGGCGAAAGAAACCACCCTGGGCATCCGAGGCGGCATTCTTGCTGGCCTTCTGGATGGCCTTGTAGTTGCGTATGGCCTGACCGTATTTGGCCTCATAAGCGCCGCCCAGCTCCATCACATCCACGATCAGAGCGTCGTCGTTGAGCAGCAGATCCACATACCCCTTCTCTGTTTCGCCCTGCTGAGCGAATTCGGCCATCTGCTTAGCGCCATGTGTCAGCAATGCGCACTTTGCCAACTTAGCGTGCATCTCATCGCCGCTCAGGAAGGGAGTCGCCTCTTCAAGCAAGGCCTCGACAGCAATGATGGCATTGCTCTGCGCTGCCGCGTATGGGGGATAGCCTCTACAGAAGGTAACCGGCGCCATCTTGAGGTCGTTCGGATTCGGCGCCTTTGGGATCTTTGCAATCTTGCCATGCGCCTCCACAAAAACGCTCTTCTTCGCCTCGTCGACAGCTGGAGCCGCGGCGGTGATCTCTTTCTTCAGACCTTCAAGCATCTCGGTGTACGATGCCAGCAGCTTCTCCCCTGCGGGGCTAAGCGGAGTCTTCTCCCCGCGGGCCTGAGTAAAGGATGCGATCACGCAGAAGGCGAGGCAGGCGGCCATGATGAACGTGCCCAGAGATCCACAACTGCTTCCCATGTAGCCCGCTCCCCGCGGAGCGGGGTAAACTCGCCGCTTGCCCCGCCTTGACGGGGAGAGCGAGGCCGATGTGCCGATGTCTACGCGTGGCCTCGCGCTTGGCAAGCGCGGGCTACGTACAGAACGATTCAACATGCGTAACTTCATTATCTGATCTCCTTTGCAACGATACTCATTCTCTCTTCAAAAACTTCATAGGGTTCATTGAACCCGCGTATGCGACTGTAGTGGGTCGGATAATGGGTGGGCTTTACAGCGGCCTTGTTGCGAGCGGTTCTCGCTTCGGAACTACGACCCAGACCATCAAGCGCCTTGGATCGTGTGGTCTGCAGATGCAACATCGTGGTGCACGGATCTTCAGGATCGTGGTTGAACTGCCCTTTCCTGAGATGCCAGGCGATCGCGCTATCGACATCTTCCAAGGCAGCTTCATACTCCTTCAGGCCCAGATGGGCCAGGGCCCTACCATGGTAGCGCGAGGCCTTCCATTTGCTGGAGACCTCGTGTTGCGGCAGAATCGGTGTGTCCGCTTCGACCTTCTCGAGATAGGTGCCGGAGAAGAGCTGGACGGCCTTCTCGTACGCCTTTGCCTTCAAGGCTCGATATCCCGCTTCCGTGTCGACCCCATGGACCTGGGCCTCCCACGCGAGGGCACTGATGTGGGCAAACTTGCCAGACATCTGATAGGGCAGACCATTCTTCTTCCAGGCAATGGTGCCATCCCGCCGGACAAGGAAGGAGTTGACATTCCGGTCGGCCGACAGAATCCCCAGCTGATTCACCACCGGGTTGCTCAGCCCCCCCGGGAGAATCGTGACCAGCCCCGGAAGGCCATACTTGTCGCGAATGGCCTTCACCATAGCGACATCATCGCTCAGGAAAACGGTCACGCACTGAAGACCGTTGTTATGCCTTCTGGCAAACCCGTAGGCACTGCCGAGAATACCGCCGGGCTGCGGGTTTTTGTTCTTCTTGGTCGCTTCGCCGGGCGGGGCGTAGATCGCGCGGGCCAGTTCATTGCTGCCATCGGAAGACGGTTCAACGAACAGCAACAGAGTCAACCGCTCACGCTTCGTGTCGGGGAGCGACACCGTCTTGCCATCCAGGTTCTTCAAATGAATCTCTGGAAGCGGCAGCGTCACCGGGGTGAGACCCACATCAATCATGTGGCGGCGTTCCGTGAATCGGTACTCGCGGGAGTAGAGATAGAAAATCGGGTTGCCGCGAAAGAGGTAGTACTGGTGGTAGCGGTCGCGCAGGAAGGCAACGAACGGGGCGATATCCTGCGACTGCGCGTCCGACACCAGAATCATGTCGCGGCACTGATGGTAAAGCTCCCGTGAGTCGGCATGGATAGCGAGGATGACCGCCGCGGCGTGTGTCTTCAGGCCCGCCTTCTCTCCGCCGCAATCCGCAACAAACCCCTCTACGATCACTTTCGCGCTGGCGTCCCCTTGGCGCAGCGCCGCTTTGGCCAGACAGAAGCGGGCGACCACCCCTGCCCCATCAGGGAGATCCAAACCAACCGTCGTGCGCGCCTCCTTGACGGCGTCCGGGAAATGCGTGGGCGATCCGCTGATGTTGGCCATCCCCATCAGTGCAATGATGCGATAGTTGCGCACCCGCCACAGATCCGACGCTTTGGGAGTGGCCGCAATCGCCTTGACGCAGAGGTCGTTCGCCTTCTTGTATTGGGCCAGTGCTTCGGCCTTGGTTAGGCGGTAGCGCTGTGGGATGGGCAGGAAGCAGGCGCGGATCGCCTTGAGCGTGTCAGCAGGCACGGCTACTGCCGGCCTCGCGCTCGGCGAGCGCGGGCTACTTTGGAGCCCGCCTCCCTGTAGCCCGCTCTCGCCGAGAGCGAGGCTCTCTGAGGGTGAATCAGCCACGAGCAGATCGCCGATCAGCAGCGACTGGATCTGGCTCAAGTGCCGGTCGTATTCGCCATAGCTGGCAACGTGACCGGTGGGCACCAGTCGCGGATAGGCAAACTCGTCATACACGCTGGAGTGGGCGAATTCCTTGGCCTCTTCTGCGTTCTTGAAGTGGATCGCCATGCTGGGCGGCACAATGGCGTGGCCGAAGTGGTTGACCCGCAGCGCCGCGGGCATATGCAGCGCATAGGTGCGGAAGGTCTCGCTCTGCACACCGCCCGCCAACCGTAGCACGGTGCACGCTAGCCCAACCGACTTGATAATGGACGCCCCAGCATCGGGCAGCTCGTCGACATTGAAGCTGTAGAGCTCCAACAGCCCCGGCGCCTCATCCTGCTGCTGCTTGAGCTGCTTGAGTTTCGCCAGCGAGGCCTCCGAATCCTTCGACCAGAAGACCGCATAGTAGGCGTGTCCCAGACGGTCATAGGGAAAAGTCATGGTACTGCCATCGAGGCGCTCGAACCTACCGGAAAAGACAATATCCATCCGGGTGGCGCCGATCAGCGTACGCCGATAGTTGATGGCAGTCGGGTTTTCGGCGAACCGTTCGCTCAGGTCTGTGACCAGCTGTTCCTTGAAATCATAGTCACCCAGCTGGGTTGCGAGGCGCACGGCCGCCATCAGAAACTCAAGTTCGCCCGCTGTATCGCGGTAGCGCAGCCGCATCTCTGACAGCGCCTTGATGCGCTCCGCCGCATCGGCGTCGCGCGCCGAAAGATCCCGCTCGGAGAGCATCAGCTCGGCATTGAGCCGATAGCTGCTGTATGCATCGGGGGCCTCTCTCAACGCCTTGCAGGTCGCAAAGAAGGCCTCCCGGTTGCGTTCGGTGTTCTCCATCTGAAGCAGGCGCTGCTGCGCCTTCAGTTGGAGCGCGAGCACAGGAAACCGATTGGCCGCATCCGGCTGGGCCCGCACCAGAGCCTGCGCATCGCGGATCACGCCCTTGCACATGCGGCGCTTGGTGGAGGACGAGGCGCGGGAGGTCGCAAGGGCGGCGAGCTCGGCCTGGAGTGGGTCGAGGGACGCTTCGGGGATGAGCGCGGGCGATTGTGCCGCTGCCGGCAGCACAGCAAGCATTAGCGAGAAGCCCAGGAGGAGAGAGCCGAGAGCTCTCGATAGAGCGTTGATTGCTGTCGATTGCTGCCGACTGCTGCCGACAGCTGTCGATTCTAGACTCTCCCCATTCGGAAATCGACAATCGGAAATCGGCATTTCTCTACCTCTGATAGATGGGAATATACCGATGTGGCGTGCTCAAGATAATGATCGCCATCGGCGTGCCGTATTTTTCTTTCTTATGCCAGGAACCGTCGGCGCCTTGCTTGGCAATGAGGGCGTCCCGGATCTGCGGATACCACGCATCATACTCTTTGTCGCCTGCCTGAACCATGGCTTGCAGCGCGTAGTAGTGACAATAAAAATAGTGGCCGGCATTGTTGAAGATGTTTTCCTGCTTTTTCAAAAGGCGAAGCGCCCCGTTGATCACCTCGGTGTCGCGCATCCCGGCCAACTGGCCAGCGTAGGCGATCCCCGCCGTACAGGGAATTGAGGTGCCGCCATTACCGTTGGGGGCATAGGAGAAGCCGCCGGTCGAACCATCGCGCGCCCCTTTGACGTACTTGCGGAATTTCTCAATGACCTCATTCTCTACCATGACGCCCGCCTGGCGAGCCGAGGCCAGGGCAATGAAGACCATCGCCGTCACCGATGAGTCCTCGCCCCCATCCGCCTTGGGCTGGTAACGCCAGCCGCCGCCGGGGTTCTGCGAGCGCTTGATCACTTCGACCGCCTTCTCGACCGCCTTCTGCACGGCGTCATCGTCGTCGCGGTCCTTGGTCATGCCCCAGATCTCGGAAAGCGCCAGTGTAGCCAAGCCATGTTCGTACATGGTGCTGCCCAGGTAGCCGTCCTTACGGGACTTAGCGTACTTCATCATGAACGCCTTGGCCTTGTCCATTTCCGCGCTGTACTTGCCGAAACCAGGGAAATGGGCATTGGCCATAAAGGCCATCATCGCCAGCGGGGTAATCGCCATCACGCGGCCACCCTCGCCATTGCTATCCCAGGAGCCGTCAGCTTTCTGGGTCTGGAGCAGATACTTCAGTCCCCGGTCGATCGCCGCCGAGGCCTCTTCGGTCAACTCAGGCGCGCCATCTGTGGTGGAAGCCTCGACCGCCGTCCTCCTGATGATGGCGTCGAGCTTGTCGGCAGCGATCGCGGGCTGCAGCGAAGCGCACAGGATACCGGCCAGTAGTAGCCACCGGACGCCACCGACCTTTCGCGACCACTCGCCACTCGCCACTCGCCACTCGCCACGTCTCATCATTGCGCCAACCTTTCGTAATAATCCTTGAGGACGCCACGATACTCCAATGGCAGCTCACGGGCAAAGTTCTCATTGAGGGCGGCGCGGTCGCGACGGCCCAGCACCTGCCACTCCTGCTTGCCGCCTTTGACCTTACGGCCACTCACCGAGCCCGGGGCAAACATGTCAAAACTGTCTGCGGTGGAAATGTCGTAGGATGGCGCTGGATCCGCCGGGGGAGGAGGACCGGGCACGGTCATGAACATGAGGACGTTGTCGATGTAGAATGCCCGCATGGCTTCGGCGGCCTGACGCTGGGCTGCAATGGCCTCCTTGACCTTGCCGCCCCTGAGTCTTGCCGCAGCCTGCTGCATCTGCTTGTGCGCAGCGGTGAGCCGGCTGCTTGACTGAGCAAAGAACGCCCCAGCCGCCTTCTGCTCGGCCGCCAGCGCCGCAACCAGTGGCGTTGCCGGGTTGCGCAAACGTGCGTAGCTCGCCTTCAGGGCCGCTTTCTTCTGGGCTGAAATCTGGGTCCCCAGTCCGGCATAGCGGTTGATGAACTGCTCGCACTGTTTGGCTAACTTCTCCTGCTCGGCGGCGAGCGCAGCCGCCCCCTTCGGCGACGCCATATGGGTGGTGCGATACAGCAGCGTGTGGTGGGTGGCCAGCGACGTAAAGTCGACCATGAAGGAGAACTCCGGGGGGATCTGAGGTGCAATCGGCGGCGCCAGTACCATGACGAGGAGTTGGTTCAGCCTCAGCAGCTCAGCATTGGCTCCCGCCAGGGCCTCGACAGCCAGATTCATCTGCTCAGCGGCACCGGCGGCATCCCCGGCCTCCAGCGGTTTGAGAGCCGACTCCATCAAGGTAATGTTCTCGGAGAACTGATCCATGCCCGTTACCTCAACCAGCAGGTCGGTATTGGCTCTGGACCGCTCCAGCAGCGTCTTCTGCCGTGCAGCCAGTGCGGGTAGCGCCGCCTTATCGGGTGCTGCCGCGCAGGTCGCGCTCAATTGCCTCTGCAGAGCCTGTACGTTAATGCCCTCAGCGAGGCGTTCATGACTGAACTCCACCAACTCCATCACATAAGTGTACTGGGGAGCGAGGGCATCCAGCTGGTCGAGAATCTCCTGCATCGATTTCGCGACGAAACTACCGGCATCCAAGGCCTCTTCATGATCCTTCGCTTCCAGCGCGATGGCGGCGGCCCCCATATCATCCTTGGCAAAGAGCATGACGCTGCCGGTCTCAATATGATGCGAGAACGGATCGAGATAGCCCAGAACGGCATTGACGGCATGCACCAGATTCTTCTGCCCCATGGCCATGGCTGGCAGGTCGTCGTCTTTGGCCGCCTCGGCGGCCTTGACCATATCAAGCTGCTCGGACTGGATATCACGCATGAGTGGACCGGGCCCCTGAATCACGCGGTCCATCGAGAGGGCTGCCGAGAAGGAACCGACATCTTCGCTCTGGCTGGTCAGCAACGCGACCATCTCCTCGAACATCTCGGCGGCGACTTCCTGCTGTTCAACGGCCTCACCCAGCTGCTTGTCGCCGATCTCGCGGGCAGACTGCTGGAGCGCGCGAACGGTTCCCTCAACATAGGCGAGCAGCGGCTCGCTTCCCGCCTTGGATGTCCCCATGCTCTCATCCTTCTTGACGATGCCCTGCTTGAAGCCCTCTGCGTCCTTTGCCAGGCGTTCCAGAAGCGGAATGATAAAGGCGCTGTCGCTCTCATAGGCCTCGGCGTCCTCGGTCTTTTCGAGGATGCTGGAAAGCTGTTCGGTGAAGATAGCGATCTTGGAAATACGCGATCCAGCGGCCGCAGCCGTGGCACCGATGCGCTGCGCCTCAGACAGCTGCCCCAGTCGCTCGTGGGTGAGCGCCGCCAACGTGGTGAAGGTCTTCTCGGCCTTGACCAGTTCGGCCATTGCCTTCTCCCGGTCGCTCGCCTCGATCGCCTGGGCAATACTGCCCTGTAGCCGTACCGACTCCGCGAGCAATCGCTCCGTCTCCGGTTTCGGCGGTGGGGTCGCATCCAGCAGGCGGTAACGCGGGGCGGGCATGGCGGGCATCAGCAAGAGAGCCAGCCGCTTGGAGAGGAGCTGCTGCACCCCCTTGACATCTGCCTGGCGCGTCTTGAACTCCGCATCGCTCATCTCGTCGACGGCCTCACGCAGCTCCTTCTGGGCCGCGGCCTGCTCGAGAAGTAGGCCCTCAGCTTTGGCCAAGGCGGCGTGTTCCAGTCCGCGGCGTAGCCTGAATTCAGCTTTCAGCAGGTCCTTGATTACCTCAGCCTGAAGCGCGGCGGTCGTCTCAGAAGCGGCTTGCCCCATCGACTCAGCAGCCTTGCGCATGGTGTCGGCCGTGGCGGCACGGGTCAGCTCCTTGCCCAGTCGTGACAGTTTGAAGGCCACCAGGGCATCCTCGACCGTGCTTTCGCGATCCCGTGGAACTGAGGCCAACAGACGGAGGATCCAGTCAGCCAGCTCGCGTTGCCGCGCGTCCAAATCCTGAAGTTCCGCTTGCGCCGCCTTGCCGGCGACGATCGTTCGCCACCTGATCGTGGCCTGATCCTCGCAAATCGTGTAGATCTCCCGCGCCATCACCTCGGTCGCTTCCTTGAAGCCAAGCTGTAGCACCATGACACCCAGCTCACGGGCCGCGAAGTTGACCGCATCGACGGCGTCGGTCGTATCGGCCGTTCTCGAGACGTCGGTCGCAGCTGTGCTCAGCGCCTTCAGCTTTGATGAGACCACCTTGATGTGATCATCGGCAATACGCTGCATGTCCGCCTGTAGACGGATCAGCTCGCCGGTATAGAGTGCTTCAGTGAAGCTGTTGGCCGCCAGATCGTCAACCAGGGCTGCCATGCGCTGCTTGATCTCCAGCAGACGATCCCGGATCAACTCCTGACGCACCACTTCCAGCTGACACGTCTGAATGAAGCTGTCCGAACCGGGTTCAAACTCCTTGACCAGCAGATGAACCCCACGCTCCTCGCGGTAGATGTTCTTAACCATCGTCAGGAGGCGGAGCTTCTGTCTGTACATCCGCGTCAGGTAGTCGTTCTTGGAGAGAATGGAAAGGCGGCGCGCCTGTGTGCGTACGCGGTGCGGTCCCTCTTCGCCCGGGTAGCGGTCGGCCATCTCGACGACGAAGGTGACGCTGTCGCCAACAACCAGATTGGTCAGGGCCGTGCGATAGTCCCAGTCGATCTCCACTTCGCCCAGCTGGTCGGGCGCGGGCGCAGGGATCGTGACGCTCTTCTCTTCGACCTTGTTGACCCGATACCGGATAGAGGCGTCCCCGATGCCGTGGTCATCCCGGGCGCGGTAGGTCAGACCCACTTCGCGGCCTAGTGTGGCAAAGATGTTCTTCTCGGGTTGGGTCAGTTCTACCTGTGGCTCTTCGTCCGGTCTCACCTGTAGATAGCTGCTCGGGCTGGTGAAGTCATAGCCCTTGCTCTTTTCGGTCCAGGAGAAGCTATAGGCGTGGGAGCTGGTGGCCACTTCTTCCATGGAAACCAGCCAGCCATCATCCAGGAGCGTCAGGGCACGCGGCTCGCCGTCAGACGTGCTGACCGTGGCATCACTGACCGCGCGATCCAGCTGGAGCACCCACTTCAGGGACGTCCCTTCAGGGACGGTCAGCGTCAACGCATCGATCGTTTCGGTGGCTCGCCGGGTATACTCGGGGTAGGTGAGCGTGACATCGGCGTGCTTGATACGCGGGGCGGCAATGACGGTGACCGTCTGCCAACCCGTGCGGTCGTCACCGGCAACAAGCCGGTACGCGAAGCTCTGGTGCGCCGAACTGATCTCGTATTCGAAAGCCCCCTCCTCAATCGCAACCTTACGCTTGAAGGGCTTGCCGGATGCGGGGCGCAGTGTGATGTCAGCCTCTTTGGGGATCACGCCGGAAATCGCGGCCTGCAGCAGGGCCCGTTCCCCCTCCTTGACGACCAGGTCGTTGGTCTTCAGTTCGATGGTGGTGCGCGTCGGGTATTTTCCCGATCCCCAGGGGGGGAGCAGTCGCGTCAGGCCGACCTCGAGGAACTCGGGACCCACCAGAGCGAACATCCCCACAAAGAGCGAGGCGGCAAGCAGCCATATGACGGGACGCTTCAGCCCGGCGTAGGTGACGACGTGCTTCTTCCCCAGCAAGGCTACCTCATCTTCGGCCCGCTGACAGGTATGCGCCGTCAGCTTCTCGGCTACACCACTCTCGCCCGCACTGCCGTCAAGCTGCACCGCCGTAACCAGCAGACTCTCGCGGCCACCGACACTCTCTTCGACTTGGAGCGCTATGTTGCGGGCATTGAAGAGACGCAGGTGCTTCCAGCCCCCACGCCAGGCCATCACCAACGCCCCGACAAGCATCATGGCAAAGAGAACCACGCGGCCGATCGCCGGCATGAAGGTCAGCCAGTCGATGAGCATTCCCGCGAGGAACAGCATGACGCCCCAGACGATAAAGGCCAGCGCACCAGAGGTCCAACTGAGCGCCTGCTTCTTCTGCCAGACACCGTGAATATAGGCAGTGAGTTTTGAGTGTTGAGTAGCCATTAGGGTAAGTCATACCTCCTGCGCAAGATCCATTCAAACCCCATCAGGGCGATCAAGAGAAGAGCCAGCCAGCCATTCCGCCAAAGGGAATGATCGGTAACGGTGGTCGCCGTATGTGGCGTGCGGTCAACGATGGTGGCGAGCTTGTTGAACTCGGAAAGAGAGAGGCACTCGCCGCCGGAGATGTCGGCAATGCGTTGCAGCGTCTCCAGCTGCATATCGGTATTGGCCATCTCGGGGTTGAGATCGGTCACCTGAAACTCGGAGGTGTTTGAGTAGTCAGCATCATCCGCGTTGGAGCGCACCTGGTAGCGTCCGGCAGTGGCAGGATTGAAGTAGCCCTCGAAGAGGCCCGGCTTGGTCACATTCGGCACCAGCCGCAATGAGCTGATCGCCCCGGCAGCATCATCGAGTGAGGTGACCTCAACCCGGAAACCGGAGCGGTTCTCGGGGTTGTAGCTGTCATCAAGCACATTGGCGTAGAGCAGGACGCGTTCCCCCTCCTGATAGGTCGAGCGGTCGGTCTCCAGACGGATGCGCTTATGTTCACCCATCAGGCGGGAAAGCGTCAGGAACTGCAGGCTCTGGGACCACACCCGCCAGTGGTATTTATCGCCCATCTTGAACCGCAGCATCCAGAGACGGTCGGAGGCGATCGCCATGCATTTACCGGCCCCGTAGCGCTGCCACGTCACAAAGGGATAGGCCTCGTTGCGCGCCGAGGTGTCGGAAAGTGACGCCAGTACCGTGGCACCGGGTTTGGGCACCCCCAGGGGAGGGAGATGATGCAGAGGGGCCACCCGGCTCCAAATGCGGTCATTCTTCTCCCTGTCGGTTTCCAGTGTCATCACCAGACTGCTGCGCCCCTCGGGGGTGAGCACGGGGTAGACACTATCATCGACATCCTCCCACTCGCCTTCCGGTTCGAAGGCCACGGGCAGCATCTTCTCGACGACGGTGCCACCATAACTGGTTGGCGTGAAGCGCGAGCCGCAGAGCACCAGCAGGGAGCCCCCGCGATCGCGGATCAGTTCCTCGAGGATCGAGAGCTCTTCAGTCGTAAAGAACTCCGCATCCACATCGCCCAGAATCACCAGATCGTACTCGAACGCCTCTTCGCGCAGCTCCGGAAAACGAGGAATGTATTCAGCTGAGCTCTTGGCCACATCCGGCTTGGCCCGGGTGGCGATAAAGGTGGTGTCGAAGCGGGGGTCGCGTTTGAGCATAGCCCTGAGGTAGCGGTATTCCCAGCGGGCGCTTCCTTCGATGCAGAGGATGTTGATCTTCTCATTGACCACACTGACGCTGCGCTCGGCGCGGTTGTTCTCAGCGGTGGCCTCATCCTTGAAGGGCTCAATCACGACGCCCACCTTCGCCGCCGCCTTTTCGTAGATATCGACGTGGAAGAAGATATCCTCGAACTGCAGACCGCCCTTGAGGGAGATGCTTTTGCGCGAGACGACTCGACCATTGAGCTCCACCTTGAGCGTGGCGAGTCGCTTCTCATAGCCCTTGGACTTGATCTGCGCCCGCACGGGGACCTTGTCGCCGGAGAAAGCCACCTCCTGGATCACGACCGTGCGAATGGAGACGTCATCAGGATCCGCAATGCCCACTGGAACCGGATAGATCGGAACGCCATGCTCACCCAGATCACTGATGGCTGCCTCCGACCGGCGCAGCGAGGTGTCGAGACCATCGGAGAGCAGCACAATACCGGCCAACGGCAAGCCGCGCCCGGTGCCCGCCAGTCGCGAGAGCGATTCAGCGAGCGTCGTGCTGGTTTCAACCGCCTTCAAGGAGGCCAGTGAGTTGGTTCCACCGATCTGACCGTGCTTGAGCATCTTGAGCGACGAGCCGAAGGCGTAGTAGTTGACATCCAGGTCGTTACCCAGATCCTGAAGTGTGGCGGCACCTCTGCCCTCCAATAGGCTCTTCGCCAGATCGAGCCTCGATGCCTCGGCAATGTTGCGCCGCTGCTTGCCACCCAACGCCCTCACCGCGACTTGGGCGTTGGCTTCATTCGTAGCGGGGGCATACCCCATGGCCGTCGCCGCTTCCATGATATCGGTGTCACGCTTGCGCTGATCCTGGATAGACATGCTTTGCGAGACGTCGACCATGACCGAGAGACGCTTCTTCGTGGTCCGCTTACGATTCACCGTGAGCGTCGGCTCAAAGAGCGCCGTGACCAGGATGCACAGCATGGCAAAGCGCGATGCGCCCAGCAGGATGCGGATCCCAAGCGGCATGCCCGGCGCGCGGCGGTAGAGCGCCAGGGTCAAGAGCAGGGCCCCGAGCAGGGCCAGGATGAGCACGCTGCTCGACACAGGGCGTGCCCACAAAAGGGATTCGACCTGACTGTTCCCAGTTATCCAGTCCAACATGCTACGCCTCCAATCGGGTTGATGAAGCTGCCGATTGGCGCGTTTGTCGCTTGGGCACTCGGCAGGCCAGCAAACTCTCCATCAATAGGATCCCGACACAAATCATGGCGCAGAGGTGCCAGAACGAGCTGATGCCGCGCGACTCCTCGAGGTACGCCACAAGCGCCTCTCCGGGCTGGACAAGCTGAATGCCGGTGTTGGCGAAAACGCGCTGTTGTGCCTCCACCGAAAGCGACGTCACATTCGACTCGCGGGTATCGACGTTGACCGCAATGGGAACCGGGGCCGACTGCAGACTACCGCGGGCCTTGTAGTAGCCGACCTCTTTGGCATGGCCCAACAGGGCCCGATACTGATTGCGGTGTTCGTGGACCGGCACCGTGATCGACTCCCCGGAGGGCGTCTCGAAGACAGCCTCGGCCGCATCGGGCTGCCGGACATAGGAGAGACTCAATGAGCTGCCGACAACGCGGGGCTTTTCGAATTCCCGTGCGGTCAGGTAGGTAACCATCTGCTGCAGCAGCATGGGGAAGATCGGCGTAATCGCCATGGTGTTCCACGTGGGTTCGGCGGTACTGGTGAACATGAAAACCTGACCGCGACCCAGCGAGTGCTCCAGCAACAGAGGAGAGCCACTCCCCGCAAGGGTCAAGAGCGTGGTGGCGGCCGGATGCGGGTCAACCCGCAGTCGTTTGAGGAATCGCGCTTCACTGAGCAGATCCTCGGACAGCGACAGCAGGGATGCGGAGACACTGTGCTCCGGGATTGTCGGGTTGAGCGGGCGCCCTACCCCCAGTGCATCCGCGGCTGACACCTGCTCTTCGATGACCGCAGGCAGCAGGGGCGAGCCCTCCTGCACGGAACGCTCATTCCAGGCCTCGCTCTTGGTGCTCTCCCCGGGGAACCAGATGAGGCCATTGCCTTCACGAACAAAGGCATCGAAGCGCTTGGTTTGATCCTCGGTGATCGTAGGAACGTCAGCCAGAATCACCACATCGAATGCCGACAGATCCTGTGCCGGCAGCGCGACCCACGGAATCGAGGTGACGGAAAACTCCTTCTCGGCGACACCACCGTCACGGGCCTTGAGTGCCGAGGCAATGAAGCCTTTGAACGTGGTGCCCTTCTTGGCGCTACCTTCGACACTGAGGACCGACACCTTGTCGCGAATGATGGCCACGGTGCGGCGTACATTATCAATCTCCAGGCCATCACCACTGATCTTGGCCGCGATGCGGGCAGGCCCGGGGTTCTGGAAGGGAATGAAGAGGGAGATGGTGGTCGCCGCGCCGGGCGCAATCGTGGGAATGACCTTGGAGTCGACCGTGATGTTGTTGATCTGCCCGCTAACCTTGACGCCATCGACGGGAACCCGACCATAGTTGTGGACCGTGACGCTGTAGCGCGCGGTGGAACCTTTGCGCAGCACACCTGACACCAGCTCGAATCCGGTAATGGTCAGATTATCCTGCTCCCCGGTCACCGGCAGCATGAACACACTCGCGCTCTTGCCAAGGTCGACGAGGGCGTGCCGCAGGCGTTCGGCACCAAGCTCCCAGTCCTGCTTCTGTGCGTCGGAAATCAGATAGATCTCCTTCTGGGGTGCATCCAGCTCATCGACCAGCTCCTTGAGCTGGCGCGGGATGCTGTCGATGTCCAGTGCTTCCGGTGTAGCCTCCTGCTCCGCCAGAATCGCGGAGAAGCGCTCTGGATCATAGATCCGGTTGCGCAAGATGACCTTGTGCTCCGTGGCAAGCATCACGAGTGTGACGGGGTTGCCCGGTCCCACCTGCTCCATGACGGTCTCAACCCTCTGCACAGCACGATCGAAGCGACTCTTGCTGCCATCGCTGTGCCGCATACTGAACGAGGCATCCAGCGCCACAATCACGCCCGTCCGTGCTTCGCCAACCGCAGCCGCCTTGCCGGTAGCGTCGTTAAGGAGTGGCTGCGCCGCGACCAGCACCAGAAGCAGTACCGCGAGGCAACGCAGGATCAGCAGCAGGATGTCACGCAGACGAATCTCTTTGGACTTCACCCTGAGGGTGTTGTTGAGGAACTGCATGGCCGCCCACTCAGTAACCTGCGGCTTGTTGTTATTGAGAATGTGCGCAATAACCGGTAGCGCAATACCCAGAGCCCCAAGCAGAAACAGTGGTGCCATAAAACTCATTGAAAACCTTTCGCGCTACACGAACGGACCCGTCTTTCGGCAGCTGTCGGCAGCACTCTATCGGTTGTCAGGGCTCACCGGCTTCAGCGTGAAGTCCTTAATAGTCAGCCCCCTGATGTTCTCGCCGCCGCGTGAGAATGTCACTGCATTCTTCCCCTTAACAAGCGCTACCTCAACAGGCTCTGACGTGTCCCACATGCCCACGGTTAGAGGCAAAACCATGTCGACCGGTTCGGTGGCGCCATTAACCGAAATGAGCAGGTGCTGATCACCGGTAGGCGTCACCACTCTCGCGCTGACGGCGTATGTACCTGCCTTCGGCGCTGCAATGGTATATTCACACTCCGCCAGTCCTCCACCCGTCCGGCTGTAGTGAAGCTGCTTGCCGCCCAGAACGCTGTCCATGAAGAGTATCTTTCCCGTGCTGCTTGTCGGGTTTGAGCAGGCCACTGCGGGAACCGTAATGGTCCCATCTTTCGCCACAACGATCGCCTTGTCCTCATCGGTCAGGCCGACCTTTTCGATAAGGATCTCTTCCTTAGTCTCGTTCGCTTCGCCAATGTCGGTACCGACGGCGGCGAGTGCCACGGCCTTGGCCTCTTCAATAATCTTGCGCTGACGATAGAGGGACACCCCGTACCAGAAACCAGGCTCACCTGAAAGGAGACCGAAGACCTGCTTCTCGCCAAACACATCGCCCATCCACTGAGCGCGCTTGACCTCAACAAAGGCCTCATCGTTCTCCCGCGCCTGCGTACTCGCCAGAAAGTCACGGTCTTTGGTATAGCGTCCCTTGGTCGTACCCGCACCCCAACCGCCGCCCAGGCAGACCACCCAGCCGTCTGGCGTCCAGTGCGTCAAAGCGGCATGGCCCGGCTGCGGGCGCGCCGTCGTCGGCACGCCAAAACTGCGCAGGATGAAACGACCAAAGAACGCGCGGCGTCCGCATACCCCGCCGTTCATAAGGATGTTCTGGAAGAACTGCAGTTCAGGTTTATCAAACTTATTGAACTGCGACCCATACCGGATATCCGTTCTGACCGCCGCCACATAGCGCCACCGATAGTCGGGCGTTGAGATGTGATCAGGCCGATAGTTGTGGAGCATCTCACGCCCCCAGGCGAGAATCTCATCGGGTTCCTCTCCGTCCACCGTCATGCGATAGTCCCAAACGCTATGCGCCTTGAACCCAGGATCCAGCTCATCGGCCAGATACGCCTTCTCGAAATGCATATAGCGCTTCAGAGGGTCCACATACTTCGGTGCATCGGTGTCGCCAACCGCGCTTCTCTGTCCACGCGGCGTCGCATGCTCCAGGCTCACAGCCAGCGCTAGACGCTGTAGCTCGCCGTCTTGCGCCTTCTTGCTCGCCTTCTGGATATCCATGTAGATCTTCATCGCCTGACCGTACTTGCCGTTTGCTTCGCCATCAGCAATGGCCATCTGCTTCATCAGGTCAGCGTCCGACAGGAGCGTCTTGACCAGCTTCGCCTGCTTCTTGCCCTGCTGAGAAAATTCAGCCAAACCGCGCGGCGTGGCCTCGGACATAACCACATACTTCGCAAGCTTCGCATCCAACCTGTCGCTGCTAAGGGCATCCTCGAGACCGAGATCCTTGATCGCCTTCATCGTCGCCGCCTGCGCCTTTGCCAGCGCTTCCTTGGCGTCCTCCAGATCTTTGATCAACTTCGGCTCTTCCTGCTTTGCGGCGTCATAGACCGCCTGCCGCTCCTTGAGGGCTGCGAGACCGTCCTCCTTGTTCTTCTGCCAGTTGGCCAGCTCTTGCTTCGCCGCGTCTCGTTCGGCATCTGTGGTCGCGTTCTTGAGCTTTTCGGTAGAGGAAACGATGCCCTTTTCGGCTCCGCCGATCCACTTGCCCTTTGCATGGTTCACTGAACCCGCTGCTCTACCGATCTTGCCAAGCGCCTTCTGCTTGGTGTTTCGATCCGTTTCTGCTGTCTTCTCAAAGGCGCGGGCCTCGAGACAGGCGCTCTTCTTCTGCGCGTCCACGGTCGGTATGGCCTTCTGAAGCTCGGCCTGCAGGGCCTTGAGCTGGCCGGAATACTGCGCTTCAAGTTTCTGCCCGGCCTCCGTGAGCGGGACCACCGGTGGCGCTGCTCTTCTGGCCGCAAGCGCGCCGTCGGTGCACATGACCATCGCAACAACCAGACATACAGTACGAATCACAGTTCTTCCTGACATAATACTCTCTCCCTTTATGATGCTTCCGGGTTTCCCGGGTGTTCTTCTGTTCGCCTTCATGCTTACCTGTTCCCAACTGAATCGGTTCTTGTCTGCTTGTGGAGGAAGGTCTGTCGGTTAAGTGTATCCGAGTTCACGACAAAGTTCTCGAAGCAGTTTTCCCGATTCAGTTCACGACAAAGTTCACGCAACAGATGAGGCGAAGACAGGAACTACCCCGTAAACATTGTCGTGAACTATCCCGGAACTAACTATTCCGTGAACATTGTCGTCAACTACTTCGAATCCTCTCTCCCTTTGTTCTCCATGCCCCATACCACATGTAGGGGCCCTTGAATAAGTCCGCCGACCAAACTAACTTATGTCCGTGCGCCTACGGCGGCGCCGGTTAGTGAGGCGGACCGCTCGGCAAAGAATTCATTCAGCACCTCATCAACCGGGCGCGAGATATCAACGGTCTTGTAATCGATGTTGGCCCCGATGCAGCCCGACCGCAGCCTCTCAAGATAGGTCTTCAGATTGGTCATATAGTCATCGCGGATGCGCTCGGGCTGGGTCGTCAGCGGCATTTCCTGCTCGAGTCCCTCGAAACGCCAGGTGCCCTTGAACGGGAATTCCAGCTCATGGGGGTCGAGCGTATGGAGTACCATCACGTTGTGACCGTCGAAGCGAAGATGGTCGAGCCCAGCCAGAACATCTTCCGGATCGGCGAGTAGATCGGAGATGAGCACCACAAAAGAGCGGCGCTTCATCATCAGGGCAATGTCATGCAGCTGTTTGGCGATGGTGGTCTTGGGCGTCGGCTTGATGTCGCGAAGCAGTCGGTCGATCTCGACAATGATCCCCTTTGCCGAACGCGGCGGCATATAGGCGCGCACTTCCGAATCGAAGATGGAAAGCCCCACCGAATCGCGCTGTTTGAGCACCAGATAGGCCAACGAGGCCGCCAGGTACTTGGTGTATTCCAGCTTGTTGACCTTGCCGGATCCATAGCTCATCGAGGCACTGGCATCCACCAGGATATGGCAGTCGAAGTTGGTCTCGGCCTCGTAGAGCTTGGTGTAATAGCGGTCGGTGCGGCCATACACGCGCCAGTCGATGTCGCGAATCGGGTCGCCCGGCGCATATTGCCGGTGATGCGCAAACTCGGTGCTGAAGCCGCGCAGCGGACTGCGATGGCTCCCCACGCGCAATCCTTCCACCACTTCGCGGGCGACCAACTCAAGGTCGCCCAGTTTCTGCAGCAGCTCCGGGTCGAGGTAGTTGATTTGGGTTAAGTGCTCAGACATAGGTTCACCGTCTTCCTCGCGTCGGGTTTCAGATGTCAGAATCAATCGCGATCGATTGCTGCCGATTGCTATCGATCTGCTCTCTCCGCGCTACTTCTTGCCATACAGCTTCTCATCGGACGGAATCTCTGCCAGCAGCTTCTCGATCAGCGTGTCGGAGGTCATGCCTTCGGAGCGCGCGGCGAAGTTGGGGATGATGCGGTGACGCAGGATCGGCAGCGCCAGCGACTGGATATCCTCGATGGCCACGTGACAACGCCCGCGCAGTGCGGCGCGTGCTTTGCCTGCAATAATGAGGTTCAATGAGGCGCGCGGTCCGGCGCCCCAGGCCATCAATTTCTTGACGAACTCAGGAGCATCCGGCTCATTGGGACGGGTTGCCCGCACCAAAGCGGCTGCATATTCGAAGACATGATCCGCAACCGGAATACGCCGCACCACG
This sequence comes from Verrucomicrobiota bacterium, assembly GCA_018648805.1. Taxonomy (GTDB): domain Bacteria; phylum Verrucomicrobiota; class Kiritimatiellia; order UBA8416; family JABMPJ01; genus JABMPJ01. Next base: position 59,570 of record JABGQM010000013.1, read on the forward strand.
TGCTGGAACTCAATAATGGCCGCGGCATCCACCACCGTGTTGACAACGGGCTCGTCGTCGCTGGTCACGCTACGCATGATATCCAGCTCTTCGCTCTGGGTAGGATACTTCACCATGATATTGAAGAGAAAACGGTCGAGCTGAGCTTCGGGCAACGGGTAGGTGCCCTCCTGCTCGATCGGGTTCTGCGTTGCCAGCACAAAGAAAGGCTTATCGAGCACATATTCCTCACCACCGGAGCTGACGCGCTTCTCCTGCATCGCTTCCAGCAGCGCGGCCTGCGTCTTGGGCGGGGTCCGATTGATCTCGTCGGCCAGCAGCAGGTTGGTGAAGACCGGTCCCTTCTGGAACTTGAAGCGACGCTCGTGCGTCTCAGGATCTTCCTGCAGTAGCTCGGTACCGGTGATGTCCGAAGGCATCAGGTCGGGTGTGAACTGGATGCGCTTGAAGCCCAGCGACATCGTCTCGGCCAGCGAACTCACTAGCAGCGTCTTGGCCAGCCCCGGCACACCCACCAGCAGACAGTGACCGCGTGAGAAAATGGCAATCATCATTTCATCAATGACATCATCCATACCCACAATCGTTTTGCGCAGCTCCGTGACAATGGCATCACGCGCTTCGCCGAGCTTCGCCACGGCCTGTACATCGTCAGTTTCATTGCTCATTCTCTCTCCCTCACGCTTCATGCTATTGCTGATCACCTATTCGAGTGCCCTGCCTGAGGCCTCGCTTTCGGCGAAAGCGGGCTACAAAGAAGGCGCGTTCCTGTAGCCCGCTCTCGCCGAGAGCGAGGCCCCACGGATAACTGATTCCATCGACCACACTTTGTCAGCACACAACCTAGTATGCCCAACGACGGCCACGAAAGGTGCTTTTGCGACAAACGCCCTGCTTCTTTGCGACAGATCAACACCTGTTCGCCTTGGTTGCTGCCACTCAGTGCTTCTCGACCGTCACCCTTTCACGCCGCTCATGACTACACCCTGGATGAAGTATCGCTGGGCCAGGAAGAAGATGACCAGCACCGGGGCCACCATAATCAGAGACCCGGCCATAAGCAGGGAGAAGCTGCCGCCACTCTGGAGCTGGAAGCTGAAGAGGCCCAGCGCCAGATTGTAGAGGCGCTGATCGTTGACGTAGATCAGCGGTCCCATGAAGTTGTTCCACGAGCCCATGAACGTGAAGATGGCCACAGCGGCCAGGGCGGGTCGGACGTTGGGAAGGATGACATTCCAGTAGGTCCTTAGGAAACCGCACCCGTCGATCTTGGCTGCATCCGTGAGGTCCTTGGGAATGCCCTTCATCGCCTGCACCAGCAGGAAGACGAAAAACGCATTCCCGAACATGGACGGCACCCACAGCGGAAAGAGGGTGTTGTACCACCCGAGGGACTTAAAGATGATGAATTGTGGAATCATTGTCACTTGCGCCGGGATCATGAGCGTCGACAGCAGCAGGACGAAGCAGAGCTTTCTGCCCGGCCACTCCATCCGCGCAAAGGCGTAGGCCACGATCGACGAACTGAGAATCGTCAAGGTGATGTTGGCACAGGCCAGGAATATGCTGACCCAGAGGTAACGGTCGAACGGGACCTGTTTGAGGACACGCCGGAAGTTCGCGCTGAGCTTGCCCCTCCAGGCGCGCACCGGCCCGCTGCGCACCAGGGTGGCTTCGATCTGCAGTTCATTGGGGGCGAGGTTATCGACATCGGCCACGGCATGTACAAGCGTCCAGTTCCTCTGCATCGGCTTGCTGTCGTCGGCACTGGGCTCCTGGAAGATCACCTCGGACCAGCGTGACCCGACGAGCACGAAATCCTCTTCCGCTTCAAAGCGCTTGCCCTTCATGCTGACCGCCACGCGCACCCGGTGGCAGCTCCGGTCGGCCCGGATCGGGATAGAGATCTGCTTGATCTCTCTCGGGTCGAAGGGCAGCGTGAAGCGGGTGGTCAGCCTGATGGTACCCGAAGGGCCGAACCGGTAGTGCAGATCGCGTACGGTCTGATCCCCTCCCCCGAAGGGCTCAGCCAGCGTCAGCCCCCCCTCGGTCACGACCCACCGGGACCCGGGCGCGACCTCCACGAAGTCGCGTTTGCGGAGTATCGGCGAACTGATAGCGGCACGCCGGTAGACCGCATCAAAGACCTTCGCCAGGCGGCCGGGCACGGCAGCGGCTGTCCCGATCTCGGCCATGATCCGGTCATCGGCCTCACTCCAGAGCGTGTCGGGTAGCACGCCCAGCAGGTTGGCCCAGAGACCATTCACGAGCGAGGGTATCGCGCCGGCTTGATCAACCGGCAGCTCCGCGGCGATATCACTCTGTTCGACCTGCGCACGCAGTGCAGAGCGGATAGCGGGCTGCAGCCGGGCCCAGCCGGGCCCCGCGAGCGCCTCGGGGCAGGCCATCTCGCCGAAATAGCTACGGTCGACGTAGGGCGATGCGGCGCGCGGCTCGGGGGCCGACGGCAGGATGCGCAGGCGTTCCGGCACCAGCTCTTCGTCTTCCTTCATGGCCGTGAGCAGCAGCCAGAGGAACGGGATCAGGAAGACAGCACTGCCGATAAACAGGCAGGCATGCAGGGCGAAGCGGGAGCGTTTTCTGAAGTGCAAGCCCATCACGCGTCTCCTTGATAGTGAACCCACCGCTTCGAGTAGCGCATCTGCAGCAGCGTCAAGACGAGCACCAGCACGAACAGAACCCAGGCCAGTGCGGACGCATACCCCATCCTGAAGAAACGGAACGCCTCATTGAAGATCTTGTAGGCGTAGAACAGGGTGCTGTTGACCGGTCCACCGTCGGTCATGACATAGGCCTGGTCAAAGATCTGGAAGGTGGCGATGAACCCCATGATCATGTTGAAGAAGATGTAGGGACTCAGCATCGGCAGCGTGATGGCAGAGAAGCGCCGCACGGCGCCCGCGCCGTCGATGCTGGCCGCCTCATACAGCGATTCGGGGATGGATTTGAGCCCGCCGAGCCAGATGACCAGTCCGCCGCCAGCGCTCCACAGTCCCATAATAATGAGGGCCGGCTTGGCCCACATCTCGTCCAGCAGCCATTTGGGTCCCACGATGCCAAACAGACTCAACGCCGTATTCAAGAGTCCGCGATTCGGCTCAAACATCCAGATCCAGAGGACCGAGGAGGCCACCACCGGCATCACGGCCGGCATATAGAAGATCGTGCGGTAGACCGACATCCCTTTGAGTTCGCGGTGCAGCAGAAGCGCCAGACCGAGACCCACACCGAGTGATAGTGGCAGGCCGAGCAGCATGAACACCGTGTTGCCGAGGGCTTTGTAGAACAGCGTGTCGTTAAAAAGCATCTCCCGGTAGTTATCGAGCCCCACGACAACCGCCGGCGTAAACACATCGTAGGAGCAGAAGCTGATGATCAGCGAGAACAGGATCGGGCCGCCACCGAAGATGATGAAACCGAAGATCCACGGTGAGGCACATAGAGCACCGTCCCACAATTCGCGGCGGAAGATCCCTTTGACGTGGCGGCCGCCAACCTTCCATATCACCATCCCGGCCACGGCGATCAGCGCGATATACAAACCGATGACAATCGGCCAGGGCGCCTCAGCACCTTGCGGCGGCTGTAGCACGCCATCCAAGTCACGCTGAACGATGGCCGTCCCCTTCTTCAGAGCCTCCTCCGGTATCAGCTTGTGGAAGAGCGCCGCCTCCATGGCGTTGACATGTTCCTCCCAGAGGCGCTGGCCCACCGGGGTAACCGGCCGGAAGCGGCTGTGGGACAGCAGGGCGAGTATCTGGCTGTAGGCCTCTCGCAGTTCCGCGGGAATCTCGTGGGCGTTCGCGACATATTTCTCATACAACAGCCGCGAGGTCGCCCTGTTGGGGCTGTACCGGGGGATGTACATGCGTCCCATGCTGCGCGCCTGCTGGGCACGGCGCGCGTGCAACATCATTTCCGCCTTCCGGGAAACCAGTGACTGGATCAGCATCCAGGAGGCCTCTGGGTTGCGCGCGGTCTTGGGTACGGAGAACGCATAGCCGCCGCTCCAGCTGATGGGCTCAGCCCCCTCATCGCTACGGCGCTGGGGAATCGGTGCCGGGGCCACGAGGAATTCCATGTCAGGCTTGTAAGCAGCGATGGAGTCGAAACACCAGTTCCCATCGATCTTCATGGCGACCTGATCGTTGAGGAACGGGTCCAGCGGGCCGGTCTGCAACGACTGCTGGAACGCGTATACCTCCTGTACGCCGCCCAGCGCGTCATAGACGTCGACCATGTACTCAAGCGCCTCCACGACCTCAGGGGAGTCCATCGTGCAGGTTTGGCCATCCTCGCTCATGAAGCGGGCACCGTTCATCCAGCCATACAGGTACAGCCAGGCATTGCCGAAGTTGGGCGCGAAGCCAAGCGTCTTGATGCCGCCATCAGGATGCTTGCGAGTGAGCTTGATCGCGTAGGCCTTCAGTTCGGCCCAGTTCTGCGGTGGCCGCACGTCGCCGGCCCTGGCCTTCCCGGCCTTCACCTGCGGCTCGTCGGCCTTCCAAACATAGCCCGCGCGACGCAGCAGGGCCTTGTTGCAGTAGAGCGCACGGTTGTCGATGCTGTGCGGGATACCGTAGCAGCGTCCGCGGTAGACCGTTTCGTCCCAGGCGGCGCTGAAGTAGTCCTCGCGCTGAATACCGTCGGGGCTGTCCTGGTCCCGTGCGAGAAAGGCATCCAGCGAGAGAAAGGTGCCCCGTGCCGCCCATTCGGTGATGGCGAAACGGTCGTAGAAAATGACATCCGGCGGCACGCCACCCGCGGTACCCAGGAGGAAGCGCGTCGGATCGCCGGTCAGGTTACGCACCGACGCCGTACCACTGATCACGCGATACGCCGGGTTCTCGCGCTCGAAGTGTTCCACCACCGGACGGTAGTCTTCGATCTGCTCAGGGCTGGCAAACCAGATCGAGATCTCGGTGCGGGTATCCCGTTCCCACTTCACATGCAGCGTCAGGAATCCCGCGACAAACAGGCCTACAATCAGACAGACAATGGCATTCGATCGCAGCCATGTGATAGGAGCATGCATAGACATTCTGCTTTGTGACCCTTCTCGGCAGGGCCTCGCGCTCGGCGAGCGCGGGCTACAGGGACGCGGATTCTCTGTAGCCCGCTCTCGCCGAGAGCGAGGCCGGATTCAACCCCACTCTCTACCCCAATTTCAGTCCCATCACCTTCTACGGCGCGAAGAACGACTCCATCTTCGAGGTCGATTCAGGACCGGCGTCCCCAAAGTATTTATCGGCCAGGTCCACACGGCCCAGACTCTCCAGGTAGACGCCCGCCAGGGCTCGCGCGTCACGGTTGTCCGGCTTGAGCTGTGTGACGAGGACGGCCAGATTGGCGAAGTCGACCGGCTTGAGATCCGTGGACCTGATGGCGACGCTCTTCCCTGAGCCCGCGCTAAACGTCAAGCTGTTGGCGTCCTCGACCGACACCAGGGAAACCTTCGCCCGCGTCAGGCTCAGCGGGACCGCCTTGCCGGTGCGCAGCAAGCCGGCATCACTCACCTTCACCAGGGCCTTCATCATCGTGTGGTTAAGCAATTGGATCTTCATGGGCGACACGCCGCGTGCTTTGCGCAGAGGTGGCGCGGCCGTGCGGGATGTCGCGCTCTTGCGTCCCCCGCCCCCGCGGCTCTCCTCCAGCATCTCGGCCATGGCCCGCCCCATGCCTTCACCAACATTCATGTAGGTTTCCGAGTTTCCGCCGTAGTGGCCGTTGGCACTACCGGGCTTGGAGACAGGGTTGGAATAGAAGGTGGCCACGTTGCCCTTGAACTCGGGGTGCTTTCCGCTCTTGCCGTCAACCGCGAGCTGGGCATCCGTAATGGTGCCACCAGCGCCGCCGCTCCCCTTCTGGGCCTGTCCCATGGTGGCACAGACGAAGAGGGCGTCCGGGGCATTGAAGTCCTTGCGCAGGTCCTTGATGAAATGGACGAGGTTCTCTTCATACTTGTCCGCATTGCCACCTCGGCCCAGATCCTTGGCGCCCTGCCAGAAGCAGAATCCCGCGACTTCGAATGTCTTGGCGCCCGGGTAGTAGGTGCTCAGGTCCTCAAGGACCTCCTTGGCGGCTCTTGTGTCCCCGTCATACTGCACACCGGCATACCAGCCTCCCGGTTTCGGTGTTCGGGTGGGATCGCCCTTGTCCCCTTCATAACCGTCCGCGCTGGGTGGCAGAAGATCGTAGCCCAAACTGCGGTTGCCGATGCAGCTCTTCAGGATCAAGACGGGTTCGTCCAGCACCCGGCCGACATAGTGTCCGATGCCGACCTCCGGGCCGATGTGCTTGCCACTGATCGTCATCCACTCATTCTTGTAAGTCTTCCAGGGGCCGGAGCCGGAACACATGACCCGCACGTTGCGCACGTCTTGGCGCACGGTCCAGTTGCCGGCATCATCCACAAGGTAGGGGTACAGCTGCTTATTCTTCACGGCGTTATCAAGTGATCCTTCGCCGCCGGCGACCTTGCCGAAGCCCAGCATGTTTGACTGTCCGAGCAGGATAAACACCTGGACCGGCTTCCTCATGTCGGCCGGCTCGCCGTCCGGGTCAGGAAGCTCTGCGGGAAGTCCCACCGCCATACCGCTTAGCAGGTGACTCGCGATCACCGCAACGAGAAGACTCCATACGATTCTGGTCTGCGCTCTCATCTTGCCCCTCCTGTTCCTGGCTCCTTGATTCTGCATACACCGCCCCGGCCTCGCGCTCCCCGCCAAGGCGGGGCAAGCGGCGAGTTCACCCCGCTCCGCGGGGCGCGGGCTACAAAGAATCCGCCTCCTGTAGCCCGCTCGCGCCGCGAGCGAGGCAGGCTGAACCCGATCACTTCACCCGCAGGTGTACCAATCCCAGCGGCCATGGACGCCTATCGGTCAGCGTTCTGGATCTCCCCATAATAGCGCCGACAATGACAGACCAGCCAGTGATAGATCGCGACATTGCGCCTGCAATTTTGCGACAGGGCAAGCCGTCAGACGCGGACGGAACAGTGTGTGCAGAGGGCTATCGATCTGCACGGACACGCTCAACATCTACCCGTCAACCGATCTCCGCTAACTCCATTCACCCCCGACACAGGGCCGGGGGGATCTTAATACCGAATCCGGCAAGCGTGTAGTCGCCCTGCCCGTTGCCCCTGCGCTGACACGGATGCAGCGCGACGCCCAAGTTTCTGCGATGCGGTCCATATAGATTCTGGGCCGTATTGTGGAGGGTCAGCACGATCGTGTTCATGCCCTCAGCCAGGTGATCCGCCAGGCGGAAGCGGTACGGCGCCATGTAGCGACAGCCGACCTCGCGCCCGTTGACGGCGAAGGTCACGACCCCATCGACCTCCCCGCAATCGAGCCAGGCCGCGCCTTTGGCCCCATCGATCGTCGTTTCATAGCGCATCCCACCCCAATAGAACGGCCATCCCGATTCCACCAGATCGCCAAAGGCATAGCGCGGCGCGGTCAGCTGGGGGCGCATGCCGTCGTCGGTGGGCACCAAATCGACCCCGAAATCTCCCATCAGGTAGAACGGTTCAAACAGAACATCCCCGGCCAGACGCTGCATCGTGATCCGGTTCTCACCCGCCTGAATCAGCCCGACCACATCAACCACCACCAAGTCCTGGCTCGACGGATGCCGACCGGCTGCCGCCGGCAGGGGGATGCCATTGATGCGCATAGAGGAAAGGGTCACCGCCTCGCCGACGATGGCGGTGATCCTGTCAGGTCCGGAAACGTCAATGCGGACCACAAGCGTCTCCGGCTCACCCGCAAGTTGCTCGGTATGCGTCGCCTGCTCGCCATCCGGTCCTTCGCACCAATCGATCAGCATCAGGTTCGGCTGCTCGGCAGTGATGGTCCAGCGGGGGACGGCAAGGGCGGATTCCGTATGTCGGTGAGGGCTTCGCTCTCGGCGAGAGCGGGCCACATGGGGACCACTGTCGCCGGACGTGGGCTTTCCCGGCACATGCGCACTGAACAGCGTCTCTTGCAGCGGCTTCACCACCACACCTTCCGGTAACTCCGGCAGTAGATGAACCGCATGGAATGGCGGCAATACCACCCCGACCGGGCTTGCCCCGAGCCCGCAACGCGCCACCCCCACCGGGCTTGCGTCCTGCCCGCACGCTCCCGCCCCCACCGGGCTTGCCCCGGTGGAGCGAAAGATCCCCACATCCCCCGCCGGATCATACACATGCCACTCCCCACCCCACCCCACACGTTGCGGGCGGTCGGACATGTTGCAGATATAATGTTCCTTGCGTCCGCCAACCACGCGCGTGTGACTGATAACGGGCGCGCCCGCCTCTTCTAGCTGCAGCTCAATCGTCGGTGTGAGGCCACACTCGCGCAGCGCCATGGGGGTGGCGATGGCCTCCGGAGAGAGCCTCGCTCCCGGCGAGAGCGGGCTACATAGAGACAACTCGCCGGCAGCACGAACATCCCCGAATACCGCCTGCGGCGGGACCACGCCATCCACCCGACAGTCCCGCGCGGGATTGAGCGCGATGATCCTTCCGCCCGCAGCCTGGAACGCCTCGAGCAGCGCCACCGTGGTTTCAAGCAGGTTGCAGGTCTCGGGAATGATCACCGTGGTATAGCGCATGGCCCCCATCTGCAGTCCAGCGTCCTTCACGGCGCCGTGTTTGGCCAGCAGCCACTCATCGCCATACTCGAATCCTACCTGCAATTTAAGCAGCTCATGGGAGACGGCGGCCAACGACTCCTCCAACGCCCGCGGATCCGGCAGCGTCTCCTCGGTGCCGGTCTCGAAGGGATGGCCGATGCTGCAGCTGCGCCCATCCATCGCAGTCCAGCAGGCGGACATCGGGTGGATCACAAGGGCGCTCGCGTCATAGGTTCCGCGCGTGAGCAGCTGCGTACTGCGGGCGATGGCATCGTGAAACCGCTTGTACTGAGGCCAATAGGGTTGCTGGAAAAAGTAGCTCGGCGGGCAGTCCCGCTTGGCCACCCCGCCCGTGGCGTAGCTGAAGGCGTGATGGACCATCAGGTTGACCCCCAGGGCGAGCTCGTAGTTCAGGAAGGCCGACTGCCCCCACATCGACGCACCCCACCCCAGAAAGGTGAGCACCTCGCAACTGCAGGCACCGTCCTTCAACTGGTTGGCCACCGACGAGGCCTGCTTGAAAAGGATCACCGGACAGTGCCCCTGCCCGTTGCGCAGTTGGTCGAGGTAACACCCGCTGGAAACAGAACAAAGGAAGTCGTCGATGCCGGGGATATGCTCGTGCTCGTAGAAAGCCATCGCCGAGCCGAAGCGCTGGACCGACTTTGTGATGTCTCCCTCATCCCCACTCAGATGACCGGTAAAGCGGACCCCATGCTCGTCGCACCAGCGGTACATGGGATCGACGAACTCATTGAGAAAGAGATCGAGCACCAGCCCCCGGTAATCGAGCCGGACCTCTTCACGGCCGGGCAGCGCCTCGATAAGCGCCGGGAGATGATCCAGCAGACTGTAGCCCAGTCGTGCTTCGAAGATTTGTGGCAGCCGTTCGGTCCACGGCAGACTGGCTTCACGATCCAGGTAACTGTTCAGATCATCCGTGTAGAGATGGGTGATGGGGTTGCCGAAGAACTCCTTGAGCTCGCGAAAGTAGACCTCGTGGGTCATCGCGATAAAGCGATCCGCCGTTTCCCGCTTGAGCGTGTCGACGTAGCGTGGCAGGCGCGTCATCCAGAACGCGAGCACCTCCTGGTCCGGCGCAACATGCTCCACACTGAGTCGCTCAAATCCGACGGCATCATACACCGCCACCAGGTCCTGTATCCTGTCGAGTTCCGCGACCCGCTGATAGCCATAGCAGAGCAGTTTCTGCTGGTAGAACGGATCGTCCTTCTGCAGGCGATGCCCGACCGTGCCGCTGGGGAACCCCTCTTCGTCGTAGAGCCAGATCTCCAGTCCCAGCCGGCGGGCCTCCTCGCAGGTATGGCGCATCAGCGCAAGCCAGCGCGTCGACATGTAGTCGGTCTGGTTGCCCTCCCGCGCGTGCACGGTCATGCCTCTCAGACCCCCTGCCGCCGCCAGTTCAAGCTGACGGGAGATCTCCTCCTCCCGCTGATCCCCGTTCCAGAACCAGAACGGAACGGCGCCATTCGCGCGTGTATTGAATTCAATCATCGGTAGCGGTGCCGCTCTCCTCTTGTCCTCCGCGATCGTCTTCATGTCCTTCGCGCTCGTCCTTGTGTAGCCCGCTCTCGCCGAGAGCGAGGCCGACCGGTCCGGTGGAGGCAAACGCTGCGTGTTCGATGTTCGAAAGAAGGGGCTACTTGGCTCCGGTGATTTGCAGGACACGCCGGGGGAGCGAGAGTATCAGTGCGGCATTGGCGCTGGCCATGGTGTGGGGGCCGTAGTTCTTATTGGCACCCGTCGGCCGGTCGCGGTTGGGGCAATTCAGATAGCTGCCGTCGTGGGTCTGCTGCATGATAAACCACCACTTGACGCCGTCCATGAAGGTTCTGAATTTCGCCTCTTCGGCACGCGATGCGCCTAGCCCGACCCACAGATGATGCATGCCGGCGGCCGCGTGTCCGTCAAACCAGGTGCCATAGCCCAGCGCGCAGCTGTTGCCACAGTGCCGGCCCAGGTGCTGCCATGAGGTGTCATTGTTCCCGATCGAATGCGCCAGTGCGCCTAGCCCGACGGGTGCCTGGGCGTGCCCTCTGGTCGTCTTGTAGGGCGCGGTGGGTTCGGGGAGCGTCAACGCGCGCACCACGATTCTGGAGGCCGGCTGATTCTTGAAGCCCATATAGACCTCATTGGAGTCTTTCTCGTTCGCAACCCATGCAGTGTCATTGCCCGCCGGACCGAGGTGGATCTTGCGATTCTCTTTCGGCGTCGGCCAGCCAATGGTGTAATTGCCGATATTCTTCATCCCGGTCGGGACCCTGAACCCCGGGCCCTCATCGCTCCTGGCCCGCGTCGGATCTTTCAGTGTGATGGCCGCATGATCCGGCGATGCCGGGAAGCAATAGGTGATACCGACCACATCCGGGGTTGCGGAACGAAGGTACGACTGGTGCAAGCTCTCGTGGGTGCGCACCGCATAGTCGACACCAGCGCCCTTGAACACGCTCATCGCCAGCATAGACAGCCCCGCGGGAGCGGCCATCGCGCCATAGCCTTTGGAGTTTACCGTCCACATCGCCGGTGTCGGTCTGTGCGAGTAGGCCCCGCGTCCGTAATTCATGGCGTCTTCATAGAACTGAGCCAGCTTCTTCATGGCCGGCAGGACGCTCGCGTCCCCGGTCAGCTTATAGTATTCACCCAGAATAATGCCGCTATAGGCGTTGGCCCAGCTGGACTTGCCGTCTCGGCGCGCGTCGGGATTGCCCGCAACCAGTTTGGCGATGTATGGCTTGATGATCGGATCGTACTTCTTGTCGCCGCTGGCCATTAGCGCCAGGATCATGTGCGAGGGTGTGTAGCCGCCCTTGCTCGCATCCTTGCGGTTGAAATCACTGGCCAGGTAGTCGTAGAGGTCGCTTACCAGCTTCTCCGAACGCTTGCAGTTGTACGGGAAGGTCGGCGAAAACCGGCCCACCGCTTCAATCTGAACCGTGACCGTCTTCTGTGCGTCCTGCTTGCCGCCGGGCCAGATGATCAGCTCAAGCTTGCCGTCCTTGCCCTGGCTATCCTCGATCAGCTTGGCCATATCCACCAGCGGGCCATCCCAGCTTTTGGAGCTCTTCGCAAAGCTGTGCGGCCGGGTCAGCATGGTGCCATTGGCCCCGACAATGACATCGTTGATAGTGACCTTGCCAGTTGCCGGGGAGTCCTTGAACACATAGCGCACCGTGAAGTAGTGGGGCTGTTCGGTGGTGATCTGGGCGCGGATACCGGTCGGTCCCACCGGCAGGTACCAGGACGTCCCGATCGCGTCGAACATCTCCTTCTCCTGCCAGGTAGTGCGGCCCTTCTTCCAGGGGTAGTCGCCCCGCTGCCGCAGTGCCAGCGCATCGCGGCACGTCAAACCCGCCACCAGCATCACCATCACCACTCCGAGACTCGCCTTGGCTCGTTTCATCGTCTTTTTCTCTTTCTTGTTGCAATAGGGTACCGGGAAGCACTCAGCGCACGCCACACTACTCAATTCCGGCTCACATAGCCTCTACAATATCGATGATTGTCTCGTAATTCTTCATCGTCAAAGGGGCAAGCTCCCTGCCGTAGGGACAGGCGGAGGGCATCAGAATAAAGCCACGCCCCTCCCCCGCCGTGCCTTCGTCGAGGGCGCGCTTCACCTTCTCGGCAAACAGGTCCGTGGGCAGGTTCTCGATGTCGGCAATTTCAAGATTCCCGAACAATACCAGTTCCTTTCCGTAGCGCGCACGTACATCGCACAGTTCCATGTCGCCCTGCGGTGGTGGCTCGATAGGATCGAGCCCATCGGCTCCGGTCGATACGATATCAGGCAGGATCGCCTGCAGATTGCCGTGCGAATGGATGCGGGCATAGCCACCGTAGCGGTGAATCGCCTCGATCATCGGGGTGACGTAGCGGCAGACATACTCCCGAAAAAGATGCGGCGGCAGATACGGGGGCGAGGCATACTCCGGGCCGTAAATGCGCCACAGACGCCCGGGCAGCGCTTTGGCGACTGCTTCGGTCTTGGGCAGCAGCGTCGCCGCGAAGCGCTCCAATAGCTCGCGGAACAGGGTCGGCTCCGTCATGGCGATGATGGTGTATTCCGCCATATCGAACAGGCCGGCGGCTAGACAGAGCGGGTCGGGCGTATCGATCATCACAATCCCCGTCTCGCCCAGCGCCTCCTCGGCGCGCAACACCCTCGAGGGATCAACCTGACCCTCCATCGGCGCCGGCGGCACCGCAAGCAGCGCATGCAGATCACCGATGTCCTTGAGCAGGTGTTCTTCGGTCCAGACCGTGTTGACATCCTGGTCGCGCCGGGTGCGCGTCGTGAGCGTCCGCCCCCCCGCCCGCACGCGGCGGGTCGTGATGCGGCTGCCATCGCGAGTGACGGTCTCGGTCGCGGAGAGTTCCTCAATGGGATCCGGCGTCATCGATGCGTAAGCCACCCCACGCATGACGATCCGGTCGGTTCTCTCGCGGGTCAGTTCGATCAGCGGCTGCCACGATGGGTGTGAGTAGATGTTGTACGGATCCACATCCGCCGGACGCTCATCCAGGCCGTTCAGCTCGTAGAACGAGACGGGCGGACGATCAACCGTCTCGCCACGCAACGAAGCCATCACTCTTTCACGTCGGGTCATGGAGTTCCTTCTCTACGTCACCTGATAGGGCCTGACACGCGAATGCCGTCTCAGACTTCAGCGGGGAGTTCACCGGCCGAGCGGCGCCGGCAGTGCACCCATCGCCTTCCACTCCTTGACCTCCGCCGCACTCCGGCGCATGCGCGGCCACGTTTCGTCGCTTGCGGCCCGTAGTAGAATGCGGGCTGAGAATGCCGCTGAGTCACGCAGGTCTGTCAGCGAGACCTTCTCGGGCGTGTCCGCGGCCATGTGGTAGTAGTGCTGGATCGGTGCGGAAAATCGTCCCCCGCCAACACCGGCGGTCGGAACCCCCTGCAGAATGAAGGGATAGTGATCCGAATGGCAGTGAGCCCGATTCTGGCAGACAATCTCTGTATCCATCTGCTTGCCAAGTCTCTCCAGATAAGGCGCTCCCTTGGGGCACTTGTGGAAGCCCAGCCCCCGGGGGCGTCCCAGCGAAGGGGTATCGGAATTGAGCATGAAGCGCGCCTTGCGCATCTCGGCGGCATGGGCCTTCGCATGATAGTGCGAGCCCAGCAGGCCGATCTCCTCGCCCGCAAACCCGATGAAGCGAACGGTGCGCTTGAGGTGCTTGCGCTGACGCGCCAACAGTCGGGCGACCTCCATCACCTGCACGGCCCCTGCCCCATTGTCAAACGCTCCCGGGCCAATCTCGTGGGAGTCGAGATGCCCCCCCATGATCACCAGTTCATCCGGATGCTCGGTTCCGCGCAGGTCACCCACCACGTTCCAGGTGGTACTCTCCTCCAGGACGGCATGCTCCGCCAGGGTCAGGCGCACCGTGCCGTCCTTGAGTTGACGCTGAAGCTGAAGCGCACTTTCGTGACCGATGCTGACCGCCGGGATGGTTCCGTCGTGGCCACTCGATACACTTCCCGTCCCCAGCAGCATGCCCTCCATGGACATGCTGAAGATGAACCCGGCCGCCCCCAGGGCGGCACAGTGTGCATAGGTCTCGGTGCGATGCACACCGGTACAGGTTGACATCACAAAGCGCCCCTTGATCCGCTTGCGCTGGGCCTCAATGTCGGCACGCGACCCCGGCCCGAGATCCAGCAGTACCGCCGTGACTCCCGCGGGTGGGGTCGCCGCACTGTAGGGCAGTGCATAACAGGCAATCTCACGCACATGGGGATCCTGCATCACCAGCGTGGCGGGTGCCCCCCTGCGCCAGGCCGTGAAGGCAAAGGGCTCAAGATGCGCATCGTCCAACTTGTACGCCTTGAACTGGTCCAGCATGTACTCCGCCGCGCGGCGGTAGCCATCGGTGCCGGCAAAGCGGGGGCCAATGCCATCACACAGCGCGAACAGGTTCCTCCCGGATGCATTCGAGGTGCCGGAGTCGGCCAGAATGCGCCTGTCGATTGCCAGAAATGGGTTCTTCGTTTGCATATGCATATCCTTGGATTAGTGTAGGGCAGATAAGTCACTGCTCAGCAGCGTTTTTCCCTGTTCGATGCGATAGGTTGTCGACGCGTCGCCGTAGCGGACGACGCAGTGGTCATCCGGGCTTGAGATATTCCGAATCTCCGCCCGCTCCAACGTGCCGTCCCGCCATTCCATATCCACCTCGAATCCGCCGCGGGTGCGCAGACCTCTGACGTGTCCCGTCGGCCATTGTCGCGGTAGGGCCGGCAGGAGGTGGATCACGTATGCGTGCGGGTCCGCCTGCAGATGCGACTGCACCAGCAGTTCATTCACCCCGGCCGCATAGCCGAAGTTGGCGTCAATCTGGTAGGGCGGATGAACCGCCCATAGATTGCCAAAGATATGGGTGCCCAGTGTTTCGGCCAACTGACCATAGGCCGACTCGCCATCCAGCAGGCGTGCAAATAGGCACGCCTTCCACACCCGACTCCAGGCCGGATGGCCCTGACCGTGATCGCGTCTTGCCACGAGGCCGACCTTAGCCGCTTCGGCCAACTCGGGGGTGATGCCGGGATGGATCTGCCGACCGGGATAGACGCCGATCAGGTGGTTGATATGGCGGTGATCATCCTCAGGGTCGTCACGGTCATCCATCCACTCCTGGAGCTGCCCCCAGCGCCCGATCTTCGGCCCCAGCAGCCTGGCGCGCTTGGCGCTCAGCTCCTCGCGGAGATCACCATCAACGCCCAGGATCTCACTGGCCTCGATCGTATTGGTGAACAGGTCCCAGCAAAGCGATTGGTCGTAGGTAACCCCGTCAACCCCAACGGGGCCATGTTCGGGTGAGCGTCCGTCGGGCGCCACCAACGTGCCCTCCGCCTCTCCTGAGCCTGCCTGCGGTGAGCCTGTCGAATCTGCCGAACGGGGCAATTCCTTAAGATGGTCGATCCAGAACTCGCTGATCTCCTTCATCACGGGATAGGCGTAGCGCTCCAGGTACGCCTTGTCCTGCGTGAAGCTGTAGTGGTCCCATAGGTTCTGACAGAGCCAGGCAGAGTCGCCCTTCTGGAAGTGCCAGGTGGACCCGCCGAAGATGCCGTTCTCCGAGCGCATGAGCCAGCCGCGCTTCACGCCCAACACCTTGCGCGTCTCCTCCTTGCGGACCTCACGTATCGAATCCACCCATTCCGCCAGGGGCCGGAAGCAGTCGCACAGATTCGAGGCGGAGGTGAACCAGTAGTTCATCTGCACGTTGATATCGGTATGGAAATCGCAGCGCCAGGCGGGATGCCTGTTGAGCAGCCAGATGCCCTGGAGATTCGCAGGCAGACCGCCATGACCCGGCCGTGAACTGCTGATCATGAGGTAGCGGGCAAACTGGTAGAGAAGCCCTTCCAGATCCCGATCAGGAATGACACCGCCCTGCGCCACAGCCGCACGGTAGGCCTCGATCCGCTCAGGAGTGGAGCACGCGCTCACCGCAGGCGGCGTCTCTCCGAGGTCGATGGACATCCGGTTGTAGAGTCCCTGATAGTCGGCCAGGTGCTCGTCGAGAAGTTCGGAATATGTGCAGCTCTCGGCCGCTTCGATGCGCGCACAGATCCCCTCATGCGGATGCACGCCGCGCCAGCCCTTGTTTCGATCTGCGAGGTAGTTTGTATCCGCGGCGAGCAGCAGCGTGAGACTGTCGCAGTTCTCGAAGACCACGCTGTCCCCGACCGCCCTAACCGTGCCGCCATCATGTAGCACCCGGACCCGGGCTTCGAAATCCAGATCAATGTTCTTCGGCGACGTGTACTCCCGGCCGGCGATGAGACGTTCAGGCTGTTCATGATGCAGACGCCAAAACCAGAAGTTGCTCGTGTCGCCTTGCATAACCAGCGAGTCGTTCTCTGCCGTGACGGGGATCTCATGCAGGTTGCCCATACAGATCGTGCCCGAAAGCGATGCCGCCTGATCGGCCGAGAATCGAAGTACCGCAAGCTGTCGCGGATAGCTGGCAAAGTACTCGCGCGTGTAGCGCACACCGCTGGAGCGGTACGTGATGGTCTGTACCGCGCGGCTGATATCCAGTTCGCGCCGGTAATCGTAGTCGTCGTCGTGCCCCAGTGCGACGTAGATATCTCCAAATGGCTGGTACCCGCCGGTGCTGTCCTCGTTGCCAACCCAGAGCGAGTCGTGATTGAACTGGATGCGCTCGCGCGTCGGCTCACCGAAGGCGGTGCATCCCAGACGACCGTTACCAATAGGATAGACCGCCTGCTCCCAGGCCGCCTGTTCCCTGGCGGGCCGCGGCGGGTCGCTGGAATCCATGCTCAGCGGTTTATCTGTCCACAAGATGGGGTTCATTTGCATCTCGCAACCGTAGCGGACCCCCGCCAGATATTCAACTCACGGCTGCACCTTTCTCGATCTTCGCGGGTGCGCGTACAGCGGAAGCGCCACAAAGATGACAATGGTGGTTGCTATCCGCTCCACCCCCCTCCATAATTCTTTGCTTGGTCGCTTCCGGCCGACACCGATCCGCACACGTGTCATCGTGCCGTATTGGACAATAGGCGTCTCGTCCGACCTCTTCCTCGGCGCAAGAGAATTGCGGGATGATTCGCCGTTGTGACTCGGGAGCTGTTATCGGAACCGCGCGGTGCGAGGCAGGTCGTTTTACGCGCTGTGTTGCGACAACGCACTAACCAGAAGGATTGACATGGCAAAGAACACGAATACTTTTGAGAAGCGACGCAAGGAAGTGGAAAAGAAGCGCAAGGCTGATGAGAAGCGCGAGCGGCGGCACGCCCGCAGGCAGAGAGGCAGTGAACCGGAAGAGGCGGCGGCTCCGCCAGAGCCCGACGTCGAGTAGCGTACCCTTCGCTGTCAGGCGAAGCGCTTGCCAATCCTCTTCCCCGTCTCTTCCCCACGGGGTACTGCATCTGACTGGATGAGATAATAGGTCTATTTGAGATGAAATCAGAACCAACAGAAGCACGACTGCGGAAGATTGAAGAACAGAAAGCCGTCTGGACTGCGATTACTCAGCAATGGGACAATCTGGGTCCCTATGATGCGGTCCCATCCTTCACAAAACTGCACGCCGAGAAGATGCTTCAGAAACTGCATGATGAAGTCCATCATGGGGTCGATGAGGTCTGATCACGATCCTGATAGCCGCCCTGCCCTTTGCAGGCCGTAGCCTCTTCCCTTTAGTGCCGAGCATGCTGCACGGCTAGCGCGCTCTCCGCGGGCAAGCATCTCTTGACCGCTACGCCGTCTCTCACGCACTGGAGGAAGTAGACAAGCTCGGCCCGGTGTCCGCCCATCTCTCCGGACAGATCCACAACGTCCTTGCCGTCCCGGGCTATAACCGTCAGCTTTCCCGCCTCGTAGACGAGCGTGCCCTTCTCAAGAACAATACGGAAACCCGCTGCGAACCCGGATCCGGCGTCCCAGGATGCCTCTATTTGCACTTCAGGACCATCGTCATAGCTCCACTGACTGAGAACACTCGATGCCCCAGGCTGGGCATCCAGAGAGCGCGACGTTATTTTGTCAGGTTTACCCCACCACCACAGCGCAGCATCTATATCATGAATATGCAGGTCCAGGTTGACGCCGCCACTTCGCTCTGTCTCTGCAAACCAGCCGCCCGGACTGCCGCCATGGCGATGCATCGTCGCCGTCAGAACCCGACCGTACGTGCCCGATCGCATCATCTCGTCTGCGGCAACGTATTCGGCGTAGAAGCGCAGGCACTGGCCGACCATAAGCGTACGACCGTTCGCCTTGGACGCGTCTATCATGCGCCCGCAATCCTGCTCATTGAGTGCCATGGGCTTCTCGGTGAAGACGTGTTTACCACTCTCCATAGCCAGAATGGCAGCCGCCGCATGCAAGTCACTCGGCGTCGCAATCACCACCACATCAAGCGCGTCATCCTCGCAAAGAGGTCGATAATCATCATAGGAGCGGACATCTGAGGCCGCGGCGCTTTCGTCCGCACCCAGATTGAGGTTCAAATCTTCCGTCTTAAGATTCTTCCCCAACCGCTTCTCTTCAATCGGATCAGCCAACGCATCAACCGAGACTAGATCCGGCACCGAAAGCAGACTGCTTACATGCAGCTTACCCAGATTCCCAACACCCGCAACACCTGCTCGCAACATCACTCACATCCTTTCGATTAGCGCAGCGGTTCCAGCATAGCGATGCACTCACGAAGATCAGCGATCTCGTCAGCGGCATCCCCGCATTCACGCTCCAATGTCAATGGGCCAGTGTACCCCAACTCCTTCAGCCTGCTCACCACCGCCTTGAAATCGACCTTGCCCTTACCGAGCGGCACCTGCTTGCCCAGGTGGTCGCCCGTTGTCGGATAGAACCCGTCCTTGAGGTGGAGGTCCTTCACATACGAGCCGAACACATCAAGGGAATCAACGGGATTGCCCTTCCCGTAGAGTATGACATTCGCCGTATCAAGATTGATGCCCATATTGTCCAGGCCTATGCGTTCGATCGTTCGCAGAAGCGTCACCGGCGTCTCCTGACCGGTTTCAAACCAGAACTCAATGCCGAGTTCATCGCAATGGCTCACAACGTCCTTCAATGCGTCAACGGTTCCTCCATAGAGCGGATCATTCGGATCCTCTGGCAAAAAGCCGACATGTGTTGTGATCGAGGGCAGACCATGCTTAGCCGCCCAGGTTGCCGCCTCCTTCAACTCGCCTACACGCGTATCCCTATACTTCTCAGGCACCAATCCTATCGTGGACGGCCCTTCAAGAAAGTTCCAGACAGCCGGGCCGGAATAGCCCGCCCAAAACGTCGACACACCCACGTCGTGGGTTGCGCAGGCCGCCGTGAGCTTCTCGCCCGTGCTGTCCGTGCAGAGAGCGATGTTCCATGTGCATATCTGACAACTTTTCAGTCCCAAATCCGCGACCTTTTTGATTTCCGGGTCAGGCTCAGCCTTAAGCCCTACCAGCACTCCCACATCAAGCTTAGACATATCTACTGTTCCTATCCTCTTAGGTTTGCCGCCAATCATAACTCAATGGCTATACTGATACTCTATAAAAACAGGGACTTCAGAAGAATCCGTGCGCCTGATCCCGTCTTGCACCTTTTCGGATAAGCTCTAACCCGACGGCTCAGTGATCGAAAACAGTGAATTGGTCCTGGCCCTGCGCCCCTGCATATCTTCGATCTCCAGGTAGGCATACTGCCAGTCCTTTGGGACCTCTACGCTGAGGGACTCGATGGGCGCACTGTCGAAATCACCGACTCTTGTGCCTCGCGAAGCCGGCCCCACCAATCTGGCGAATTTTATGGGAGAGGTCTCGGCATGCAACAGCTCACCATCGAAAGAGAGTGAGTTTATCTGCGGGCCGCAACTGGAATAGAAATTGCCGCGACGAATAGCGGGTATGAGCTCATCGGCCGTACAATCCGGGGCGTTGACCACGATCCAGCCACCGTTCCAGCCCATATGTTCGGGCTTCAGGTGGGCGTCATCGACGGCCAGCGCCAGCGTATTCGGATCTTGCATGAGTGCCGCATCCCAATGAATCATCCCGCAGCTCTTGCCATTCAGCCAGTGACAGACGTGGTTGTATACTTCCACGCCGTCGAACTGCCACCGCAGGCAATCATCAAGTGAATTGCCGCTCCAATGAGGGTGCGCAAGGATCAGTAGTGCGCCTTG
This sequence comes from Verrucomicrobiota bacterium, assembly GCA_018648805.1. Classification (GTDB taxonomy): domain Bacteria; phylum Verrucomicrobiota; class Kiritimatiellia; order UBA8416; family JABMPJ01; genus JABMPJ01. The sequence goes on from JABGQM010000013.1 coordinate 79,931, forward strand.
TTCTCGCGCCGATTTCAGTCCTGCCTCCAGTCCGTCCTCACGGGAAATCCCATCCACCTTCCCCAGGCAGACCACGTGAAAATAGGATCCTTTCGCATCGTGACCGTCAAGTTCCACCCCGTCGAGCCATAGCAGGGGGAAAGACGCCGGATCAGAAGCGACATCCGACGTCACCCAGTGGTCAGTGCGGAAAAGGAAATCATAGTCGGCTGAGGCATATAGCTCCGCCAATTCGTCAAAGGTCTTGCCTCCGTCGGAGGCCGTACTGTGCAGGTGGGTGTTGCCTTTGAACCAGCGTCCTGATGTATCATAACGGAATGTCATATGTTCCTATCTCCTCGTGTCATGTTGCGGCCGGACTCAGAAATGCAGGACACAACCGCAAGCAGGTCGTCGCGCGCAAATGGTCCGGAACTATCCATGTGTCTCAGATCACAGTCGAATCGTAGTCTTCATGTGCCCGTCTATGCAGCTCTAATTTACAGTGGAATGCAAAACAGGCGATCACAAGGCGCCGCTACATCACCCCATCACATCCACAATCGTCAGCGAATGTGGCGGCAGTGACACGACACCGTCGATACCACTCACCTCGACCTCTTGGGGCGCCACCCGCTCCGGATGCTCGATATCGTTGAAAGCGTCCGGTGAATCACCGGCAAGCACTGTCGCCTTGAAGCGGCCGTTCAACGAGTGCTCAGGTAGCGTCACCGTGCAGTCCACGGTCGCTGAAGGATGACGGTTGATCAGCGCGATCGAGCAGCGCCCCCCTGCCCCGTCCACCGTGACGATCGCATCCACGGTCGCCACCGAGTTGCCGGCGTGGGTCAAGGTCTCCGCCTGCACCTCCGCCTCTACCACGCACTCCTGCAGCAGGTTGGCGTACATCGCCATCGCGTGGAAGCTGGTGCGCTTGACAATGCCGTCCGGATGCACAAACAGCGGCCCGCGCGTATTCACCAGTGGCGCAACATTGGCCATAGTCACATGCTCACAATGCCGCAGACAGGCATTCAGAAACGAGGCCGAGAACAGCGCATCGGCCATGGTGTATTGTCCGGCAAAATCATTTTCGCGTACCCGCTGTTCAACCAGCGCCCGTACCTCCTGATCATCGTAGTCCTCAACAGAATCCCGCGGAAACCCCGGATGCTGCCAGGCGCGCAGGTTCCACTCATCAAAGGAGATCTTGAGTCGCGCCAGTTGTCCTGCCTCACGAAGCGCTTCAATGGTGTCGCTGATATAGCGATCAGGCATCTCCGCTTTCATCACAGCATCCAGGTAGCTGTACCGAAGCAGCGTGCGCCCTCGGTCCAGCCAGTAATTATGTATGGACACCAAGTCGAGCGCTTCACCGGCCTCTTCGAACAGGTAATCGTTGATCACCGCTCGATGGCCCCCATGTGAAGCCGAGGCCATAACCTTGAGAGCCGGGTCAAACGCCTTCATACCTTTCGCGGTGTCTCGCACACGGTCAATGTAGTCCCGATCGCTTCGTTCGTTCCCTACGCTCCAGAACGTCACGTTCAGCGGCTCCGGATACCCATTAGCCTTGCGCAGTTCTGCCATCGGCCCTTCGGTCGCATTGCAGTAGAGGACCCAGTCTATGCTTTCCTGAGGATCGCACACACCGTTGAGGCAAATATAGGGCTCTGCACCCATGCGCCGGCAGAGCTCAACAAACTCGTGCGTCCCGAACCTGTTGGGCTCAATGACACCCCAGCGACAATCACCATAGGGTTCGCGATTCGGCCCGACACCTTTCTGCCAGTGATACGCATCCACAAAACAACCGCCCGGCCAGCGAATCACCGGCACCTTCAGCCCCTTCAACGCCTCAATGACATCGAGCCGGAAACCCCGTTCATCTGCCAGCGGTGAACCGGGATCATAGACCCCACCATAGATTTGGCTGTCGAAATGCTCGAGAAACCCGCCAAAGATCATAGGATCGTAGGCTAGGGGTTGGGGGTCCGCTGAAATGACTAAGTTGGCTACTTGTTTGTTCATAGGGGCATTATCCATTCTTTGTGCACAGGCAAGCAGTGGGGTCATTGACGACATTGACACTCTCGCCGCTGAGAAAGGCCTTCAGGTTACCGATGGCTGTGTCCATCAGACGCTCGCGCGCTCCATGGGTGGCCCAGGCAATATGAGGCGTGATAAAGCAGTTCTTTGCCGTCAGCAACCGACAGTCGGGAGACGGAGGTTCCTCGGCCAAGACATCGAGCCCGGCTCCTGCGATGTCGCCCCGGTTAAGCGCATCCGCCAATGCCGACTCATCAATCAGCGGGCCCCGCCCGGTGTTGACAAGAAAGGCGCTGCGCTTCATCCGCCCAAGCCATCCTGCATTGACGAATCCCTTGTTCTGTTCGGTCAGTGGACAGTGCAGGCTCACCACATCGCTCTCTTCAAGCACCTGTCCGAGATCTGCCAGGACCACGCCCTCGGGCAGACGCGACGGAACCGAACGACTGTGCGCCAGAACACGCATTCCGAATGCCACAGCAGCCGTTGCGACGGCGGAACCGATCTTCCCCAGTCCGACGATCCCCAGGGTCTTGCCCTGAAGCTCGACCAGTGGATACTCCCAGAAACAGAAATCCTTTGACCGACACCACGTCCCCTCGCGAACGCTCGCGCTGTGCTCAGCTACGTGATTGTAGTGGTTCAACACATGCGCAAACACCATCTGAACCACAGATCCCGTCCCATACTCGGGAACATTCGTCACCGGGATTCCGCGTCGCGCCGCGGCATCGGTGTCGACGACATTGTAGCCCGTGGCCAGGACGCCGATATATTTCAAGCTGGGCAGTTGGGCCATAGTGCCATCATCCAGAACGGTCTTGTTTGTGAGGAGAACATCCGCGCCTTGTGAACGGGTAAGGATCTCGTCTGCTGATGTTCTTTCATGGATCTCACAATCTCCCAGAGCACGGAGATCGTCCCATGACAGGTCTCCGGGATTAAGGGTGTGTCCGTCGAGTACTACCAGTCGCATATCTATCTCCCTACCTGATCGCCGTGTCGATCAGCTTGTCTATCTCGGTCCAGTCATCAACCTCTACCATCATATCGTTGCCGGACATCCGCCGGTTCTATGAGCTTCGACGCCGCTACTTCCGCAGAATGGCAACCAACAAGAGTATTTGCATCAGAGAGGCGATGCCGTTGGTAAGCCATAGTGCAGGCCGTTTGAAGCGTAGACCATAGACCGTCCAGTAGGCAAAGATGAAGAAGAAACCGAAGGCATAGGCACTCGACACGGTCGATGGCACATGGGTTGTGAATTCAGCATGAACCTGCGCGGCAATGCTCACAGACGCAAGCAGGCCAAAGCCTGTGCCTGCGATCTCGAAGTAGTTATCTGGAATCCTCTGCAGTATCATTCCCCTAATCCCTCCCCTTGGTAGGGCTAGTATCGACCCAGTTATCAGGTCTTTCTAAAACCATGGTGGATCTGGCTCTGGCGGTCTCGTGGCTGTCACCCTCTCCTCGAGCGCACGCGTCTCTTCCTACTGAGCTTTACACGCAGCTGCACGTCACCGGGATCCCAGTCACGCAGTACCAGCTGAGGCGGGCGACGGGGCGGGCGACGGCGGGCGACGGTCCCCGTCTGTAACTCATTCATATTGGATATGTTGCACGTACTTTATGGCTGATTTTAGACCTTAGAGCCGACGTTCCGCGGGTCAGCGTCACGCTTTCTGGTCACGGTTGTTTTCGGCCTTTTTGTGCTGCAATATCAGGTCAAATGCCTGCTCCGACACGGCCATCATGCTGTCGACGATCTGCTTGAGCTCCTGCCGGTTGGCTATCCACTCCTCAAGCACCTGCGCTTCGTCGACAGAGAGTTTTCTTGATAGGGTCTTGCCAGCCTTCTTCGTGCTCCAATAGGTGTAGGGGCCGTGCCGAGCGTCGGGATCTTTTCGGCAAGCGCACCGGGGATTGCCACATTTCAGATAGCGGTGGTTGATGCTTCCCGCCCACAGAAAGCCTATTTTGGACAGGCTATCGGCCAGAGCCCGGTGCTCCTTCTCGTAATCGGCCAGAGCTTTTGATGATGTTGTTTTCTGTGACATGGGTTCTTGCTTTATTGTCTGACCGTACTATACTGTAGGTTATGGATGATGTACAGAAAAAGTTTCAGCTCGAATCCAGGACGGTTGGCGCCCTGCCGATCGTGAACCATTTTCTCGATCGCCTGCGCATACAACCGTTGCTTGATCAGTACCTTGAGCCGTCCGACCCGCGTTGCACCATAGCGCCGGAAAGGGTCCTCATGCTTCTCATCAGGAACCTGATCATTCATCGCCATCCCCTTTACGGTCTGGGGGCATGGGCGAAGACGATGCTCCCCGAGGTCGTGGGAATGAGCGATCGCGAACTCGACCAACTCAACGATGACCGCGTCGGCAGAGCGCTGGATCGACTCTTCGATGCGGATCGCCTGGCTCTTCTGACCGAGTTGGTTCTTCACATGGTTGAAACCTTTGAGGTTAATGTGCAGGAGCTTCACAACGATTCGACGAGCCTGACCCTCCACGGTGCGTACAGCGACGCCGATGGCCAGCTCATGCGGGGAAAAGCCACCCCTGAAGCGGCCCTGGGACACAGCAAGGATTACCGGCCAGATCTCAAGCAATTGCTTTGGATTCTCACGATCTCAAGTGACGGTGGCGTTCCCGTTCACTTTAAGGTTTGCGCTGGCAACACCGAAGACAGCTCCACGCATATTGAGACGTGGAATCGTCTGCACGAGTTGGTTGGGCATGCGGACTTTATGTACGTTGCCGACCTATAGCGCTCACCGGAATTGAGCCGGGTCTGCTCATCTAAACTGAGCCACCTGAATGCCGCTTGAATAATGCGGTGCGCAGTTGCAGGAAGAGTCCGGCATTGCGGTGCAGAGGAGAAGAGTCCCCATGCTGCGGCTCGACACACGAATGTCGATTGAGTAGAAGGTAGCTATGTCCAAACACATGAGCATGATAAGCGAGACGCTTGGTTTTTTGCCGTAGAGATCGAGCAGCATTTTGAGTTTCGTCCGGGATGGTATCGCGATGGCAAGGTTCGCGATCTTGTTCTGGAGTACTATGCGACGCTGCGATCGGTATTGAGAAGCAAGCCCCACCTGCGGTGCAACCTGAAGCACTGCCGTCATTGCCGGATTTTCTTTCTGACAGAGCCCTCCAATGTTGACCGCGATGATCTGGGGTGTCCGTTCGGCTGTAGCGAGAGTCATCGCAGGCACGAGGCCTCACGCCGCAGTGCGGCCTACTATCGTACGGACGAGGGTCTGGCGAAGAAATGCGCGCTGAATCAGAAGCGCTATC
>JABGQM010000130.1 GCA_018648805.1 Verrucomicrobiota bacterium
GTAACGCAACAACGAACACATGAGCCCTGAAAGGGCGAGATATAGGGAAGGTGTTCATGATCGGTGGATATATCCCGCCCTTTCAGGGCTAAATCCACTGTTCTTTGTGAGCCCATTTGTGGCTACTAAGCTTGTTCACCTGCCAGGCGAGCTGGCAGGGGCCGGGAGAGAGACGTGGTCAACTGGTTTGGCGGCTAAGCTTCTTCACCTGCCAGGCGAGCTGGCAGGGGGCCTTCGACCGGAAGATCGGTGGACGCGTCCACCGTCCCCAGTTTCAAGTGGCAACAGGGTCTGCCCTTAAGTAATAAGTTATCGTCTTTTCGTATGCCTCTTCATCAGCAAGGCGAAGGAAGTTTTTCGAGGGTCTGTCCCTCCAGCCTCCCATCGGCTGAGCCGAGAGAATCAGTCCTGGGACGGCCCCGAATGGCACAGCATGGACTTGCCACGCGATGTCCTCACGGATATAGTCTGTGCTATGAACAAGCACGAGTTGGTCAACCATCTGGCGCGGATAGACGGCGCTTTGCAAGGGCCGGCAACGCTCTACATTTACGGGAGTGCTGCGTGTATTCTCCTGGATGAACCGGATCGTACCAGTCTTGACATCGACGTTGCCGGCCCGTACTCGCAGGCCGACGAGGCCGACGTCCGACAGGCTGCGGCGATTGCCGGCGTACCCGTTAACCCCAGTGATGATTTCATGGGTGACCATATTGAGTGGGTGGGACCGCTCAGGCTCTGCCTGCGTCCCCCTGTTGCAGGAAGCGAAGTGACGCTCTGGCAGGGCACCAAGTTATGTCTGCAAACCGGACCTGTGGTTGACCTTGTCGCCAGCAAGTTGATTCGCTACGACGAGATTGATCGAAGCGATGTTCAGTATCTATTGACTCAGTCGCGTGCCCTGTTTAGTGATATCGAGGAGGCGGCAGGACGCCTGCCTTCACCTTTTGCCCGTGATCCATTGGTTCGTGACAACTTGGAGAATCTGCGCTCCGACATGGCTATGTGGGGGGTGTCTTCAGATGACTAGCCGTGAGAAACTCCAGTACTGCTATGAATTGGCATTCTGCCCACCGCGACTGAATGAAGTGTGGTACCAGTTGAAGCAGAAACATGTTCCTAATCGCGAGGAGATAGGCGAGGCACTCGATACAGCACTTCTGCTTCACGGCGCCCTGCCCAGTGATGGGTATGCGTCCCAGCGCGCCTTGAACCGCTTGGCTCTATACCAGGCTAAGGCACGCGCCTACCACAGCGTGCACTTTATCCGGAATCTCCGTAAATCCATGGGGCGGCCGGCGCTACCACAGACCGAGGTGCCCGGCAACCTTGTCCGTGACATAGGGCTACCGCGTTTCTCACACAAATGAGGACGCAGGGATCTCAGGGGCTCCAGTAGCGCTTTCCAGCTGCCAGGCATCAACCGGTCACCGAAAAGGGCAGGACAATGGGACGTCCCGGCTTGCCCCGCGTTCCGCGGTGACCTAGCCAGCTTGAATCGCCGCCTCCATGCGTCCCCAATTAGGGCCGGACCTATAGCCGATTGAGATTCTGGGCCAGAGGGGCACGTGGGCCACCGTGTCTGGCTCATACCGTACCTACCTGTTTATGCAGGCGGGTACGCACACCAAGCACAGGCGCACGTAAGCCGAAGTATGGGCAGTGGGGTGACCTCTGCACGATGCGCGATCTGAGGCTCGAGCCGGTCTCTCTACCCAAGGCGGCCTGACCACGGCTGTCTGAAGTGATCCAAAGCTGCCAGCGAGGATGGGGTGTGCCCTATCGTGCCTATCGTCTTGATTCTGGCCACTGCTAGACCAAGAGCCAACCTGCCATCAGATCACAAGTTGACTGGGCAAAACGAGCCTCGCTTCGCTCTCAGGCTCATTGAAGGTTTCGAGGGTCTGTCCCTCCAGCCTCCTTAAGATGTGCCTTGCGCTGTTCCGGCGACAGTCGTGCCATCGCGTTTCGCTCGATGGAAACTAGCCCTTGCCGTGTGGCGCATGATGTGCTACATTACTCAACGACGGTGAAGTTCAGTTCAGATAGAGGTGAAACAATGAGTTCAGTCAAGACGGCAACAGCCAGGGCTCGAGTCCACCCCGAGATCAAGGAGAGGGCCGAAGACATTATCCATGATCTTGGCCTTTCGGTCTCGGCGGCCTTCGAGCTGTTCTATCGTCAGGTCATCTTGAACAACGGCTTGCCGTTCGATGTTCGCATCCCGAACGACGCGACACGCAAGGCCATTGAGGATGCCCGGGCGGGACGCGGCAAGCGGTTCGACACTGCCGAGGCCCTTTTCGAGGATCTCGACATATAGGGACACCAGGCATGTTCGAAATCCTGCGCACTAGTCAGTTCAAACGTGACGTCAAGAAGGTCAAGAAACGAGGCAAGGACACCGACCGTCTGAAGACGGTCATCGGCCTGCTCGCCCACGGCCGCACACTACCGGCCAAGTACAAAGATCACCAACTGAAGGGCGTGTACAAAGACTGCCGGGAGTGTCACGTCGAACCCGACTGGCTGCTCATCTATCGAGTCGAAGCCAACATACTTCAGCTCATCAGAACGGGTTCACACTCCGACCTGTTCACCTAGGGAGGAAAGAGGGACAGCCCCCTGCCGTCCCGAGGCCCCACTCCACTTCGTCCCTACACTTCGTCGCTACCCTTAGTCGGATACGCTTAGTCGAACTGCTTAGTCGGGCTGCGTCGATGAGGTCGCTAAGGGACAGACCTATAGCCGATTACGCGTGGGCCACCGTGTCTGGCTCATACCGCACCTACCTGTTTATGCAGGCGGGTACGCACACCAAGCACAGGCGCACGTAAGCCGAAGTATGGGCAGTGGGGTGACCTCTGCACGATGCGCGATCTGAGGCTCGAGCCGGTCTCTCTACCCAAGGCGGCCTGACCACGGCTGTCTGAAGTG
>JABGQM010000131.1 GCA_018648805.1 Verrucomicrobiota bacterium
GCCATGAGCGTGAACAGATAGAGGCGGATCTTGTACTGATCCACACGGTCGGCCAGGCGATCGAGCAACCGCAATCGGTCGGCGTCATCCCTGAAGAGTTGCGGCAATGCACCTCTGTGCTGCCCTATCATCCGGCAGCTCACATGATAGGTCGCCCCCGCATACCCGAGTCTCAGTGGCCTTGCCATGAACCGAACCTACCACTCGGCACCCGACCCAGAAACCCTTATTTATTATTTTAAGGGCTGACCCCTAGACACCTTGAGTGCGCTACTGCAGAACGCAGAACGCCTGTTCAATTCTCCGTACCTCGCGGGCAGGAATGCCCGCGGCATCAGCAAAGCGGCGCCAATCGGCAACAGCGGCGGCCACCTCATCCACTATGGCCCGCGCCTGTGCAGCCTCGATTCCTGCGCCCTGGGCGACAGTCAGCACGTGCGCAAGAGACGGACGCCTCCCTTCTCCCGCAACGGTCATAGTGTGTTCGCCGCCGGGACCTGCCGCGAATGTCAGATCGTAGGCCGGCGCAAACCTCCAGTCGCCCGGAACCCCGAGGACGAACGCGAAGTTCTTCACGTGATCATCTCGATTATGCGCCAGAATATTGAAGACCATGAGCCGGAAGGCGCAGAGCGCATCCGACTGGTTCTTTGTCAGGATACGCGTCACCCGCAGGAGCATCTCGTAGTCACAACAGGGCACACGGAAGTTGGAGTGAATCAGATTGCCGAACGTGTGTACGTGTCGCCGTTCATTTCCTTGCCGATCAAAGCGTTCAACGCCAAAGAAGGCATCCCCCTGGGCGGTCATGAAGAGGCTAGTCTGCGGCATCTTCACCCCGGCCGCACGGGCCATCTCGGAGTAGGCATACTCAATGCGCCCCTCCTCAGACGCACCATCGCTCGCCGGGAATTTGACCAGCCAACCGGCATATCCTTCGGGAAGGTCATCTTCACCGGAGATCATCTGGTCGCCCCGCACACCAACCAACACCTTTGGGCGGGCGCCGCCCGGACTTCCTCCGGCACGGAGCAGCTGCGGCAGTACTTCTTCCCCTTTGCCTTCCAGTACCTGATAGGCCTCCCTGGCCATATCGTGCAGGTCCAATGCGGAACGGTCCGACTCCTCAATCTCCGCAGGGGGATAGTAGGTTAGCGCTCCCATTGTGCGCCTGCCCAGATACGCCAGACGATCCAACGGCGAGACGCCATCGAGGAGCACGCCCTGCCGGCGAAAGTACCGATCCATAAGCAGAAGTCCCCAGCCATCAGGCAAGCTGTCGTCAAACAGGCCGAACAGAGGACCAAAGGCCAGATCCCTGTGCTCGTGCAGTCCGCGCTCGGGGGGCAGTTTGAAAGGCGACAGCCACAGAGGATCATCCAGAAAATCGGCGTCGTATTCAAAGAACAGCCGCCGCTCAGACGCAGCCAGTGTCCCCACCAGGCGGCCACGATCCGAAGCGTCACTGGTAGCAAGATAGACATCCAGCTTCTTCATCGCACACCTCGTTTCACTCGTGGTCCAGACGTCATATCCTCCAACCCCGCGATGCTATCCGCGGGAGGTGGCTGCAACAGGGAGTCGAAGTCCCCCAGCCTTCCCAGTACAAACGACAAACGAAGCAGACTCTTCAAGGAGATCCTACCCGTCTGCTCGAAGCGGCGTAGCGAGGCCAACGAGACCCCAGCGCGCTCGGCAAGTGTCGACTGCTTCCATTCGCGCGCCAGCCGTAGGCGACGACACCGCGCCGCCAATGCCGTGGCAACCCCTTCTGGCGTTTCAATCTGGTAACTGTTGTCGTAGTTCATAGCAACACTATATGCACCCTACAGGACGCATGCAAGCTTTACTATGAATATGTTATCTCTTATGTTCATATATAGCCAGTCCTGGGGTCAGCCCTTAAAATAATAAATAAGAGTAATCTAGCTGTCGCCACGGCCATTCCGAGCAACATCCGGGCCGCTATCGCGCGATTCGCACTACTTCGCCGGCGCCTGCTTAGCTCAAGCACCTCCACCCCCAACCCGGACGCCACGGCTTCTAGAACCAGATCCTCAGCCAAGGGCTCTACGATATGCCGGAAGGAGACATCTTCAGGAGCACCATGCCCTCTGAGCTGTTCCCGGTAACGCTCGTCCACCCAAAGACGAAACGCATCAGAACCTATACTCCGGGGGGAGTTCCGCATGACCAGCTTGAACTCCTCGTCATCCCTGGTCAGATCGCTCTCCACAAACTGCCTGTATCGCTTGCGAGAATCATCCATTTTCCCAAGCATGGGGCCATACTCAACGAACTCGAACGGTTTCCGCCGGCCGATGTAGCTGGGGTACGTACTCCACCGATAACCACGCAGGTGTCGGATCCGATCTTCTATCGGTGCTTGCTTCAATGTCCCCACCTTAACCGGGTTGAGGTGAACGTAGCGTGACAGGGCCAGCAGGTATTCATCGTCATCTACGAGTTTGGCCTTGTAGCGACCATCAAAGAGATGACCGTGACGCCCATGACGCAGGTTGTAGTAGACGGTATAGGCCGTAAGCACTGAATGCATGAACTTCGAACAGTTCGCCTCGGGAGTCTCGAAGACCAGGTGGAAGTGGTTGGCCATGAGCGTGAACAGATAGAGGCGGA
>JABGQM010000132.1 GCA_018648805.1 Verrucomicrobiota bacterium
CCACGGATCATGAATGACACCCAGCATGTTGCCTACCATACTCCGCAGACGGATGCGTAGATCAACCAACACGCCACAGCTCCCTTGACATGACCAATCTGGCGCGCTAGATACCCGAGAGAGCGGGAGGGATCTCGTGCTGGCGACACAGCTCCCCCCCACCCCGCAACGGGGTGATGCGCGAGATCGTGGAGTCACTTGTTCGACAGGAGAACGGGAATTGCCACAGCAGAGGACACCGCGGATGCTTGAGAGCTGTCATGAAACCGCCCACGCGGTGGACGCTTACATCCAAGACCACTTCTTCGATCCCTTTGGCTTGATGTACAGCGCCATTGACTCGCAGCGTGACGCGCCATTCGAGCGCGACTTCATCACGCCCATCAAGGTCCCGCGCCGTGCGGCTGCGGAGCCGTGGGCCTACTGGACCTACGAGGATTCAGTCATGTCCATGGGGCTGTACCTGGACGCGCTCGTGCTCAAGCACAAGGTGACCGGTGACGCGAGCTGCCTTGAGCGTGCAGCCGCCGTGTGGGGCACGATCCACAAGATATACTCGTGCTCTCAGGTCCACGGGATCGGGTGTTTCCTGCGCCCATACGCCGGGTTCGAAGGGATGGCTCGTTTCATGGAGCCGCTCGGAACCGACCAAGCCAGCCCGCTTTTCAGCGGCTTGTACCGATACCTACCCTATGCCGGCGGGGCCGCATCGGACATCAGGCGACTCATGCTACGGACGCTCGAGTGGTACGAGCGTCAAGGGTTCCAGTACTTCTACTACAAGTCGTTCATCCATCGCTATGAACCCGGTGACCCGCTGGCCCACCACGCCAACAGCTACTACCTGCCCGCGATTGCCTGGGCGGCACGGGAGACACACGAAGATGACCGCTGGGAACGACACCTGGAAGAACGTCTCGGCCATTTCCGCACCGGCGGCTATGTCCTGTGCCGACCTGGTGGTGGGCCACTTGCCTTCTGCTGGGGGTCCGACCTGCCGATTCTCAGGGACTTGCTCGGCAGCAAGTTCAACGAGACATTCACATCTGGTCTGCTGAATGAGGCCCACCGGGTTCTTCTGCAGGACATGTCCGGATGGGAGGAGAACGGCACAGTTCGGCGCATCTGCCCGGAATCAGCTGAACCAGGGTTCGAGCCCCATGTCGATCCGAGCTTCGATGCTAAGAAGGACTTCGGTTTTGCGTACTTCGCCACGCGACACCATGGGCGCGCCCGTCCCCGCCATGAGATCGACTTCCTGATTGCCTTGGCAGCCGTGGGCTATGATAGGGAACGAACGGCGGCCAAGGCGGCCGAACTACTGGCTCTGCGTCGCGATGTGCCGCGAGATTTCACGGCCTTCCTGGCCGACGACTACCACTGCTTGCCTGAGACAGTCCATCTCTACGCCCGGTCCGTGGGGCCAATCATGGTTGAGTGGTGGCGCAACTACTGGTTGCTGCGCTGGTTGGCGTCCAACGAGGATTCGGAATGATCTTGGGCAAGATGCATCGCGGCCGCGGGAAGCCGGTCGGCCCCGCTGCCCCGTCAGGTGATGGTGTCGCCCTACCGCACACGGGAGACAGATGAGTCTGAAATTCGTAATGATCAACCTGGTGACGATTGCGGCGCTCGTGGGCCATACGCAAGGCAATGAACGCTGGTGGAAGTTGCCAACTGCGGTGCTTACCACACCGCAGAATCACAGAACAGACTTCGCCGAGATCAAGGCCGACGTGGCGCGCGGTGTTGCCCATGCGGGGTGGTACGGCATATGGTATCAAGATGCCCCGCAGAAAATCAGGTTCAGCTCGCACATGGCGCATATCGTGCAGCATGCCCGGATGAAGCGCATGATCTATTTTGATACGGGAGAGATGGGCGAGTATGTCGTTTTTGCCGGAGAGAATGGGCAACTGCTTTACGATGCTTGGTCGCTGCCTTCCTACAAAGGCGAAGCCGGGAAGATCCACTGGTTTGGCCTGCGTTCGTTCATGAACGGTGCGCCTTGGACTACGCTCCGCTCCGCTTCGCATTATGGCGTCCCCGCCTTCACCTATCCAGACGGACGGATGCCTGATCCAGATAAGTGGTATGAGATGCTCGGGAACCGCGACATCAACGGGAAACTGAATCTCTCGTTCTTCTCGAACAAGCGGCTTAGTGATGAAGTGGCGGAAAGAACAGGGCTCAGTATGGCGTCGACGCGACAGCGGAACAAGAACCCTGCGATGGCTGGGAAGTCCGGCTGGATCACGGTCAGAAATTGGCACATCGATCGGGCGAACCCCCAGTATCTTGACTATCACTGCAAAGAGATCGAAGTGGTCCTGGCCAAGCAGAAGCCCGATGCAATCCATTTTGATGATTACGGCGGGGACAATACGCTGAGCATTCGTCGGGCCGGATTCGGTGCCTACTCGATCAACAACTTCCGCAACTATATGAGCAACCATTTCACCAGAGCCGAACTT
>JABGQM010000133.1 GCA_018648805.1 Verrucomicrobiota bacterium
GAGAAAAACGCTGCTCGACAGCGGCACTCGGGGTCTGCCCTAATAAAAGAACTTGAACAACTACATGACGGTCTTAATCGAACTGCTTTGTCGACTGCTTGGCCGAATTGAGGTTGCGAAATCGCAAGGGAGAGGCGGAGTAGCCGTTAGGATATCGGATAGGCCGCACAATGCCGTGCAACGGCATTCACGTTATGTTGCGTACTTCAGGCAGTCAGCCCCGCAAGATGGGCATGGGATGCGTCTACGCAACATAACGCTGGGCGCAACATAAGGCACTCTATGTTGCGCGCAACATAAAGTGCCATTCGGGCCTGTCCCTTCGGGAGGGTGGGTGCCAAGAGCAAGCTGACCAATCCACCGCTGCGATCCGCCTACTTCTGCTTCCAGTGTCATCGGGCCAAGTCGAGCCGTTCCAAGACGATTGACGGGTGCCTGCGGGGGTTGCCGGGGTGCTTGGTGGCCACTTGGGCGGTTGTGTTGCTGACCGCTTGGTAGCCATAGGTCGTGATGGCGCCGGCGAGCTGATCGGCGGCGGTGAAGCTGTGGTCGTAACTGAGCGAGGCCGCGAGCGTTCGGGCTTGCTCGATGCGGGACGGTGTGTGCTTTTCTTCGAGCCGACGCCACCGTGCCGCGCGCGCTTCGGGAGAGAGAAGCGGTTTGAGGCGGTATTTGTTGGGTGGGCGTCTTGCGTAGTCGGTAATGTGTGGTGGGGGATATCTGAGGATGGTCAGCACGTCCAGCTTCTGGAGCGTGTTCATGCCGGTTCCAACCGAGTCTATGGTTGTCGAGTAGCGGTCGGCCAGGTCAACCAGAGTCCTTCTCCACAGTGGCGGGGTGAGACCTTGGGTCTCTTCGTTCAGGCAGATGAGATAACCGAACTTCACAACCTGTTTCAGGTTGGTCGCCAAGCCATAGGTCCAAAACTCCATAGGGACGTGGAAGAAGCCGGTCTCAGGCTCGGGCGGATCATCCAGCAGGGCAACTTTCGGGGGTACCCTCCTGGCCAGCTCCAAATCGATCAGTCCATAGTTTCTGGCGAGATTGTGCAGTGTTCTCATGGCCTGCCTACGCGCACTGTCCCAGCCTTTGTCTCGACTGATGGCCAGGTCTGTGACCAATCGCTGCATATCGACAGAGACGGAGCATTGCTTCGCTTCCGCTGCGTATCGTCTCAGCAGCAGATAGGTGTCAAAGGCGCGCCCATCATTAGCTGTGAGCATGGCTGGTGCCAGGTCAGGCTGTACAAGAAAGCTGATCGGTATAGGGACGGCCCTGTCCACGGCTGTTGTGCGGGGGCTGGTTGCTGGCACCGTCTTGATTCTGGCTGTGTTGGCCAGCTTGGCCTGGGCGTGCTCACGCGATCGAATGAGCGAGCTCGTCTCCAAGTTACGCCGCATTCCTGAATATGTCCAGTTATGCGATCCGACGATAACCGTTGTTTCATCGATCACGACAAGCTTCTGATGCAGGTAGTGGGGGGATGCGTAGTACGACACGTCGACTCCCGCAAACGATAACATATCGGCCGCCACCCCGTTCACGCGGTCGCGAACGGGCTCCTCTGATGCGGGATCATACTGCCTGTTCAGGTCGAGGATCACCTTGACGTCCGCTCCCCGTCGGTGTGCGGCAATCAGGTCGTTCACCAGCACAAGTACCGGGTTGCCGTGGGCACCAGTCTCCGGTATCCGCATCTGAAACATGGTCACCACCACCGAGCCGGTGGCCGCACCCAGCTCGCGGTGCACGATGCTCAAGTAGTTCGTTCCATCGATATCCAGAACCCGCGCCTGCGCTTCCGGTTCGGCCACGGCTCCCACAGTCACGGTAACCAGCACTAGAAACATAGAGATGATTCGTCGCATACTGCGCCTGCCTCGCCGTTGATGGGTGGTCTGCTTTGCCCTGTGTTGTGCTGCCATGATGTATTGCCGATCCTGAGCCACACTATCTCAGATCAGCCGCTGTATCAATGCTATGTGCGAGAGGACGGTGACCGGCGGCACCCGCTGGCCAGAACGGGCACGTGCGGCCGCCCATGCCGCCCTTGCTCCATGCATCATTGTGAGACCCTCCACATAACGGATGCCGAGCTGATGCAGTGCGCGCTGAAGGCGCGCTTCATGCTAGCCCAGGGGTGAAGCCCTGGGTTTGACGAAGGAACACGTGCGGGCGTGTACTTCCCTTGCCCCTAATATCACGTTGAGACCCGCCACATCACGGATTCCGAGCCTCAACCAGCACAGCTGGCACATTACGTCATTCTCCTGCTTGTGTTCACAAGAAAGGGCGTAGAAGAAGGCGTAGAGGGAACGGTGTAAAAAGTTCACTGGATATATCGAGCCATAAGTGGGCGCAGGAGGGCCACAGCCTCTGTCCATGGAGT
>JABGQM010000134.1 GCA_018648805.1 Verrucomicrobiota bacterium
TGGCAACCTCGTCCTCGCGGGCGGGCGGCCTCGCGGGACGCTCTACGCGGTCCATCATTTCCTTGAGGACGTGGTGGGCGTCCACTGGTGGAGTCCGTGGGACGAGTCTGTGCCAACGCGCGCTAACCTGAGTGTCGGCAAACTCGACCGACAGGGAGAACCCGCCTTCCGCAACCGCTGTCTGGATCCTGGAAGCGGCCTCTTCTGGAAGACCGCGCCACCCTTTGCCCCACGTAACCGAATCAACCGAATTCTGGGCTATGCGCCCATTCCTTTGGACTACGGCGGCGGCCCCGATTTCGGCCCGCCTCAAATGGTCCACAGTGAATTCAACTATATGCGTGATTGGTTCAAGGATGGGACGCTGGCTAAGCACCCAGACTGGGTGGCGAAGAAGGACGGAAAGCGGGAAGTGTTTGCGTGGACTGGCGCGCCGAGGCTGAACAACCACCTCTGCCTGAGCAACGTGGGAATGCGCGCCACCTTTCTTGGTAAGCTCAGGGGGTATATCCGCCAAACCCGCGAGGAGCCGGTCCCGCCGATGATTTTTGACGTCTCCCCGGGCGACTCTCCCCACATGTGTGAGTGTGAAGCCTGCCAGGCGGCTATCAAGAAATACGGCGGCAAGAACTCGGGTCTGCTCTTGGACTTTACCAACTATCTGGCCGACGGCGTGAAGAACGAGTATCCGGATGTCATGATCGAGACGCTGGCCTATCTGTCCACGGAGGATGTCCCCGTGGGCATTGTGCCGAGGGACAATGTCATTATCACCCTGTGCGACACGCGGTCCAACATCACCGTGCCGATTCCGGTGGACGGGTACTTCGCCCAACGTCTGTCGGCCTGGTCCAAGATCGCGAACAAGCTCTACGTGTGGGACTACCACATCAACAGAGATGCCGCGCCCGTGCCGTTCGACGCCACGTTTCAGCAGGATCTGCAGTTCTTTCAGAAGAACCATGTCGTCGGATACATGACGGAGTACCACTCCGGCATCTTCCCCGAATTACGCGACATGCGGCTGTGGCTGTTGGCAAAGCTGCTGGAGGATCCGAGCCAGAATCAGGCCGAACTCGTCAAGACCTTCACGGACGGCTTCTACGGTCCGGCCGGCGTCTATGTCCGGCGATACATCGAGTCGCTCCGCAAGACGGTCCAAGCCCATCCGGTACACTTGGGCGTCTCCACCAAGTTGGAGCAATGCAAGTACCTCACGCCCGACTTTCTGCACCAGTCCCAGGATGTTTTCGACGAAGCGGAAGAGGCCGTCGCTGGCTCCGAGACCTTTCTTCCCCGGGTGCGCCACGCCCGCATGGCGCTCGACACAGCCACTCTGGCCATGTTCCCGAAGATCCTTGGCAAGTGGCAGGCCGACGGAAAGCAGCGCGAGGACCTGTGGCTGAAGCGGGAAACGGTCGCCGCACGCGTTAAGGAAACGCTCGAAACCGAATGGCAGCGCCGTGTTGACTTGCCGAGCATGATGCCGTACTTCCAAAAGAGGCTTGCTGAAGGAAAGAAGAAGTTCCTCGCCCGAATCGACGCGTATCTCCAGCGCAGTCCCCTTGTCATCAACCCGCCCGCCAAGTTCGCGCACCTGATCTGGCGCGACTATACCGCCTTCGCCGCCGACGCATTCGCGACGTACGGTCATCCGGACAAGGCCAAGATGGTGGAAGACAAGCGGACGCAGAACGGCATCGCCGTTCGTGCGGAAATGACGGACAAGCTGCTTGCCGCATTGGAAGGCAACGCGCTCCGGTGGGCCATGCACGACCACGGCAAGGACAACAGGAACGCACCGACAAGTGGTCTGAAAATTGGGGATATCGTGCCCGGCAATGGATATCATTGGTACAAGCTGGGGACATACGCCCTTAACACGAGCAGCTTCCTGTGGCTTTATGGCGTCAACGCTGCTGTCGCGCTGAGCGAAGCCCGCGACCCGCTCCTGCCCTCCGGTCGGTTCGAGATCTGGGCGCGCGTCAGGTTCGATGGTCCGGCGTTTCGCAATGGCGCCAATGGCGATCCCAACGTGATCGCCTTGGAATGGGTTGTTGCAGTCAAGGAAAAGACGAAGTAGCCGCTGCCCGCGTGCCGTGCGTCAGAGACAACGATTCTCTGCCTTTGAGCAAGGAGATGACTGGTGACAGGAGCGAAATGGATGGTCTGGGTTATTATGCTGCTCCAAACGGCAGTTGCAGCAACTCTAGCCGGTCAAGTTGTCTGGCAGGGTGGCACCCAGGACGGCGAATGGCATGACGCTGGCAATTGGAAGGACGGTGCCGTTCCTACAGCGGAAGACATTGTCAGCATCAGGGCCACGCCCGAGTGCCAGGTCTCTGGCGCGAGTCCCGCCAGCGCCCGCTACATG
>JABGQM010000135.1 GCA_018648805.1 Verrucomicrobiota bacterium
CGGTGTAGTTGGTGAGCAGATGGGACATGCTGATGGACTGGCAGGCGCCATCGGATTCGCGGCCAATAGCGAACTGCGCGCCGGCACAGGCGGCCACATCGCCATCGCCGGTGGCATCGATCACCACTTTGGCCCGGATGGCGTGCCGGCCAGACTTGCTCTCCACCACCACGCCAGCAACCCGACCATCCGCATCCAGCATGGGAGCGGTGACGCGCGCCAGATAGAGGTGGCGAACGCCGCTGGACGAAACGAGTTCATCCATATAGAGGGTCGTGCGGAACGGGTTCTGGTACGGCCACTTGCAGAGGCCGCGCTCAAGCAGTTGGCCGATGAATTCCTTGGCAAATCCGCCCTTGTTGTCGAAGTCGTTGAGCCAACTGGTCACATGAGTGAGCATGCCGCCGGGGATGGCGGTCTGCTCGACCATCGCGACGGCAAGTCCCAGGCGGGCCGCGCAGATGGCCGCAGCCGTGCCAGCGGCACCACCACCGGCGACGACAACGTCCACATCATGGGATACGGGGATCTCACGGGCCGGTTCGCAGTAGATGTCGGAGCGCATGGATTGGATCCTAGACGGGAAAGATGAGCCGGTAGCCAATCACGAAGATGACGATATCCGCCCCTACATGGCTGAGGTAACCAGGCCAAATGGAACGGTACCGACAATACAGCCAGGACCATAGCGCCGCGCCCACGAATATGCCCACTGTGGCAAGGAAGGCGGTGAGCCCCGGCAGGTAGATGGTGATGGCGACGATGTGGTGCAGCGTGAAACCCAGGGCCGAGCCGACGATGGCCCAGCGCTCAGGCATCAACTCCGCCAGGCGGCGGAACACAAACCAACGCCAGACGTACTCCTCCAAGACAGAGTTCACCCCGATCCAGTACGCGGCACAGGCGAGATACATCGTGCGCGATGACAAGCCGGTTTGGGCAGCCATGCGTTGGACCTCGCCAGGCGGGACCAACCGGCTCCCGATCAACGCGTAGAGCCCACCAACCGCAGCGATGATGGCCAGCCCGGTGAGCGCGCCGAGAACAAGCCCTCCCTGCCTGGCGGGCGACCAACTGCAGCGCTTCCTCCCGACCCAGCACAGCCAGATCAGGGGCAGCAGCAGCACCCACAGCTTGCTCAGCACGAAGAGCACTTGGCTCACCCGTGATCCTGGCCACCAGACGACGGCGCCCAGGTTGCCCAGGCTTGGGGCAGGGAGCAGAAGCAGCAGGAACAGGATCGCCCGGGCGCGTGTCGGGGACCGGTCCCTTTCCTCTCTCGTAGTCATGTTGACCTACCTGCCGGTGCCGGAATACTGCTTGGGGTCAACCCCAAGCTGCTTGATCCGGTAGTTGAGAATGCGCTGGGTCGTCCGCAGTTCACGAGCAGCGGCGGCCGCGTTGCCACGCGTGCGCTTGAGCGCGTCGATGATGATCTCCTGCTCGTAGCTCGCCACCATGCTCTTCAGATCGACGCCATCGGTGGGGATCAGGGCCGTGTGACTGTGCTCCGCCGTCTGCAGGGTCGGCGGCAGACTGAAGCCGTGAATCACCGAATCCGAACTCGTCAGGACCGCCCGCTCAATGCAGTTCTCCAATTCACGCACATTGCCCGGCCAATGGTAGGCGGTCATCATGTTGATTGCGGCGGTGGAGATGCGTTTGACGTTCTTGCCGTACTGCTCGTTGTACTTCTGCACGAAATGGTCCGCCAAGAGCAGGATGTCGGAACGCCGTTCCCGCAGGGGAGGCATGTGAATGGGAAAGACGTTGAGCCGGTAGTACAGATCCTCGCGGAACGCACCCTTTTCGATCTCGTCCTCCAGATTGCGGCTCGTAGCCGCAATCACTCGGACGTTCACCGAGACCGGCTCGTCCCCGCCGACGCGCTCGAAGGTCTTCTCCTGCAGGACGCGGAGCAGACGCACCTGGACGTGTAGGGAGATGTCACCGATCTCGTCCAGAAACAGCGTGCCGCCATTGGCCAACTCAAAGCGCCCCTTGCGCTGCTCGCTAGCCCCCGTGAACGAGCCCTTCTCGTGACCGAACAGTTCGCTCTCGATCAGGCTCTCGGGAAGGGCGGCGCAGTTCACCGAGACCATCGCATTCTCGCGGCGCGGGCTGTTGTAGTGCAACGCCCTTGCCACCAGCTCCTTGCCCGTTCCGGACTCGCCGCGGACCAGAACCGTGGCCGTGCTGTCGGCGACCTGCGCAATCTGTTCGTACACACTACGCATGGCCCCGCAGTTGCCGATCAGGTTGGCGGGATGGTACCGGTCGCCGAGCTGCTGCCGCAGCCGACGGTTCTCGGCC
>JABGQM010000136.1 GCA_018648805.1 Verrucomicrobiota bacterium
CTTGCGCTCCATAGCCTGCAAGCGTTCCAGCGATAACGAATAATCCTGGCTGGTGGGCTGACCGTCGTGGATCACGAGCAGAAACTTGCGCCGCTCGACACGTTTCAGCAGCGACTTCTCCGCCAACTGCAAACCTTGGTGAAGGAACTCGGAATTCGTCATCCCGCGGAAACCGGCGATCAGAGCTTTGGCCGGTTCAGGAATACGCCCGGTGATGGGCGTGACTTCCAGCGTCAGGCTTGCCTCATGCGTTGTGCTGCTGCCGAAGTAGGCCATCCCCAGGGGGATACCTGCTTTTTCCGCCGCCAGGGCGATCATCATCAACGCCAGACGCACGCGTTCCTCGACCACATACATCGAGCCGGAGCGATCGGCCAGCAGGTAGATCACAACCCCATCGGACGAGTTCCCAAGCGCTTCCCGCGGGATATGCGGGCGCTCGGGGGTGCGGATTTCCTGCCGGAAACTGTAGCGGCCGCGGTATTCGTGCGGCTTGGGTCGGGCATGATTTGGCACCACCAGCGCCGCCGCCAGGGCATTCGCCAGGGGTGCGGCTTCCTGCTCCAGTTCGAGATACGGCGCTGGAGTGGTGTAGGCGTCCTGCACTACATCGAGCAGATCGCGCGCAGCGGGTGGATCCCCCACGCCAGGAGCAATATCCGCCGCTTCGTCGGGGAATGGCAGGGGGTCTTCCAGGCGGGCGACAGGGATACCATCGCCACCGCCCAGAAAAATCCACAGCCATTCCGGTACATCCTGTCCTTCAGGGATGTCGAGTAGGCGCAAGATTTCTTGGGCCAGCTCGATCAATTCCGTCGTGTTGGGTGCCATCCAGGATTTCTCAACAGCTTCCTTGACTTGCATCCACAATTCACACGCAGCTTCGGAGACCTTTAGCTCTGTGAGCATTTCACTCTCGCTGCTCTGCCGCATTGCCCAGCGCCAGGCCAGACACAGCCCCAACGCCTGCTGGTTGGCAGCCTGGGATTTCCTGAACGCTTCAAAGCGTGCATAGAAATACAACCCCAAGCGGTCAAAGAGCGCCCGCAGGCCGGGATAGTAGATGGCGGTTGAACGCTCCATACGCTCATCTTCCAGGGCGTTGACCAGCCATCGCAAGGTATCCTGACCGGGCGCTTTCGGCCAGGCATCCGTAAACAAGGCGTGCCCGACTTCGTGCGCCAGAATGCCCTGTGTGAGCTGAAACTGAAAGCCGGGGCTTTCGTCCTCAGCTATCGTCGGGTTGACCTGGATCAAACGTCGGTCGGGGGCATGAAAACCCGTCCCCGGTGTGCCATCGCGACCCTGAAAGGGTTCGATGACGATACGGTAGCGCCTTCCCTGCAGTAAGGCTTTGCTCCACAGAGTCAGCCGCCGCCGGGTGGCTTGCCACCACCACCAGGTCGATTGGGTATCCAACACGGTGGTCATGGCAGCGCTCCCTGCGTGTTCAGGTAGTCCTTCAGGGCATCGAAGACGCCCGTCTGGACTTTGCCCAGGGCGTCGCGACCGCAGACGATATCGGCCCAGCTCAAACGCGCCTGCGCCATAACATCGTTCACGGTACTCGCATTCGCCCGCTGGCACTTGGCGGCCCAGTTGAGCAGCGTGCGGGTGTCGATCACACCCGGTACTTCGCCGTTGGCCGCCATGCGGCGGGTTTCCTGGGCCAGCTTGACCAATGCTTTGGCGACCTTCGACTTCAGCCGGGTGCGCTCGATGAGCAGCTCGACTTCATCGCTGAAGGGCAGGTAGTCGAATTCGATCAGCGTGGCAAAGCGCGAACGCAGGGCCGGATCGAGATCGTAGACGGCATAGGCGGCGCCGAAATTGCCCGCCGCTACGATGCGCAGATGCGCCGTTGGACAGATCACCAGCTCGGACGTCATCGGCACTTCCACCGTGTAAAACTCGCCCTCCGCCAGTTCGAGGCCCATATCGGACAACACACTGGCGGATTTGGGGTTCATCAAGCCGATCAGCAGGTTGAGATGCTCGCGCGGCAGACGGTTGATCTCGTCGATGAAGAGCAGCACAGGGCTGAACTGGGCATCGCGCATGGCCCGCAGGAGCGGCCCATCCACCCAGCGGCGGGAGCCATCTTCCTGCGGCAGGATCGCCCCCAGGAAGTCCATGTCGAGCAGGCCTTCCTTGCCCTCAATCAGCACCAGGTGCATTTTGCGGGCATCGGCGACAGCATAGGTCAGCAAGGTCTTGCCCGTTCCGGTGGGACCGGCGAGCAGACAATTCTCCTCAAAACCGATGGCCTCGTAGAGCGCCTGCCCCTGCCAGCCCTTGAAGCCATCCAGAT
>JABGQM010000137.1 GCA_018648805.1 Verrucomicrobiota bacterium
GAAGCCGGATCCCCCCTTCGTAGTTCGGCTGTTCGGCTGTTCGAATGTTCGATTGTTCCCCCCTGTTCATTCTCCCCCTTCCGCCACACCCACGGCGCCACCACCCCGTCCGCCGCCCACAATCCAATCCCCTCCCGCCTGGCCGCCCGCTCCGCCTCCGCAACCGCCCCCGTCTTCCGCGCATGCCGATAGCTCCAGGCATGCCCGGCTTGGACCATGGCCAGGTTGACCCACCCAGAGCTTCGCTCCGCTCCGCAGTTCGGCGGGTAGGTGTTGCACTCCCCGCTGAAGATCGTGCCGAGGATGCGCCCGTACCGATCCCGCCGGCCGTAGGTCACCACGACCAGCTTCCCCCCGATCATGTCAACGAGGGCCGCCTTAGCTTCCGGCCCGTAAGGTTGCCCCATCTCCGGCGCATCAATGTCCGCCAACCGCACACGCACCCCTCCGGTTTCCGATCCCTGGCCTCCGCTTGCCCTCCATAGCCCGCAGGGCGACGGAGGGACCTCCGATTCAAACGCCATCACGACAACAGTATCTCCATCAACAACTCGGCTCACGCGGCCAGTAATGCTGTCGGCGAGGGTGGGGGAGTGTGCAAGGAGGAAGCCGAACGCAGCCGCACCCAGTAAGATCGCATGGTATGGACGTGAAATCTTGAACATGAAGGCATTATACGCTGCACGCAATTTGCGTGCAAGAGCAAAGTGCCCGCATAATGCGCGCATGAAGAAATCGACAGGTACCCCTCACTATCAGGCCGTACTCGACGCTTTGGTTTCAATGCGCGAGGAGGCAGGGCTTACGCAGCGTCAACTAGCTGACCGTCTCCAGCGCGAGCGGTCATTTGTCTGGCGGATTGAGAAAGGCGAACGTCGCCTAGACGTGGTGGAGTTCTTCTGGGTCTGCCGTGCGCTAAACCAGGACCCTGCCAAAGTATACACCCGCCTCGCCGGCCGGTTTGACAAGGCAGAGCGAGGAGAGTGCTAGGTGGGCCGTCGGGCTGCCTGATCTGGTTCGTTTGATCGTTTACCGGCCAATCCGCCACCAATTCAGTGGCCAGTAAACGTGCGGATTGGCCGGTAAACTCCGCATTTACTGGGTCAATATGTCGCCGCAGCCTGCGAAGGTGAAAGATTGGCCAGTAAAATGCTCCGAATAACCTGTGGGGGTGAAGGAACATCTCACAGTTACCTGGCAGATTCAACTCCATGGACAGAGGCTGTGGCCCTCCTGCGCCCACTTATGGCTCGATATATCCAGTGAACTTTTTACACCGTTCCACAGGCCGCGTAGGGACACACCAGCTGTGAAAGTGGCGAACGGATTTAGCGGGCGAAGCCTGGTTTGTGGCTGATCTGGTGCCATCTTTGGCCCTGCTGCGGGGGATTTCACGGGACCACGGCCGAAATCGCCGGTTTTGGGCAGACCCCGGGCCTCGCCGGCGTGGGTGGCGGCGGATGCGGCGGGCTGTGGTTGGTCTATCTGACCTAAGCGGGGTGGGGGACTTGGATCACGCTCATGGGCAGGCGGCGGGCGGTGCAGAGACCGTTCCACTGAGGGGCGATCCTATCCCGATGGAGGGCAAGAGTAGATGAGTGCCGAAATAGAAGTCTCAGTCTGGGGGTCCCGGGGTCAGCCCTTAAAATAACAAATAGGGCTTGTTGAAGGAGGTGAACCAGGGCCGCATCTGGTTTTGGGATTTAGGCATCCCGTCATCAACTTGCACATCCCGTCCTCTCGCCATCCGACGTCACCTACCGCCGTCTTGCCCTATGACTCCAAGGCTACACGACCCCACCCGCATGCCACAAGCCAAGCCTGTTCTCCCTCGCAAACCGCTCAGCATCGGCAATCACTCCGGTCTTTCTCGCATATCGATAATTGGCGCCGGCCGGGCGACCGTCCCAGCGTGTCGAGTACTGCATTTGTGGTCCCTTTGAGCGAAATCCCTTCACAGGTGGGGTGGGGCAGGCTATTGTCATTTTCAAGCTTCGTCGGGGCTGGTGGCCTGCAGGCCGAGCGGGGGATGGCTGTGTCATACTGTGGAGGGGTGATTTGAAGAACAACTATGTACTCATA
>JABGQM010000138.1 GCA_018648805.1 Verrucomicrobiota bacterium
AACCGGGCACCCGGCGTGCCGTGGGAGAGCCTCAGGTCTTACTACCGTGAAAATCCCCGCACAGGTGAAATGCGCCCGCCGTCACGTGGCCCCGACGTTCGGGCGGGCCGTGCGCGCCCCTTCCCGCTTACCCCGCAAACTTCGCCGTCAGATGCGTCTGCACCACCGCCGGCACAAAATCGCTCGTATCCCCCCCCAACTGCGCCACCTCGCGCACGGTGCTGGAGCTGACGTAGCTGTGGATCTCCTTGGGCATCATGAAAAGGGTCTCGATCTCGGGTTCCAGTTTGCGGTTGGTCAGGGCCATCTGGAACTCATACTCGAAGTCCGAGTAGGCGCGCAGTCCACGGATCAGGATTCCCGCCTCCTTCGAGCGCGCATACTTGACGAGTAGCTCGTTAAACGTGTCGACCTCCACATTCGCGAACTGCGCCGTCACCTCGCGCGCCATGGCGGCCCGCTCTTCCACGCTGAAGAGGGTTGTCTTAGGGGTAGCCTGCGCCACCGCCAGCACCACCCGCTCAAAAATATCAGCCGACCGCTCGATCAAATCCAGATGTCCCAGCGTAATCGGATCAAATGTCCCCGCATAAACCGCCGTCGTTCTCACTATCACGCTCCTTTCTCACCCCACTGAACCCGAGTCCCATCCGTCCCCATCCGTCCCCATCCGTGTCATCCGTGGTCAATTCCCCTGCAGAACCCGAGTCCCATCCGTCCCCATCCGTGGTCAATTCCCCCACAGAACCCGAGTCCCCCAGCATCACGCATCCTCACCCCCGCTCAAACACTCTCACCCGTGTGCGCCCATACTCGCGATCCATCAGTTCGCCCCACCCCTCCGGCAATTCAACCGCCTGCGCGCGCCGTCCACCGGCCGATTCATACACAAAAACTCCATCCCTGGCCAGCACATCACCCTCCCCGATCGCCTCCAGCAGTTCCGCCAACGGATCATTGTCCCCGGCCCGGCTGTCCACGTAAGGCGGATCCGCATAGATCACATCATACGCCTCGCGTCCCGCGCGGCGCCGCAAGAACCGCACCGCCTCATCGGACACGACCCGACCAGCATTCCGCCTGCCCTCCGACTCGTCCTCCGTAGCCTTGGCGAAGGAGGAAGCTTCAGCGGAGGAGGAACCTCCGATCTCCGCCACATTCCTCCTCAGAACCGTCAGACTCTTCCGCTCCCGCTCCACCCAGGTGACACCCACCGCCCCACGGCTGAGCGCCTCGAGTCCTACGGCCCCCGATCCCGCATACAGATCCAGGAAGCGCGACCCATCGATCCGCCCCATCAGGATATTGAACACCGCCTGGCGCACCATATCCTGCGTCGGCCGCACCCCCGACTTAGGCGCCCGTAGCACGCGCCCCCGAAATTCTCCACCCGTTATCCTCATGGGGGAGGACTATATAATAAGGTATGGGGGATGGGTAGAGGAAAGGAGAGGGAGAACAGCCGAACATTCGAACAATCGAACAGCCGAACTACGAAGTGGGAAAAGAAGTGCCACAACTCGTTAGAGCCTGTCCGAAAAGGTAGGTAGGGCGTGGCGTCCCCCCGCACCCTACCTCCTGTTTGCTGCACCTTCAGTGAGTTAACCCTTTTCGGACGCCCTCTCGTTAGCGGAGCAGACAGACCCGTCTGGTCACAGAGAACCAGAGACCGGACAACGAGCAGGGGCGACGAGTACGATTGACGATAAAGACGATGTCGGCTCCCCATTCCCCACTTCGTAGTTCGAATGTTCGGCTGTTCGGCTGTTCGGCTGTTCGATTGTTCAACTGTTCTCTCATTGATCTTCCACACACAACCCCCTAACCTAGCCGACATCCAGTAACCAACAGCCGCCCCGCGCAAGGGGCTGTACCCGCGAGACAAGCGAGCATCTTTACATGCACATCCTCAACATCCTAGCCCCGGTATTCCTTATTATACTCATCGGCGCCATCCTCCGCCGCGGAGGATTTCTGGGGGGTGACGCGCCGCGGGTGTTAAGCCGGTACTGTTACTGGATCGGGCTCCCCCCGCTGCTATTTATGAA
>JABGQM010000014.1 GCA_018648805.1 Verrucomicrobiota bacterium
GGAGCCTGATTGGTCTTTGTTCAGTTCAGCCTGGCCACCAACTCCCGAATCACTGTGAGAGAGTTCGTTCCGTGAACCACAACCGGGAGAACGGCTGTCTCGTGATCATACGTGGGCTTCGGCGGATCGGGCTACTCCGCTGGCGTGGCGCGGATTCGTATGAATCCGTAGGGCTCGATATCCAGAGACCCTTGCCACTCTTCGCGCTCACCCGCATCTCCCACGAAGGTGTTGAGGATGCCGTTGGTAATCCAGTCGTCGAAGAGGGTGACGGCCCATACGGGTTCGAGCAACACATCGGTTACGCCCTTGGCTTTGTAGTACGTGAAGACAAACTTGTTTCCGGCGTCCGGTACGGGAACAGTCATCAGGTCGAGCATGTCGCAAGGATCCATGGCCGCAAGGCCGCTGGCATATTTTAGTAGGTTGCCGGTTTCGTCACCGGCCGGCGTATTGCTGTAGCCGCTTTCGCCGGCAGGGATTTCCTGTGATGCAAGCCAACTGGAGTAACCGTCCCAGAACCCATTCGTGAAACAGGAAAGTTTTGGGTAGCCATTCATGTACCACGTATCCTTGGTGCCATTGGCGGTTTCGCCAGCAAAATCCCATCCATTCGACGTGAATGTCGATTCGGTACGCATCTCGGCAGTACTCTTTCCTGAACCTCCGTAGCTGGTGGCGGTGCCAGATGTTTCAGTATCCCAAAACGAGCTGCTCACTACGCTGTTGGGTGAAGGTAGTGTTACGGCAGGCACCCCGGCGGGCGCGTTCGTTGTCCCGAAGAGCCCTCCCACGACCGCCATGGCGCCGTCGGATGACGTCTGCATCGTGGAATAGCACTCGACGATGTCGCCGTGCTGCATACCGCATATGCCTCCGACTGCCTCAGCGTAGTTCCCCAATCCTCTTGCAGAGCCCATGGTGTAGCAGTTGCTGATGACACTTGTGCTTGGTGTGCTGGCACCAAGGAGCTGGTTGGCGCCCGCGATGCCCCCGATCAGCCCCTTGCCAGCCACGTCGGCCGAGACAAAACATTCACTGACGGTTCCATTCCAATTGAGACCGCATATGCCACCCACGTAGTATGAGTTGGTACCGCCCTGAACCGAGCCGGAGGCAAAGCACTGACGGACCACCATCCCAAGGTTATCGCCGGCCAGCATACCGAGGCCCTGTGAGTTCACCCCGCCCCGGATCGTGACGTTGAGCAGCGCCAGATGTTCTACACAGCCGCCAGAGCCGGGGAAGCCCGACAGTGAGCCGAAAAGTCCGAGGCCGTAGTAGTTGGCTCCCCCAGTGTCGATGGTGAGATTACGGATGGTATGGCCGTTTCCGTCGAAAGAGCCCCTGAACGCCATACCTGAGTTGCTGGAGTCGTTGGGGTCACCGTCGGATGAAATAACCGAGTTGGTGAAAACCATGCCGGCCAAGTCAATGTTGTTCACGAGAATGAAGTGCCTGTCGTAGTCACAGCGGGTCGCCGCCAGGGCGAAGAGGTCGTTGGTGTCAGCTATGCGGAACGGGTCGCCCTCTATGCCTGCTCCGCCACTGTATGTGTTGAGCTCTTGGTAGCTGGTGGTTAATGCCACGTCCTCCGCGGGCATTGTGAACAGTGCGAGGGCATTGGTTACACTGTCGAAATTGCTCGTGTACGCGGCAGGCTCAACGACCCAGCGATCGAACGGACGCTGCGGGCAGTCGAAGTCGCCGTATGCTTCGACTACGGCAAGGGCACCCTCCTCGTAACGGGCTTGTCCTGAACCGCCGTTGACTCTGAGAAAGTACGTGGGTGGAGGAAGCGTATCGAGAATGGCGACTGCCAGCGTGTCGTTGTTGGTCACGCCCCGGTAGACATGCCGCACGGAGATGTTGACCGACTCGTTGGTGTCGACGCGGATGGTAGTGAGCACGCCGACGGCGCTGATCTCTGCATATGGGCTGTCCTCACTCCATAGTGCCGCTGCGGCCACGTTCTGCGTGCTGGCGTCGCTGAATGTGGCGATGCAGGCATACGTGGCTTGCGATACCTCGGCAACCGACGTGGTGCCGCTGATGTGAATCGATGTCAGCTCTGGTTTGTAGTTTGCGGTCAGCGTGACGGCGTTATTGGGCATCGTGAAGGTCGTGTTACTTGATGTCGCCGAGGCGACTTCACCGATGTAGCCTATTGGGGCCGCAGTCCAGCGGTCGAAGAACCAGTCGACTGGCGGCGGGTCCGCCGCGATCTCGACCTCTACACGATCCCTGTAGTCGCCATCACCCGTGCCGTTCTCGACAGTCAACGTGTGCGGGATCAGGTCGCGGATCGATGCGCCCTGGCTCGCATAGTGAAGGCTGCCGCCGTAGAGATAGGCTGCTGAAACCGTCACTGCAACCTGTGAAGGGACGTCACTGGCCGTCAGCAACCCCGTGGCGTCAATGGACGCGTAGGCACTGTTCTCCGACCATGTGACATCGAGGGTCACGTTGCTGGTGCTCTGGTCGTTGAACGTGGCGGTGCAGGTATAGTTGACCTGGGTGAGCTCCCGGATCGTGAGCGGGCCGTCGACTTCCAGGCTAGCCACGCCCAGCAGATAGGTGGCGTTCAGTGTCACGTTCCCTGCCGGCATGGTGAAGGTCGTGTTGGTTGAAGCCAGGTTGGCGACGAGGCTTGTGTATGCGGGGGGGGGTCACGGACCACACGTGGAAGACGTGGTTCGAGGGGACCAGGTCGGCCATGATCGGTATGGCCTGCCCGGGTTCATAGGCGCCGTCACCGGATCCGTTGTCAACGGTGAGCGCGTAGGTTGTGACAGCTCCCGCCCCATTCAACTCGGGATACCCATTCATGTACCAGATGTCCTCGGTGCCATTGGTGCTTTCGCCTGTGAAATCCCAGCCAGCGCCCGTGAACGTGGCTTTGCTCTGCATCTCTGCTGTCGTCTTACCCGTGCCCCCGGAGCTAAAGCTCTCTCCCGAGGTCTCAGTGTTCCAGAAGCTGCTACTGACCGTATCAATATTGTCCCCGCAGAATCCGCCGGACGCCGAACAGGTATTGCAGGATATGTTCCCGACCGAGTAGCTCTTGTTAATGGTTCCGAAGTTCGATCCGCAGAAGCCGCCCAAGTAGTAGGATGAGCTACCGGTATTGACATCTCCGGCGGCGTAGCAGTTATTGATCGTCACACCGCTCTGGGTTTGTCCACAGAACCCTCCGATATAGGTACAGGACGTACCGCCTTGGATCGCACCGGCTGCACGGCAGCGGTCGACTGCCGCAACACATGAACTGTCAAAAAAGCCGATCAGTCCGCCGCTCAGGGTTGAGGCACTCCCGATCGTGACGAGGACAGTGGCCTGGCAGTCGCTGATGGAGCCATTGTAATGATAGTAGGAACCTATCAGGCCGCCGGCATACGCGGAATTGCTGCCTCCTGTCACTGTTCCGTTGGCGGCGCAGTGTGTGATGTTGCACATGCTGACGCTCCCCAGGAGCCCGCCGATGTAGCGCGAGGTATTGCCGCCTGAAAGTGTGACGACGGAGGAACACTTCTCGATCTCTGTCACGCTTACCTGCCCGCATAGCCCGCCCATGTAGTACACACTGTTCCCCGACGTCATGGTTCCGCTGGTCAGGCAGTTGGTCAGAGTGCCTGACGCGGTGTACCCGGCAACAGCCCCGACGTAGTAGAGGTTCCCGTCGCCATCTCCTGCCGTAACGCACACATTCTCTACCTCTAGGTTACGCACGGTGGCTCCATTGACATAGCCGAACAGGCCGAGGAAGTGGTGGTCCTCGCCCCCTGTATCGATCGTGAGATTACGGATCACATGGTTGTTGCCGTCGAGTCCTCCGGAGAACTGTGTGCCCTGAAACGTCGCATCCGTGTGGTTCGTGTCGGCCGCGATGACGGCCGTGCTGAAGGTTTCATTCGTGAGGTCGATATCCGCGGTAAGCACGAAGTGCTGGCCATAGTCAGTGGGAGTGGTACCCAAGAGCAATAGGTCTGCTTTGGTGGCGAGCTGGTAGGGATCGGGTTCCGTACCGGAGCCCCCGCTATAGGTGGCAGCCCTAATGGGGCCAGAAAACACGGAAACCGAGATCAGTAGCCATACCCAGACGCGTGCCATCGCAAGCTCTCCTCCTATGCAGAGTTTCTTCAATCCATGACACTCTTATTAGCACAGAATATTTTCGGGGCAAGCACAATGCAACGGCGCGTGACGGCGCATGCCGGTGGGGATCGAGTCTCGTCATCTGCCATCTGGCGAGTTTCAACGTGTCCTTTTGGAGCATTTGCGACAATGGCCGACACTGTGAGACCCTAGAACGCTTATTCCCTGCACTCGGGCGGTATGGCGGTCGGCAATGCTCCGACTAAACCAATGACAAAGCCGCCTGTTTGCCATTCTGGCCATCATTTCGTAGCGTAGTGCGGGTGCTATACCGACGCTACGTCGTCTGTCCGGCCCTGGCTCCCACCGGCTCCCGAGGAAATAGGAAAAGCTCTGGAATTTCGGGAGTCGCATCTGGGTCGTGAAAAATGATAAGGTGATAGCCTGCTGTGAGGGGGATAGTGTCTTGTGAAGGCTGGGGCCGGAAATCGATCTGCGACTGCCGCCAGGGGGGTGGCGATCCTGTTTGGTCTCCTGTTCCTGGCATCTCCTGCCCGCGCAATTTCCCCGGACCGTTTTGAACCCAACGCCGTTGACGGTCCCACCATATGGGGAGCCACTTCCTACCGCTTGGAGAACGGACTAACCCTACACAGCAGCACCGATGAGGACTATTTCAACGTATCTCTTGCACAGGGCCAGAGGGTCGGCATGCTTTTCGACCATTCACAAGGCGACCTGGACCTCCAACTGATCTGGCCTCAAGGCGCTGCTTCAATCGCACCCATGTGGAACATGGTGGTGGGGGAATCGTCCAGCACGACCGACAATGAAATGGTAGCCCTCGATAGCGCGCCCATGTCCGTCGCCATCCGTGTATACGGCAAGACGGGGACCGAAACACACCCTGATTACGATCTCTTCATCGCTGGCCCGTTATCACAGCCCACAGTAGGTGGTGATCTCGACTACGGCGATCTTGATATAGGCAGCAACGTGGTCCGTATGTTGACCATCCACAACAACGACAGTTTTGAGCCGCTGGAGATCCGGTACGTACAGCCGCCATACGGATTCACCGGGGGCTGGACCGGCAACATCCCCCCGGAAGCGACGCAGCAGGTGCCGATCACTTTCGCACCGACTCTACAGCACGAATACTCCGGCACAGTGCGGGTCAGGAGTTACAATACCGACCAAGTTGAGTATGCCATTTCAGGGCGTGGCGTACAGTCGACCATTCGCCTGTTGGGCGACCTGTCCTTTGGCGAAGTTGAAGTGGGCAGTAGATCCAACCGTACACTGACAATCTGTAATGATGGCAACCAGGCTCTCGCCGTGGCGGGCGTAAGCACCCCGCCCCACTTCCAGTGCGATTGGTCCGGCAGTATTGCCGGCGGCAGTTCCAATGGTCTGGAGGTTGTCTTCAGCCCCATCGCCCAGCAGGCTTACACGGGTGCCGTGGTTGTGAGCAGCGATGCTGACATGGGCAACGGAACCACCAACACGTATGGATCAGGAACGGTAACTACATCGCTCGATTCCGACGGCGATGGAGTATGCAATGCTCATGAGTTTATCGCGGGGACACTACCCGACGACATCACGTCATTCTTTCACGTCGACTCCGTCGATCAAGTGTCGTCAAACACGTACGCCATTGAGTGGTTGGGTGTTGCGGGCCGGACATATCGGCTATATGAGTGTACCAACCTGACCGAAGGCTTCGTCCTGTCGCTTCCCGAAATCCCCTACAGCACACCGACCAACCGTCTGGTCATGCCCTTTGCGGGTGGCCCGATATTCATCAGACTCGGCGTCTACCTGAGCAACGACCTTTGATCGCCCCGGAGACCGGCGGTGTCCCGTCTCGTGTTTTGACGTGTGGCCGGTGCCAACGTATCGGAGCACGACCGACAGTGGGCCACTACATTCACCCCGTCCACTCGATTGCTAGCCTCTCGGTTTGCCCCTGGCTCCCCAGCATCCCTTAACGGGCGGCGAAACCGTAAGGGTTCAGGCGCTGGTTCAATGATGCCTTCTCATGTTCGTACTGCTGAATCCGTTTCGGTCGTCTCACGAGAAGGTAGCTCAACGCACCGATGCAGTGCGTCAGGACGATGATCAGAATCCAGGTCAGCCTCTGGTTTCCTCCGGGCTTCTCTCGGGTCGCGCAGTCCACAATCATCCAGGTCCAAAGGATGGTTCCACCAACACCAAATACAAGAAAGACCAGAAACATGAACAGTGTAATATTATTCATTCCTTCATTCTCCAGGCCACCGCCATCCTTGCTTGTTCTCGGTGATCGGCCACAGTCATACCACAGGACCGCAGGCCTATGTGTAACAGGCTTGTAACACCGGGGCGGCTAGCCGCGAAGATGGAGAATGCTGCCGAGGAGCGGCGCCACAGTAGAACGGATAGTAGGATTTCTGCCTTGGACAAGAGTGGGCGAGTTTCCGTACTGTGTGTGAACATACACGGGGGGAAGACACCAATGAGAATGACTTCAGGCGCAGCGGTCATAGTGCTGCTGATCAGCGTGGCCGTAGCTTATAGTTCCATCCAGAATGTTGTCGCGGCATCACTTCCTGGACCCCATCAAGGCCGCGATGTCAGCGCCAGTCCCGAACACGTTGCAGAGCTGGTACGGCAGCTTGGCTCCCCTAGGTTCGTCGAGCGTGAAGAGGCGTCTGAGAAGCTGAGCAAGCTGGGGGGGCTTGCCGTCTCGGGGCCGCGCTCAACAGCAGCACGCACCGATCCGGGTACGGCGGCTTGGATGCCTCGGACAACTTCACAGGTTTCCGCATTGTCATCTCGCCACGATCCAAGTGAATGCCAGCGTATCGCCGCCGTGCATTCGGGGCTGGTATCGTAAGCTGGTTGGCCTATGGTACCGCCTTGCCTGCATCCCCATGGCCATCGCCATCCGAGAGCCAGCCAGTTCCAGCGCCGTGACGGTACTGGCCCACGTGCGCGGCATCTGGCCCATGCGCATGCTTATGTTCCCGCTCGGACTGCGCCGCAAAGGGTAGCACCCGCCTCGTAGTATCCCGACGCTCCCTGCCTCTGTGTCGTTTGGCTGTTCGAATGTTCGGCTGTTCATTCTCGACCACGCGCCTTATCCTGCCACACATGCAGCAACAGAAAGAGGAGCGATGCCATGTCCATATCAACCGTAGCTGATCTTCTGGCGACCAAGGGCAAGCGTCAGCTGGTACTCACCACCGCTTTCGATGCGTGGACCGCCAAGGCGGCCGAAGAGTCCGGCATCGACATGATCCTGGCATGGGGCGAAACCCTGGAGCACAGCAAGTGGGTCATCGACTCTGTCCGGCAGGGCGCGCCGAACACATTGATTGGTTCCGGCCTACCTTCGATTGGTGCCTATTCCAGCGAAGCGGAAGCCTTGCGGTTGGCCGGAGAGCTGCGGGCCGCGGGCAATGATATTGTCTACTGCTCCGGTCTTGTTCCCGAGAAGTTTGCCGCCCTCTCCCGCCAGCACTACCCCTGTTGCGGCCATGTGGGGTATCTGCCCGTGAATGACACGTGGTATGGCGGCCCGAGAGCCGTCGGCAAGACCAGTGAGGAGGCGCTCGAGGTGTACGAAGCCACCATGGCGCTCGAGGAGGCCGGCTGCATCGCGGTCGAGATGGAGGTGGTCCCGGCCAAGGTCGCGGCACGGATCACCGAGCAGACCCGTATGCTCGTGTTCTCCATGGGCAGCGGGCCGGATTGTGACGGCCAGTTCATCTTTTCGAGCGATATTCTGGGAACCCATACCGGCCACTATCCACGCCATTCCATCACGTATGCGTCCCTGTTCAAGACCGCTGTTGATGCGCTGAGCCGGTATCGTGAAGACGTCCTCAGTGGCGACTATCCCCGCGCCGCCCACACTATCGATATGACGGATCAGGAATACGAGAAGTTTTCCGCGTCACTGGAAAGCCGCGCACAGGATGGGTAGTGCCATTCACGGCTGACCCCGATCGCCTTTCTTTCGCAGCCTGGCTCGTCGGGCGACGGAGTCGCCGCCTTGGATAGGTGTTGCTGTGGGCGGGACAGGTGGTGGTGGGGCCTTCTTTTTCTCTGCAGGCGAGGCTAGCTTGCGGCGCAGTTTGCGCGATAGCGGGTCGGCGGCATGACGTATGGCGCTATGCTGAGAGCGACGGGCGGCGTCAGCCTGCCCCAGTGTATCCTCAGATTCGGCGCGCGGACCGACCTGTGGCTTGAGGTCGATCACATGATCCACACTCTGCATGGGATGCCGCGATCGCTCCAGCTTGCGAAGCAGTAGCTCGCGTGTTCTCCGATCGAGCGGCATACGGTTGGGTTCGGTCAGGCGTGGTTTATCGACGATGGAGGGCAGGAAGGACTGTCCGCGCTTTTGGCGGGAGGAGGTCAGTAGCTTGACCGATTCGGCGGCGCTGTCTCCTCTCAGTATAGC
Source organism: Verrucomicrobiota bacterium (assembly GCA_018648805.1). GTDB lineage: Bacteria > Verrucomicrobiota > Kiritimatiellia > UBA8416 > JABMPJ01 > JABMPJ01. The sequence goes on from JABGQM010000014.1 coordinate 8,549, forward strand.
GTTAAGCACAACCACTGCGGCGCGTCTACTGTAGGGACCGCCGCCTTCGCCGAGCTCAATATTGCGCACGTGGTAGGGCGTAATGATGCGCGAGGTGCAGTTCGGGCATCCATCATCGCAGTCACAGGTCAGCAGATGCTCGAGGGCGGTTGCCAGAATCGTTTCCATGCGATCGAAGCACTGTTCAGAGTTGCCGATGCCGTGCAGGTAGAATTCAAACCAGAACATCGTGTGCCATTCCGCATTGCGGCAGCCCAGCGACCAGTCAAAGTCGTTCATGTCGCAGGTAAGGAAGAGGGGTAGGATGCGGCTGACACAGTAAAGAATGCCGCGCATTCCCGATTCCGGATTGAGGTCAACACGCCTGACCTGCTCGGGCAACTCGGGCGGCGCGGTGAGCCAGAAGGCCATGGCTTCGTAGGCGATAGAGGGCAGGCCGGTGGGGTGCTGGGAAATTCTATCCAGAGAATAGAACCGCACCTTTTCGTAGATGGGCGTATTGAGCACGGCGTAGACCTCGCCCAGGTGTGCCTGCCCCGTCCCCAGCGGACGCTGCTCAAGGATGTGATCGATATGGTCAACCGCTGTGCCGGTCACAGGATCGGTATAGTATGAGACGTCCACCTTCTTCACGGTGACAAGATTGCGCTCGGTGTCATGATCGACCATGGCGTAGGTGTCGCCGCGGTGAAAATAGATCGCGCCGTCATAGAAGAGACGCATGGCGCGGAACTTATCCATCCGGTCGATAATGCGGCCGGTGTTCACATCCGTTATCACCGTGCTCTCGTCGCCGTACCCGCGCAGGCGGACCTCGGGCGCCGGCGCTTCCTTGGCGGCATGATACCAGGCGTCCTGATGATGGGTGATCTTCTTGTTTTCTTCGAGTACCTCCAGGATGAGTGGCGCGGCGTAGCCGAAGAGGGTGACGTCCTTCTGGGTGACGGGCAGTTCGGCGGACGCGCAGCGCATGTGACCCAAAACCACGAAGGGGTTGTCACGGTCGATGACGACGCGCTCGATGGGTCGATCAAACACATACTGGGGGTGCTGCATGATGTACTGGTTGATCGGTGTATCAATGCCCACCAGGATACAAAGCGAATCGGACTGCCCGCGTCCGGCACGCCCGGCTTGCTGCATGAAGGCGCTGAGCAGGCCGGGATAGCCCACAATGATACAGGCATCCAGCATGCCAATATCGATGCCCAGCTCGAGTGCACGCGTGGCGCTTACCCCAAGCAGCTTGCCCTGACGGAGGCCGTCCTCCATCTCGCGCCGCTCTTCGGCTGAGTAACCACCACGGTAGGGGATCACCTGATCGGCCAGTCCGGATCCACTGGCCTTGAGGCTATCGCGCACATAGCGGTAGATCATTTCGGCCGTATTGCGTGCCTTGCTGAAGCAGATGGTGGGGGTTCGTTGCATGACCAACTTCGTCATCAGCTCATGGGCTTCCACGTTGGCGCTACGTCGGCCGCGCCACTTCCGGGTCTTGATGCGGGGCGGATTCCAGAAGACGAACGTGCGCGAACCGGACGCGCTGGTATTGCTGTCGATCAGCCGGAAAGGCTTGCCGGTCAGCAGCTCGGCGACCTGATCCGGATTTCCCATAGTTGCCGAGCAGCAGACGTACTGCGGGTTGCCACCGTAGTGCTCGCAGAGCCGCCCTAAGCGGCGGAGCACGTTAGCCATGTTGGCGCCGAAGAAACCGGTGTAGGTGTGGACCTCATCGATGACGATGAATTTGAGCCCGCGCAGGAATCGCAGCCAGCGTCCATGACCCGGGATCATGTTGCTATGAATCATCTCTGGATTCGTGACCAGCAGGCGGGACGAATCACGCGCGGTGCGCCGATCGGCGGCGCTGGAATCGCCATCATATGGAATGGCCAGAAGAGAGCGAGGCTCCACAATGCCCGGTATGCTGAGGACGCCGTTGTTCCAGGCGACGGCCTGATCGCGCGCCAGCGCCTTCGCCGGAAAGACCATCAGTGCCGTAGCCTCGGGATCATCGAGCATCGTCTGCAGAATAGGGAGCTGATAGCAGAGACTCTTGCCGCTGGCGGTGCCTGAGGAGAGGATCACGTTCTCGCCCTTGAGCAGGGCTTCGACGGCCTCCGCCTGGTGCTGATATAGACGCGCTAGATTCAGCCCCTTCAGAAAAGCGTCGCAGCTCGGGTGCAGGCCGTCGGGGAGCTCTGCAAACACGGCCTCGCGCGGTGGCTGGGTATGGATGTGCGCGATCTGGTCCTTGTAGTCTGGATCTTTAGTCAGACCATCGAGAAACAGTTTTACGTCCACGTGGCGCTCCTTTCTACAGGAGCGCATCCAGGAGAAAGATGGCGGCGGCCTTGTCGGCAATGCGCCCGCGTACGGACGAGTCGAGATCGGTCATGGCTGACGGCGACACAGCGGAGCCCACACAGGAGGGGCAGCCGTCAACACAGCCGCAGTCATGGATGACATCCGAAATGGTGGCCATGATGTTGTCAAACTGATCGAGGCAGCGTCGGGAGAAGCCCATGCCTCCGGGATACCGATCATGGAAGAAGAGGGCGCTTCTGTTCAGGTTCTTCTCGTCAACCACTACGCCCACGTCCTGCGTATCGCACATGACGAAAAGAGGGGCCACTTCGATAAGCACGTTGGCAATACCCATCAGGGCTTCACCCATCAGCATGCTGTTGTCGGTCATAGCCTTGGCGACATGCGGTGGTGGCGCATACCAGAAGGACACCGTCTCCAGGATCTGGGGCGGCAGTTCGAGCTTCTCGAAGCCCAGGCTATCGCGCGAGTGGAACCGGATCTTCTTGAACATAGGTATGGAGGTGGTGACGGTGACATCACCATAGGCCAGCAGGCCGCCCTTCCATTCTTCTTCCGCCTCCGTCTCGTCGATGCGAATCTCTGAGGTCTGAACCGACTGGGTGTAGTAGTCCAACTCCTGCTTCTTCACAAAAGCGATCTTCTGGTGCATGTCCAGCCGGTCCACAAAATAGGTTTCGGCACCATGCAGGTACACCGCGTGCGTGTGCAGTTGGGACATGGCACTGATCTCATCCAGCGTCCCGATGACCCGCTGTCCTTTGGCCTGATCCTGAATGGTGTAGACGGGGCCGGCGATATTGCGCAGGTTGACCGTGGCGGCCGGGTATTCTGAGCTGGCCCAGTACCAGTTGCCATCGATGTTCTTGATGTTCTGATCCTCTTCGAGCACCTCGATGACGGGTTCGGCATACTCGCCGAACGCATCAACCTGATCCACCGGGATGGGCAGTTCGTGTGCCGCGCACTTGAGGTGCCCCACGATGATGTGAGGGTTGTTCGGGTCGACGACCGCGTTCTCGGGGTTCTGGTCGAACAGGTAGTTCGTATGGGCCATAAGGTACTGATCCATGGGTGAGTTTTGGGCCAGCAGAAACACAACCGACTCCTCTATGCCGCGTCCTGCGCGACCCGCCTGCTGCCACAGGCTGGCAATCGTGCCGGGGTAGCCAACAAGGATGCAGGCTTCAAGGCTCCCGATATCTATGCCCAGTTCCAGAGCATTGGTGCTGGATACGCCCAGGATGTCCCGGCTGGCCAGCTTGCGCTCGATTTCACGTCGTTCTTCCGGCAGGTAGCCACCGCGATAGGCGTGGACCGACGCGGCCAGTTTTCGGGAGACGGGCAAGAGGCGTTCGCGGCAGCCCTTGAAGATCAGCTCTGACGCCAAGCGGGTACGCACGAAGGCAATGGTTTGAATGCCTTCCTTGACCAATGCGGTAAGCAGCGTAATGGCTTCACCGAGTGGGCTGCGCCGATCTCCGCCGATGCGCCAGTTGGATGCATTCCCGGTGGCCGCGCTCTTCAGCGGCGGCGGGTTCCACAGGACAAAGCGTTTCGGGCCGTGCGGTGCCCCGTCATTATCGATCAGATCCATTTTGACACCACAGACATCCTCCGCATGCTTCTGCGGGTTGGCTATGGTCGCGGACGAGCAGATGAACTGTGGTGATGACCCGTAATGACGGCAGATACGTTCAAGACGTCGCATCACATTGGCCAGGTGTGACCCAAACACGCCGCGATAGGCGTGGACCTCGTCGATGACCACGTAACGCAAGTTGGCGAAAAGTCGGTTCCAGCGTGCATGCTGGGGCAGCATGCCTTGATGCAGCATGTCGGGGTTCGTGAGGATGATGTTGCCACCATCACGGATCTTGCGCCGCAGATTCTGAGGGGTGTCACCATCATACGTGCCAGCCAGAAAGGAGATGCCGGAATCCGGCTTCTGGAAGAGGCCCAGGCCGCGCAGCTGGTCCTGAGCCAGTGCTTTGGTGGGGTAGATGAAGAGCATGGTGGCCTTATCGTCCTCAAGCAAGGCCTCCATCACGGGCACGGTGTAACAGAGGGTTTTGCCACTGGCGGTGCCTGTGACGATCACAATGTTCTTCTTCTGGCGGACATGCTCGATCGCCGTTGCCTGATGCGAGTATAGCTGCTCAATGCCCTGGCCGCTCAGCACGCCCTGCACGGCCGGATGTATGCCGCCCTCGACCTCCTGATAGCGCGCGTCTCTCGGCGGCAGCGCTTCAACATGGACCATCTGGTTGGAAAAGGATTTCGATCGTCGGGTCTGGGCAATAAATTCTTCGGCATTCATGTGGCTGGGTCTTTCATAGTCTCAGATCCTTCGGTTTGCCTCTACTCGACCTCCATCGCCGGAAAGCGATTCATCAGGTCTGCCATGGTGAGCAGATCCAGCAAGTTATGTTTCAATACATCCACCATCTGCCAGGCGTCTGAGCTACGGACATAGTCGTGATAGGCGTCCGGTATCTCGCTTCCCGGAATATCACCGTGCCGTCGCCTCTTGCAGATAAATGTCTCAAGGGTCTGCAGTTTACAGTTGGGCAGCCTCTTTTTCCAGATACGTCTGCAGACATGCAGCATATCCAGATGATAGGGGTCAATCGTGAACGGGACACGTGTGGTGGCGGCCCGGGCGCGAATGTATGGAAAATCGAAGCTCTTGCCATTAAAAGTGATCAGCAGCTTCTTGGCGCTGCAGGCATCCAGAAAGAAGGCCACGACAGCGGCTTCCTCGGCATAGTTCCGGGCAAAGAACTGCTGGATCTCGAAGACGCTGCCATTCCATATCATGATGCCGATCAGAAACAGCGGCGAATTGCCCAGCCCGGTGCTTTCAACATCCATGAATATGATGTCTTGTGGTTCGATCCTCGTGGGCGTGCACACGGTATTCACTCGCGCAAAGAGACCGGATGTGTCTGTGGCCAGCAGCGCTTTAAAGCGCGTGCTGATCGGCTGTACCGCTTCCAGGTCATCCGCGCGCGTGGTCACCACAAATCCCTTGCCATGTGTGTGACGCATCTCCATGCCCTCAATCGACTCCTCGAGGATGACCGGCGGGCCAGTCCGACGTCGGGCTGGTGGGCGAGGGGACTGGCGTGGAATGTCGCGGCGGTAGATGATTTCCTGTTCCGGCCCGGCGCTCGGGGGTCTCTGGTGCGACGGGGTCCTCTTGCCTCGCACCGCGCGTCTGATTTCATCGCGCGAGATCGGTTTCGCATTCTGATCCGGCCCGTAACCGCGCGCGGCCAGCTGAGCCGCAAGATCGTTACGTGATTTCCTCTTCTCGGGCATGTTTAACGGGTCCGTTTCTGCTTCCGCAGTGCACCCAGCACTTTGATGACCCGTTTCCGGTTGACGATCTTGATGTCTATATCGGAGCGGGGGAGTTTCAGGTCGCCGTCTTCAATCGTGGCCAACAACCCGCGCAGAGCGAACCCCTTCTCAAGGTATGACTGGAGCACCTCTGACTGATGTGCATGGTCCATATAGCGGCAGAGCTGGTCGTAGGCTGCACGGGTCAGAACGCCCCGCTTCAGTTCAACCAGAATGAGATGCTTCCGCTTGTGGTCGAGGTAGGCCATATCGACGACATGCCGTTGGGATTCATCATCATAGACATGAAGCTGTCTGGCCAGTAGCGACACCTTGTTTCGGAACAGCAGGCCGGGTGCCTCCTCAATCGCATCTTCAAGGTTCTTTTCCGTATCCACCGACTCGTAGTCGCCATTGAGCACCCGGTATATCTGGTCTGCCTTGCGTGCGCCCACACCTTTCATGCTCAGGAGTTCGTCCTTCGTGGCGTTGACGATGCTTGTGACACTGCCGAAATTCTGTAGGAGATCGCGGGCCATGACCATGCCGCAACCGGGCAGCATCTCGACCAGTCGTCTCTGCATATCGTCCAGAGAGACCGCCTTGCGTTTGGGGATAAGCGAGATTTCCGGAATGCCGATCTGCTCCTGCCTGGCCATCATGGTGATCAGTTCAAGCGTATCGTCCGCATCCGCGGTCGCCATGATGTTTATGCCGTAGAGCAGCATCATGGACGAGAGCGCGCCGCGCACGGCTTGCGGATCCATCATGCTGTACTCGTAGTTCACCTTGCCCTCGAGGATCAGGAGTGGCATCTGGAAATGTTCGCGCATGTAGATGGCGCTGGTGAAGAGGGTCTTTTCCATGATCCCCTTGAGAAATCCACCCCCCGTTCGGCGTTCGATGACCAGTCTTTTGCTCAGAACGTAGCGTTCCACATTGCCTTCGTCCTCCGTGATGGGGATGATCTGGATGCCGCGCTCGGCAAGTGCTTTAGCTATCTTACCGTTAGGCTTGGTGGTTGAGACTACCAGCATTGACAGGTCTATAGGCATAACGCCTGAAATGTAGACCAACCGTCCCGCTCGCACAAGGCAACTCCTTGGCACGGCAGGCGGTGCAGAACCCGAGTACCCCCTTGTCACGCCATCCCCGCGGGTGATAGCGTAAGGCACCGCAAGGAAGAGTCAGAAGGAAGCGTGGCGCATGTCGGAAGCAAACAACCGCAGGGATGAACTCAAGGCGCGCCTGAACGCCATCATCTTCGGTGCCGATACCCCTTTGGGACGCGCCTATGATATCGCGCTGCTCGCCGTCATCGGCGTCAGCGTGCTGATGGTGATGCTCGACAGTGTGGCCGCCCTGCACGCGGAGTATGGCCGCTTCTTCTACGCCATTGAATGGGGCTTCACGATCTTCTTCACGCTGGAGTACCTGATCCGGCTCTGGTGTGGAGAGAACGCCCGACGCTACGCGTTCAGCTTCTTCGGCATGGTAGACATTCTGGGGGTAATCCCCACCTACCTCGGCCTGCTGTTCCACGGCAGCCGCTTCCTTGTGGCTATCCGTTTTCTGCGCATGTTGCGCGTGTTCCGCGTGATGAAGCTATCCTCTTATGAAGGTGAGCTGCGGGCCATGAGCGCCGCCCTGAAGCATAGCCGGCGTCGCATCCTCGTGTTCCTGTTCTTCGTACTGACCATGGTCGTGGTGCTGGGGGCGCTCATGTATGTCATCGAGGGCGAGGCCAACGGCTTCACCAGTATCCCCACCAGTATCTACTGGGCTATCGTCACGCTCACCACCGTCGGCTATGGCGATATCTCCCCCGGCACCCCCCTGGGGCAGTCCATTGCCGCCGTTCTGATGATCCTCGGCTACAGCATCATCGTCATCCCGACTGGTATCGTATCGGTCGAGGCCGCTCGCGCTGCGCAGGACAGAGCCCCCGCCCCTTGTCCCGCCTGCCGCCGTCCCGGCCATGAGACCGATGCCACCCACTGCAAGTTCTGCGGCGCGCGACTGAATACCTAACAGGATTCCGTCAACAGCAACCGGGGGAGTGCGGGAGGACAGGGCCTCCGCCCTTAGGGTGAGAGGGATAGGCAAGCAGACCGCCAGCGGTCACCCGGAATCCGAGCAACATCTATGCCTCGCCGCCCCTACAACTCCGCGTCGGTCACGGCGCCCCGGGAGGCGGGGCCGACCTGGGCGGCGTACTTGGCGAGGACCCCACGGGTATAGCGCGGACGCGGCGGTTTCCACGCTTTGCGGCGTCGTTTCAGCTCAGCGGCCGACACGGCCAGGTCGAGGGTGCGCTTGACGGCGTCGATGCGGATTACATCGCCATTCTTGACCAGCGCCAGCGGACCGCCGGCGGCGGCTTCGGGTGTGATATGACCGACCACGAGGCCGTGACTCCCGCCCGAAAAGCGACCGTCTGTGATGAGGGCCACGTCCTTGCCTAACCCCCTGCCCATCACAGCCGACGTCGGTGAGAGCATCTCGCGCATGCCGGGACCGCCGCGCGGACCTTCGTGGCGGATCACGATGACGTGACCCTTCCTGATCCGGCCGTCGAGGATCGCGGCGAGGGCTTTTTCCTCGGAGTTGTAGACGCGGGCCTTGCCTTCGAACGTGAGCCCTTCCTTGCCGGATATCTTGGCCACCGCGCCTTCGGGCGCCAGGTTGCCGTACAGGATCACGAGGTGCCCCTCGCGCTTGAGCGGATCGCTGAAGGGACGAATGATCTGCTGCTGCTTCGGGTAGGGCCGAACGTCCGCCAGGTTTTCGGAGAGCGTCTTGCCGGTAACGGTCAGGCAGCTGCCGTCCAGCAAGCCCTCATCCAGCATGGCCTTCATCAGGGGGACAGTGCCCCCGATTTTGACCAGATCCGCCATGACATACGTGCCGCTGGGTTTGAGATCGGCCACCACGGGCGTTCGCTTGCCCACGCGGGTAAAATCATCCAGGGAGAGCTTGACCTTCGCGGCATGCGCCATGGCCAGCAGGTGCAGCACCGCGTTGGTCGAACCGCCCAGGGCCGTGACCACGGCGATAGCGTTCAGAAAAGCCCGGCGCGTCATGATATCGCGTGGGGTGATGCCTTGTTCGATCAGGCCCAGCACCGCCGCGCCGGCATTGACGCAGTCCGTGGTCTTGCGGCGCGAAACGGCCGCCTGCGCCGAACTGTTGGGCAGACTCATTCCGAGCGCTTCAATGGCCGAGGCCATCGTGTTGGCGGTATACATCCCTCCGCACGATCCGGGTCCGGGGATGGCGCAGCACTCGATATCGTGAAGCTCCTTGTCGTCGACGTCACCGCGGGCATGCCGGCCGACCGCCTCGAACACGCTGACGATATCGACGTCCTTGCCCTTGTGTTTGCCGGGCAGAATCGTTCCGCCGTAGACAAAGACGGCGGGACGGTTCAGACGTGCAATGGCGATCATGCACCCGGGCATGTTCTTGTCACAACCGCCGATGGCCACGACGCCGTCCATGGCTTCACAGCCGACCACTGTTTCGATCGAGTCGGCGATAACCTCGCGCGATACGAGAGAGTACTTCATTCCCTCGGTACCCATCGAAATGCCATCGGAGATCGTGATCGTGTTGAAAATGATCGCCTTGCCGCCGGCTTGGTCGACGCCCCGCGCCACGGCACGGGCCAACCTGTCGATATGCATGTTGCACGGTGTGACCATGCTCCAGGTTGAGGCGATACCGATCTGCGACCGTGTCAGATCCTCGTCCGAGAACCCGACCGCATGCAGCATGGCGCGGCTGGCGGCGCGTTCTACCCCTTCGGTGACGGCCGAAGAATAGCGACGGTGATCACCGGCACTCCGTGGCTCCGCTGAACGCTTCGTGGCCATGTCTGACTCCTCACTCCTCCTGCGCTACGCCCCAAACTCCTCGATGCGCTTGGGCCTTCTGACGAGCAGGTAGATCAGTGCCCCGATCCAGTGGGTCAGCACGATAATCAGAACCCACGTGAGCTTATCATTGCCCTCAGCCGGCTCCTTCGTCGCACAGTCGACAAGCATCCATATCCAGAAGATTGTTGCTGCGACACCTACGGCCATGACTAAAAGGGGGAGCATCATCATCATTACAGCAATACCCGCAGCGGCAGTGTCCATAGCTTCATTCCTGTCGAATCTGTCAGGCGGTTGGCAAGAGACGACGGTCCCCATGCTTCATGCCTGCTTGCTCGCGACTATACGTAGGCGAGTTGCCAGCGTCGAGATGTTTGCGATCGAACATGTGCGGTCATCACTCAGGCGGAGCGGAAGGAGTCCTGCGGATTTCGCACGAAGAAGGTGGCGACCAAGTTGAGCAGTGTGACCACCAGGCAGAGCAGACATCCGTTCGCATAATTGCCTGTCAGTCCCTCAAGTTGACTGAAGAACCAGGGGCCGACCGCGCTGCCGAATACGATCAGACTCATAACGAAGCCGGATATGGCGCCGAGATGTTCGCGTCCGAAGAAGGTGGGCCAGGTAATGCTTAGTAGAATCGAGAAGACGGAAGCCGAGAGACCCCCACCAATGTAATAGGCCCAGAGAGGGAGGCCCGGCTTGAGGAAGGCAGCGCCAAGCATCATGAGGGCTAGCCCTACGAGCTGCAGCCGCAGAATGTGATGTAGACGTATCGAGTCGGCAAGCTTGCCGAGGAAGGGGCGCACAACCATGGAGATGATGCAGCCGGGAATGAAACTGGCGAAGGCGGCGTCCTTGGGCAGGCCCACAGAAGAAAAGATGTTCTCGATGTGAAAACTCAGTCCTGTGACGAAGAGGGCTGACATCATCGCCGGTCCCACGAAGACCCAGAAGGCGAAGGTCCGGCGAGCTTCTGGCAGTGTGAACTGATGCGAAATCGTGTGTCGATCTTTCTGGTCCTTCTTCACGGTGGTTGGCTTCGCGCCGTCAGGCACCAGTCCGCAAGACTCCGGGTTGTCCCTGTAGAACAGGATGGCGGCCGGGAGAAAGATGCCTATCGCGGCGAATCCGAGTAGTTGCCAGGCATGACGCCACCCGTAGGCATCGATAAGCAGAGAGAAGAAGTAGGGGGTGGCCGCGAATCCGGGTTGAGTCAGAAAGCCCATGATTCCTGAGGCGAGGCCTCGTTTGTAGTTGAACCATTTGGCCACCATATTGCGCGAGGTCATCGTAAGGACGCCCTGTCCGGAAAAGCGCAGCGCGAAGAAACAGAGCGTCATGATTACGGCGGGAGCCACGCCCGGCGCGGCCCATGGGATCAGACGGGCGAGCAGGCCCGCCGCCACATCGCATTTGGCTAATAGGAGCAGCGTCAGCCCCATAATGAGTGCCGCTGTGGGCGCCACAAGGCGCGCGCCCATGCGGTCCAGTAGTTTCCCTATGGGGGTCAGCAGCAGCGCACTCATGATGGTGCCGACCATGTAGGCTGTGCTGATCGCGATATCCGACATGCCCAGTGCATCCCGAACAAGGTTCTTGAAGGCTGACACCCCGAGTGTCTGCCCCGGCATGCTGCTCAGAACGCCCATGCCGCCAAGGACGATGACCACCCATCCATAGAAGAACGGTGCCCGTCTCGGCGCGAAAGGTTTCTCTGAGAATCTATCTTCAAGACACGTGTGCATTATATCGAACCATCATTTGCGATAGTGCTGGATTGGCAATGAATCGAGAACCATATACACGTTTGGCACACAGGCAAGCATAAGCATCAACCGATGTTGCCCGGCAATCATCTCTTGCGCCAGTGCGGCCTTCATCTTTATGATCAGCGCATGAAGAGAGCGGTGCGACTATGAGAGAACGATCTGTAACCAGGGGCGTGGTGCTCGCCGTCGGGGTAGGGGGGCTGACGGCCCTCTTGCTCTCCGGCTGTGCGTCGACCAGCATGAAGGGCACCCCGCTCTATACGGGCGAGTATGAGACGCGTGAGGGACCCGTCGAAGAGCGGGTCAATATCTGGCCGCTGTTCTACTACCGCAAGCCGGCGCTCTCGATTCTCTGGCCGCTGGTCGAGGTGACCGATGCCCACCTGGCCGTGCGCCCGATCTACTCAATGCATGGACGCGACCAGGAGAAGGCCGTTCACAACGTCTTGTGGCCTCTTGCGAGGTTCAACAATCAGACCGGCAACCACCGCATCTTTCCGGTCTTCTGGGGCAAGAATTACTGCACGGCCTTTCCCCTCTACTGGCACGTTCGCACTGCCGACAGCGTCTCCGATACACTCTTTCCGCTCTGGTCGCACTACCGCCGTGGTGGGGAACACAGTACCCACGCCCTATGGCCGTTCCTGCATCGACGGAATCTGGATGGCTGTTCCGGCGGTCGGGTCTTCCCGCTCTATGGCCATTATCAACGTGGTGAGCGTGATCGCCGTTTTTTTGCCTGGCCCCTCGGACACCAGTGGTCCGATACGGGCAGCGAGAGCGGGGGCAGCATGCTGTTCCCCTTCTACTATCATAACCAGAAACCGAACGCGTCGACCTTCCTGTCGCTGCCCTATTCGCGGGCCCGCAAGCCGGATGGCTCGGGATGGGACCTCGCGCCGCCATTTGTGTTCCGCTCGGACGACCCCAAGCGTTCGACCTTCCTGACACCGCTCTATATGAAAGGTGCGAATAAGCAGAAGGCGTCGGACTGGTCCCTGCTGTTTCCGCTCTACTACCGCAGCAACTCAGCCCAGGGAAGCCTGTTGGCCGGTCTCCCCGGGGCGCGCTGGAAAGAGGGCAACACATCGGGGTGGATGATCTTTCCTCTGCTGGCCGGCGGCGAGTCCACTCCCGAGCAGGGCCAATACTGGGGCCTCGGACCGCTCATGCATAAGGGATGGGATGCCGACTCATCATCCAGCCATATCTTCCCTTTCTACTATCGTACCCGCACAGCGGACCGTTCCTTTCTGCTGTCGCTGCCGTGGAGCAGCGGGCGGTCCGCGGATGGCAGCTCATGGCAGATGGTGCCGCCACTGCTCTTCAGGGAGAAACGAGCGGACGGGACCTCCTATGTGACCGTGCTCTTCTACTGGAACAGCGAAACCAGGACCTTTGTCTCGCCGCTCTATGCACGCTTCAGCAGCGGGCAGGCTGACTATACGGCCGTGCCGCCTCTGCTCTCCTGGCATGTGCGGGATGAGAAGCGGAGCGATCTCTGGGGCGCCGGCGGACTGATGCACTTCAGCTGGGGGGAGCAGCCCGGCGCCCAGCACGTTTTGCCGCTTTTCTATCGCAATCCGCAGACCGGACTCTTTGTCTCGCTCCCCTTCGCCCAATGGCAGTCGGATTCCGGCCGCAAAACGGCGGTCGTCCCCCCCCTGCTGAGCTGGTTGTCGCGTGGCAGCGAGAAGAGCGACCTCTGGCTGGCGGGCCCCCTGGCGCATTTTAGCTGGGGTGAGAAGGCTACGGCACAGCATGTATTCCCGCTCTTCTATCACAACCGTAAGAGCGGGACTGTCGTCTCGCCTCTGTGGGCGCGTTGGCATCCGAGCACCAACCGCACCACCACCGTTGTACCTCCACTTCTCAGTTGGAAGGAGACGCGGAAAGACCGTAGCGATCTCTGGATGGTGGGCCCACTGGCGCATTTCAGCTGGGGTGAGAAAGCCGCGGCACAGCATATCTTCCCGCTCTACTACTACAACCGCACGAGCGGCACCTTTGTTTCGCCCCTGTGGGCCTCCTGGCGCGAGGGCCGTCGCGATATCAAGGTCGTGCCGCCGCTCCTCTCGTGGCATACGGCCAAAGGGGACGAAGAATCGCTGACCGCCCTGCTGGGACTTTTCCGTCAGCAGTGGGGGGGCGACAAGCCGAAGCAGGGCCATCTCTTCCCGCTCTATAGCTACACGGGAGATAAGCGCCTCCTGACCCCTCTGTTCGGGTGGGACAAGGATCCCCGGAATGGGTACTACTATCCTCTCACACCACTCTATGGCCGGCGGCGCGGGGAGAACACCGGTTCATGGCTGTTCCCGCTCTACTCACACAAGTACCATACCCAACGCGATGAGCACAGCGGCACGTTCCTGTGGGGGAACTACCGCGCCACAGCGGCACGGACCCGCTCGCAGCTGCCTGGCGTGTTTACCTATCGCAACGTCCACGAACCCGCGCCGGAGCTGCTGACAACCCGGCAGTATGCCACCTACGGCAAGGCCTTTGATGCGCTGCTCCTCTATAGCTACCGCAATCAGCTGAAGGTTCGGCCGGATCGACCGGACCCCGATCAGCCGGATGTATCCCCACCGCCCCGCCTGACCGACTACCGCAAGAACCGGCTCTTCCCGCTGTGGAGTGCCTCGCACCGCACCGATAGAGTGAGTGGCGCGGTCGACTCCAAGCGGTCGCTCCTGTTGGCACTCTACGACCACATGCACGAGCGCTCAGCGGCCACAACCGATACCGATCAGGCGGCCGACGACTACACCCGTGCGCGCGTGCTCTGGCGCCTGTGGCACTATGAGCGCCTCAATGGTGATGTCAGTGTGGACATCTTCCCCGGGATCACCTACGACCGCAAAACCGACGGATTCAAAAAGGTCTCCTTCCTCTGGCGCCTCTTCCGCTATGAGAAGGGCCCCCAAGGCAAGAAACTCGACCTGCTCTTCATCCCGCTCATGCGCAAGAAAGCAGAGGGGGAGGCACTGAATGACCGCCTACCCAAACCGGGCGACCTCGAGTCTGACTCGGACCCGTGCTAGTACATCCCTCTCCAATTGGCTATAGTACGCACAAATCACTAATGGAGAGCATCAATGAGGGACGTATCATTTCAGCGCAACTACGTAAAACATCCTGCGGGCTCATGCCTGGCGTCATTCGGTGACACCAAAGTCATCTGCACCGCGAGCGTGTCAAAAGACCTGCCACCCTTTCTGCGAAATTCCGGCAAAGGCTGGATAACCGCAGAATACGCTATGTTGCCGGGCAGTACCGGTGGCGGCCGCAAACGGCGTGACGGAATAAAGAAGGACGGACGCAGCACAGAGATTCAGAGACTGATCGGCCGCAGCCTCAGGGCCGCTGTGGATATGGAGAGACTTGGCGAAGTCAGTATCACGATTGACTGCGATGTGCTTCAGGCTGATGGCGGAACCAGAACAGCGGCCATAAGCGGCGGGTGGGTCGCCCTCTATGATGCGCTTCGTAAGGTGGCCGCCGACCAGGGCAAACCGGGACCGGAATACTATCTCCTGGGCCAAGTGGCCGCTGTCAGCGCCGGCATTGTGGGTGGCGCCGTCATTTGCGATCTCGACTACGCGCATGATTCCACCGCAGAGGTGGACATGAATGTCATCATGCGCGATGGCTCTCTCGTGGAAGTCCAGGGCACAGGCGAACAAGGGGTCTTCTCCCGCACCGACCTTGACTCACTCCTGGATGCATCTGCAGAAGGCATCACAGTCATCATGGCCAAGCAGACGGAAGCACTGCAAGCTGACTGAAGGAGCACGTCACGGCAGGACGTCTCGGCGAGGCGGAGTGAGGTGGCACAACTGAGGCCGTCTGAAGATGGACACGATTTCACTTAAGAAGTATGAAGCGATGTTGGGCGAGCTGCTAGCCATGCTGGAGGCCGAGCTTGAGCAGTCGCGTGTGACGGCCGCACCCGTGGCCCTGGACGGCAGCATGGGGCGCATCTCCCGGGGCGACGCGATGCAGGTGCAGCAGGTGGCCCTTGAGGTGCGGCGTCGTCGCGAACAGCGTCTCGTGCGGACCCAGTCGGCCCTGCAACGCGTCGCGAAGGGAACCTACGGGCGCTGCGGGCGTTGTCAGAGCGCTATTGGCGGCGAGCGGCTGGATGCATTTCCTGACGTGGTTCTCTGCGTTCGTTGCGCCTCAACACCAAAGCGGTAAGGACACGGTAGAACGGCACTGATCTCCAGGATGCCCTGGGATCCGCCCGCCGGGATGGGAAACAGAGAGATGAACACAAATAGCAGCAGCCGCGCCGTTTGGAATTCGGACCAGGGACACGTGGGGGGCACCCCCAGCGGCAAGCGTTCGAAATCATCCAAGAAATCCCGGCGCGCCTTGCCGGATGCAGGCTTCCCGAAAGACGGCACCACCCGCGTGCGCCGCGAGACCGGCGGTCGGGGGGGCAAGACGGTCACCGTTCTTTACGGCGTCCCGGGGGGCGATGATGCCCGTATGCAGCTGATGAAGAAGCTCAAGAAGGTCTGTGGCTGCGGGGGGGCGTACAAAGAGGGGCGCATCGAGATTCAGGGGGACCATCGCGACAAAATCATGACGATCCTGAGCGACATGAACATCGTGGCCAAAGCCGCCGGGGGCTGAACGCGCGACATCCGCTCGGCAGCCATAGGGACGACATGACCAAACAAGACATTCATCAGCGCTTCATCGACCAACTCACCCGGGAAGTGGAGACCATCACCGCCGCGGCCAAAAGCTCATTCGACACCGCCACCAATGCGGAGCATCAGGCCAAAAGCAAGTATGACACCTTCAGCCTCGAAACCTCCTATCTGGCCCGGGGTCAGGCCAAGCGTGTCGAGGAGTTGAACGACGCCCTCGAGCGCCTGCAGCAGCTTCCGCTCAAGGCGCTGGACGCGACCACCCCCATTCTGCTCAGTGCCCTCGTGCGCCTGAGAGCGGACGACGGCGAGACGCGCGCCCTGTTCCTCGGTTCGGCCGCCGGCGGAGAGATGATCAGCGTGGATGGCGAGGAGATTATCATGGTCACCGCGCGCGCGCCGTTGGGGCAGGCCGTGCTGGGCAAGACCGTAGGGGACACCTTTGACATCAAGATGGGCATCGACACGCAAACCTTCACGGTGGTGTCGGTTGAATAGACCCGGGCCATGACGGGGAACACTCGAGCGCGGATTTTGCCGGAGCAAGCCCTAGAGCTCTGTGCCCACGCGCCCCTCATTTCCGGAGAAGGGCAGGGGGTCGGTCAGGAATCGGAACCTTCAGGTGCCGCGGCAGCTTCCAGAAAGTGGTTGAACTCCTCTTCATCGTAGAAGGCCTTTTCACAAAAGAGCCCTGAGGCCGGGGCGGTGAAGCTGGACGTTGACTGGGTGGGATCAGAGAGATAGCTCTCCACCTGTTCGGGTGTCAGGTTGCCTTTGCCCACTTCTACCAGAATGCCGGCCATGCGCCGCACCATCTTCCAGAGGAAGTGTGAGCCGACGACCCGCAGGCGAATGATCTCATCATCTTCATAGATGAACACACCGTTGACCAGTACCTTGGTTGATTTCTTCATCTCCGGCTTCTCGGCGAAGGCGGCAAAATCGTGCATTCCTACAAACACACCCGCGGCATCGGCCATGGCCTCGCTGTCCAGTGGTGCTTTGGGCCACCAGGAATAGGTTTTGTTGAAGACGGTTTTACGTGTTGATACCTGGTAAAGATAGCTGCGGCCAACACAGGTGTGACGGGCATGAAAGCGGGGATCGCAGGGCGACACATCCAGTATGACAATAGAGGCGGGAAGCAGAGTGTTGAAACGGTCGCGGATCTCAGCAGGCGTCAGGCGGCTGTCTGAGGTCTCCAGATGGGCCGTGTAGTTCAGCGCATGAACGCCTGCATCTGTGCGGCCGTGTCCCTGGATGTCCAATAGCTTGTCGCTGAATATCTCTGCGCCCACTTCGAGCAGGGTCCCTTGAATGGTCCGGGCGTTGGTCTGTTTCTGCCAGCCGCTGAAGCCCGCACCTGCATATTCGAGAGTGAGGCGAAAGCGTTTGCGTCTTGTAGATGTGGATGTAGAGGATGGTGCCATGATTATGTCTCCGGAGCGAAATGTCGTGATTGAACGCGCATGCTATCATAAAGGACGATCACTGTGCAGGAAATCGGGGACTCGGGTCCCGATTCGCCGTAGCAACTGTCTTGCGGCCAGACTGTTGGGGCATATTACAGTCGGGCCGTGAAGCGGGCGTACGCTCTATGGCTTGCCCCCAGTTGACCGACGCTCCTGCTTGGATTGTTCAAGGCAATGGGCTAGAATGTAGCGCATGATAAGCATACGCATGATCGTCATCTTCCTGTTCTGCGCGACGCTGGGTCTGAACGGCCGTGGCGGTGAACTGGTGCGGCTTGATGGGGCAGACTGGCCGCGGAGAGGGAAGCTTGGTCGAAATGGCCTCACGTTTATGGAGCACTATGATGGCTTATGGGATGCTAGTGACAGCAGTTCAAGATCGTCTGGCCCCGAAATACGGGTTCTGGAGCTATGGCGAAGCCTTGCGTACGATGCCAGGAAAATTCGGGGCGCGGCACTCCAAGCTCTATCAGATGTTGAAAATCGGCCATCACGACGTCACACTCTCCCCGGAAGACATGCATCGCATCACCGTCTGGCTTGACTCCTGTTCGGTCTTCTATGGTGTCTATGAGAAAGAGGGCGGCGAAGCTCAGTTGCGTGGCGAGATAGTCCACCCGACCCTGGAATAGACGCGGTTCTTCAAAGGAGGCAAAGTTATGTCGGATCTCTTTCCGTGGCCTGATGAAAAGGTTGCAAAATACAGCGCTCACTACACAACCGACAGGATCACGGTTGACGGCAGGCTGGATGAGCCGTGTTGGCTTGCGGCCAAGCGCTCCCCGCGCTTTTCGGATCTGGTGAGCGGTCGTCGCAGCATCCACGATACACGTGCGGCTGTGCTGTGGAACGACGAGTACCTGTATGTAGGCTACTGGATCGAGGAACCGGACGTCAGGGCCACCTATACTGAGCGTGACGCCTGCATCTATGAAGAGAACGATGTGGAGTTATTTATCGCCGGACAGGATGCCTACTACGAGTTTCAGATCAACGCGCTGGGTACGATCTATGAGGTGCTGTTTATCTGGGAAGATGCCTACACGCGTGACGGCTACAGTGCGGCGCCGGAGTTTGACCGGAATGCAGACCTGGCTCGTGACTTTGGCGGTGTAGGCTTCACGCATCCGCGCGGCAACCGGATCGGGTTCTGGAACTGGGATCTGCCCGGTCTACAGTCGGCCGTGCATGTGGACGGAACCCTCAATGACGCATCGGACCGCGATCGGGGCTGGACCGTAGAACTGGCTCTGCCCTGGAAGAGTCTGCAGTGGTTGGCCAAAGCCGACGGGCGGGCGCTCCCTCCTCAGGAAGGGGATACCTGGGGTATGGATTTCAGTCGCTTCAACACCTATAAGGAAGCGCCGCCGGCCGATGATCATGGTGGCTGGGCCTGGAGTCCGCATGGGGTGTGGGACTCGCACGTGCCCGAGCTCTTCACGCGCGTCCAGTTCACCCGGGAATAACGGGGCCGCTTCTACGTCAGCTTCTGGATCAGTTCGGCATGCTGTGGGAAGCGCTGGTACACCTCATCCCGCGACGGCATCTCAAAGTCATCAAATTCAAAACCGGGTGCGACCGTACACCCCACCAGGCTATAGCCGTCGCCCATGACTTCGGCGCCGAAGAGGTCCCCCGCCGGCACCACCACGAGGGGCATGGCGCCCTCTGAGAGACCGACCCGCTGTGCGATGTGCTGCCCGTCCGGCCTGATCCGGTGCAGCTGTAGCGGTTCCCCATCATAGAAATGCCAGACCTCATCCTGCCGGATGCTGTGTAGCCGTGACACCTCACCCATGTTCAGAAGGAAGTAGATGGCCGTGGAAAACACACGCGCACCACCAAAACGCTCCGGCAAGGCATCCTGCACAACACGCTCATGGCTACGGTACACCTCGTTGAACCATCCCCCTTCCGGGTGAGGCATCAATCCCAATCGCTCGATCCATTCGTTTGCTGTCATCTGGCGAACTATACCTTCGGACTCAGGTGATCACAAGTATGCACGGGCATGCCAATGGGGAGCTGAAAGCGGCCTGCTAGCGGTGATGCGGGATGGGGATGCCGCGGCAATGGGATGAGCGGGTCGTTCAACAGGCTCAACGGCAGACGGTGTCCATCCAAATGGTTGTTCCTGCACCCGTGATCCTGCTATCTTTCTTCTTGAGGAACCGACAGCGGCATGGGGCGTGAATCAGCCGCTTAGCAATAGTGAGGTATGGGTGTGTTGGATATCTTTGTAGATGCGGATGCCTGCCCTGTAAAGCAGGAGGTCTACCGCGTGGCTCGTCGATGCGACCTCAAGGTGACGTTGGTTGCCAACGCATGGATGCGTATCCCCGATGATGACCGAATCTCGCTGACCGTCGTGGGTGCCGGGGCGGATGTGGCGGATGACTGGATTGTGGATCATGTTCAGCCCGGCGATATTGTTGTGACCGCTGACATACCGCTGGCGGCGCGTTGCATTAAGAAGGATGCACGTGTTATCGGGCCGTCAGGAAAACCATTTTCGGAGGCGAGCATTGGTGACGCGGTGGCCCAGCGAGACCTGATGACCGAGCTTCGTGCGGCGGGAATTGTTACCGGCGGGCCGCCGCCCCTGCAACAGCGTGACCGATCCCTTTTCCTCAATCAACTGGACGTGCTCATTCAGGCCATACGCCGCAAACCCCCACCCCCTGCGCCTGAGGTAACGGATAGATGAAACCTACCATACAGCTAGCTGAGACCCGGACGCCTGCGGGGCGGCGATTGGTCCTCGCTCAGCATGACCGAGACTTCAACCTGATGGATGAGGGCTACCCCCTCATGACCAGTCGGGAACATGAGTCCGAACTGGAACTGGCCCGCCTTGGCTGTGCCCACAGTGCGTCTCGACCAGCCCCCCGCGTTCTGATCGGTGGGTTGGGGATGGGGTACACGTTGCGCCAAACGCTGGACCTTTTTCCGCCGTCGGCCACGGTGGTGGTTGCTGAGTTGCTGCCTGATATTGTCGAATGGAACCGTGTCTATCTGGGAGATCTCACCGATCATCCCATGCGGGACGAACGCGTTACGGTGAAGGTTTGCGATGTCGTGGACGTGGTGAGGAAGAATGCGCATCCGTTTGACGCCATTCTGATCGACATCGACAACGGACCGGAAGCGATCAGCGATTACCAGGACCATGCGCTCTACAGTACGGCGGGTATCGGCATGTTGATGCGTGCACTGACCGCCGCAGGTTGCCTGGCCATCTGGTCGGCAGGGATCGATCGGCGATTCGAACGCCGCTTGCGGCGTGAGGGCCTGCACGTGAAGGCGTTTCAGGTACCGGCACACAAGGGCGCCAAGGCGCGCTCCAAATGTATCTGGGTTGCATCCCGAGATCCTAACTCTCTGCCCTGACCCCTGCCTCCTGCATGCCCCGCCGTAGCCCGGAGGGCGAAGGAGGGCCCCCTGACTCTATTGCCTTGATCTATGACGGCATTCGGTTGATCGTTAGGGGCATGAGCACGCTTGAATCCACTCCCCTGGTCATCATCGGCGCCGGCGCTGCGGGCCTCATGGCCGCATGCCACGCCGGCGAACGAGGGGTTCCGGCCCTGTTGCTGGAGCGCAAACACCGCGCCGGAAGCAAGCTGCTCATGTGTGGCAACGGCCGCTGCAACCTATCCTCCTGTCTGCAACCTGATGCGATGCTGGCCGATTTCGGGGACCCCCTGGACGCGTTCCTGCGTCCCGCCATCAGAGCGTTCACCCCCGCTCAGCTTCAGCATTGGTTTGAGGCCAGCGGACTGCCCCTTATGCGTACGCGTGACGGCAAGGTGTTTCCGAGGTCCGAGCGCGCCGCCGATGTGGTCAAGTGCTTGAGTGACGTGCTGCGCCGGTTCAGCATGCCGATCTGCTACAACGCGCCGGTTGAGAGCATCACAGCGGGTGCCACCGGTTTTACCGTTCAGACGCGCACGTTCCGGATAGAGGCCGAGCGGGTGCTGCTTGCCACGGGCGGTGTGAGCTATCCGAAGACCGGCAGCGTGGGCGATGGCCAACGCCTGGCCCGTGAGCTGGGGCACCGATTGCAGCCTTACCGTCCCGGCCTTGTGGGTATTGACTGGAGTGGGTCGTGGCTCGCCGCTCACCAGGGGCAGCAATTCAAGAGCGCCCATGTTCGTATTCTGGATGGGGACCAGTGCATCGGGGAGACGACCGGCTTGCTGGAATGCGAACGCTGGGGTCTGGGCGGCGGGGCGATTTCGAATGCAACGCGACTGATCTCCCGACTCAATGCCCGGAACCCCGGCGTGGAGATTACCTATGCACCCATGCAGGCCCCCCTGTCTATTCCTGCGTTGACGATGCGTCCGCTCAAGGAGGCGATGGTGACGGTGGGCGGCGTGGATCTGCGCGATATCTCGCCTGCCACGATGGCCTCCACCGTGACGCCAGGACTTTATTTTGCGGGTGAAGTGATCGATGTGGATGGTCCCACCGGGGGCTACAATCTTACCGCCGCTTTTGCCACGGCCCGCCTCGCTGTCAGTACGATAGCCAAAGAAGGCCATTACACACCACCCGCCACAAAAGCCCGGCCCCAGGGCCGTCGGGGCAGCAAGCCGGATCGACGCCGCCGTCCCGCGCCGCGTCCAGACCGTCGGCGTCGCAAAAGCGCGAGGTGATTATCGTGACGAGGCTGACTGTCCCTGCATCTGCTCTGCTTTTCTGTCTGGGGTGCCTCATTGCGCCACCCGCTACACGAGCCGAGGAGATTGTCGTGCAGATTAGCGATCCGCCGGCAACAGGCGTCGTTCAAGTGGTCCTATTCGACTCGGCCAACGCATTCGGCGACCTTCGTGATCCGGTCAGGGAAGTTACCTTCCCGTTGGATGGCCGCGGAAGCTATCGCCTGGAGAACGTGCCCCCCGGCGAGTATGCGCTCCTCGTGTTTCATGACGAGAATGGGAACGGTCGGCTGGACCGGAACTTCATCGGGATTCCGAGGGAGCCCTTGGGCTTTTCGAATGGCTATCGCCCCAAGGGACCGCCCAGCTACAAGCGTGCCACCTTCTCGCTTCAGAGCGAGGCGTCACACCACGTTATGGTCGCGCTTTCAAGGCCACTGGGTCGCCGTGGCCGTCTGGGCGTTGGACTAGGCGTCATTGCGCGAAGCAGTCCCTACCGCGACTACAAGGGCGGCGTCTACCAGGCCATCCCCGCCATCACCTATATCGGGGATCGCCTGCAGATCTACGGGCCGCGGATGCAAGCGGGTGTTGTGGGGAACGGAAAGCTCCGCCTGGCCGCCATCGGCGAGTATCGCATCGGCGTCTACGAGGAAGACGACAGCCCGGCCCTGACCGGTATGGGTGATGCCGAGAGCACACTGATGGCCGGTCTGTCGCTGCAGGCCGAGTTGCCGGGCGGCATCGACGTGTCGTTGAGCTACGTACACGATGTACTGGACAGGATCGGTGGTGGTGATGCGAGGATTGGGATCGCGAAATCGTTCCCGCAAGGCGTATTCAGGATCGCGCCACAGATCGGATTGAACTGGATGAGTTCAGAACATGCCAACAATGATTTTGGAGTGGCCGCAGACGAGGTGCTTCCCGACCGACCGTCCTATCAGCTGGACGCCGTGCTGAGCGGCGAGATAGGTGTGGGGGTATTCATCGATATCACCCGCGACTGGGTGGTGATTATCGATGCTGGCGTTGAGTTTCTTGATGCCGAGGTCACCCGGAGTCCGATCGTAAGCAAGGACTACGTCATGAAGGGCTTCGCCGCCGTCAGCTACATCTTCTGAAATGATCCGTTCTGACGCGACTTTCCTTTCTTGTCCGCCTGTGGACTCCCCACACGTGCACCTGCACTTAAGCCCTATCTTAAACGGCACACTTACGCCACCCGCTTGGTCGGATCCCTAGTCAGGCGATTCCAGAAGTCGCAGAACTCCGTGCACACGACCCGAGCATGCCGACAGCTGTTGTTACGTAGACGTTACACAGGGGCGATGAGGGGTGTGGTTTAATGGTCGAAGAGATTGGTGTCGGCAGGCGTATAGAGAGTAGGGTGATGGAACGTGAATGGCGGGCGGCGGTAACGACAGTGGAGGTCAGGCAGATGAAACGATTTTCTTATCTTGCAGGCAGAGCAGTGACGAAGCGCGGGCGATGCGCCGTGTTGGCGGTGATCGCGCTGGGGGTGCTGGTGGGATGGGCGGGCCCGTTGGATGCCGCACAGACGGGGGCGGATGAACGGCTGTATATGGAGGCATTGGGACAGTATCACGGCGAGGACTACGCCGGCGCGGCTGAGGTCGCCATGGAGGTCATCGAACGTCACGCCGATTCTGATTGGCACACCAAGGCACGTTTTCTGAGGGCCCGTGCCCTGGTAGCGCTCAAACGGTTCAAGGAAGCGGAGGCGATCTATGAGAAGGAAGCCGCCCGCCTGCTCGCGGGCACGCGCAAGCGTGAGATCGCGGGAGTGGTAGTGGCCTTTGCGGACCGCTTGGCCACACCGGCCGATCCGAAGGTGCTGGATGCCCCCCCGCCTGACTTCGGCAAAGCTTATAAGCTCTATGACAGAGTTCTGCAGATGGAGATCGGACGCGAGCTGCGTGACGAGGTGATGTTCAAGAAGGCCCGCGCGATCCAGCAGGCTGGCAACGCACACCAGGTCATCGCCGATCTCGAGGCCTATCTGGGCCTGTTCGATCCCCGCTGGTCTGGCCCTGCCGGTGCGGGTAACGGGGCCGCCCGCCCCAAGACGAATCCACCCGCACCGGGAGCTCATATCGCGGAAGCGCGCTACTTCCTGGCCATGGCGCTGCGCGACAGCCGCCAACTCCCGCGCAGCCGCTGGGAGGCCCGCGATCTGCTGGCGCGGCTAACGGACGCACCGGCGCGGGACGACGCCCTGGCGGCCGACACGCGCTGGTTGCTGGTCACGGCCTTTGGGATGCCGCAGCCGCAAGCCAGTGAACTGGAACGCGCCGTGAAGGCAACGCGTGATTTTCTCAAGGCGCATCATGCCGATCCACGCGCGGTAAAGGCCGCCTACCTGGTTCCGCAGGCCTACGAGAATCACGGGCGCCCCGACCAGGCCATCGCACAGTACCAGGCCTTTATCGACGGAGGCGCGTATGCCCTGCCGGACGGCGAAGCGGCTCACGAGCCGATCGAGCCCAAAGCGGCCCAATCAGCGACCGAATATGAGGAGCAGTCGCGCCGGGAGGCGCTCTATAAAATTGGGCAGCTTCGCTTCGCGCAGCGCGGCTATGATGACGCCATCGCCGCCTGGCAGCGCTACGGGACCCGCTTCCCGAACGGTCCGCACTGGGCCGCGAGCCAACAGGGCATTCTGAATGCCGAGTTCCAGAAAGGCGTACAGGCCCTGGCCGACAAGGAGTATGCGACGGCCCGCACGCTGTTCGAGAGTTTCCTACGCGCCCACCCGCTCGACAGCCGGGCCCGCCAAATCCTCTTTACGTTTGGCCAGATCCACCACGCACAGGCTGGGGAACTGGCCGATGCGAAAGGGGATCCGGCTGCGATCAAGGCGCACTACCAAGAGGCCATTGATGAATGGAGCCGCCTGATCAGCAAGTATCCCAACACAGAGGAATCTTCGCTGGCACTGTTCCGCAGCGGGTCGGTTCAGGAAGAGCACCTGGACGCACAGGCAAAGGCCCTGGCTACGTTCCGCCGCCTGACCTGGGGCTCCTACGCGGGCCAAGCCCAGCAACGTATCGCGGAGATGACCCGCAAAAACCTGAAGCTGAGTACCGAGCGTAGGTTCCGTACCAGCGAAATGCCCACGGTTCAACTCAAGACGCGCAACATCGAGAAGGTGACGGTGCGCACCTACCGGCTCAACGTGGAGGCCTACTTCCGTAAGATTCATGCTACGCGTGGCGTGGAGGAGCTGGACGTCTCGTTGATCGAACCGGACCGCACCTGGGAGCTGGACATCGACGGCTATGCTAAGTACAAGCCGCTGACCAGCGAGATCGAGATTCCGTTCGAGAAAGACGCGCCGGGTGCCTACGTCGTCACCATCAGCGAGGAGGACTGGGAAGCCACGACGCTGGTGATCCGCTCGGATCTTGACTTGATCGTGAAGACCAGTCGCCGCCAGGCGCTGGTGTTCGTGCAGAATCGGCTCAAGCGAGGGCCGGCGAAGGATGTCAAGGTGCTGCTCAGCGATGGCGAGGCCATCTTCGGCACGGGCACCACAGGCAAGGACGGGGTCTATACAGACACCTTCGACGTTTTGAAGGAACTGGGTGCAATCGGAGTGCTGGCCGTGGCGGACGGGCATGTGGCATCGCACAATCTCAACTTGGAAGGGCTGGGCTTCAGCAGCGGGCTGGCGCCGCGCGGCTACATCTATACCGCGCGACCGGTCTACCGCCCGGGCGAGCATGTGGCGGTGCGCGGCATCCTGCGCGATGTGATAAAGGGCAGCTACACGATTCCTACCGAGCCCTTCACCATCACGGTCACGGATGCCCAGGGCCGTATGATCCGGGAAGAAGAGCAGGCGCTCAGCGAGTTCGGTACCTTTGCCACAGAGTTCGACCTGGCGGAGGTCGCAGGTCTGGGTGCCTATACCGTCCGCGCCAGCCTGCAACGCAAGCATCAGGCCGCCCTGCAGTTCACGGGCACATTCGAGGTGCAGCGCTTCAAGCTGGAGAAGATCCGCCTCGCACTCGACCTCCCGCGCGATGTCTACTTCCGCGGGGAGACCGTCGCGGGCACCATCTCGGCTTCCTACTACTGGGGTGAGCCGGTGGCCAATGCGCCGCTGCGCTACCAGCTTCCGGACGGACGCTCGTACACGGTCGAAACAGATGCCAAGGGCGAGGTCGCCTTTGTCTTCGATACCACCGCTATGACGCCCGGTCAGGGGCTGGCCTTTACCGCCACGTTGACGGCCGAAAACGTGTCGACCAGCAAGCAGGCCTTCCTGGCGTTGCTCGGATTCACGGCCGAGGTTAAACCCAGCCAGCCGCTCATCGTCGCGGGCGAACCGGTCGACGTAGAGATCACCACCACCGCCGCCGACGGCACGCCGAGCGGGCGTGAACTCACGCTGTCTGTGCTGCGCCGGATTCCGCGCGCACAGGACCGGGTCCTGGACCTGATCCCGTGGCTGGCGCCACCCCAGGCCCCGCCCGCCGAAACGACTGTACAGGAGCACGCCGTGGTCACGGATGTCAAAACCGGGACCGCGCGCCTCGCGCTTGAGCTGCCCGACGGGGGCGACTACATCCTGCGGGTGTCCGGTCCGGACCGCCATGACCAGACGGTGACTGCCGACGCCACGCTCAAGGTGTCCGGCGACGACGATGCCACACGCCTGCGCTTCTTTGCCAAGACGGCCGAACTGAAGGTTGGGGCCCGGGCAACGGTCAAGCTGCATTCACGCATGGAACCGACCCTGACCTTGCTGACCTACGAGGGCGAGGAGATCCTGCGCTACGAGGTGGTGGATCTTGCGAAAGGGTACACGCCGGTCAGGTTCGAGGTTGGGCACGACCTTTTCCCAAACTTCCGGATCAGTGCGGCGACGATGGATGGGCGCGACCTGCGCACGGCGCGCAAGGATTTCACGGTGAAGCGTCAGTTGAACGTGACCGTTCGTCCGATCAAGCAGGCCTACCGGCCGGGCGAGCAGGCAGAGGTAGAGATCACCGTTACCGATCAGTTGGGCCAGCCGGTCGAGGCGGAACTGAGCCTGGCGCTGGTGAACGAGGCCCTTTTCGCGGCCTATCCGGACCGGACGCCGCCGATCCTGGCCTTCTTCCAGGACGTCGCAAAACGCCATGCGGAGTTCCGCGTGGGCGCGACCTGTGCCTTCCGCTACGAGGCCGCGCCACGGAAGGTGATCAAGGAGGTCCTCGCCGAAGGCGAACGCCTGCAGCAACGCAGGCAAGACACCCGGAGACTGCAAGAACTACAGGTTCAACAATCGGCCCAGTTCGTCAATTTCGGGGGCGTGCAGGTTGCCAATGCGCCGATGATTGTGAATGGGTCGAGGGTCTTGAGTGGGCAGTTCAGTCTTGGCGGCGGGGTCGCGGGCTTGGACCGCAATCAGGCTCGGAACAGTAGGGTCACGCTACAGCAAGACGTCGCGAACCAACAGCACGCCGGTTACTGGTCGCGGTCGGGCCTGAGCTCCGCCTCTGCGCCACGTCGTGAGGTCGCGGGTGAGGGGTTCTGGCTGCCGGGGGTCGTGACCGATGCGAAAGGGCAGGCCACAGTCGAGCTGGCGATGCCACAGACCACCACGGAATGGCGTCTGACGGCGCGAGGATGTACGCCCGCCACGCTGGTGGGCCAAGGCCAGGCCCAGACCTTGACCCGCAAGGACTTCTTTGTGGAGATCAAAGCCCCGGCGGCGGTGCGCGAAGGCGACACGCTGCGCGTGCTGGCCAAGGTGCACAACCTGACCGACTACACGGGGCCCGTGGCAGTGACGCTTGATATCGGGGCGACCGGCCGCGACGGTAATCTGGCCCACCGCGAAGCCAACGTCACGCTCACGGATGCGGGTGGCGCCACGGTGGTGTTTGAGGGCGTAAAGGTACCGTTGGTGGACGGGTTGCAGTTGCAGGTCACGGCCCGGGCTGGTGGACGGAAGGACATGCAGGATGCCCTCGAACTGGCCGTGCCGGTGCGCCCATGGGGCATGGAGTATGCCGCCCACGCCGGTGGCGTGGCGCGGGGCGACGCGACGGCGCTGTTGCGCCTGCCCAAAGCTGAGTATACACGCCGCTGGCTCACGGTCACAGTGGCGCCGGCGCTGCAGCAGGCGGTGCTCGAAATGGCGCTGTCGCCGCAGCCGGTCCCGCTGCCGGGGCCGCGCATGGAGCCATCTGGACAGAGCCCGGGCAGTGAGCTGCTGGCGGCGGCAAGTGCGCTTGAGTATGGACGCCGGAGCAAGGCACCGGCGGAAACGACCCGGGCGTTGGTGGCCAAGTGCCGGCGCCTGACGGCCGGTCTGGTGGCGGCGCAGCGTTCCGACGGCGGATGGTCGTGGCACGGCGCCACGGGCAAGGTGTCGGACTGGCCGTCCTCATGCCGGACGTTTTGGGGACTCGTTGCCGCGCGTGAGGCGGGTATTGCGGTGCATCCGGATACGATCAAGAAAGCCACGACCTATCTGCAGAAACGCTTCCAGAGTCTCGGGGCGAATGATCACGAGGGCAAGGCCGTGATCCTGCACGGACTGTCGGTCACCAAGGCCGCCGAGTTCGCCAGCCTGAATCGGCTCTACCGTGCCCGCAACGAACTGGGTACGACGGCGTTGGCGTATACGGCTCTGGCATTTCTGAACCAGGGGCGCCCGGAGATCGCGACTGAGCTGGCGGCGCTATTGGAAGCGAAGACAGACACCACCGGGGCAGACGATCACAAGCGGGTCTACTGGAAGCACGCGGCCCGTCATCCCTACCTGCATGACGATGTGGAGACCACCGCCCTGAGCCTGCTCGTGCTGGCGCAGACCCGGCCTAAGGCCGCGGCGGGCGCCTCGGCGGCTGATTACCTGCTGGGTCGACGCGGCTGTTTCGGGTGGAATCCGGCCAAGGCCCGCGGCCCCGCCATTGCGGCGCTGGCGGCCTGGTTTGGCGAGGGCGACGACCGCCGCACAGATTACCGCGTGGCGGTCAGGGCCAACGACAAGGAGATCGGCACCATCGACAGCACGCAGACGCAGCAGACGCGGCTGTTCGAGGTGCCGGATGCGGCCCTTGTGACCGCGGACAATCGCGTGACGTTCAGCATGCAGGGGCACGGCGCGTATGCCTATGCGGCCACCTTGCGCGGGTTCTCGCCCGAGCTCAAGAATCCCCGCACGATTACCCACCCGTACGTCCGGGCACGTCACTACTACCATGCCCAGCGTGAGTATCGCGGCCGTCCCATCGGGGTACGGAGCACCTCGCCGGTACGCCATCTCGAAAGCGGCCAGCGCGTTGACGTGTTGCTGGACGTGTACGAACGGTCGTACACCGGCTACCTCGTTATCGAGGAGCCGCTGCCGGCCGGCACGATGCTGGTGGAGGGGTCGGTGAGTGGTGATTTTGCGCGCTACGAGGTGGGCGAGAACACCATCACGTTCACGTACCAGCCCAACCAGTACGCGCACGACATACGCTACGAGTTGGTCGGCTACGCGCCGGGTGACTACCGCACCTTGCCGACCGTGATGCGGGACGGGCTGCGCCCGCATCTCATGAACATAGGGCCGTCCGGCGCGCTGGCCGTCCTGGCTCCGGGCGAGGCGTCTGACGACCCCTACCGGATGAACAAGGCTGAGCTCTACAAGCTGGGGCAACTGCACTTCAACGACGGGTTGTATGGTGAATCCCTGGGGTATCTGGCGGAGCTGTTCAAGCAGGATGACGACTACAACGAGCGTGAGCTCGCGCGGATGCTGCTCTGGATCTATACCGCCGACGAACACTATGAAGCCGCCCGAGTGGTTCAGATGTTTGAGATCCTGCGGGAGCGCTACCCCGAGCTCGAGATCCCCTACGACCGCATCCTGGTGGTGGGCAAAGCCTATCGCGACATCGGGGAGTTCGAACGCGCCTGGCTCGTCTACCGCGCCACCATCAGTGCCAGCTTTGTCACGGATTCAAGTGTCAGTGCCGTGCTCGAAGACGAGGGTCGTTTCCTGGGCTCGATCGACTACCAGAAGCGTCTGTGGCGCGAATATCCGGACAGCGCCGAGGTGGTGGCCTCGCTCTTCGCCCTTTCGCAGGCTCTCTACAGCAAGGCGCCCGGGGCGGCCGATCTACCGGAAGAGGACGGTGTGAAGCCCGACCGCATCACCATGCTCACGGAGGTCACGGAGCTACTCTACCGGTTCCTCGCGCACTACCCGGACGATCCGCTCGCCGACGATGCGGCCTTCAGCTTGGCCAACGCCATGCTGGATCTCAAGAACTACCCGCTGGTGGTCGCACTGGGTGAGCGGTTCGAGGCCCGCTATACGGACAGTCCCCTGGCCAGCAGCTTCCGCTACCTGGTCGCTCTGGGCCACTTCTGGCAACGTCATTACGATAAGGCGCTGGACGCCGGGGTCCACGTGGCCGAAGGCACGAGCAAGGACAAGACGTTCGCACAGTACATCGTGGGACAGATCCACCACGCCCGCAACAATCCCGGCCAGGCGATTGAGTGGTATGAGAAGGTGCAGGACAACTACCCGGATGCCGCACAGGCCATCGCGTACTTCAGGGAGAAGGACATCTCCATGGACGAGGTCAAGATCTTCACCCCCGGTGAGAAGGTGTTCTGCGATCTTAGTTACCGCAACATCAAGGAGGCCTACCTCCAGGTCTACCGGGTGGATCTCATGAAGCTGTATCTTCAGGAGAAGAACCTGAGCAACATCACCCGCATCCAGCTCGCCGGCATCAGCCCCGGGCATGAGGTGACCGTCGCCTTGGGTGACGGTGAGGATTACGCCGATAAGACGAAGCAGCTTCCGCTTGCGCTCACCGAAGAAGGCGCCTACCTCATCATCTGTCGTGGCGATGATCTCTTCACGAGCGGCCTGGTCCTGGTGACCCCCCTTACGATGGAAGTGCAGGAGGACAGCGGCAGCGGACGCGTGCGGGTCAACGTCCGCGACACGGTGGATGACGTGTATTGCCCCGAGGTCCACGTCAAGGCCATCGGCGCCGCCAACACCGAATTCAAGGATGGGGAGACGGATCTGCGTGGCATCTTCATTGCCGACGCCATCCGCGGTGAGGCCACCGTTATTGCGCGCGATGCCGGCTCGCGCTACGCCTTTTATCGGGGCGACACCTGGCTGGGCGCGCCCAAGGAACAGCCCAACCAGCCCTCGCCGCAGCCCGCGCAGCTCGAATCGATGGATTACCAGAAGAACCTGCGCATATCCAACGACATGATCCAGTCATTCAACATCCACCAGTTCGACCAGATGCGTCGCAGCGGAAAGAAGGGCGTGCAGGTAAAGGCCGCGTTTTAACCCCGATCCGCCTCGTGACCTATGCAGGTTAGGCGGTGAGGTAGGTCAGGAGGGCGGCCATCAGCTCGTTGATGGCGCTGTATCGCTCGGGCACGTCGCGCAGAATCTCTGCCTTGGACTGCACATAGGGCGCCGGCACCAGTTCGTCGCCACAGTGGGCTACAATTGCGGCGGCCGCAGTGGGGGTTGTCTCGAGGTGAAACTGCAATCCGATCGCTGACCGACCGATCTGGAAAGCCTGGTTCAAGCACCCCTCACTGCTCGCCAGCCGAACCGCCCCCGCGGGCAGATCAAACGTCTCGCCATGCCAGTGGAATACCTCGAACTCAGATGGAAATGTAAAACCGGTTGCGTGGGTCGCCGCGCTGCCCTGTACCGGAAACCAGCCGATCTCTTTGACCGCATTCGGATAGACCCGTGCCCCCAGCGCGCTGGCGATGAGCTGTGCCCCGAGGCAGACCCCGAGGACCGGCAGGCCCGCTTCAATCGCGCGGCGAATAAACGTCTTCTCCGCCACAAGCCAGGGAGTGACGTCCTCGTCGTTGACGCTCATAGGACCGCCCATCACGATCAGCAGATGGAGTGCGCCCAGTTCGGGCAGCGGCTCGCCCTCGCACAGGCGTGTACAGGTGACCTCATAGCCGGCGCACGTCAGCCAGGGCTCCATGCTCCCCAGCCCCTCGAACGGAACGTGCTGTATGTAGTGTGCTCGCATGCTATTGGTGCCTAGATACCCCAGCGGGCATCTGCTATCTTCATCAGTCGAGCACCCGAATAGGGGCAACGGCTGGCCCATCATCACATGGCGAACACGTGGGGTCAAGGGGTCAGCCCGGGACTCATATTCGCCGTGACTTCAGGGAGGAGAGTCTCATAGACTCCGTTCTACTGTTCGTTGCGTTGCGGGGTATGCAAGAGGTCGCACAATGAAATCGTGGATGCTGTTTCCGTTTATTTTGATTTTCGGTTGGATGATGGGTGGCTGGCTACCCAAGGCTGAGTTGCGCACGGTGCGCGAGGATCTCAAGGTGGCGCAACGGGCGCTCTCGGCGCGCGCTCCACGCCGGGCCGGGTTCACGGGTGTCACGCAGATGCTGGGTATCCCTAAATCTTCACCCACGCCTGACCGCGTCGATGTGCCGGAGCAGGACGAACCCGAGACCCCTGTTCCCGATGCATCGGTTGCGGGTTCAGACCAGCCTGCGCCCGAGATCGCGGCATCAAAAACCAACAATGCATCGCGCGGTCGGTCGATGAAGCATGGCATCCAAGAAGCCATGGAGGTGTGGGAAGCGCGCTGCGACATCGCGCGCTCCACGTTTGTGGCCAACGTGGCCCTGGCTCCCGAGCAGGCGACCCGATTCGACGTGTTGGTTGCCGCCATGAATATTCGATTGGCCCACTCGATCGAGCAGTTTGCCCAGCAGGTGAAGAGCGGGGAGGCCGTGAGTGAGGAGCAGACCGTGAAACTGATGCGGGATCTCACCACCAGCGTAGCGTCAACATACGATGAACTCGACGGGTCGATGCCCCCCAACTGGCGGGCGGATGCCGGTAAGAAATTCAGCGTCACGGACTTTATTGATCCCTCCGTAGCGCTGCCCCTGGTAGATGTTGAAGACGAACTGGGCGAAGGGATGATCAAACACTAGGTATGAAGACCTTTCTTCGCCACGTCTGGGTTGTCTTGCGCTACGAGCTGGCCGATGCGGTTCGCAGTCGGCGGGTGGTGATTCTGCTGCTGCTCTACCTCGCGGGTGCGATGTTGACCTGCAACGGTTTCATTTCGGCCATGCATAAGCTCGAGACCCAGCTTGCCGATACGCTTGCCCTGCCGGCCTCATCTTCGGCCGGGGCCGTCACGGATGCTCTGTGGCGATCCAAGACGTTTCGCCGCATGGTCATTGGCCTGGTGGGCAACAAGGAGATCGCGCTCGAGATTCTGTCGGTACCTCCGATCGCCGTGATTTACGGTTGGCTCGCGTTTACATTCACGCCGGTACTCGTGATGCTCTCTGCGGCCGGGCGCATCGCCGAGGAAGTGAGCAGTGGTTCGGTGCGTTATGTCCTGACGCGCACCTCCCGCCCGGCTTGGTGTCTGGGCAAGTTTATGGGGCAGGCGTGCGAGGTGTTGCTGGCTCTGATGCTGAGTGCGATCGGCACCTGGTGTCTGGCGCGTTTCCGTATGGCATCGGCGGGTGATCTCGAAACCGCGCGCTGGATGGTGCTCTATGGCTGGAAAGCATGGATTTACTCACTCGCCTTCATAGGGCTGGCACTGGGCATCTCGCAGAGTGTCCGGTCGCCGTATCACGCCATGGGTCTGGGCCTGGTGGTCCTCATTGTTATGGGTGTTCTCTCGGTCATGGCCAGGCATTTTGCTGGGGAGGGATGGCGGCAGCTCTGGCAGATTGCGGACTTCATATTCCCCATCAACCAGAAGATGAACCTGTGGCGACTTCAGCCTGCCTATGTCCTTAACGGCAGTCTTTACCTGGTGGCGTTGGGGATGGCCTATCTCTTTGCGGGATACGCGGTATTTTCGAAACGGGGGGGCTAGTGTCCTGCCCCGTAGATAAGCCTGTATTGGACGCGGCACTCAACATGTCGGGTGTGGTGAAGCGTTTCGGGCGCCGTACGGCCCTCGACGGGCTGAGCCTGACCGTTCCGGCTGGCAGTGCGTTCGGGCTTGTGGGGAGCAACGGTGCCGGCAAGACCACCGCCATGTCGGTTGTGGCGGGCATTATGCAGAGCAACGAGGGATCCATCGACCTGCTGGACGAAGGTCCGTTCGACGCCCGTGTCCACAGCGGTCGCGTCTCCCTGATGCCCCAGGATGCGGAACTGCCTCTGCATGCCCGCATCTGTGACTTGATGGGTTTCTATGCACGCCTGCAGGGCATTCCGGGTCGGGAGATTGCCGAACGTGTTGAGGAAGTGCTCCGCTGGGTTCACCTGTCTGATCGTGCCCGATCTAAGATCCGTGCGCTCTCCCACGGCATGCGCCGGCGGCTGGTGATTGCGCAGGCATTTCTTGGCTCCCCCGAACTGGCCCTGCTCGATGAACCTCTGAGTGGCCTGGATCCCAAGGAGGTCGTCAGTATGCGTGAGCTGCTCAAGCGTCGTCCCCGCCGCCAGACGCTCATCATCAGCTCGCACAACCTGCATGAGATCGAGCGGATATGTGATCATGTGGCCTTTATTGAAGAGGGTCGCGTGGTGCATCAGGGTCTCACGGATGCCGTAACCGGCCGCTCCCATGCGATGCACTACCGGCTGGTCTCCGACCCGCTTCCACTGGATGCGCTGGCGGATGCCCTGCCTGACGCCGACTTCGAATGGCGCCAGAACGACAGCACGTTGGTCTGCAACTATCCCCACACCACCCACAACGCGGAACAGGTTAACGCTCGTGTCCTGCGCGTGCTCATCGATCAAGGCATAGGGGTCAGCGAGGTCCGCCGCGGCGATGAGCTGGAAGCCGCGTACCTGAACCACAGTGCCTAGTCGAAGGGGGCGAATGGAGCGCGTGCGATAAGGGGTGGCGCGTCTAGGACTCCGCCAGCCACGTCACGAGGGTCGAAAGATCTTTGCGGGGACGTTGGGGGGGAGGGGCATCGGGGTTCTCGGGCCAGCCGAGGGTTATGACGGCGGCGGGATGAACGTCGGAGGGCCAGCCCACGAGCCTCCTGATTCGGGCGGGCTTGACCCAGCCGATCCAGCAGGTGCCGAGGCCTAACTCCTCGGCCTGCAGCACAAGGTGCTCGCCGGCGATACCGATATCGATCCAGGGATAGTCAACTTTCGAGATCGCTACGGCGGCACGATGCACGAGGAGTGACTTTTTCATTCCGAGCACAATCAGTACGGGTGCGTGATTGGCCCACGGCATGGAAAGTCCAGGCCTGAAGCCCTGCTCGATGATGGTGCGTTTGCGCTCCACATCTGTCACCACGGCAAACCGCCAGGGCTGCTGGTTACAGGCTGACGGCGCCAGACGCGCGGCATCCAGCACCTGTTCAATGTGCCCGCGGGGCACGGGGGCGCTCGTGTAGGCCCTGCAGCTCCGCCGCCGTGCAATGATCTTAGCTACGCTCATCCTCATCCTTCCCTCAACAGCTGTCATGTGTTGTAGGTGAGGGGGGGTAAGGGCGCAAGGAAATTGGGGAAGAGGAGATCGGTGGTCCCTCCGTCGCCCTTCCCCCTTCGCTCTGCGAGCTTCGGGGGACAAGTCGGGCTATGGAGGGCAAGCGGAGGTCAGTGGGAGAGATCAACGAGTAAGAGTAGGAGTAAGAGTACGTGGGAGGAAAGGAAAGAACAGCTTGCTGGAGGGGGTGGTGATGACTAAGGTGAGAGCGATGGACTAAACGAATGGCGGGGCGAGGATGGCTGTTCTCACATGGGAGACCAGTACAGGCCGTCAAAGGCTTGAACTTGGCGATGTGGCGGTGCTCGGGCGTGTGGCGGAGTGTGACGTCGTACTTCCTGCCCCCGAAGTATCCCGCCAGCATGCCCGTATCCGCCGCGATGCGGCGCGCTGGCTGTTTGAGGATGAGGGCAGCCACAATGGCTCATACATCAACGGCACCCTCAGCACCGCCACGACCGCACTCGCGGACGGCGATATCATCCACGTGGGCGCATTCCGGCTGACCTTCAACACGGGGGCCACCTCCCCGTTGCCGTCGCCCCCGCTGGCGGGCAACGGTGATCAGGCAGCATCACTCAGCGCCCTGGCCTCTTTGGACCTCTCACGCCTGCACGCCCCCATGGCGGCGGGGAACAGCGTCGACATTTCACGACGCCTCCAGGCCACCTATGAAATCGCCCGCGCCACCACGGGAACCTTCGATGAGTCGGAAATGCTTGAGCAGGTTCTTGCGGTCCTCTTTGATATCTTTGAAGCCGCCGATCGCGGCATGATCCTCCTCGGTGATGGGGGTGCCGATGAGATCCGCCGCGGAGCAGTCAAACAGCGGACCGGTGACGACCGCGATGCCATCGAGCTGTCCGACACCGCGCTGGAGCGGGCGTTCAAGAACCGCGAAGCTCTGCTCTGCCGCGACACCGGCGACGACGGCCACTTCTCGGCGGCACAGAGCATTGTTGATCTCGGGATCCGCTCCATCATGATCGCCCCACTCGTCTATCGAGACCAGGTCTACGGGGCTATCTATCTGGATGCGATCCGGCGAGCCGCGGGGTTCAGCTCGGCTGATCTGAAACTTCTCGGGATCGCCGCGGCCGATGTGGCCGCCGCACTGGCCCATGCCGAATTGCACCGTCACGTGGTCCAGAACGAACGGATGGCCGCCATGGGCGAGACGGCCACAGGCCTGTCGCACTGCATCAAGAACATCCTGCAGGGCGTCAAAACCGGCTCCTACGTGGTGGACCAGGGATTGGAGATGCAGGATCTCGGCATGATCGACACCGGTTGGCAGGTGATCAAACGGAAGAACGACTTCATGGAGAAGCTGGTCTGGGATCTTCTGACCCTCTCCAAGCCGCGCGAGGCAGAGTTCGCCCCTACCGACCTCAATGCCCTCTGCGAGGAGATGTGCGATGTGGGGGCACACGATGAATCTGGCAACGATGTCAGTGTCATCTTTAAGGCGGATCCGGATCTGCCTGCTGTGATGCTGGACGCCAAGGGGTTTCGCCGTTGCCTGCTCAACCTGGTGACCAATGCGATGGATGCCTGCTCGAAGGCGGGCGGTGAGGTCAGAGTGGAAACAGACGGGGGCACCGGGGATGACCCGATCTGCGTCACGATCCACGACAACGGCTGCGGTATGTCGGACGCCACACAAGCCAAGCTATTCACCATGTTTTTCAGCACCAAGGGAGCCAAAGGCACGGGGCTCGGCCTGCCGGTCACCAAGAAGATCATTGAGGAGCATGGCGGCCAGCTCGACGTTAGCTCAATCGAAGGCCGCGGCACCACCTTCACCATCTCGCTCCCCATCGAGCACAAGGCGTAGCCCGGCGCGGCGGCTGTATGAATGGGGCCATTCTCTCTCGCCACGCTGCCACCGCCCTGCTATCTTCGAACGATCGACCTGTCGGGGAAACAGTGCAGAGAGGAGCATGCGATGATTGTTGTGAATACCGAGACGATTCCAGGCCACACCATCACGATGGTTAAGGGCATGGTGCAGGGCAACACGGTCCGGGCCAAGCACGCCGGACGAGATATTGCGGCCGGGTTCAAAAACCTGGTCGGCGGTGAACTGAAAGGGTACACCGAACTGTTGACCGACTCCCGTCGTGAAGCCTTGGAGCGTATGCTCGCCCAGGCTGAGCAGCTCGGGGCTGATGCCGTCGTCAATGTCCGCTTTTCAACCAGTGCTGTCACGGCCGGTGCGGCAGAA
This sequence comes from Verrucomicrobiota bacterium, assembly GCA_018648805.1. GTDB lineage: Bacteria > Verrucomicrobiota > Kiritimatiellia > UBA8416 > JABMPJ01 > JABMPJ01. The sequence goes on from JABGQM010000014.1 coordinate 46,380, forward strand.
CTCTACGCCTACGGCACGGCCGTCAACGTGCAGGCTGACGTGGCGCCGCCCGAGATCCCCACCACCTGAGGGAGCACGGCTATGCATGAATTGATCGGTCTATTCATACAACTCGGGATTGTGGGCGGAATGGTCTTGCTCGGCCTTCTGGCCGGGCGCTATACCGAACGCAAACACCTGTGTTCGCTTGAGCGTCGCGAAGCCGACCTGCAGGGCATGATCGTCTCGAATCTGAAATGCTTCCCCGGCGGAGCCCAATCCACCCCTGTCCCCGCATTGATCGTGGGTGAGGCCTCGATTGCGAGCGACTACCTGAAGACCCTACTGGCCGCTCTGCGCAATCTGGTCGGAGGCGAGGTGCGCTCGTTTGAATCGCTCCAGATGCGGGCGCGGCGCGAGGCCACGCTGCGCGTTATGGAGCAGGCCCATGCGCAGGGATTCAATGCCATCGGCAACTTGCGCCTCGAGACCGCCGACATTGCGGGCAACATAACGACCAATCAGAAACGCAAGATGGTCGTGGTCAGCGTGATCGCCAGCGCCACGGCGTATGCGCTCTGATGGCGGGAGCCGGTATGTCGAAAGAGGCGGATTCGGTATTCGACGAACCGCAGTTCCGCGGTGGCGGCTATACCCCCGATCCGTCTGATCCAGCGACAGGTGCCGGGACCCCCCATGCGGATGCTCCGCTGCCGGTTGGGCAGGGCGCCTGGGATGAACCCGCCCTCAGCCCCGCTCTGGCCGGGGAACGCCCCGCCCACGTGCAGACCTATGCGCAGTGGCTCGCCGCCGGCCGCGCACGCCTCAGTGCGACCACCACGTGGGGTATCACGCTGGCGCTGGCACTCGGATCGGGCGCCTGGGCTATTGTAGGAGCCATTCTCAGCCAGGTGCAGGGCAACTCGGCCGGCGGCCTGCTGCTCATGATCCTTTTCGGGCCCGCCGCCGAAGAGATGCTCAAAATCTCGGCGGCGCTGATCACCATCGAGAAGTGGCCCTACGCTTTTCGCTCGCCTGTGCAGATCGTGGTCTGCTGTCTGGCTGCGGCCCTCGGCTTTGCGGCCATCGAGAACCTGATCTACCTGCATGTCTATATACCCGATCCCTCGCCGGGCATGATCGCCTGGCGCTGGACCATCTGCGTCATGATCCACGTCGCCGGCTCCTGCATCGCCTCCGTCGGCCTCATCAAAATCTGGCGCCACACCATGGCCCATGGCTCCGCGCCGCGTGTTTCCCTCGGCAGCCCGTTCTTCATGGCGGCCATCGCCCTGCACGGCACGTATAACCTGGGTGCCATCCTGCTCAACCCCTACCTCGCCCGACTCTAACCTGTTTGGAGTTCAGAGTTTACACGGTGGCGGTCACAGGGTAGGGTTCCGTGCATGGCTCGTTGGTCGCGAATTGCTCCTTATATTCCCTTTGCGATTGTGCTGGTTGGCGTGTTGGCATACCTCAACACGTTCACGAATCCCTTTATCTTTGACGATGCCCGCATCATCACCGACAACAGGGGTATCGACCGGCTCTTTCCGATCTTCTTCAGCACGCGCTGGCTGGTCGATTTCACCTTCAGGCTCAACTACGCCATGGCGGGATTCAGTGTACCGGACTATCACGCGTTCAACCTGGGGGTGCATCTTGCGACGGCATTGCTCCTCTTCGGGGTGATCCGCCGCACGCTCGCCCTGCCGCGCCTGCGCGAACGGTGGGGGGCGCCCGCCGTCTGGATCGCCGGCGCCGTGGCGATGCTCTTCGTGGTTCACCCGCTTCAGACCGCCAGCGTGACCTATATCTGCCAGCGCTATGAAGCCATGATGGCCATGCTGTTTCTGGCCACGCTTTACAGCACGATACGCGCTTTGACGGCCTCGCGCAGGGGATGGCGTGTCGGTTGGGCGATGGCGGCTGTGGGCTGCTGTTTGCTGGGAATGGGAACCAAGGAGGTTATGCTCACGGCGCCGCTGGTGGTGCTGCTCTACGACTGGATCTTTGTGGGGCGCTCCCTGCCCGGCACGGGACGCCTGCGCGTGGGGCTGCATGTTGGCCTTTTCCTGACCCTTGGTGTGCTGGTCGCGATGGAGCTTCGCATGCTGGATCTGATGGCGGCCGGCGGGCAGAGCCTGACGAGCAACGCATCCCCCTGGATCTATCTGGCCACGCAGACCGAGGTGATCCTGCACTACCTGCGCCTGAGTGTCTGGCCGACCGGACAATGCCTCGACTATGCCTGGCCGATGGCGGCGGGGTGGGGCGCGGTCTGGCCCGCGGCACTGCTGATCGTGGGCGTGGGCCTGCTGTCGCTGTGGGGCCTGCTGCGCCGCACCGGCTGGGGGTTTCTGGGTGGATGCTTCTTTCTCGTACTAGGTCCCTCCTCCAGCCTGCTACCGGCCCCCGACGCGGCCTTCGAGCACCGCATGTACCTGCCGTTGGCCGCCGTTCTGACCGCCATCGTTCTGACCGGCTATCGCCTCTTCCATACGCGCCTGCGCCCCGCCCGGCGCGCCCCGCTCATCTGGCTGGTGATCCTGATAGGGGTGACCGCCGCGCTGGCTACGGCGACACATCAGCGCAACCGGGCCTATGCCTCGCGCGAGACCATGTGGCGTGACGTTATGGCCAAGCAGCCCGGCAACTACCGTCAGCGTCTCGCGCTCTCGTATGCGCTTTTTGACCGCGGTGCCGACCGGGAGGCCGAAGAGGTGATCCGCAACCTGATTGCCGATACGAAGGATGGCTTCAACCGCAAGCAGTCGTCGCTGGTGACCGCCCGCGATCCCTTCTGGCACCACGCGGTGGCGCGCGGCCAGCTCGGTCGGATGCTGCTGCGCCGCGGCGATGCCAGCGGTGCCGTGGAGCATATCGCCGTCACACTTCTGGCCCTACCCGAAGATGCCGTGGCACACCACAATATGGCGCTCGCACTTGGCGCCTTGCATCGTTACCGCGAATCCCTGCGCGCCGCGCGAAATGCGGTTGAATTCGATCCCCGGTATGGGAATGGGTACGGGACGTTGGCCTTTCTGTTGGCCCGTCGCGGTGCCTATACCGAGGCGGCGACGAACTATCGCAAGGCCATCGCCCTGAGCTCGCCCTCCCATAGCGCCCTCCGCCTGGAGCTGGCCTGGCTGCTGGCCACCACGCCTGAGGACGCCCTGCGCGATGGGGCCGAGGCCGAGAGGTTGGCCATGGAGGTATTCACCGCCACGGGCGAACGCAGTATCCGGGCGCTTGATGCGCTGGCCGCCGCGCTGGCGGAGCAGGGGCAGTATGGCGATGCTCTGATTCGGATAGGACAGGCCCTCTCCCTGGTCGCTGAAACGGGCTCTGCTGCGGCCTCCGCCGCACCGGTGTCTCCAAGCGGTCTGAGCGGCTGGGGCCCTGCCGCCGATAGGGCAACACTCGTGCGCCACCGTCGCCGCTACGCCACTCGCCAGCCGTTCAGGAGTGAGCCGGGGGGAGGTCGCGAATGAAATGTGCGGTGTCACTCTTAAACTACCGTCCGGGTAGCGTCGGCGGAATCGAAACCTACATCCGGAAACTGAGTGAGATCTATGCGGCGGACCCATCCGGCCACGAGATCACCTTCATCGCCGGAGCCCATGTGGCCGACCAGCTGCCTACTGGCGCGCGGCGACAGCTGGTTCCGCACGCGCCTCCCACGCTGATCGCCGGCCGCTGCATGGAAGCCTTCACTCCGCTGCGGGCAGCCCGCCTGGCCCGTCAGATCGATGCGGCCGGGTATGACGTGATCCTCTTTCCACAACAGTCCATCTTCCCCATCGGTATCCAGACGCCGGCCGTCCTCACCGTGGTGGATGTGCAGCACCTCCACCGCCCCGAGCACTACCCTCTCTTCGACACCTGCTTCCGGCGCACGATCTACCCGCGCAGCCTGGCCCGCGCACAGCGCATTATCGCCATTTCGCAGGTCACCCAGCGCGATCTTGTGGAGCTGTGCAACGTGGCGGCAGAGAAGATCGAGGTGGTGCACCTTGGATTCGATCGCACGCCGCCGCCCCCCGCGGACGAACGGCTGGTCGAACGGCCCTATCTCTACTACCCCGCCGCCACGTTCGCCCACAAGGGTCACGCTGACCTGCTCCGCTGCTTTGCCCGGCTCAAGGTGAGACACGCGCATGATATCACGCTGGTGTTCTCCGGCATGCAGACCGCCCTCTGGCGGCAGCTCAAGAAACAGATCGCAGCATTGGGTCTGCAGCGTGATGTAGCCCACCTTGGCTTCGTCGACTACGAGGACATTCCCTCGCTCTACCAACATGCCGAGGCCGTCGTCTTTCCTTCGCAGTTCGAGGGATTCGGCATGCCGGTGCTGGAGGCGGTACGTTACCGCAAGCCGATCTTCTGTTCAGACCTTCCGATCTTCGATGAGCTGGGGGTGCCGGCGGCCAACCGGATCGATTTCACCGATCCGGATGCGCTGATCGGCATCATGCAGCGTCTACAGCCCACGGCCCTGCTGAAAGAGCCGATCAGCTGGGACGAGTGCGCGAAAAAAACTCTGCAAGTCATGGCCAAAACGGTAGAGTCTGCGGGCAAGGGAATTTAACCACGGATGACACGGATGGACACGGATGGGACAGACCAGGGCTTCTGGAAAGGAAGACGCATCTTCCTGACCGGCCACACGGGCTTTAAGGGATCGTGGCTGAGCATGATGCTCTCGCGCCTGGGGGCGGTGGTGTGCGGGTATTCTTTGGATCCGCCCACGACGCCCAGCCTGTATGACGCCGCGACCGTGGGGACGCTGATCGACTCGGATGTGCGGGCCGATGTGGGCGATCTGGATGCGGTGCGCAGCGCTATGAATGCCTTCCAGCCCGAGCTGGTACTCCACCTGGCGGCCCAGTCGCTCGTGCGGCAGAGCTATGTCGATCCGATCGAGACCTACCGCACGAATGTCATGGGCTCACTGCATGTGATGGAGGCCGTGCGCGGCTGCGCGTCGGTCAAGGCGATGATCAATGTGACGACCGATAAATGCTACGCGCAGGAGGGCCGCGGCGTGCCGTTCAAGGAAGCGGATCCCATGGGCGGGGCCGACCCCTACAGCAACTCGAAGGGGTGCAGTGAGCTGGTGACGGCCTGTTACCGCCGTTCGTTCATGCAACCCGAGGGCGGTGCCCTGCTGGCCTCAGCCCGCGCCGGCAACGTGATCGGTGGCGGCGACTGGGCGCGGGACCGGCTGTTGCCGGATTGCTATCGTGCTTTTGCGGAGGGCCACCCACTCACGATCCGTTACCCCGGGGCGGTGCGTCCCTGGCAGCACGTCCTCGAACCGCTGGCCGGCTACCTGCGGCTGGCCCGCCGACTGCTTGAGGGGAAGGCTGACTGTGCGACCGGCTGGAACTTTGGTCCGGCCGCGGCCGACGCGCTGACCGTTGGCGACGTTGCCACGATGGCCTGCACGACATGGGGCGAGGGCGCTGCCTGGCACAGCGACGAACAGGACCACCCCCACGAGGAGGGCTGGCTGCAGCTCGACTCCAGTGCGGCCACCACGCGGCTCAACTGGCAGCCCCGCCTGGATGCCGCTACGGCGGTGGCGTGGACGATCCAGTGGTACCGCGACTACCATCGCGATGGCGCGGCGCGCGCGCTCTGCCTTGATCAAATTGAGCGCTACGCTGAAGAGGGGAGCTGAGCCGATGCCTGTACCCGCGCCTCGCTGTCGGTTCTGCCAGACTCCGCTGCAGGAGAAGGTGATCGATCTCGGTGAACATCCACTCTCGAACGCCTATCTCACGCGTGAACAGCTGCACGCCGCGGAGCCGCGCTATCCGCTCTGTGTCTACCTCTGCACGGAGTGTCTGCTGATGCAGATCGAGGCGGTCGAAACGCGCGATCATATCTTCAACGACACCTACGCCTATTTTTCCAGCTTCTCGACCAGCTTTCTCGCGCATGCTCAGCGCTACGTCGAGGCGATGATCGAACGGTTCGACCTGACCCCGGAGGCGAGCCACATTGTTGAAGTCGCCAGCAATGACGGCTACCTGCTGCAGTACTTCCATCAACGTGGCTTCAACGTGCTGGGTATCGAGCCGACCGCCAGTACGGCCGACGCCGCGCGCGAGAAGGGGGTTGAAACCCTCGAGGAGTTCTTCGGCACAGGCCTGGCTCTCGCACTGGCCGGGGCAGGCCACCAGGCCGACCTCCTTCTGGGCAACAACGTGCTGGCACACGTGCCCGATATCAACGACTTCATCGGTGGGCTCCAGGTGTACCTTAAGCCGGACGGCATCATCACGATGGAGTTTCCGCATCTGCTGCAGCTGATCGCGGGCGGCCAGTTTGATACAATTTACCACGAGCACTTCTCCTACCTCTCGTTCTCAACTGTAGATACCCTATTCAAGATGCATGGTCTGCGGCTGTTTGATGTCGATGAACTCCCCACGCATGGCGGATCCATCCGTATCTATGCCTGCCACGCCAACGCGTCCCGGCCGGTCGCTGACTCCGTGGAAGCCATGAAGCGCAAGGAGGCCGACTTCGGGCTGCTGGATGTCCCGGTCTATCGCGCGTTTGGCACGCGCGTCAAAACGGTGGCGCGTGAGCTGCAGACCTTCCTTGACGAGGCGGCCGCCGCCGGCAAGCAGGTCGCTGCCTACGGCGCGGCAGCCAAGGGCAACACCCTGCTCAACTACTGCGACATCTCGACCGAGGAGATCGCCTATGTGGTCGACCGCAACCCGCACAAGCAGGGCCTCTACCTGCCCGGCAGCCACATTCCGATTCTGGCCCCGGCGCATGTGGCTGAGAGTCGGCCCGACTACCTTCTGATTCTGCCGTGGAATCTGCGCGACGAGATCGCCGCGCAGATGGCCGGCATCCGTGAGTGGGGCGGTCAGTTTGTTGTGCCCATTCCGAGTGTGGAGGTGTTCTAAGGGTGGCGAGTGACGGGTGGCAAGTGGCGAAGGAATTCCTGTGGGGAACTCAACCATGAAGATTGAAGCAGCAGACCTGCCTGGGGTCATGCGCATCGGACTGGAACCGAGCGTGGATGAGCGCGGCTACTTTGCGCGCACGTTCGACCGTGATGCGCTGGCGGCCGCCGGGCTCACGACGGACTATCCCGAGCACAGTATTTCATTCAATCGCGCCGCGGGAACTCTGCGCGGCATGCATTGGCAGGTCGCACCGCACGGCGAAAGCAAGATCGTACGCTGCACACGCGGACGCGTCTACGATGTCGCGGTCGATATCCGGCCCGACTCCCCGACCTATCGCCGGTGGGTCGGCGAGGAACTCTCCGCCATAAACGGCGAGGCGCTCTATATCCCGCACGGCTTTGCACACGGGTTTCTCACGCTCGAGCCCGAGAGTGAGCTGCTCTACTACATCAGTCACCCCTATGTGCCGGAGGCGGTGCGCGGTTTTCGCTACGACGATGTCGATGTCGAGATTGCCTGGCCCGCGCAGCCGGCGGTCATCTCCGCGCGCGATCTGGCGTTGCCCACACTGGACGCCGCGCCAGGCGCAGAGGAGGCGTCATGACCCCCGCCGCCCCCACGTCCCCACGACGTACCGTCCTGGCCGCCAAGCCCTCGGTCACGCAGCGCGAGATCGACTACGTGACCGATGCGGTCACCAACGGATGGGGCACCGCCTGCTACGACTATCTCAACCGGTTTAGCGACGCCTTGCGTGCGTTCTTTGGTGTCCCGCATGTCTGGCCGACCTCGAGCTGTCACGGCGCGCTTCACATCGCGCTCAAGGCACTCGGCATCGGACCCGGCGACGAGGTGATCGTGCCCGATCTGACCTGGACCGGCAGCGTGTTTCCGGTGAGCTGGCTGGGGGCAACCCCGGTCTGTGTCGATAGCCTCGCCACGTCATGGTGCATTGATCCGGAGGCCATCGCGGCCGCGATCACCCCGCAGACGCGCGCGATCATCGTGGTGCATCTGTATGGCAACTTGTGCGACATGGATGCCATCATGGCCATCGGCCGTCAGCACAACATCCCGGTGATCGAGGATGCGGCCGAGGCGGTGGGGTCGGAGTATCACGACCGCCCGGCGGGTGCCATCGCTGACATGGGGGTCTTCTCCATGCACGGCACCAAGACCCTCACGACGGGGGAGGGCGGCGTCCTGCTGTGCAACCGTGAGGCGTATGTCGAGGCGATCAACACGATCGAGAGCCAGGGCCGCAAACCCGGCAAGCACATCATGTTCTGGGTCGACGAGATCGGGCTCAAGTACAAGATGTCCAATATCCAGGCGGCCCTCGGGCTGGGTCAGGTCGAGCGGGCGGCCGAATTGATCGACGCCAAGCGACGCGTCTTCGACTGGTACCGGTCGGTGTTGATGGAGTGGCCCGACATCGCGCTCAATCCGGAGCCGTCTGGCTGCCGCAACAGCTACTGGCAGCCGACCGTGATGTTTGGTGCGAGCTGGGCGATGAACGAAGCGCGCCGCAATGCCCTTGTGACGGCGGTCAATGCCGCGGGGGTCAATATCCGGCCGGTCTTCTACCCCGTCAGCAAGCTGCCGATGTATGACGCCTGTCCGCACAACCGCGTGGCCTACGATCTGCATGGGCGCGGTATCAACCTGCCCAGCTACTTTGATATGACCCGGGATGATGCGGACTATGTGCTGCAGATTCTGCACGGGAAGCTCACGTCAGCCGAGTGAAGAGGGTGTGATGACGGAGAGCCCACAAGGTGGCCGGGCCGCCTTTGTCACGGGGTGCAGGAGAGAAACGTTACCGGCGTTACGACACCGTGCACGCCCGCGAGAGCATCCTGATCAAATCATGACCGTCCCAGACGAGAGAGAAGTCCATGGTGCTCCCAATGGGAACCATCCGGTCGATTCCGCATGGCTTCTCCTGATTGAAAAACGCTTCCAGATCCTGCTTTGACAGACCATAGTAAGCGAGTGTTTGGTACTTCCTGTTGATGATCTTGGACAGTGCTGCAATATCAGCTGCGTGGTATTCAGAAAAGTACCCGGCTTTGCATCGGAACGCGTCGATATCAGGAGGCAAATCGGCCACGTGGACCCTCCAAATCAGATTGTCTTCAGCCTTAACCCGCTCAATGTCCTTCAGCCGTATCGCCTGTTTGCAGAAACCCACCAGCTTGTCCATGGCCAAGACGGGGGGCAAGCGGTACCTCTCCTTTACAAGACGATGTAGCGCCTTCCAAAACACCGACTGCGCTTTACTGACATTCGCCTCCTCTCCAATCCATACCACCAAATGTGGAGACGTACAGGCGTTCTGGTCCGATAGATAGGTGTCGTTGTAGAACCCAGTCGCAATTCGTTCCGGCGCGTCCTCATGAACGAACGCATCCGCGTTGATCACACATATCGAGTATCTATCAGCGAAGGCTATATCAAACGATCTCGGTGGCAACACGCTCTCCCGGACACGTTTGATCGTCTCGTCCCCGCCCCATATGACTCGCACATCACACAGTGACGAGAAGTAATGCGTCGCTTGGCTTTGCCGGTCGTAGCGAACGATGATAATCCGCTCTGATATCAGGGGATGGTTGCCTCTTGCTGAAAGACTCCTGATGGCATCAACAATGATGCTCACTTGCTCAAATTCCTTTGTTGGGGCTCTGACAATATTAGCATTCCCGGACAGCAGCCCCACCAGCAATGAGTAGGCAAAATTCACAGGCACATTTGACGGCGCGATGTGAAACACCACACCTCTGCCAAGGCTCATTTCGCTGGCCTTACCGTATCCGTCCTTCAGTTGCAGCAGATTGGCTTTTCTGCAGTAGAAGGCCAACGACGCAACATCGGGAAAACGGCGCAAGCGGGGATGGTTGTTCAGCTCTCTGGATAGTGCATCAAGATAGGCGATCACTTCATCAGAGAACGGCGGCATCGTGGCCAATGCTCTGAAGCGTTCATCGCTCCATGCCTCCGTCACATTGAGAAACTCGATGTCCTTATAGTTCATCTGCATAGGTGTCACTGCAGCCGCGTATTTCGGCGCCCTTAATCCGTCCAACAACCTTGAAGTATTTGCCCCGTCGCCCGCACGGACAGTCGTCTTCTCCCAATAGAACACCCTCATCTTCGGTCAGAAGTGAGTGTCCGGGATAGCTCTCGGGTAGTACCGAGAGTGTCTGTATCAGGCCTTGTTCACCAGGTGGCGCGATCGAAAAATCATGTGGGCGTCTGATGAAGATGTCAGAGAACACTGACGCATGCAGGTGTCCCTCTTCACACTCCATATATATGGATCCGGTCTGCTCCACCATTCCATAGTAATCGTGAATCGACCGGATGCCACATACCTGCTCACAGGTTCTCTTGAACTCACTCGACGTGACGGACTCTGACACCAGCTTCTTCCACCCGCCCCCATGAATCAGCACTGCATTGTTCAGATCCAACTGCAGTCCTCTTCTCTGCAGTTCCATAATGAGATGCTGATAGACCATGAACGTGAACCCGAATAGAAACAGCCGTTCGCCTTGATGCTCCTTGATGAATCCCATGACGCGGTCTACATCCAGCTCCATATTCTCATCCAAGGCATAGACCCGTTTCGTGCCAAACATGGAAAACCCGAGTATGCCGGCCCCTCTTGCAGAGAATAGATTCCTATCCTTTAGGACCGATTCCGAATCAATGATGAGCATCGGCGATCGCGCGGTGCCCAGAAAAGTGGAGACAATCCTGGTCAGGGCCTTTGTTTGGTTCGCCGACGTGTTCCTGTCCAGAAATATCCGAGAGACCTCTTGGCCAGAGGTGCCGGAGGAGGTCATGGTCTTGACGATGCTGTCCTGCGGGGCGCTACGGAGATCGAACATCTTGAACAACCGCACGGGCAGGAATGGCATAGCTTCACACGGATGGTGTGATTCTGGATCATAGCCCATGGCGTGGAGTATACGTCTATAGGGTTGGCAGTGTTCGTGGTGATACTGTGTGAGGTCATTCAGATAGCGACCCAATAGATCCGATTTGTCCTCCTTGTTCAGAGAATAGGGATCTATCGCAAATAGGGGGTGCAGGTCCATTAGACGGCCAATGCTGTGTAGATGGTTTTGCCTGACGAACTCTTGGGAATGGCATCAATACACCTGACATCGAAAGCGCTCGGGTGGATTCCTGTTTTTTCCGCAACAAAGTGCCTTACCTCTTTCGTAAGGTCCTCGTTCGTGATGTAGATCAGCATCCTGTCGTCATTGCCCGTACAGGCACAGTCAGGTGTAATCCCCTTGAGCAACTGTTCCGTTGCATCCAAGTTGACCCGATTGCCAAACAGCTTGATGAAGCGCTTCTTTCTTCCGACGATGTAGTAGAATCCATCTTCATCACAGGTGGCCAGATCACCGGTTACGAGAACCCCCTCGTTCTCATCTTCCTTGGTCAGATCATCGCCACAGACGGCATATCCCATCGATACGTTCTTCCCTCGGTAAACCAACTCACCGACCGTATCGCTCTTGTCAATCGTGTTCCCGTCTTCGTCAATAAGCGAGAACGCGCCTCCCTGTATAGCCACCCCCATGCTGCCGAGCTTGCCAATGGATTTCTCGTGTGGGAGGTAACTCATTCTGGCCGTTGCTTCTGTCTGTCCGTACATAACGAAGAATCGTTTGCCAGCCTTCCTGCAGAATTCGGCGACCTGACGATTCAGATCATCATTCAGTTTTCCTCCGGCCTGGGTGAGCGTTCTGAGATGTGGGAGGTCCATGTCAAAGAAATGCAGCTTCTTTAGTATCTCGAATGAATACGGAATACCGGACAGAGAGGTCGCCTTGTATTGTTTCAGGAAGGCCCAGAACTCCCTCTCCATGAGCGAGCGGTTGGTAAGCAGAATCGTTGCCCCCCTGATCAAATGGCTGTTGATGATGGAGAGACCGAATGTGTAGTTCATGGGCAGTGCTGTAATCGGGCGCTCACTGGAATCAATCGACAAGTACTCAGCAATGGACTCGGCGTTTGCTCGAAGATTCTCATACGTCAGTCTCACCAGTTTGGGGCTGCCCGTACTCCCCGACGTCGTTAGAAGCAAGCCCAGGTCGGGGTGGAGTGGATAGCCTGTGTTGTCGGATAACCGAATCAGAGAGTAGCCGAGCATTTCAACTACGGAGTCACGGCTCTCCGCTGTATGAATGTTGTCTTGCGGAACCCACAGGTACTGTGGCCGATACAGAGCCATTAGATTGTCAAGCAACTCCGGGTTCAGATGGTCGTTCAGCAATAGGGGGACGGTGCCGTTCATCATACATGAGAGATAGCCCACCAGTGATCCCACTGAATTCTGGGCGAGGCAGAACACCAGCGCTCTTGGCTCCAATCGCTCTGCCAACCTCTCAGTATACGCCAGCAATGCTCCGTAGCTATGCTGCTCACCGTTAGCCGACACAATGGCGATGTTGTCACTGAGCCTGGCTAGCGTGTCGTGACCAATGAAGTTCTTAGTCTCTCTTGGTAAGGTCATGGCCTGCTTCCACAATGTATCCTGTTACTCTGCGGGCTATCTGTTTAACTGCGGGGGTGATGCTATTCAGCCACATCGCCCACCATAATCAGCGTATCGGCTTCAACGTCGTGGAGAAGGACTTTGCCTACCAGCTCGCCGACTCTGTCGGGGGAGAGCCCGGTGCCCGGTCGCTTGGCATCCATGTCAGCCGCCGTGAGCTCGGTGCCGGCTTCTAGATCTCTCACCGCCACAATGCTCCGCCTCATCTTCTCCCGCTGGGCCATTTCCGCAGGAAGCACAACCCTCTCACGGTCCCCCAGTGCTGTCTGTATGTTGTGGCAGTTCTGGACAAGCTGTGCCATTTCCTCCGGCTCCACCGCTATCTGATTGTCCATGCCAATCTTCTGTCGATCGAGTGTGAAGTGCTTCTCAATTATGCACGCGCCAAGCGCCGTAGCCGCAGACGCCATCTCAATGCCTATCGAATGGTCAGAGAAGCCGATGGGAATACCCGGGAACTCCTCACGCAGACCCAGGATGTTGTTCAGTCGGATCGTGGCTGTCGCCGGAGGATAGATAGCTATGCAGTGGAGCAGGCAGATGTTTTCGTTTCCTGCTCCTACGATGGTGTCAACGGCCTTCCGGATTTCCGTCAGTTCACCCATCCCTGTCGACAAGACAATAGGTGCGCCTGAACGAGCAATGTGCTCCAGGAACGGAGTGTTGGTCAGGTCCATTGACGCCACCTTGACAAACGGAGCGCCGCACACTTCCAGAAGGAAATCCACTTCTCGGAGCGAATATGGGGTCGAAGAGAAGGCAATTCCACACTCCTTGCTGTACGTGGCCGCTTCAGAGAGCTCCGCTTCAGAAAAGGAAAATGCATCAACCATGCGCTTCGCTATGGGATTACTATCGTAGTATGTTTTGGAGTATAGGGTCTCGGCGGACCAGGACTGAAACTTGATACAGTCACACCCGGCCTGCTGTGCTTGGGAGATCATGGCCTTCGCCGTCTCGATGTTTCCCGAGTGGCCGGCATTGACTTCCGCAACAACGTACGGGCTACCAAAGTCCTCTAGTCGTGTTGAATCACGTAGTTCCATAGTACTCATATAGTATCCTTGGCTGGCCGTCCGTCGCCCTTGACCATGCTCATTGATCTATCGGTTCGATTATCATCTCCGACAAAAAGAGGTCCCTATCCAAAAAAGGTGCCTGATCCTCAATCGGTCTTTGCACAATACGCTTTTCCGAATTGCGCGTGTGTGAGCTCCTGATGAAATTCTGATCTTCAAGCCCCATGATTTCGCACAGCACGGGGCCATCCATATCCATGACCGCAGTGAGTCCACTACGCAGTTCTGCGCTGCTCTCTATCCTCTGGTACGAGAAGCCAAAACACTTGGCAACTTCAGAAAACTCGGGACAATCAACACCGTTACCCGCATCTGTCCCTATCGTTCGGGATCGAAACAGGTCCACCTGTCTTCTGCGGATTATGGCGTAGGCATTGTTGTTTATGACTATGATCTTCGCCGGAATACGGTGATACCGAATCGTCTGGAGTTCCTGCAGGTTCATCATTATCGAGCCGTCTCCAATGACCGCAATAACGGGGCATCCACTTGCATAGTGCGCACCCACAACCCCCGGCAGTGCATATCCCATAGACCCCTGAGACGCGGGATGGATGCAGCGTTGTCGTCTCTTAAAGCCAATATTCGTGGGAAGTATGAGCTCCTCCAATCCCGAATCAGTGAGGACAACGGCATCTTCGGGCAAGGCTTCCGACAGGCTCTCCGCCACGCAGTATAGATCAACCTTCTTGGACAGCCTGTGCTGCTCCTCGCACCGTGGAAAGACCTGCTGCCAGTGCTGGCATTTAGCCAGCCATTCTTGACGGGGCTTCCCGGTGTCCTCCCTCATAAGAGCCGACAGGAGTTCTCTTACGTCAGCGACAACTAGCCGATCGATGCGGACGGTGCCCTTGGAGTGCTCAATGGGGTCGATGTCTACCACTATGACTTTCGCATCTCGTGCAAAGGCCTCACAAGCGGTCCCGCCAGTCGTCATGGACGACAATCTACAGCCAAGTACGAGTAGCAGGTCTGAGTTCTGCACCGTGAAATTTCCGGCCCGGGTGCACCCCATGCTGCCTACGGACCCTATTGAAAGTTGATGGTCGGCACCATACGTGTCGGGCGCAGAGCTTGAATAGGCCACTGGGATGGGCTGCGCCTCCAGAAATGCAGCCAACTCCTGGACGCCCCCGGCGGATCGAATGCCGCCTCCAATTAACACGGCTGGACGCGACGCCTCGCGAAGGGATTCTGCTATGTATTGAAGATCCTCAGGCAAAGGTGAGCCGGGCCGTTGATCATCCGCGGCCACGAAGTGTTCCAGTTCCTCCGGCTCTATCCGCATGTTCTGAATATCTAGAGGCACATCGATCCAGACGGGGCCTTTCCTTCCCGACTGTGCAAGGTAGAGCGCCTTTTCCATTTCGTATACGATCCGCTCTGGATCGGTGATCATCACGGCATACTTTGTGATCGGCTCCACTATGGAGACGATGTCAGCTTCCTGTTGCCCAAAGGTCCGCAGAGGTATTCCTGTATGGCGTGATGTTTCATGGAGCTTGTTCTGTCCGGAAACAAAGACACAGGGAACGCCGTCTTGCCAGGCGTTGAGCACCCCGGTGACAGCATTCGTTGATGCACAACCGGTTGACACAAGGCACGCGCCGACTCTCTCGGTGTACTGTGCGTAGGCAACAGCGGCATAGGCAGCGGACTGCTCATGATGTAGGCAGATGCCCACGAGAGATTTGTGCGCGGCAACGGCGTCTGACAGAAACAGAGCCCCTCGACCGGTCACCATGAACACATGCTCGGCCCCTGCGGACCAGAGTGTCGCCACAATGTAATCAGCCACTCGCATCATAAATGTTTACCCGCCGGCGTAAACTGGTTCAGTACATCCGGGACCGCAATGAACAGCTCGGCACTGCAAGCCATCTCCCCGTTGACATAGCCTACAGACGTGCCCCGCGCCAGCCCCCGCCGATAGGATTTCAACGTCGCCTGTATGTCCAGTCTGTCGCCAGGTATGATCTTCTTCTTGAATCGGGCGTTCTCGATGGACACGAACCCCGTCTTCTTTCCTTTGTTGCCCGGCAATGTTAGGAACGTCATCAAAAAGAGCTGGGTAAGCGCCTCAACTTGAATGAAGCCAGGCACGTTGGGTTCATCTTCAAAATGAGCGGGGAAATACCATTCATTGAACGTAAAATTCTTAAAGCCTTTGGCACTTTCTCCCGGAATCGCTTCTTCGACATAGTCAATGAACAGAACCGGGTAGCGATTCTGTTGGTATTGCTGAATGTCATACGCACTAAGATCTCTCAGAACTTTTGCTTCCGTGTCCATCTCCCCCCCTCTCATCTCATGGGTTTGGGATTACGCTACTGTAATATCGTATTTGTTCAGAAGCTCCTTGCCCTTCTCGTACGAACTGAAATCAACAATATCGTCCGTTGACATCATAACATCAAACGTTTCCTCCAATGCGGCTATCAGCCCCATATGCCCAACGGAATCCCAGGCAGGCGTGCCCTGATAGACCAACCCCTTGAGGTCTTCCTGCTGGATGGAAAAACTGGTCGTGAACGTATCGTCGTACTTCTCAAGATCTGTCACTCATGTCCTCCTGTTGTAGTCATGCCACGTCATAGCTGACAGGCATGGCTGCCCAACGAATACGCAGGTTCGTTGGGATGGTCACTGGCCCGCACTATTGAAGCCTCTTCAAATACCCGTCCGGGGCAACGGTTATCAAGAGTTTGTCTTGTATGTTCTTATCGATCTCGAATTCGGGATGTGTCTTCAGGTATTCCCATACCGCTGTCTTGGGATTGTTGCCTTTGCCCCACGGCCGGTCTGAGGAGAGGTGATCCGGCGCGTCCTCAATGATGGTGTCAAAAACTACACAATAGCTACCAGGACTGGCCAACGGGGCATAAGCTTCTAACTCGGCCAGTACATGGTCGTGGGTGTGTTTGGAATCCAGGTAGACCAGGATGCGTTGGTAGCCAGAGGCGATGGAGCGCACCTGGTCGATCACGGCGGGTTCGATGGAAGAGCCCTGTATCATCTGGATCCGGGAGAACATCGGATGGCTTTCGATCGCGGCACGGTTGTGTGAGCGGATATCGATGTCGATACCCACCACCTTGCGGCGGGAAACGCGGGGGTCGATCCGGCGCCCCGCATCAATGGCCTCGGTCATATCCAGGAGTGCCAGCATGGAGGCGCTCAACATCAAGGATCCCCCGTGAGCGATGCCCGTCTCTATGATTAGATCGGGCTTGATCACCCAGATTAGTTCCTGCATCGCAACGATGTCTTGTGGAAATTGAATAATGGGGCGACCCAGCACCTGGAAATTGTAGGTATAGCCATGGCTCGCAGATGCGATGTTCCATCTCAGCGATTGCGCCTGCAACGGCTTGTCTGCAGATTGAGCGGCAATGTTCTGCTGCACTTCATTCTCAAATTCGCGTATTTTATCCACCCATCAACTCCTTACCTGCATAGAAATCACCCGGCGACTCCCTATGGCTATGCCAACGGGGTGCCGCGTCTTATGACCACCTTCTGATAGTAACGATCGTCAGGACTCTGTTCTCCGGCCTTGCCAATAATCCATGTGATGTCGTCGCCGTCAACCTGTTTCTGCAAGGGCAGCCTGTCCGTGCTCACGAACCCGACATCTCGGTTTAACTTCAGTCCCATTGCGTTGTCCGCAAAGATGTACCCATACACCTCATTAACCTGCATGGCATCAAACAACCATTTGACCAAGGCAAGAACCGCATACTTCATCAACATAGGGTGTCCGGCTCGTTCTCCCCGCAGAAGATTGTCTGCCAGCACTGAATCGCCACTCAAGTCTCTAAAGCCGTAATGCCCAATCAGGAGGTCGCCAGAGTAAATCAAGAACAGCAATCGGTTCGATTCTGAGAAGGCAATCGTTTTCAGCCAGTGCCGGGTTCGCTCAGGGGTGGCTACGAATTGTGTCAGGAAGCACTCTCGGTAACGGTTTCTCCAGTCGGTCAACTTCTCAGCAATGTCGCTGTCCTGAATATGCTTCTTGGTAAGAGGGCGCATCGTGCCAATACGGGTGCTGCTGTCATCGCAGATGGGAATCTCCAAGGACTCCTTCCCCTCTATGATGCCGGTCAGATACGCGTCTCTCTTCTGTTCGTTCATTGTCGCCCTACTGTCGCCTGAGCTTCAAGACGACTTGCATCGCCAGTGCTACCAGATTCAGTTTAACCATAGCCCACAGTATCCAGGTTTTTGCTTCCAAGGTATAGCCTGATGCCATCTGAGATACATCTTTCCACAGGTGGTGGAAAGGGACGATAACGTCCAAGGGTGAAGACTGAAAAATGCTGATCGCCTTTTTGCTTCTGCTCACACCATCCCGCCCAAGCTCTACCCAGCCTTTCTGCGCACAATTGATCTTTCCCAGGCTGGCGAGAAACAGAACCACGGTCCAATCCGACGCCATGTAGTGCTGGTCCGTAAAGGGACATGTCTTGAGGATGCGGGTGCGCATCAGGGAGTAGAATCGACCATTGGCATGCCATCCTGAGAAGAATGTCTTGAACCGGTCGGATGGTGTTCCAACCAGTGAGCTGTCGCCCATTTTGCGCTCGTTGAAAACACCCCCGGTGAACCTGGCAGGCGAAGTAGACGCCACGTAGTCCTCGTGCCCTGCGAGAAACGCACAGTTCACTTCTATGAAATCGAGGGAACGCTTGTCATCGCAAGCCGCCCACATAAAGTACTCTCCGCAGGCGTGATCCAGTACATAATTGAAGTTGAACGTGGCGCCCCGGTTGCTTGGCTGGCGAACATAGTGAATTCTCTTGTCTTGCGCCGCGAGTTCCCGACAAATATCAGACGTCCGATCTGTTGATGCATTGTCCGAGATAATCACTTCCACGTTCTGATAGGTCTGATTGAGGATGGACAACAGAGCGTCCCGAATTGTGAGCTCTCCATTGTAGACGGGTACGCCGACAGTGACCACGGGCGTCTTGTGCGTCTCGTTGGCGTTATCTGTAATGTTCTCTGTAGTGATGGTCTTGCTCCTGTTCATGGCCGTACCGATAGCACATCGTGTACACTAAGACCGAATACGGCGAAAGTCTAGATCTATGGCCGTTGGTTGCCCAGCGCACTCCACGACCGGTCGGCAATCGGCTCTTGCTATTTGTGCTGTAGAATCGTACATCACGAAGGGCGCCGGGCGGTGTTCAAGAGCGAGGCAGTCGCAACGAAGGAGTGGCTTAGTGAAGGCAGTAATTCTGGCCGGTGGAAAGGGCACCCGTATTACGGAGGAGTCGATCTTCCGTCCCAAGCCAATGATAGAGATCGGGCCTCAGCCGATCTTGTGGCATGTCATGAAGGCCTATTCGGCCCACTCGATAAATGATTTTGTCATCTGCTGTGGCTACAAGGGCTATATGATCAAGGAGTATTTCGCCAACTACTTCCTCCATATGGCTGACGTGACGTTCGACATGCAGGCCAATGCGATGGAGGTCCACCATCAACACGCTGAACCGTGGCGTGTGACCGTTGTGGATACCGGGTTGGAAACCATGACCGGGGGACGTCTTAAGCGTGTGGCCAAGTATGTCGAGGGCGAGCCATTCTGCATGACCTACGGTGACGGTGTCTCAGACGTCGATGTCGAATCCCTTGTGCGATTTCACCGGGCGCACGGCAAGCTGGCCACTGTGACAGCGGTTCACCCGCCCGCCCGCTATGGGGCTCTTGAACTCGGGGAGGCGCCCGGTGTGTTGGGGTTCAATGAGAAGCCGGCGGGTGAGGGGGGGTGGATCAACGGTGGTTTCTTCGTCCTTGATCCGCAGGTTCTCGCATTGATTGAAGATGATACCACCACCTTCGAAGACGTTCCTCTGCGAACGCTGGCCGCAGAGGGACAACTTGAAGCGTTTCGGCATGAGGGATTCTGGCAGTGTATGGACCACATGCGAGATAAATTGCTTCTGGAGGAGATGTGGGCGACTGGGAATGCACCGTGGAAAGTGTGGCCGTAAGTCGCCGTCGTAACCGGCGATCTCGGGTGCATCAAGGACTAGCGCTGTGTTGCGGCGGCCTCAACGGCTATGAATGCCGCCAGGCTTTCCTGCCAAGTGGGCAGTTGAATGTTGAGCAATGCTTCAATCTTTCTGCAATTGAGCACTGAGCAGGGCGGACGGCGCGCTGGCGTGGGGTAGTCCTCCGTCGAAATCGGATTGACCTTGCAGGGGCGGGATAGCAGGTGGTGCTCGATCGCCTGTGCATGGATAGCGGCGGCAAACTCGTGCCATGATGCCCGGCCCCGGTTGGTGACATGGTAGATGCCTCCTTGGGTTACGTCTTGCTTGATCATCTCGGCGATGACGCGGCAGAGGGTCTGGGTCCACGTTGGGCTACCCTCCTGGTCAGCCACAACGCCGAGTGTTTCCCGCTCGCCCATCAGGCGGAGCATGGAGTAGACAAAGTTGCCGCCATGGGCACCATAGAGCCAGGCCGTCCGCAGGATGAAGGCGTTGGGAGCTGATGCCGTCACCCGGCGTTCGCCCAACTCCTTGGTGCGCGCGTAGACGCCAATCGGCGATACGGGATCTGTTTCGACATAGGGTTGTTCGGCCAGGCCATCAAAGACGTAGTCGGTTGAGATGTGAATCATCCGCGCGCCGATCGTTCTGGCGACGCTAGCGATGTTGGCGGCCCCATCACTATTGAGTGCGGTCGCCTGGGTCTCGTCCGATTCGGCCTTGTCGACCGCGGTATAGGCACAACAGTTGATCACCCAGTCTATGGCGTGCCCCTCCGCGGCGTTCATCAGGGCCTGCGGATAACAGACATCGACCTCGATGTCGGTCTCGAGCACCGCGTGACCTTCACGCTTCAGAGCCGCGACCAGATCGGTGCCTAACATCCCCTTTGAGCCCGTAACCCAGATCATCCAACACCCTCAGTCGATTGTTGCACACCTCAACGTGGCCACTACCATTTAGGTGGCCAAGTGGTCTCGCTATGCTATGCTCATCCCCTCATATGGCGCAAACCAATAACATCCATCATAGACACCTGGCACGAGGCACGACTATCGGCCTGGTGAGCACCGTGATGATGGGCGTGGTCAACTACTTCCTGCGGCGGCACTGGGCGCTCACGCTCGGACCAGCCGACTTCGGCTGGTTCTATATCAACTATACCGTCTTCTATTTCGCCGCGATCCTGATCGACCTGGGCGGAGCCAACTACTCCATGATCGCCATCGCGAAACACCACGAGGCCGGTGAGGCCGACAAGGTGAACCATGTCTTTTTTGCCACGGCCCTCTACAAGCTGCTCTCCGGGCTGGTGGGGGCGATCCTCTTCTGGTTTCTGGCCCCCTGGTTGGCCGTGCACTTCTTCCATTACCCCGCGGCGGTGGGGTCCATCCGGCTTATGACCCTCTTCTTCCCGCTTTTTTGCCTCGAGGGCCACCTCTTCACGGTGCTCTGCTCGTTCAAGGCCTTCATCACCGGTTACGGTCTGCTGGTGCTCAAGTTTGTGCTCATCCTGCTGTTTGCGCTCATGGGCGGGGCATCGATCCGACTGCCCCCGCTGCTCTTCATCGGTGGCAGCGGCCTCTTCTGTCTCTGCGCCATTGGTTATCTATTCGGGTCGGGAAAGGTGAAGCTGCGGCTCCGCTTTCTCTCGCTGCGCGGGGTGGGGCAGTACCTGGTCAAGGGCATCTGGCTGGCCCTCTACAACATTGGTGCGCAGACGGTGCTCTATGCCGACCAGCTGGTGGCCACACTTCTCCTGGGGGCCGCTGCCATGGCGGTCTACCAGGTGGCCGTGCCGCTCGTACAGATTGTCTACTCCCTGCTGATGATCGTGCCCACGGTCGGGATACCGGTGATGGCCACACTGTGGGAGCAGGAGGATGCCGAGCCGGCCGTGGCCGGCCTCTGTTCGGCCTTCCTGGCCGCCATGCTGGCCCTGTTGTGGTTGGCCCTGTTGGTGACGCTGCCGCTGGGGAACTTGCTCGTCACGCTCCTCTTTTCCGGGACGTTCGTGGCGGCGGGGCCGCTCCTGCCATTCCTCTCGGCCGGTATCATTCTCTATATCGCGGGCTTCTTCTGTTTTAACGCCTGGAATGCCCGCCGGCGTAACCACGCCACCTCGCTGATCATGATCATGGCCCCGCTGCTCAATGTCGGCCTCTGCCTGCTCCTGGTGCCGCGCCACGGCTTGCGCGGGGCGGCGATGGCGGTGGGGTGCACCCATGCGGCCATCTGTGTGGCGGCCTGTGTGCTGCTCAAGGTTAAGCTACCTTCCTTCAGGCTGGCGCCACTACGCGCGCTCTACATCTCGACCTGTGGGGCCGTGGTGCTGGCCGTGGTGGTGCGGGGAGGTCCGATCGAGGCGCTGCTGTCGCGGCGGGCCGCCGTGGTGCTGGGCGGGAGCGTGGTGTACCTGCTCCTGGTCGCGCCCGCTATTCTTCCGCGTCTTCGGGCGGCGGGGGCGGGACGAGGCGGTCGACGTCGGCCTGCATCGTCGCCAGCAGGTTGACCGCCGCTTCGCCGTATTTCTGCGCCGCCGCATGTCCGCCATTGATGGAGCAGAAGATGGCGGCATTGAGGTACTGGTTGGCCAGTTCACGCAGCTTGATGCCCTCTGACAGGGCCTCATCCTTGATAAAGTGCTGGATAAAGGCGAGCATCTGGCGCGTCGAGATGTCGCTCCAGCGAACGGTCCGGTCTTTAAGCCGTATTCCCACGGTAGTGGCCGTCCTGATGTCGAGTGGGCTCGGGCCGTCGATATATCCCCAGCGGAACGGCTTATCTTTCATCTGTTTGATGAAGAAGGTTTTCATGCTCTGCAGTCGTTCGCAGCGCTCAATCGCTGTGGCGATGGCTGCCTTGCCCGCGTCGGTCTTGAACTCGCGCTGCCGGCGCTTGATGAGGCGGACGGCGTCGCTGTAGCGGTAGGCCACGACATCCGCGCGGATGCCTGCTTCGGCCATCGCGACCTGCTGTAGCTCGGCATCGATCTTGGCCTGCAGGGCCTTTTCCCGGCGGTCTTGTTCTTCACGCAGGAGACGCAAGCGTTCAGCCTCGGCTTCGGCGGCACGTGCCAGCGTGCGTGCCTTTTCATCGCGCTTACAAATCTCGGTGGTCTTTGCGGCGGCCTCACGCGCCTTGGCCACGGCTTCCTTCGCCTCGCGCGTCAGCGGCGGTAGTTGAGTTGTCACGGCTTCGATCTCGGCCACGAGGACGGCGGCGGCAACGACGTTCTCGCTCTCCTGAAGCGTCTCACCCAGGGCGGCTGCCTTCTCCACCAACCGGCGGCCTTGTGCGTGGGCGCCCATGACCGTCTCACACGCTTCAACCACGCGTTGGCCCACCGTCACAATCAAGGGGGCCTCCACGAGTGGCACGGCTTCGGCCTCAGGTTCAGCTACGGCCTCGGCTACGGGTTCAGCCTCCGGTTCAGCCGCGATCTCGGCTTCGACCACGGCGTTGGTGTTGGTGCTGCCGGCCGCGGCCACACCATTGGTGTCGACCGGGGCGGCGGGCTTCGGCTCGGGTGGGGGCACGGGCGCGGGCAGGGCCACAGCTTCCACGGTCAGCACGTTCGCGGCAGCGGTCGTGTACAGGGCCATGCCCTCTGCTTCGAGGGAAGCCAGCGTGGTCAGCTCGGCTGCGGCGTCCTGGCACAGTGTGGCGCCCTGCGTCTTTTCGGCCTTAAGCGCTTCAGCTTCGAAGGCCTGCAGGGCGGCTATAGCTTTTTTCTTCAGCGTTATGAGACCGAAATAGGCGCCGCCACCCATCATGCCGAGAATCAGCAGAATGATCAGAAATACGAGAGGCGCCTTGCTGCGCTTCTTTGGGGTCGCGTTCGCTCTGTCCTTCGCGCCACTCTTGTCAGCCCTGGCCGCCGGAACTGAGGTGGTCGACATGGAGCCGGTGCTTCGCGAGACCACAATCCTGCTTGCTTTGGGGGTGCCGTTGGGGCCCGTAGCGCTCTTGCTGCTCGACGCCGGGCGGGCACCCCGCTTGCGGATGATCACCTTTTTCGATCGCACCGCCTGGGTCGACTTCTTGCTGGGGCCCAGTTTTTCAAGCGTCTTCTTGAGATCGCCCAGGAGCGAGGCGTAGGTCGGGTAACGCCGGCCGGGCTCGGCTTCGAGCATGCGCGCCACGATGCGGTCGACCTCGGGATTAATTCCTTCGCGGAGTGTACTGACCGCAGGGGCGGGGGCGTTCAAGCGGGCTTTGACAACATCCACCGGCGTGTCACCATCGAACGGGGGCTGGCCGGTCAGGGCATGGAAAATCGTGGCGCCCAAGCTGTAGATATCCGACCGCGCGTCGACCCGGTGGCGGCGGACCTTCTCGGGTGCGATGTAATAGGGCGTACCCCAGATGCCTTCCGGCTTGTTCTGGTGAGCAAAAGTGGCCAGTCCAAAATCGACCAGCTTGCTGCTGCCCTTTTTGTCGAGCAGGATATTCTCCGGCTTGATGTCGCCGTGGATCAGCCCGATTTCGTCAGCGGCGGCCAGTCCGCCCGCAATCTCGAGTGCAATCCGCAGCACCAGCGCCTCGTCGAGGGTGGGTTCTTCCTCGATCATCTTATCCATGTGACGGCCGTTGATCAGCTCCATCACGATGTAGGGCTGCCCCTTGGCCTGGCCGAAAGAGTAGATCTGTGCGATATTCGGGTGGTTGAGCTTGGCCACGGCCTGGGCTTCGCGTTTGAAGGTCTCGACAAAGTCGCCATCTTCACCCAGCGACTCGAGCATGACCTTGATGGCGACGTTGCGACCCAGCGTCTCGTCATAGGCGTGGTATACCCCGCCCATGCCGCCGGTACCAAGCAGGCGCAAGAGGCGAAACTGGCCCAGCTGTGCCGGTACGCATTCGGGGTGACCGCATTGGGGGCATTCAATTTCGGTGAATGACTCCAGCTCAGAGACGTCGATCTGGGCATCACACTTGCCGCAGCTCATCGCGTCGACCGCATCCGCCGTGATGCTGATAATCGTTTCGTCGTCGGCCGGCTGGTTCTCGTTTTCGTCAGTCATGGTGTTGAACTATCAACTATCCTGCGCCCTTATGGCGGGTCTTGCGGCAGGTATCCTGTGGAAAGGATTGCCACACGCCACCCGGGCAGGTAGATTCTACTTCTCTCGCTTACTGGACACTGGTTCCAGAATAGACACAGGTGGGCCGTGATGTCCATGTGATTCTGTGCTGGCGAGATGCTGGCGAGATGCTGTGAGGAGCCTGACCCATGATGCCTGATCTATTCTCTATTGGCCCGCTGACCGTACACTGGTACGGCGTGATGATGGCCCTCGGATTCATGGCCGGTCTGCTCAACTGGACGCTTCTCGGGCGCCCGATCGGACGCGACTTCAAATTCTGTTCCGACCTGCTCTTCTGGATCATGATCGCCGGGATTGTGGGTGCCCGAACCGCCTATGTTCTTTCCGACCTCTCCTATTTCCTGGCCAACCCGGACCGCATCCTTCGCATCGACGAGGGCGGCTTGGTCTATTTCGGCGGGTTCCTGGGCGCCTGGCTGGCGCTCTTCATCTTCGCCCGCGTCCACCGCGCGCCCTTCTACGACCTGGCGGACCTGGTGGTGACCTCCCTGCCGCTGGCCCACGCGTTTGGCCGGGTCGGCTGCTTCATGAACGGATGCTGTCACGGCACGCCGGCCGGTGGCCATGTGGCTATCAGCTATCCCGCCCGCAGCCTGGCCTGGCACCAGCACCTCATGGCCAGCCAGATCCCGCCGGATGCTTTGCAGAGCCTGGGGGTCCATCCGGTCCAGCTTTACGAATCGACCTTCAACATCTGCCTCTTCGGCATCGTGCTGTTGGCCTGGTTCCGCCGCCGCCGGCCCGGCATGGTGGGCATTACCTATCTCCTGATCTACCCGGTCGGCCGTTTCCTGATTGAGTTCCTGCGGGGCGATCACCGCGTGCGCTGGGTGGGGCTTTCCGTGGCCCAGTGGGTCAGCATCGCTCTCTTTACGGCCGGCTGCACACTCTGGTGGCTGGTGCGACGTACCCCCAAACCCGTGGAGACAGCATGAGCAGCGAGGCCCCCATTCAGGATAGCGTTCAGCAACTGACAGTTGAGCCTGAAGATGCCGGCCAGCGGCTGGATACCTGGCTGCATGCGCAGCTGCCCGACTACTCCCGTTCGCGCCTGCAGGGCTTGATCCGCAAGGGCCACGTCCTGGTTGATGGTCACAACGTGCGGCCGCATGCCGCCACGCGCCCCGGCGCGGTCGTGACGGTCACCTGTCCGCCGCCCCAGGCGGTGACGGTCGCCGCTGAGAATATCCCGCTCGACATTCTTTTCGAGGACAGCGATCTGGTTGTCGTCAACAAGGCCGCCGGCCTGGTCGTGCATCCGGCCGTCGGGAATTGGACCGGCACCCTGGTCAACGCCCTGCTCTACCACTGCAAAGATCTTGCCGGCGTGGGCGGTGAGCTGCGACCGGGCATCGTGCACCGCCTGGATAAGGATACGAGTGGCGTCATGGTGGTGGCCAAGAACGACCACGCCCTGCAACACCTGGTTGACCAGTTCAAGGCCGGCACGGTCCGCAAGGAGTATGCGGCCCTCGTGCGCGGCGTGCCGCGTCCACCCCAGCGTCGCATCGAAACCCTGATCGGTCGCAGTCGCCATGATCGCAAGAAGATGTCGGCCCAGCCGCCGCGCGGCCGCACAGCCATCACGAACTACATCGTCGCCGAAGCCTTCGGTGACCGGGCCGCCCAGCTGGCCGTCACGATCGAGACCGGTCGCACCCACCAGATTCGCGTTCACATGGCCCATGTGGGGCATCCCGTCCTGGGGGATTCACTCTACGGCCGCAACAAGCCCATCGGTGAGTTGGGCCTCCCCGGCCGCCAACTCCTGCACGCGCGCCACCTCGTCTTGAAGCACCCCGTCAGCAACGAACTACACACCTTTGAAGCCCCGCTGCCCCAAGACATGTGCAGCTGGTCCGAGAAACTTCGCACGATGTGATAATGTGTCTTATTTCAGAACAGACCTGATTCAATATCCAATATTCAACAGCCGGAGCGAAGCGGAGACAGGCTTGAGCGAAGCGAAAGCAATGACCGAAGGGAATGGCAACGAATATCCAATTTCCAAGTGAGAGCAAGAGGAGAATGGATAGTCTACGGAGTGGTCATTCGCTTGCCTCGCTCACTTGGACATTGGATTTGGACGTTGGATATTGGATGTTCAGAGCGAACAGGACACTACTGAGCCGTAGGTATGGAGACCATGAATATGAGTAAGACCCCCTTCATCGATCCCTTTTCCGAGGCCATTGCCGCCCTCGAGGACTACGTGGCCTTCGAGGTAGAGGAGGGGCGTAACACGGTCGAGATGGATCCGGCTACAATCGCGGCGCTGGCCACCCCGCCACCATCGGCCGCGGCGGGCCCCGCGACCCCCGTGTCGCCCCCCGCGCCCCCGGCCGACCTTCCCTGGGCCACGCTGGAGGCCGTCGCCGCGGAGATCGCCGCCTGCACGCACTGCGGCCTTCACCCGACCCGTACCAACACCGTACCGGGCGAGGGCACCCCGCACCCCGAGGTGATGTTTGTGGGCGAGGCGCCCGGGGCGGATGAGGATGCGCAGGGCCGTCCCTTCGTCGGGCGTGCCGGCAAGCTATTGACCAAGATGATCCAGGCCATGGGCTTCCAGCGCGAGGAGGTCTTCATTGCCAACATCTGCAAATGCCGCCCGCCCGACAACCGCAAGCCGGAACCGGCCGAGATGGAAGCCTGTATCCCCTACCTTAAGGGACAGATCGCCCTCCTCCGTCCCCGTGTCATCGTCTGCCTGGGCGCCACCGCCACCGAAGGCCTGCTCGGCTTGACCGGGATCAGCCGCGTGCGCGGCACCTGGCACACCTTCGAGGGGATCGATGCCATGCCCACCTTCCACCCCTCCTACCTGCTCCGCAAGCCCGGCGCCAAGCATGACACCTGGGCTGACCTCAAGGCTGTCCTCGAACGTATCGGCCGCCCGCTGCCGCCGACCGCGGCGAAGTGAGAAACCAGCCGTGAGCCGTTGCTGCACCATCGCCGTGATTGCCGACCTCCACTACGGGGAGCCCGCGGGTGAGGGGCGTCACGGCGACATGGGTGACATCCTGTTGCACCGTGCCGTGGCCCGCCTGAACGACCTCGTGCATCCGGATGTAACCGTGCTCCTGGGCGATATCCTGCACGATGGAACGGCTCCCGATGCAGCGGCCGCCCGTATTCGGATTCGTGATCTGCTGGCCCAACTGCACAGTCCCCATATCGTGCTGCCCGGCAATCATGATGGTGATGTCGCAACCTTCTACCGTGATTTCGAGCGGCCGGACGAGATGGTTGACATCGCGGGGATGCGGCTGCTCCCTTTTATGGACGAGGACCGGCCCGGCTACTGTGCGGCGCGCAGCGTCAGCGACCTCGAGCGGTTCCATCGCGCCCGCGACGGCTTTGAGGGACCGATCATCGCCCTGCAGCATGTCCCCGTTTTCCCGGATGGTGCACTGGACTGCCCCTACAACCACGTGAACGCGGCGGCCATCATGGAGGCCATGTCGGCCACCGGGGTCGCCCTCTCCCTGAGCGGCCACTACCATGCCGGCCACCCGCCGCTGATGGCGGGGCCCACGACACTCGCCGGTGCGCCCGCGCTGCATGTGGCGCCGTTCGAACTGCTCATCATCCGTATCGACGGCGACCGCATTGATGTAGAACCCCATGCGCTGGCTGTGGATCCCGACCTGGGCCTGTGCGACTACCATATCCACACCGAATTCGGCTACTGCGTCCAGGACAGCACGCTAGCGCGCGCCGCTGACCT
This sequence comes from Verrucomicrobiota bacterium, assembly GCA_018648805.1. Classification (GTDB taxonomy): domain Bacteria; phylum Verrucomicrobiota; class Kiritimatiellia; order UBA8416; family JABMPJ01; genus JABMPJ01. The sequence continues at coordinate 74,797 of JABGQM010000014.1, forward strand.
GGGCTGCCGCTTGGGTCTCGCAGGCGTGGGGTTTGCTGAACACTCCGGGCAGCTCTATTACAGCGCCGATGACTATTGGAGCGGACGCTGCCATCGCGAGGGGATCGACGGCATCACCCCCTCCGCCAATCGCATGGCCCCCTATTTCGAAGCCGGTGCGGCGCTGCGGGAGCCGGGCGTGCGGGTCGGCCTCGAGCTTGATTTTGACTACCAGGGCCGTGCCGTCCTGCTGCCGCGCGACCGACAGCGGGCCGACTTCCTGCTGGGATCGGTTCATCACCTGCCCTCTATCGACAGGGGCTCAACCGATGCGGCCGAGGTGGTCGCTGAGTTTTTGTGGATGGTCGACGCCATCGCGGCGCAGGGCGTCGATATCCTGGCCCATCCCTTCCGCATCATCAAACGCGACGGGATCGAGTTGAGCCGTGCCATCCTGGAGCATGTGGTTGAGGCGCTCTACCGCTCACGTACCGCGGCCGAGATCAACTGTCACATGGGGGGGCCTCCGCTGGACTTCATCATCCTATGTATGGACCGCGGCGTGAAGTTGGCCCTGGGCGGTGATGCGCACCACCTGCTCGACGTGGGGAACTTCGCCGTGCACCTCGAGCTGCTCAAGCGCGCCGGTGCCCCGCGCGACCTCAGCGAGGTGCTTTTTCGGCTCTAGCCTGACCTCCAGGATGTGTTGGGCCAATTGGCCGTGGGCTTGAATTGGAGGCGGCCTGCCCTCAGGCCGCAAAGAGCGGGGTGAGGGCACCCCGCCTCCAGCCCAATACCGCAAGTGGTGTTTTGTGGACAAGTATCGCAATGGCAGTGCCTTACGCCATTGCAGCAGGAAGGTGATGAAACGGTGTACTAGATCGTTCCCACCGCGATGCGGTCCCGGCCAGCCAGGTCCTGGCTGATCATCACGTCGCTGAAGCCCTCGGCCTCCAGGATGCCTCTTACAGCGGCGGCCTGATCGGCCCCGATCTCGAGAAAGATGCGCCCGCCCGGCCGCAGCACAATCGCGGCATCCGGTACCACGTCACGTATCACGGCCAGTCCGTCGGCGCCGCCATCGAGGGCGCTGCGCGGATCGTGCTCACGCACATCCTGCGGCAAGCTCTCGCACTCGGCGCTGGCGATATAGGGCAGGTTGGCCACGATGGCCGCCACGCTCTCGGGCTCCACGCAATCCGAAAGATGGGCCGAGGAAAAGGCGATGCGCTCTTCGACCCCCCGTGCGGCCGCATTCTCCTGTGCGAGGGCCAGGGCGTCGGTGCTGACGTCCAGGCCGATGCAGCGCAGGGTCGGGCGGGCCAGGGCGAGACTGATCACGATACAGCCCGAACCGGTGCCCACATCGACCACCAGCGCGTCCGCACCAATATCCTCCCAGGCCAGTACGGCCTCGACCAGCAGCTCCGTCTCGGGACGTGGAATCAGGGCGCGCGGATCCACCTTGTAGACGTGCCCGTGGAACTCCACCTCGCCCAGGATATGCTGCACCGGCTCGCCCGCGGCGAGACGCTTGAGCCCGCGGCGCATTGCGGCCACGTGCGCATCGCTCAACACATGGTCAAATCGCATGTAGAGCTCAAGGCGAGGACATTGCAGTAGGCGCGCGGCGAGGAGTTCACACTTGAGCCGCGCTTCCTGGATCTCGCGCGTCCCCAGAAAGGCGGCGCCGGATTCCAGAACATGTTTGACCGTGGCGGGGGCGTTACTCATGCCAGCAAACTAGCGGGTGCAGGGGGGGACGTCAATGGTAGGAGTGAATGGGAGCAGTCAGTAATTCTCAAATGCCACGACATCGCTAACGGGTGTTTCTATCTGTGTTCTCGTTACTCTTGGCACACCGCTTAAGCAATTCGGTTAAGGGTATCCGGTTAAGGGTGGCGACGAAGTGGGGCGAGTAAGTGTAAGAAGCAGCTTTCCACACACTTAACCGTACTCTTACTCGCACACTTAACCGCAACACTTACTCGGATACACTTAACCGACCCGTTTCCCTCCTCGGCGGGCAAGTCTCGATCTTCGCTTGCTGCCGGCCGCAGTCGCTTGCCGCTAACGATGTCTTGGAACTAGAAGGTGTTAACGATGGCGTGGCAGTCATCAACTGCTGACTACTGACTATTGGCTACTTCTTCCAGGCGCAACGCGACGTCGTGCTGACGCAGCGCGTCCAAAAGGTCGCCCAAATCCCCCTCCATGACCCGGTCCAGGCTGTAGAGGGTCAGGTTGATGCGGTGATCGGTCAGGCGGTTCTGGGGAAAATTGTAGGTACGCACGCGCTGGCTCCGATCGCCCGACCCGATCAGCGTGCGGCGGGCATTGCCCTTCTCCTCGGCCTCCTGGCTTCGCTTCAGGGCCAGGATGCGCGACTTCAGCACCGCCATCGCCTTCTCCCGGTTGCGATGCTGGCTCTTCTCATCCTGGCACTGCACCGTGATGCCGGTCGGCTCGTGGGTGATCCGCACGGCCGAGTCGGTCGTGTTGACGCTCTGGCCGCCCGGACCGGAGGACCGAAAGATGTCGATGCGGATTTCATCAGGCGGCAGCTCGATCTCGTCCTGGGGCTCGGCCTCGGGGAAGACCGCTACCGTCGCGGCCGAGGTGTGGATGCGGCCCTGCGACTCGGTCTGCGGCACGCGCTGTACGCGGTGGCCGCCACTCTCGTAATGCATGCTCCCGAAGGCACCGCTGCCTTTGACCGCGAAGATGATCTCTTTGTATCCGCCCACGTCACTGCCGCTGGCGTCAATGACACTGATCGCCCAGCCCTGTGCTTCGGCAAAGCGGCTGTACATGCGGTAGAGGTCGCCGGCGAAGAGGGCCGCTTCGTCGCCGCCGGTACCGGCGCGGACCTCGACGATGGCATTGCGGTTTTCATCCGGATCGGCCGGTAGCAGGGCCACCATGAGCTCGTTCTCCGCTGCCGGGAGTTGGGGCTCCAGGCGGGCCAGCTCTGCTTCAGCCATCTCGCGCAGTTCGGGGTCGAGATCGCTCTCGTCGAGCAGTTCGCGGTTGCCGGCAATCTCGGTGCTGATGGCGCGGAAGTGTTCGGCCTTGCCTTCGAGCTTCTTCAGCCCGGAGTGCTCGCGTAAGAGGTCACGATAGAGTGCCTGGTGCTTGACCGTCTCCGGCAGAGAGAGCTCTGTCTCGATTTCCGGGATCCGGCGCAGCATGCGCTCAATATGCTCGGCATTTATCACTCCGACCTCCGCTTGCCCACCATAGCAGAACACAATTCAGGCCGGGTAGAGTTGACCTCCGGCCCGGCCTGACGTGCGAAGTCCGCTAATTGGCGGCGGCAGCCGCGGCAGCGGCGTAGCGCTTCCGGAACTGCTCAACACGGCCCTCGGCGTCGATAAAGGTCGACTGTCCCGTGTAGAATGGATGGCAGGCCGCGCATGTATTCACATGCATATCCTTCACCGTGGAGCGCGTCTCAATGACGTTGCCGCAGGCGCAGGTGATGGTGGCGTCTTCGTACTTAGGATGAATGTCTTTTCTCATAGTTACCTATCCCCTGTTCAAATCAAGCGCGGAACTCTACACCCGGTCCCTCAGGAATGCAAGCGGGATTTCACTCTCTAAGCTTGTCTTCACGCGGGGGGGCCGTATATCATGACCGATCTGATCATGTTGAGTGAAAGGCAAGAACCATGAATGTAATCGCGTTACGCGAATTGAACACGGACGAACAGCGTGTCCCCCTCGTGCCGGCAGACGCCGCCAAGATGGTGGAGATGGGGGCACAACTCCAGGTCGAAGCTGGAATCGGAACGGACATTGGGCATGCGGATGCCGCTTACACGGAAGCCGGTGCCACGGTTGTGGCTGATCGCGCTGCCCTTCTGGGGGCGGCTGACCTGGTGTTGCGTCTCAGCAAGCCGCAAAGCGAGGATATCGCCCTGATGAAGCAGGGCGCCATTCATGTCAGCTACCTGGACCCGTTCAACGAGACCGGGTTGGTGAAGGAGCTGAAGGCCGCCGGCATCTCGGCAATCAGCATGGAGATGATCCCGCGCACGACCCTGGCCCAGAAAATGGATGCCCTCAGTTCGCAGGCCAACCTGGGCGGCTACGTGGCCGTTATCCTGGCGGCCGAGCGGATGAACCGTATCTTTCCCATGATGATGACCCCCTCCGGAACGATTCCCCCGGCCAAGGTCTTCATTATAGGGGCCGGCGTGGCCGGCCTGCAGGCGATCGCCACGGCCAAGCGCCTGGGGGCCCGCGTTGAGGCCTTCGATACCCGCCCGGTCGTGGCCGAGCAGGTCGAATCGCTGGGGGGACGCTTTGTGAAGGTCGACCTCGGTGAGACCGGTCAAACCAAGGATGGCTACGCCAAAGCACTGACCCCCGAACAGCTCGAGATCCAGCGCCAGACCATGGCCAAGCATGCGGCCGGCGCCGATGTCGTGATCACCACCGCGCAGCTCTTCGGGCGGCCGGCCCCGCGCATTCTGACGCGCGACATGGTGGAAGCCATGAAACCCGGGAGCATCGTGATCGATATGGCCGTCGAGAGCGGCGGCAATGTTGAAGGCTCGCAGCTTGGAGAAGAAGTGGACATCAACGGTGTGCGCGTCATCGGGCTGGGCAACCTGCCGGGTCGCGTGGCCGCGGATGCCAGCCTGATGTATTCCAGCAACCTGTTCAACCTGGTTGAGCAGTTCTGGGACAAAGAGGCCAAGGAGATGAAACTGAACCTGGAAGACGAAATCATAGACGGCTGCCTGATCATACACGAAGGCGCCATCCGGAACGAGACCATCAAGTCCCTCGTCGAGGGAAACGGAGATGAACAATGATGAAATGCTTACTAGTCGCAGTGGCCTCGCTGGCCCTGCTTACGGGCGTGGCGCTGGCACAAGCCGACGTCGTGGCCGAGGTGGCCGTTGACGCTGCCGCACCCGCCTGTTGTCCGGTACCGGCCGCTGACGCGGCGTGCAGCACCGGCGACAGCGCCGGTAGCAGCGCCGCCTCGATGGGGCTGCTGTTCTTCGTGTTTGTATTGGCGATCTTCCTCGGCGCGGAGTTGATCGCCAAGGTGCCATCCCAGCTGCACACCCCGCTGATGTCCGGATCGAACGCGATCTCGGGTATCTCGATTGTGGGCGCGCTGCTGGCCCTGACCGTTAAGAACACCAGTGAAACGGCGATGATTGTTCTGGGCACGCTCGCCGTGGCGCTGGCTATGATCAACGTGGTAGGTGGCTACCTCGTGACAGACCGCATGCTGGGTATGTTTCAGGCCAAAAAGGGAGGCAAATAGCCATGGCGAACCTTCCTAATTACCTCTATATCGTTGCCTCGATCTTCTTCATCTACGGATTGAAGATGCTCGGCAAGGCTCATTCGGCCCGCAAAGGAAACATGATCTCGGCCATCGGTATGCTGATTGCCGTCGTCGCGACGCTCATCATGGCCGAACTTGACATCAAGTGGATCCTCGTCGGGGCCATCATCGGCTCCGCGATTGGCGCCGCTGCGGCGCGCCTGGTGAAGATGACGTCGATGCCGGAAATGGTCGGCCTCTTCAACGGGTTTGGCGGTCTGGCCAGTCTGCTGGTCGGTTGGGCTGAGTACCACCGCATTGCGACCGGTGGTCCGAGCAGCCTGTTTACGCTGGTGGCCATTGGAGCTACCGTCCTGATCGGCGGTATCACCTTCTCCGGCAGCATGATTGCCTATGCCAAGTTGGCCGAGAAGATCAGCGGGAAACCGGTCCTGTTCAAGGGGCAGCAGCTCGTGAATGGGGCCTTGTTGCTCGCGGCGGTTGCGGCGTGCGTTGTGCTCTGCCTCAACCCGACCTCCATGTACGCCGCCTTTATCGGCATGGTTGTGGTCTCAATGGTTCTGGGTGTTCTGGTCACCATCCCCATCGGGGGAGCGGATATGCCCGTCGTGATCGCCCTCCTGAACAGCTACTCCGGGCTGGCCGCCTGTGCGGCCGGATTCGTGATCATGAACAACGTGCTGATTGTGGCGGGTTCATTGGTAGGTGCCAGCGGCATCATCCTGACCAGCATCATGTGCCGCGCCATGAACCGCTCACTGGCCAACGTCATGTTTGCGGGTGTCGGTGCGACCGCCGCCGGCGGCAAGACGTTCACGGGCGAAGCCAAGACCGTTTCAGCCACGGATGCCTATCTCATGCTCGAAGCCGCCTCGTCGGTGGTCTTTGTTCCCGGGTACGGCATGGCGGTCGCCCAGGCGCAGCATGTGGTCAAAGAGCTCGGCGATCTTCTGGAAGAGAATGGCTGCGAGGTCAGCTACTGCGTGCATCCGGTGGCCGGACGCATGCCGGGTCACATGAACGTGCTGCTGGCCGAGGCGGATGTGCCCTACGAGCAACTCGTTGAGCCCGGCGATGTCAACCCCACCATCACCAACGTGGATGTGGCCGTGGTGATTGGCGCCAACGATGTCGTCAACCCTTCCGCGCGTGAAGAAGGCACGGCCCTGTACGGCATGCCGATCATTGATGTGGATAACGCCAGGGTGTGTATCGTCCTGAAGCGCTCGCTCAAGGCCGGGTTCGCCGGCGTGGAGAATCCGCTCTTCTTCGCTCCCAACACGCGCATGCTGCTGGGCGATGCCAAGGCTTCAATCACGTCCGTCGTCGGTGAGTTTAAGGGATAATGAGAGGCCGACGCCGCAAATCGGGACGGTGGACGGTGGAGCGGGAACGCTTCCAGATAACCGACCACGTCCCGCCGGCGGGCGTTGAGGATGCCACCCCACTGGGTGACATCCTGGGCCGCGTCATGAAGAAGGCCGGCCTGGAAGAACAGCACTGGGCCTCCATGCTGGAAGCATCGTGGCCCGATATTGCCGGGCCCAATGTGGCCAGCCACACGCGTCCGGGGCCGTTGCAGGAGAAAGACCTCGTGGTCTATGTCGACAGCCCCATCTGGCTGAACGAGCTGCGCCGCATGGGCCAACGTATGCTGCTCAACAACCTCCAGAAACAGTTCGGCCCCTCACGTATCAGCGGCGTGAAACTACAACTTGATCCGGGCTGATTCGTCGGCGGGGATGTCGTTGCCGTAGCCCGGGATGGCGGCGAGGGCGCGGGCAACCACATCACA
>JABGQM010000015.1 GCA_018648805.1 Verrucomicrobiota bacterium
TCATCAGATCCAGCCACTGCAACCGGCACAGGTCGAGGCTTACCTGATACATCGGCTCAAGCAGGCCGGGTTGGATCGTCCCTGCTTCGAAGATGCCGCTGTGGAGATGATCGCTTCGGCTTCGGACGGGGTGCCCCGCACGATCAACCTGATCTCACGCACAGCGTGGATCGAGGCGTCGCGTGAGCAGCAGAGCAAGATCACGCCAAAACATGTTGATGTGGCGTTACGCCTGGTCCCGGTCGCCCGCGACAAGATCGCCGTACCGGCGGCGATCTGAAACCCCGTGGCGGGTCCGGAGACTCCGTGCCGGGCTCGCCACTTTCGGCCGTGGCCCACGAAACAGTCAGACAATACCGGCCACGTTCCCACGATCTAAACAGAAACTAGCCCCACGGCAGAGCGTGGCGCGCCACACTACACCCGCCCTCATTCAGTAAAGCAAATAGCCCTCTATCAAAACTGACTCAGACGAGAGCCGAAGACGCTCATCAGCTTCACTGGGAATGGGTTCCATAGCTGTGAAACGATCCAAGGCAAAATGAGCGATAAGATCAGAGCGACGAGCAGGTCTCCACTTCGGTTCTGGTTCCAGATGGGTACTGCGAGAGGAGTACCAGGCTCAAGCTCCCCCTCCTCAAGCTTGTCCTCCCACGGTGGCGGTACCATTGCATCGGGAGGAAATTGCACAGCAGGTCGGTAAGCCCAGATGCCCGGGGGCCTCGGTATTCTTGAGATCGCGTATTCCACCAAGGTCGTGGTAGACATCAGGAGGAACAGCGATATCAGAGGGAGAATCACAGCGGCATCAATTGTGGATCTCACCAATCCTGTCATCAGCTTCCTGTCTCAACGACAATTACACTTCCCCGGACACCCGATTGCAGCATCACCTTTCTGGTCTACCGGGTTACCGTCTGCCGGGCAAGCGTTAACGGAGAGCGGTAATGCTACCGCAACAACTGCCAGTAGTGTGAGATACCTCTTCATTGTTCACCTTCGCTGCTGTCCCTGCTGCGGTCACGCTGCAGTGTCCGAGACTACATAGACATGAGTGGGCTGGCCAGACGATTTCAGCGACTCCATTTCTTCTTGAATCGTCGGTTGGTTCTGTCACTGTCTCTGCAAAGCTGGCAGCGCACTCGCTGTGCTGTTGTTGCTCGGTGTTAACCGCGTACGTTGCAAGGCGTCGGTTAGGTTTTCGCAGTGGTCAACTGTTGTTCTACAATCGCTATGATCTCTTCTCTCAACGTTTCAGTGACGACGGTCGCAGGCTGTCGATCCGCGAGATCAGACTCTACCGATTCTCTGGCCAGACGATCACCGGCCTCAAAAGTGGATGTGCCAAGCGCAGGAAAAATTACCATGAGGGGCGTTGTCCTGTTCGGGGAATCTGCCATGCGGATGATGTCAATGACCCTCAATGCCGTTTCCCAGTAGAGTATGTTTCTGTTCATGCTGACGACGGGAATCATAGCCGCCAGCTCCTTGAGGCTCGGATCGCTGGGCTTGAGTCCTGGATAGACCTGCCAGTGGATCAGAATCAAGTCATACCGGGTGGCACCGAACATGCCCGCTGCCTTGGCGGCGGTGGGGTACTCGTCTGCTCTCCCGCCCTTTGCCTCGATGCTTCGCGCCAGTGCCGCCCTGGACTCTCTGTCATTGATGAGCAGTGCTACCTTCATTCCTTCTCCTCCGTAACTCAGGTTTCTGGATCGATCAGGTTGACGGTTCGCCTGGGGCCGCGCTCGAATCGGCTTCAGATGATAGCTGTCGATCCTCTGGTTGTGTGAATTCAGTTGTCAGTTAGGTCTGCAAGCCGTCTGCCTTTGTGATCGATGGCACTGGGGTACAACGTACGCATTGCTTCAAAAAGCTCAGCGGCTTTCTTGTCGTCACCAGATTCCCTGTAATGATAAGCAAGGTAGTAGCGAGCATACGCCCCAACCTGAACGCCATCGCCATAGAAGCAGTCACTAAAATCCGCGATAGCTTGCTTGAGGTATTTCTCTCGTTCTTCGCCCTTGGTCATCTGTCCAAGGTAAAGCAATGCGCATCCTGTTCGATTGGCTTTGTCATACTTCTTTATCAGCTCCTTCAAGCTGTCTTTGCCTTCTTTGGAGTTCCATTGTCTATTGGCGACCTGGTAGAGGGTTTCTATCTCCCTGAGTTCGTCTCGGGTATAGAGTTGGGAATCTTTACGCATTCTGGCTCTTGCGTTACTACGCTGTGTGGCAACAACCTGTTCCGCTTTCGTCTTTTCCACAAGTGGGGCGAGGGCGGCCTTGAGTTCTGCCACTTCCTTCTCCAGCTTCTGTACGCGTGTCTCAAGTGTCGGATCGGCCTGGGCAACAGAGGCGCACGTAACGGTGGCGACAACTATGGCTGCAACTATTTTTCTCATGAACGTTCCCTTTCGGCACACAACGATCGTCTTGACGGGCGACCCTATCCGTCCACGTCGGTCGGTGCTGGTGAATACTGCTTGATGAGGGCGGCGGAGCCGGCGCCGCAGCTTATGATGGAGCGCATGGCGTCTTCAACCGGGATATCGACCGGGTGCACGTATTTGCCCGGGAGATGGTAGATGTTGCCGGAGGTCGGGTTGGGGCCCGTCGGCACAAAAACCGTGAAACTCCCATCATCGTGTTCGTCGGTGATGAAGGCGGAGGCCATGGTCTCGTTGCCGTAGAGCTGGGCCAGTGCCACAGAAGAGAAGGGCGACTTCTTGTTGCCGAGGAACTGGGCGACGGTCTCTTTGATTAGCGAGTAGCCGGGGGCTTTGAGCAGCACCTTCGCCTCCAGCACCGCATACATCCATTTCCCGAGTCGGGTCCGCACCGTCACCCCCACGGCGAAGCAGACGAGGAGCAACAGCACGATCACGGCGATGTCCACCACCACGCCATGCAGAGGGGAGGTGCTCATCACCAGGGCGGTAATGGGGGCAATGCCCGCCCGCACGAGACCAAACACCCACTTGATGGCAAACAGGAAAATGGCCAGGGGGAGGACGACCAACAGGCCACCAATGACGGCGCTCTTAAAAAACTCTTTGGCTTTGCTCATATCTGACTCCTCTTATGTGCGTTTGGAGTGATCGGGGTCGTAGGGTTCGATGTGAACGATGACGTCGATCACGTTGGGGGCCTTCTCAAAAAGGTGGTCACGCACGTGGTTGGCAATGTCATGACTGCGGACGACGGTCATCTCGGCATCCACCAGAACATGCAGGTCGATCTGGAGATGCGCCGCGACGTAGCGGGTGCGGACGTTGTGCACCTCGTGTACGCCGGGTGTGGCCTCGGCGATGGCGGTGATCTTGCGGCAGATGCTTTCGGGCGCCGCCACATCGGTCAGTTCGCGCAGTCCGGGCCACATGATCCGCCACGCGGTGTGCAGAATGAAGAGGCAGACCAGCAAGGCCCCGATCGAATCCAGGAAGCTCAAGGCCGGGACAAAACGCGCGCCGGCCACGGCCAGGGCGGTAGGGATGGAGCTGAGGGCGTCGGAGCGGTGGTGTAGCGCGTTGGCTTCGAGTGCCATGCTGCCGATGTGCTTGCCGCGGTGCAGGGTCCAGCGGTAGAGCAGCTCCTTCGAGATCATGGAGATCATCGCTGCCGCGAAGGCGATCATGCCGGGGGGGTGCTCGACGGGCTCGCGGAAGGCGGTCAGGGCGGACCCGCCAAGGCCGAGACCGGCCGCGGCCAGCATGGCGCCGACGAAGAGGGCCACCATCGTTTCAAAGCGGCGGTGCCCGTAGGGATGTGAGCTGTCGGGGGGCTTGTTCCATACGAGCGAGCCGGCCAGGACGGCGATGTCGGTTGTCAGGTCGGAGAGACTGTGCACCGCATCGGCCACGACGGCGCGACTGTGCCCGAGCGTACCGGCGACAAACTTGATCGCACAGAGCGCCAGGTTGACCAGTAACCCGACCAGCGTGACCTGGCGTACCGTATGGTCATTCGCCTGACTCATGGGGTGGCATCCAGCTTGAGCTTACGCAGCTTGGGCTTGATGACGAACGAGCAGTAGGGCGCCTCGGCGTTGTTCCTGAAGTAGTCCTGGTGGTAGTTCTCGGCCGGATAGAAGGTGACGGCGGGGGTGATCTCCGTCACGATCGGATCCCCCTTGGAGGTCTCCTTGGCCAGCGCCGCGCGTGAGGCCTCGGCTTCGACTTTCTGTTCCTCTGAATGGGTGAAGATAGCCGAACGATACTGCGTGCCGACATCCCCGCCCTGGCGGTTGAGTGTGGTGGGATCGTGCATGCGCCAGAAGAGGTCGAGCAGGTCGCCGTATGAAACCCGCTCGGGATCGAACGTGATCTGCGTGGCCTCGGCATGACCGGTCTCGCCGCTGCAGATCTGCTTGTAGGTCGGATCAACTGTCTGCCCGCCGATGTAGCCGGAGGTCACGGCCGTGACACCGTCGATGGCCTCGAAGACGGCCTCGGTACACCAGAAGCATCCGGCGGCCAAGGTGGCGGTCTCTGTGTGCGTGGGGGAGTCGGGAGTGGGCATGGGATGCTCCTTCATACTGGGGGCCTGCGAGCACGACAGCGTCCCCAGGAGGAGGGCGGTGCCGGTCAGCAGCTTTAGGGGCGCGTGGCTCAGGGTTTTCATAGGGGAAGTATAGCCTACTTGGGGAGTGGCGTCAGTTGGAAGTCGAGGGCAATGTCGACCGGTACCCAGTGCGGGATCCGCTTCTTCATGAACTTCTTCTTACTCTTGCGTCGGTCGAGCGCTTTCTCGAGCGTCCGTTCCAGTTTCTCCGAGGCGGAGCTATCGAACCACTCCTGCAGGTTCTCGATGTTGATGCGCAGGTCGCGCATGTCAACGTCGTACCAGAAGCCGTAGCCGGTGTGATCGTAGAGTACGCGCACGTCGATGATGCCGTTGAGCCGGCTCACGCGGCCGTCGGTCGTGATGCGGACACGCTTGTCATCCAGCTTGATGCGCATGTTGCCGGTGGCGGAGAAGGAAAAGCGCCGGCGCGTTACCGGTTCGGGGACATAGTCCTCGACTGAACGCAGAGTGAAGGTGGTGAAGGTGGGGCGGTAGATGATGCGGTACTCCCCGAACATGTGTTCTTCTTCGCTGGCCAGGTCATCTTCGAGTTCCTCTTTGAAGATGGTGTTCATGACCGTTGCGGGGATGCGGCAGACCAGGTGCGGGCGGCGGCCTATATCGCATGAGACCGCGACAATCAGGGGGAGATCGGTTTCAACCGGCAGGTCCAGCGCGGCACGCTTGACGCTGCCATGCAGGATGACCCGGTCATGCGCAATGCCGGGCGGAAGCCAGCGGGTAGCCGGAATGGCCTGGTTGATCATCTCTTCGGCCCGCTCGGGGCTGATGATCAGAAGCACCCCGAAGTCGGGGCAGGGGGGTGGGGCACCCGAAGCGAGGCGGTCGAGCACCACAAAATCGGAAATCTCGATGGGAAGAAAGGGAGGCACCACCCAGCGGGTCAGCGCTTTGCCGATGTGGCCGCTGACCCAGAGGAGCGCGAGTGTACACAACAGGGCTATCGTTAACAGGCGCCAGCGCGGTTTCGATCCCTCTCTGTTGTCCACCGTCACACTCCCCGGATCATGCCCTCCCGCGTGCTCGCCTGCTCAAGGCCAGCCCTGAGCAAGATCGACGTAAGTCGATCGCGTCGAAGCCCGTCGGCGAATCGTTCACCTCCTTGGTGAACGGTTCGGGTTAGGGCTTATAGACGAGCGCGGCAATCAGCGCCAGATCGTTCTGGTCGAGTCCGGCCGGCGGATCGCTGTCGTAACGGTCCTGGGCGACCACGCGCAGGCTTAGTGTGCTGTTCAGCACGGTCTCGGTACCGATCTCGGCGTTGACCATGTAGACGGAAAAGTCGTCCAGGCTGGGCAGATATTCGACCGAGGCCCAGCATTTGGCGGTTTCGCTGAAGATATGGTCGTGACGCGCGGCCAGCCGCAAGTAGAGCCCGTCGTCATTGTCGCCCGACTCGAACTCTTCAACGATGTAGGCCAGGCCCGCTTCGAGGCCGAGTTTGTCCTTGTCCGTATCCATCGCGTAAGCACCGCCACCGGCACCGATGGTGACGCGGTAGTCAATGCCCGCAATCTCGTCGTGCAACACGCTGTTGTCCGAGTAGATGTAGGGAACCCCCAGCTTACGTTTGACGTTGGCGTAGGCCTTGGCATTCTGGGTGTTCTTCTGCGTATCTTCGCTGCCATCGGCGGCCGTCACGGTGGTCTCGCCGTAGTTGGCCTCGATCCCGAAGCGGTACGCCATGTCGTCGGTGTCACGCTCGGTGGTCAATGCGGCATTGATCCCCACGTTGTCGGTATTGCCCTTGTTCAGGTTGGCGCCGACCGCTAGGGAGGTATCCCAGTCATCGGCGTTGGCCTCGTCGGCTGCCATAGCGGTGACGGCCATGGCCGCCACCGCGATAAGTGTGAATAGAGTCATCTTGTTAAATAGTGTCATCGTGTTTCTTTCTGTTACTTATATTTGTGGCAACGCGACTAGGCGTCACCATCCTTGATCAGGTGAACATCCCGCTGCGGGAACGGAATGCTGATGCCGTCGGTATCGAAACGCCGTTTCATGGCTTCATTAATCGCGAAGAAGACATCCCAGTAATCGGCCGTCTTGCACCACGGGCGCACCGCGAAGTTCACGCTGCTATCGCCCAGTTCAGCCACGCCCACGGTCGGGGCCGGGTCTTCGAGCACACGCGCATCGGCACCGATAACGTCGTTGATGGCCGTCTTGACCTTGTCGAGATCGTCGCCGTAGCCTACGCCAAAGACCATGTCAACCCGCCGGCAATCCTTGGCTGAGTAGTTGATGATGTTGCTGCCAGTCATGCCCGCATTCGGCACGATGACCTTCTTGTTGTCGGGGGTCTTGAGCTGCGTGGTGAAGATCTCGATCTCTTCCACAACGCCGGATGTTCCGCCACCTTCAATGTAGTCGCCTACCTTGAAAGGCTTGAAAATGAGCATCAACACGCCGGCCGCAAAGTTCGCCAGCGAGCCCTGCAATGCCAAGCCAACCGCCAAGCCGGCCGCACCGAGTACGGCGACAAACGAGGCTGTCTGGATGTTGAGTTTGCTGAGCGCGGCGATGATGATGAACGTCATCATGGCAATGTAGCTCAGGCTCCCCACGAAAGAGACCAGGGCCGGATCGACCTTGCTCTTCTCCATGAGTGAGCGGATGATTGTTCGCACCAGCTTTGCCACCAGGCGTCCGATGAGCAGAATGAGAATGGCGCCTACGAGCTTCATGCCGTATGTCGCCGCGAATTCCTGTAGTTTTGTAACAATAGTTTCCATTGCTTCCTCCTTTTGATTGCGCTGAATATACGTGGATCACTCAGCTGTTCAAGCGCAAAGGACAGGGCATCCGTAGGCCCTTGGCCCTACGGATACTCCGTCTGTTCCCTGCTACATCGCCCACTTGAGCTGTAGGCTGACAATATCGACATCGCCCTCGTAGGTGCCGACCAGGGCCGCGCCCGCCGTGGGGTCATAGACGTCGATGACGTCTGAGTCGTTGAACCAGATGTGGACGTACCCGACATCAAGTGTCAACGCATCGGTCAGGTCGAGTCCGGCCCCAGCGGCCAGCCACGTGCGGTCGGCATCTGGGATGCGTGCCGTACGGTGCTCTGCATCTGGCACGGGTGACTGGTCGTGCGCCACGCCGGTGCGCAGCACGAGGCCGTCGTTGACCTGGTAGGTCAGGCCCACGGCGACGCGCCAGGTGTCTTCCCAACTTTCATCTTTCGTGCTCAGGATGCTGTCGTCATCCTTGACGACGGTCAGATCTTCGAACGAACTCCAGCCGGTCCATGCGGCATCGGCCTGGAGTGATAGGGTGTCGCACAGTGGGATATGCAGGCCGATTGCGGCGGTTTCCGGCAGTTCGAGGTCGGCCGTGCCGCCTTCGCTGGGCAGGGGGCCGATGCGGATGTCGCCATCAAGCTCATGATCAATCGCGGAACGGTAGCTCAGACCGACGCGGACTCCGCAGGGCAGTGTGCACATGGCGCCCAGGTTGTACCCGTAGGCCCAGTCATCGCCTTCGACGGTGGCCAGTCCATCCACACCGGGAGCCAGCGGCACGGCGCTGATCAGCGTGGCATCGGCGTGCTCGGCCGTGAAGCCGGCTCCGATCGAGAGGCTTTCACTCAACTTGATCGCGAGAGTCGGGTTGATATCGAGAGTGACTAGTTCGGTCTCCACGGCAGCGTAGCGGCCGATCCAGTCGGCGTCATACCTGGTCTTCAATCCGTAGGGCGCAAAGACGCCGATACCGGCCGTGATCGTATCACTGATGCCCATTACCGCGTAGAAGTTGGGGACCCAGGCATCGACGCCCGCATCGCCACCGCTGCCGCCGCCAATCGGGGTCGAGCCCGTGTCCTTAAACGTGAAAGATGGCAGGATCGAATTGATCCCGACAATGACCTCAACGTTCGAGATGCTGGCAATGCCGGCTGGGTTCCAGTAAATGGCCCCCGCATCTTCGTTGTTGGCTGTGGCACCGGCGAATGCGGTGCCGATTCGGCTGGGACTCTGCTCAATGATGGCGAATCCGGATCCGCTTGCGATGGGTACCATCGCGCACAGAACCAGAGCCGACAGCATGGCCCGGATCAATGTATGGTTCTTCAGCATACTCTCCCCTTATGGTTGGTTGTATTGTATGGACAGGACACGGGCTAACAACGTGTCCCGCTTTTTGGCACCGTAGCGAATGACCATGCCGTCGTCCAGCGTCCATCGCGACGTGTTTTATAATACGGCGGAGTGGCTTCCGGCTTGCTGATGCCCTCTGGTTAAGATAGAACGGTACGCCATGCCCACCCCCGTCACACCAGATCCCGGCGCATCCCGGCGCAAGCCGCCGCCGGCTGACGCATCGCCGCGTAAGGTTCTCTCGCTCCCGAGCTGGGTGCTGCTGTTGAATGTGATTATCGCCGTGCTGGTGTTTCTGAGTACAGGACTGCTCTACGATGCGGGCCCTGACACACACGTACGATGTTGGCAGGTGGCGGGGTTACTCCTGTTGACGCTTGCGGTCGCGTCGGTTCTGGTCTATCGCATCGGGCACCACTGGCGCCAGACGCGCCAGACGGGGGAAATGCTGGCCGAACTCAATGTCACACTCGAAGACCGCGTGGAGATGCGTACCCGCGAGCTGGCTGAGGTCAATACCGATCTGGCGCGCAGCAAGGCGATTACAGACGAGCAGAACCGAAGCCGGCGTGAGTTGTTGCACGTGTTGTGCCACGACCTGGCCAATCCCCTCACCAGCATCCAGGAAGCGGTCCGTCAGATCCCGTTGGATGCCAAGCACTGGGATGCCCTCTTCCCGATTCTCTCTCTCTCAAGTCAGAACGCGGTGGATGTGATCGCGCTGGTGCGCCAGATCCAGGTGATTGAGGATCGCCCGATGGACCTTCTTTCGGTGCAGCTGCAGCGTGCAGCTGATAACGCCGTAACGATGCTGCGCAGCCAGTTGGAGCGTAAGCACATCGCACTCAGCGTCACGATCGATGAGGCCGTGACCGTCATCGCTGAGCCCACCTCGCTCGTCACCTCCGTGCTCTCCAATATTCTGACCAACGCCATCAAGTTCAGTCCACAAGGCGGCACGGTTGACCTGCAGGCCACGGCGCGCGACGGGAAGGTCTTCCTGCGTTGTACCGATCATGGTATCGGGATGTCGGAGGAGATCCGGCAGGGCCTGTTCGACCTGGGCAAGAACATCAGCCGCGCCGGCACCGACGGTGAGAAGGGCACAGGATTCGGCATGCCCATGGTCAAGAAGTTTGTCACGGCCTATGGCGGCACCATCGAAGTGCAGTCCAGTGCGAATGCCAATGCCCCGTCGTGCGGCACGATGGTTTTGATCGTGCTGAAGGGTGCCCCGGCGGCATCCGATACGTCGGCGTAGCCTCATTTTCCCGATGTCGTCGGCTGAGGGGTTAGCTGACGGAGAGCTCTCGGAAGGCCGGGGGCAGTGCCTCCACCACGTCACTCGCCTTGAGGCTGGCCTGTGCCCCTTGCCAGGCGGCTCGGTCCGCGGCGCGCCCATGCAGGTAGACGGCCGCCTGGGCGGCTTCAAAAGGCGGCAGGCCCTGGGCCAGCAGGCCGGTCAGCAGGCCGGCCAGCACGTCCCCCATGCCACCGCAGGCCATGCCGGGATTGCCCGTGGCGTTGATGAATGCCGTTCCGTCAGGCTGCGCCACCACCGTGCCACACCCCTTGAGAATGACCGTCGCCCCGGTCTGGGCCGCGACGTCGCGCGCGGTCTGACGGCGGTTGGACTGCACGGTGGCCACATCACAGCCCCGCAGGCGCGCCATCTCGCCGGGATGTGGGGTCAGCACCAGGGGCCCCGCCGCCTGTTTCAGGATGTCAATCTGCGCGGCGTCCGGCAGCGCGTCGGCATCCACCACGAGCGGCACCGGACAGGAGGTCAGGACCGACTGTGCCAGGCGCTGAGCCCCCTCAGTACGGGTCAGGCCGGGCCCTATCATCACCGCATCAAAATCGCTCAGCGGGTGCGACCACGCCTGCATGGCCGTGGCCGTCAGGGCCCCGTCGTCGCACGCGGGTGCCGGATAGACCATCGCCTCGGGCACGAGCGCGGTTACGCAAGCCGCTGTCGCCGCCGGGGTCAGCACGGTCACCAGTCCGGCGCCCGAGCGGACTGCGCTCATGGCGGCCATCGAGATCGCGCCGGAGTATTCACGGCTGCCGCCGATGAGTAACACATGGCCATAGGTCCCTTTGTGCGACACGCGGGCGCGGCGGGGGAAAAGGGGGCGCAGGTCATCCGCGGTGATGAGTCCTGTGTCAGCGGGGAGTCCGGCCGTGTAATCGACTGGAATCCCGATATCGATCACCTCAACAGTGCCCACCAGCTCTCTGGCCTGTGAGGCTACCAATCCGGTTTTGGGCAGCCCTATCGTGACCGTGACATCGGCCCGCACCACCGCTCCGGCTGCGGCCCCGCTGTCGCTGTTCAATCCGGAGGGCACGTCGACGGCCACGACCGGGCGCTGCGCGCCGAGCTGGTTGACCCGTCGGATAGCGGCTTCGGCATCCCCGCGTGGCGCCCCGCTGATGCCGGTCCCGAGAATGCCCTCGACCACCAGTTCACGAGTGGCCTCAATGTCTCGCGGCGGCAGGCCGCCGATCTGGTCAAACGTTACCGGCTCCACACCGGCCTCCAGCATGCGTTCGAAATGGAGCCGGGCATCGCCTCGCAATTCGCCCGCTTCGCCTGCCAGGGCCAGCTCAACCGGCCAGCCCATTTCATGCAGGCAGCGTGCCGCGACGAAGACATCGCCGCCGTTGTTGCCCCTGCCGGCCACACAGCGGACACAGCCCAGCCGGCCGGTCAGTTCGCCCAGTTGTGCCACGACCAGTGCCACGCCCTGTCCGGCCCGCTCCATGAGCAGGGCGCCGGGGGTGCCGAATTCCTCGATCGTGCGCTGGTCCAGCGCGCGCATCTGTTCAGACGTTACCAGTTTCATAAGCTCTAATTGCCTATCAAGAGGGCGTGTGCGACGGCGTAGTTGCGTGTGTGCGAGAGACTGACCAGGACCTCGTGGATGCGGCGATCCGAGATCATCTGTGCCACCTGCGGACCGAAGCGAACCGAGGGAGCGCCCGTCTCTGTGTTGCGGATCACCTCCATATCGAGCCAGCTGATATGGGGACCGATGCCGGTGCCAATCGCCTTGGTCACGGCTTCCTTCACTGCAAAGCGGGCGGCGTAATGGCTGGCCGGATCGGCCTTGCCGTCGCAGTAGGCCTGCTCGGAGGGGTGGAAGACCCGGTTCTTGAAACGGTCCGCCCAGCGTGAGAGCGTCTCACGCATGCGGTCATTCTCAACAAGATCGATTCCTGTGCCCAGCACCTGCATGGCTAACCCCGTTCTCCTGTATAAGGAACCATGGCGTCCAGCATAGACGTGACGGCGGCCTCCATACCTACCATGACCGCGTGCGATACGATGCTGTGTCCGATATTGAGCGTATGCATAAACGGTACATCGAAAATACCGGCCAGATTGTCCAGGTTGAGACCGTGGCCCGCATTGACCTGCAGTCCCAGCGCATGGGCCTGGCGCGCGCCGGCCACCAGGCGCTCCAGCTCGGGGCCACGTTGATCGGTCGGGAGGTCGCAGAAGGCACCCGTGTGCAATTCGATGCAGGGCGCGCCGAGGGTGGCACTGGCCTGGATCTGTGCCGGATCCGGATCGATGAACATGCTGACCACAATGCCGGCCTCCCGCATGCGCCTTACCGGATCGAGTAGGGCGTTAAGGTTGCCCGCCACGTCGAGGCCGCCCTCCGTGGTCAGCTCCGCGCGCTTTTCGGGGACGAGGCATACCTCGTCAGGCCTCACTTCGAGGGCAATCTCGACAATCGCGGGATGGTTGGCCATCTCCAGGTTTAGGCGGGTCTGGATCTGCTCGCGCACGGCGTAGACATCGGCGTCCTGGATGTGACGACGGTCTTCGCGCAGGTGAATCGTGATGCCGTGTGCACCGGCCGCTTCGCAGGCCAGGGCCGCGTCCACCACGCTCGGATAGTCCGTCCCACGCGCCTGGCGCAGCGTCGCCACGTGATCCACATTAACGCCCAGTTTCAGTTTTGGTTCAGTCATAGCGTGATCCTTCCGGGTAAAGGGAGACAATTAACCGCGAAAGAACGCAAGGAACGCAAAGAGAATGGTTGGATCATCTGCTGCAGGACCTGCTGATTGGTCTCCGTCCGACATGCATCCTTCTTTTGTGATCTCTGTGGTCTTTCGTGGTAGATCAATTCCTTCTACCTCTACTTGATGTCGTACACAAGAAAAACGCAGTCCAGGTCGCCGTTCTTGATGGGGCGCCTGAATTGCGGCGCGGTCGAGAGGTCGCGTTCGTAGTCGGGCGTCCCCGCCAGCAGGCAGACGCGCCAGCCGTGCAGCCGGCTGAACGTGGATGTGACCTCGCGGCAGAAGAGTGGCGATTTCTCAAGCCGCACCCCGTAGGGTGGATTCGTTACGACGGTGTGGGCGGCCTGATCGCCCTGCATCTCGCGCACGTCGCGCTCTTTGAAGGCGAGCTTAACGCCGGCGGCACGCGCATTCGAGCGGGCCATGTCCAGTACATCCGGATCGTTGTCGGCCGCCATGATGCGTGGCGACTGGCTGGAGGCGGCGGCGCGCAATTCGCCGCGCATGGTGCGCAGGCGCTCCGCCTCGTCGGGGTCGAATGAGGCCCAGCGCTCGAAACCAAACTGCGGGCGCGAGAGTCCCGGCGCTATGTTGCGCGCCCATAGGGCCGCTTCGATGGCAATTGTTCCCGATCCACACATCGGATCCACCAGCGGCGAGGTACGGTCCCAACGCGACATTCTCAGTATGGCCGCCGCGAGGGTCTCCCGCAACGGGGCCTCGCCAGCGTCCTTGCGGTAGCCGCGGCGGTGCAGCGGCTCGCCCGAGAGGTCGAGGTAGATCGCCGCCTTGTCATTGGCCAGATAGAGAAAAATCCGTACATCGGGGTCCTGGCGTTCGACCGAGGGACGCCGCCCGGAGCGGGCGCGGATCTGGTCCACGATCGCATCCTTCACCTTGAGCGCCGCGAAGCCGCTGTGCGTAATGCTGCTGGCCGTGCAGACCGCACTGACCGATAGGGTATGTTCCGGCGAGAGATAGGGTGACCAATCGATCGCCGCCACACCATCGAAGAGCGCTTGCTCGGAGGGGCAGGGGAACCGGCCCAGCAGAAGCTGGATGCGCTGGGCAATACGACTCGTGAGGCAGGCCCGCCAGCCCTCCGAGGGTTCGCCGCGAAACGGAATGCCGCCGCGGTTAAGGCGTACACTCGCAAATCCCAGCTCGTGCATCTCGTCGCATAGCGCCGTTTCCGTGCCCGGAATCGCCGCCGCATAGAACTCCAACATACTCATAGTGCCCGCACTCTAGCACGCCATCCTGATGACGTCGATAATGCAGACTTGATTCAGAGCCCGTAAACGGGTTCAATGGTGCACCTTTTGCATTAGTGAAAACAGGAAGCGGGTATAGAGATGGAACCGACACAGGAAGAACTCCCCGAAGGCGGGATCGAAGAACTCGAGCAGCTGAAGCATTTCTGGGCCGATCACGGCACCAAGATTACGATCGTGCTGGCCGTTGTGGCAGTCGCCGTGGCAGGCACCAATATGGTGAAGTCGCGTCGCCAGGGTCGCCTGGCAGATGCCTCGGCCCAGCTAGGCGCCGCGCGCAGCGCCCAGGATCTTGAGGCCATCGTGGCCGACTACGGCTCGACTCCCTCCGCCCCCCTGGCCCTGCTGCAGCTGGGCAAGACGGCCTATGATGGTGGCGATTTCAACGGGGCCATGACCCATTACGAGACCTTTGCCCAGCGTTACAGAACCCATGACCTGGCGTCCGTGGCCGAGATGGGACTGATCCACTGCCGCGAAGCACGCGGTGAACTGGATCAGGCCGAGGCGGCCTTCAAGGCGTTTGCCGCGGCAACCCCGGAACACTTCATGGCCGCCCAGGCCCTGCTCGGGCAGGCGCGCTGCCTCGAACAGCTCGGGCGGTTTGATGATGCCCGTGTGGTGCTTGAGGATCTTATTGCCGCGCGCGCTGATACGGCATGGGGCGATCGCGCCAGCGAAGAGCTTGAGACGCTGGAGGAGCGACGCGAGACCTATCTGAATCCGCCACCCGTGGCGGTCGCGCCCGTTAATCTGGAACCGGTCATCATCCCCAGTGCCGTCACGGCCCCGGTCGAGCCGATCGTGACTCCTGCTGCGGGGGAGTAGGGCGCGGGGAAGTGAGCAGTGGGCAGTAAGCAGTAAGCAGTGAGCAGTGGGCAGTAAGCCGTGGCGTGTTACGCCTTGTCGCTGCTGCTCTTCTCTTCATCGCTCGATAGCGCGTCGTCCAGTTCCCGCTTTCCGTCCTCTTTGCCCTTCTTGAACTCGGTCAGGCTACGCCCCAGTGAGCGGGCCAGGTCGGGCAGGCGCTTGGCGCCGAAGAGTAGTAGGATTACGGCCAGGACCAGTAGGATCTCAAGCGGTCCGGGCGCTCCTGAGAAAAAAGCCATCATATTGCCATCTCCTTTGGGTTCTCACGCTGTCGCGTACGACAGGAACATACTGTCATCATTCGGGGGGCGAGGCAAGGGCGCTTAACGGCGGTCGCGTATGGCGCGTGCGGCGTCACGATCGGCCATGCGCCGCTTGATCGTCTCGCGCTTGTCGTGGGTCTGTTTGCCCCGGCAGACGCCGATCTCGACCTTGACCCGACCTTTACGGAACTGCATCGACAGTGGAACCAGGGCCAGCCCCTTCTGCTCGGCCTGGGCCTGCAGCTTGCGGATCTCATACTTGTGGAGCAGGAGCCGGCGCGGCCGCTCCGGATCGTGGTTGAACTGGTTGCCGTGATCGTACGGCAAGATGTTGAGGCCTAGGAGAAAGGCCTCATCTTTGTCAATACGTGCGAAGGCACCGACCATGCTGATATGACCGAGGCGAATAGATTTCACCTCGGTGCCGCGCAATTCAATGCCGGCCTCAACGCGGTCCAGTACATGGTAGTCCCGCAAGGCCCGTCGATTGACGGTGATTTGACGGGACGACACGGCCTAGTCCTCTGCAGAGAAATCGAGCTCGGCAATAATCTTGCCCTGTGCGATCTCGCGCAAAGCGGTATCGACCCGATCCTCGTTAGGATCCTCGGGTTTCACGTAGGGACGGAAGCCAGCGTTCAGCTGCCGTACACGTTTCGACACCATATTAATCAGAACCGGGACACTCGTTACCCGGTCTTTTGCCTGTTCAAGGAGTTCTACGTTCAAAAAGCTACCCTCCATTGAGAAAAAAACGAACGGGGCGCATGGTATACGCCCCGTTCGCATAGGTCAAACGGCAAACACGACTTACATCATGCCGCCCATGCCACCCATACCGCCCATGCCGCCCATGCCACCCATGTCAGGGGCACCGCCGGCCGGCTTGGCTTCTTCCGGAATGTCCGAGACCATGCACTCGGTCGTGAGGAGCAGGCCCGAGATGCTTGCCGCGTTCTGCAGAGCAGAGCGGGTCACCTTGGCCGGATCCAGCACGCCGGCTGCGATCATATCGGTGTACTCACCGGTGGCAACGTTGAAGCCCTTCACGCCCTTGGCCTTCTTGACTTCCTGGACCACGATGGCACCTTCCATGCCGGCGTTGGCCACGAGCTGACGCAGCGGGGCTTCCATCGCGGCACGCACGATCTCAACACCCACAGCCTCGTCACCGGTCGCCTCAACCTTGTCGAGAGACTTCTGGGCACGCAGCAGTGCAACACCGCCACCCGCCACAACGCCTTCTTCGACAGCGGCACGCGTGGCGTGCAGCGCATCTTCGACGCGAGCCTTCTTCTCTTTCATCTCGGTCTCGGTCGCCGCGCCCACGTTGATCACAGCCACGCCGCCGGCCAACTTGGCGAGACGCTCCTGGAGCTTCTCACGGTCGTAGTCGGAGGTGGTGTCTTCGATCTGACGCTTGATCTGCGTGACGCGACCCTGGATGTCCGAGGTCTTGCCGGCGCCTTCAACGATCGTCGTGTTTTCCTTGTCGATCGTGATGCGCTTGGCGCTGCCCAGGTCTTCCAACGTGACGTTCTCGAGCTTGATGCCGAGATCCTCGGTCAGGCAACGCCCACCGGTCAGGACCGCGATATCTTCGAGCATCGCCTTGCGACGGTCGCCAAAGCCAGGCGCCTTGACGGCGCAGCACTGCAGTGTACCGCGCAGGCGGTTCACGACGAGTGTGGCCAGGGCTTCGCCCTCGACGTCTTCAGCGATGATCATGAGCGGCTTGCCACTCTTGGCCACCGTCTGGAGCAGCGGGAGCAGGTCCTGAAGGTTCGAGATCTTCTTCTCGTTGATCAGGATCAGTGCGTCTTCGAGGATCGCGTCCATGCTGTCGGCGTTGGTCACGAAGTAGGGGGAGAGGTAGCCCTTATCGAACTGCATACCCTCGACCACGTCCAGCGTCGTTTCGATCGTCTTGGCCTCTTCGACCGTGATCGTACCGTCTTTGCCCACCTTGTCCATCGCGTCGGCAATGATGTCACCAATCATGGTGTCGCCGTTGGCGGAGATCGTTGCCACCTGGGCAATCTCGGTGTGCGCCTTGACCTTCTTGGCCTGCTTGGCGATCGCGGCAACAACCGTAGCGGTTGCCGTGTCGATGCCGCGCTTGAGGCTCATGGGGTTGGCACCTGCGACGACGTTTTTCAGCCCTTCGCGGTAGATCGCCTCGGCCAGGAGTGTCGCGGTCGTGGTGCCGTCACCAGCGATGTCGCTGGTCTTGCTGGCCACTTCGCGCACCATCTGGGCGCCCATGTTTTCGAACTGATCGGGAAGGTCGATTTCCTTCGCAACCGTTACACCGTCTTTGGTGATGGTCGGGGAGCCGAAGCTCTTGTCGAGGATCACGTTGCGGCCGCAGGGACCGAGCGTGGTCTTGACCGCTTTGCTCAACTTCTCAACGCCGGTCAGAATTGCCAACCGCGCGTCACTATCATATTTCATTTGCTTAGCCATTACACAAACTCCTGTGTTTATAAACCGACGTTAGCCAATCACGGCGAGGATGTCGTCCTCACGCACGATCTGATACGTCTTGTCATTAAGTTTCACTTCCGTGCCGCCATACTTCGGCATGAGCACGATATCGCCCTTCTTCACGTTGAACGGGATGACCTTGCCATCTTCATCCAACTTGCCGGTGCCGACCGCAATGATTTTGCCCTCTTGGGGCTTTTCCTTGGCCGTATCAGGGATAATGATGCCGCCCTTTGCGACCTCAGTCTCCTCGACGGGCTCCACGAGAACGCGATCTCCCAACGGTTTGATCTTCATACTACTCTCACTCCTCTGTCTGTTGTTGTGAACAGTTCTGACCCCGCGGGAGCGGGGTCCCTCTTACTTCTTGTCGTCGTCAACCATTTCGAAGTCGGCGTCAATCACGTCGCCTTCCTCTTCCTTTGTCTCCTCGGCCGGGGCCTCGGGGCCGCCCGCATCGCCTTCGGGGGCAGGAGCGCCTTCGGCGCCTGGGGCACCTTCGGGTGCCTGCGCATAGAGATCAGCCGAGATGGCCTGCATCTCGGTGTTGAGGACCTCCATCTTGGCCTTGATCTCGTCGGTGTTATCCGCCTTGATCGCCGTCTTGAGCTCCTCGATTGCCGCCTCGACGCCACTCTTCTTGTCGTCCGGCACCTTGTCGCCCTGCTCCTTGAGCAGCTTCTCGGTCTGGTACACGGCGTTCTCGGCCATGTTGTGGGTCTCTACCGATTCACGCTTCTTGGCGTCTTCCTCGGCGTGTGCCTCGGCATCCTTGACCATCTTCTCAATGTCGCCGTCGTCCAGGCCGCTCGTCGCCGTGATCGTGATCTTTTGCTCTTTGCCGGTGCCCAGGTCCTTGGCGGAGACGTGCAGGATGCCGTTGGCATCGATGTCGAAGGTTACTTCGACCTGCGGTACGCCACGCGCGGCCGGCGGGATGCCGTCCAAATGGAACTTGCCGATCGATTTGTTGTCGCCCGCCATCTTGCGCTCGCCCTGCAGCACGTGAATCTCCACGGTCGGCTGGTTGTCGGCGGCCGTGCTGAAGATTTCACTCTTCTTCGTGGGAATCGTCGTGTTGCGCTCGATCAGGCAGGTGAACACGCCGCCGAGGGTCTCGATGCCCAGCGAAAGCGGGGTCACATCCAGAAGCAGCACGTCTTTGACTTCGCCTTTCAGGATGCCGCCCTGGATACCGGCGCCGATCGCCACGACCTCGTCCGGGTTGACGCCCTTGTGCGGCTCCTTGCCGAAGATGTCCTGTGCAATCTCCTGTACCTTGGGCATACGCGTCATGCCACCCACGAGGATCACCTCGTCGACCGCACTGATTTCGGCATCGCGCAGGCAGTTCACCGAGGGACCGCGTGTCCGCTCAAGGAGCGACTCGGTCAGCTGTTCCAGCTTGGCGCGTGACAGGTTCAGGGTCAAATGCTTCGGGCCGGAGGCATCCGCCGTGATGAACGGCAGGTTGATGTCGGTCTGCTGTGAGCTGGAGAGTTCGCACTTGGCCTTCTCGGCGGCTTCCTTCAGGCGCTGCAAGGCCATCGGATCCAGTGCGAGGTCGACCTCGCAGTCCTTCTTGAACTCCTCGATCAGCCAGTCGATGATGGCCTGGTCGAAATCATCGCCGCCCAGGTGCGTATCGCCGTTGGTGGCTTTCACCTCGAACACGCCGTCGCCGATGTCCAGGGCCGACACGTCGAACGTACCACCACCCAGATCGTAGACCACGATCTTCTCGTCCTTCTTCTTGTCCAGCCCGTAAGCCAGAGATGCCGCCGTCGGCTCGTTGATGATGCGCAGCACTTCCAGCCCCGCAATCTTGCCCGCATCCTTGGTGGCCTGGCGCTGTGAATCGTTGAAGTAGGCCGGCACTGTCACGACCGCCTGGGTGATCGTCTCGCCGAGATAGGCTTCCGCATCGGCCTTCATCTTCTGAAGAATCATCGAGGAGATTTCGGGGGGCGAATACAGCTTGTCGTCAATCTTAACGTGGGCATCGCCGTTGGAAGCCTTCACGGTCTCGTACGGCACCAGCGTGATCTCGTGGGCCACCTCGTCATACTTGCGGCCCATGAAACGCTTGATCGAGAAAACCGTGTGTTTCGGGTTCGTGACCGCCTGGCGTTTGGCCGCCTGGCCCACCAGCCGCTCACCACTCTTGGTAAAGGCTACAATAGAAGGCGTGGTCCGCTGCCCCTCGGCGTTCGGCACCACCACCGGCTCTCCACCCTCCATGACCGCCATGCAGGAGTTGGTCGTTCCCAGATCGATTCCCAGTACTTTTGACATGATATTCCTTTCTAGCTCTCAAAATTTCTCCTAAATACAATGCAATGCCCGTGCCAACCTTCATGCGTAATGTGATACAGCTCTGTAAAACCTTTATACACAACCAGATATAACTTTCACATATCACTGACGGTGAATCTGGGACATGCGCCCACTGCGCCACAATGTCCCACTATCACCGCAGCGGATCGAGAGTGGGCCATAATGGCGCATGTCAGATCCCGTAAATCACTGGGCACATGGGCTTCTTCAATATCCAATAGCCAACAAGGAATGTCCAATGACCAAGTGCGTGCGACTGGCGAATGTCCTGTCCAACGGCACCCCATTCGCTGCGAACGCTCACTTGGTCATTGGACATTCCTTGTTGGGCGTTGGATATTGAATCTTGAGTCCTTCTTCGGCTATGCTCTCCCCCATGACGAGTGGACCCAACAGGTCAGAGGCGGTGCTCTCAGGATGGCGCGGCTGTTATGGCATCGACCTTCAGGGCGAGCGCTGTGTGGCCGTGCGTGCCGAGCGGGTGCACGGCCGCGTGGTCTGTTCGCCCGTCGATGGCGGGGCGATCGAGCGTCTCGGAGCCGAGGGGCTCCCGGTTGTGAGCCTGATGGGTGAGCGCGAGAGCTTTACGCGCTGGGTCGAAGCCCCCTACGGGTCGATCCGGAAAGCGCGCAAGGTCTTCCCCACGCTGCTCGACATTCAGCTCCCATTCGCGCTGGATGACTGTCTGTATTCCTTTATAGAGGTCGCGCGTACACCCGCGGGCCACTCTCGCGGACTGGCCGCCGCCGCACGCCGCACGCATGTCAGCGCGAAACTGGCCGCCTGCGAGGCGCGTGGATTCGACCCCATGGTGCTCGATCAGGCCGGACCGGCCCTCTGGACCCAGGCCCTGCTTGAGGCACCGCCGGCCGCCCCGCAGCGCGCGCGCATTGTGGCCTGGCTCGACGAGACGCATGCCACGCTTGTCAAAGGCTGTGGCAGCGCGTTCGAGAGCGCCCACACCTTGCGCGTGGATGACGCGGACCGTATGCGCCTGCTGGCCGTGCCGGCCGAAGCGGGCAGCGATGCGCCGCCCGAATGGATTCTGTGTGGTCCCGCCGCGACGCCCGAACGGGTCGCCGCCCTCTGGAGCGCCCTGGGCGAGCCCGGCGAACAACAGGTCTTGGCGGAGCCTGGCGCGTTTCTGGCGCGCGCCATCGCCACGCGTGCCCTCCTCTCCGGCCCCTACCGCTGTAATCTGCGCCGCGATGACCTGGCGCACGCCGCCCTGCAGCGTCGTGATCGTAACCGCGGTCGACGCAGCGTGATTCTGGCCCTTGCCGCCGCCCTGATCCTCGGCGCCGCCGATGCCGTGGCCCTCTGGATGTTGAAGGGCCGCAGCCGCATGGTCGAGCGCTCCGTCGCCGCCGAGATCGACGCCCTGGCCGGCTATCACGTCACCGCCCGCGGCCGCGACGCCCTGCGCTCGGTGCAGGACGCCGTGCAGGAGCGCAAGGCCGAGCTGGCCCCCTTCGTGGAGGCACTGCAGCCCGGCCGGATCCCCCAGGTGGTGGCGGTGCTGGAAGCCGCACGCACGAATGACCTCCAGCTCGACGCCGTCCTGCTGAGCCCCGAACGGATCGAGGTCAGCGGGACCTCGCCCGACTGGACGCGCTGCGAAGTCCTCGCCACGCTGCTGGATTGCCCCCCGCCTAAACGCGGGGAGGCGCTCGCCAGTGAGCGAATCCCATTTAGCGTCATGAAAGGGGGTACACCATGAGCCCCGTCTGGAGACAACGTCTCGTGCTGTTTGTCGTACTCCTGGCCCTGACCGCGGCGGGCGGCCTGACCCTCTATACGTTCGATCAGGCACGTGTCTATGCCGAAACCATGACCCGGCGCAGCGCCGATCTGGATGCCCTGGCCGGGGTGCGCGCCGAAGTGGCCGCCTACGAGGCCGCCCGCACCCTTTTCGAAACCTGCCAAGCCGAGCCACCACTCCTGCTGCCGCTGGTGGCCAAATGCCTCCCCGGCGCCACGGCCCCGGAGCTGCGCGATCTCTCCGAAGCGGGAGCGGGCGCCTGGCAGCGCCGCCGGCATGAACTCTCCTTCGACCCCATCGCGGCCGCCGACGCGTTTGCCCTCGCCGTGGCCGCCGGCCAGCCGTTGCGCGATGCCGCCGGCAATGAGCGACCCGGCTGGCGCCTCTCATCCTGCGTGATTCGCCCGGCCCCCGGCCAGCCGGGCAGCGGCCGCGTGGTCTTGACGCTGGACGCGCTGGTTCGCAACGGTAACCGTTAGGCAGATCTGTTTATCGCACAGGATGGAGTCGTTTTCTGACCACGGATGACACGGATAGGACGGATGGCGCCGGCTCTGCCGGCGGGTGGCGAAGCCACCATCAGTGACATCCGTGTCATCCGTGGTTATCCCCACAAGGTGCAACTTGTTCGTGAACCGTCCAGGATAGAGAGTCCATGTTTTTACCCACCACCAGCCAGGAAGCCGCCGCCGCCGGAAAGGCCCCTTTCGATATCATTCTCGTCACGGGGGACACCTATATTGATTCGCCCTTCGTTGGCGTGGCCGTGATCGGCAAGGTCCTGGCCGCGGCCGGCTACCGGGTCGGGATCATCGCGCAGCCCGCGCTGGATGGCCCCGACGACATCACCCGCCTCGGTGAGCCGGCCCTTTTCTGGGGCGTCACGGCCGGCTGCATCGATTCGATGGTGGCCAACCGCACCGCCTCCGGACGTCGCCGCCAACGCGACGACTATACCCCCGGCGGCGTCAACGACCGCCGTCCCGACCGCGCCACGATCGCCTACAGCAATCTGATCCGCCACCACTTCAAAGACACGCGCCCGATCGTGCTGGGCGGCATTGAGGCCAGCCTGCGCCGCGTGGCCCACTACGACTACTGGAGCGATAAGATCCGCAAGTCGGTGCTGTTCGATGCCAAGGCCGACTACCTGGTCTACGGCATGGCCGAACGGTGCGTGGTTGAGCTGGCCGCCGCGCTCAAGGCCGATCGCGACCCGACCACCATTCGCGGGCTCTGCTACATCGCGCGCGAGAAACCCGAAGCCGCCCTTGAGTTGCCGCCCTTCGACCGTGTCAAAGAGGACCCCAAGGCCTTCACCGAGATGTTCCACAGCTTCTATCGCAACAACGATCCCGTCACCGCGCAGCCCATCGCGCAGCGCCAGGACAGCCGCTACCTTGTTCAGAATCCCCCGGCGCTCTACCTCTCGCAGGGCGAACTGGATGCGGTGTATGACCTTGAGTATGAACGCGATGTACACCCCTTCTACCGTGCCGACGGGCCCGTGCGCGCCCTCGATACGATCCGCTTCTCCATTGCCTCACACCGGGGTTGCTACGGTGAGTGCAACTTCTGCGCTATCGCCGTGCACCAGGGCCGCACCGTGCGCTGGCGCAGTGAACGCTCGATCCTGGCCGAGGCGCGCGCGATTGCCGCCCTCCCTCAGTTCAAGGGCACCATCCAGGATGTGGGCGGACCCACGGCCAACATGTACGGCTTCGAATGCGCGCGCAAAGACAAGAAAGGCAGCTGCTCGCATAAGCGCTGCCTCTATCCCGAAGTCTGCGGCGGTCTCGGCGTCGATCACGACCCCCAGCTTCAGCTCCTGCGCAAACTGCGCGACGTGCCCGGTATCAAACGGGTCATCGTTGCCTCCGGCATCCGGCACGATATGGTCATGGCCGATCAGAAAGCCGGCCGCGCCTATCTCAAGCAGCTGGTCGGTCACCATGTCTCGGGCCAGATGAAGCTCGCCCCCGAACACTCCGAAGACCACGTGCTGGACAGCATGGGCAAGCCCGGCACGGCCTCACTGCTCAAGTTCCGCGACCGTTTCTATGAGCTGACCCGCCAGATAGGGAAGAAACAGTTCCTGACCTACTATCTCATTGCCGGCCACCCCGGCTGCGAAGCGAAAGATATGCAGAACCTGCGCCGCTTCTGCGCGGAGGAGCTCAAAGTAAGACCCGAACAAGTGCAGCTTTTCACGCCCACCCCCTCCACCTACTCCACCCTCATGTACTGGACCGGCGCGGATCCCTTCACCGGGAAGCGCTGCTTTGTTGAGAAGAACGTCCGCGCCCGTGAAACGCAAAAGAAGATCCTGCGTGCCTAGCCTGGTTTATTCATCAACTCTAGACCGCTGGGTAGCACTCGAAGGGATATTGACCACGGATGACACGGATAGCACGGATAGCGCCGGCTTCGCCGGCGGGTGGCGAAGCCACCATCAGTGATATCCGCGTCATCCGTGGTTGTACCCCTAAGGCTTTGCTTGTTGATGTGTCGGCCGAAAGCAGAAGCTATCTTGTGTGAAAAAAATCACACATAGGGGTTGACCTTTGTCCGCCGAGCGTGATAGCTTCACCCGTGAATCATTTCACAGGACTATTTTTCCGGGGAATCCACACATGGAACCGCTGCAGGTATTGATTGTTGATGACGAACGCGGGATGCGCGAGGGGATCAAGCGCACGCTGCGGGGCTTTCAGATCACGGTGCCCGATATTGAGGGCGCCATTGGATTTGAGCTGCGTGAGGCGGAGACCGGTGAGGCCGCCATCGAAATGATCCAGGCTCTACCGGCCGACATTCTGTTGGTTGACCACAAGCTGCCGGGTATGACCGGGCTCGACCTGCTGGCGCGCACGGCCGATGAGGCCGGTGATCGGGTGGCGATCATGATTGCGGCCTCGGCTTCGACCGATACCGCCGTGGCGGCCACCAAGCAGGGCGCCTACGACTTTCTGCCCAAACCGTTCAGCGCGGCCGATCTGCGCCATGCCTTGCGCCATGCGGCCACCGGCCTGGTGCTGGC
Organism: Verrucomicrobiota bacterium; assembly: GCA_018648805.1. Lineage (GTDB taxonomy): Bacteria > Verrucomicrobiota > Kiritimatiellia > UBA8416 > JABMPJ01 > JABMPJ01. Next base: position 24,764 of record JABGQM010000015.1, read on the forward strand.
GCGGCGCGCGCGTGAGCTGGAAGCGGAGAAGAAGCAGGTACGCTTCGAATTCATCCGCGTGCTGGGTCATGAACTGAAGGCGCCGATCAGCGCGGTCATGGGCTACCTCTATCTTCTGCGCGACCGGTCGCTGGGTGATGAGTTGCCGGCTTACGATGAACTGGTCGGCCGCAGTGTGCTGCGTCTCGACCAGATGACCAAAATGATCCGCGATCTGCTCGACATGACCCGCATGGAGTCGGGCCGGCTGCATCGCAGCCTGGAGGATGTTGATCTGGTGGGTTGCATTCGGGATGCATTGGATGTGGGCAAAGAGGAGGCCGGTCGCCGCGGCATCACCGTTGAGCTGCATGCGCCATCGACCATGCCCATGCGGGCGGATCGTGGCGAGATCGACATGGTGCTCAATAACCTGATCTCGAACGCGGTGAAATACAATCGCGACGAGGGGCGCGTCGACATCACCGTCACCCGTGCTGAAGAGACGATCACGCTGGCCGTCGCCGATACCGGCGTCGGCATGACACCCAAAGAGCGCGACCGTCTCTTTGGCGAGTTTGTGCGCATCAAGAACGCCAAGACGCGCAACACGCTTGGCAGCGGACTGGGCCTTTCCATTTTGAAACGCGTGGTGGAACTGTATGAGGGCACCATCACGGTCGAAAGCGAAGCGGATGTGGGCTCGACCTTCACCGTAACCCTCAAGGATGCCGTAGACGAACCCGTCGAAGAAGAGGACGCCACATGACCCCCCGCACCCTATCGAAAGGCGCCGTCGATTTCATTGATGATGCCGCCCTGACCTCCCTGATCACCGATCGCCCCGAAGATCCCATGCGCGTGCGTGACATCATCGCCAAGAGCATGCAGAAAGAACCTCTCACGGTGGAAGAGGTCGCCGACCTGCTGGCGGCCGATTCGGAGGACTCCACCGAGGCGCTCTTCGCCGCCGCCCGTCAGCTCAAGCAGGAGGTCTACGGCAACCGCATCGTAATCTTTGCCCCGCTCTATATCGGCAACCACTGCATCAACGACTGCCATTACTGCGCTTTCCGGCGCAGTCTGCGCACCACCGTGCGCAAGACCCTCACCGAGCAGGAGCTCGATCAGCAGGTGTTGGCCCTGGAACAGGCCGGTCACAAGCGCCTGATCCTGGTCTTTGGTGAGCACCCGAACTACACGCCCGAGTACATGGCGCGCACGGTCGAACAGGTCTACAGCATTAAGGATGGCCACGGGGAGATCCGTCGCGTCAACATCAACGCGGCCCCGCTCGACCACGAGGGCTTCAAGACGATCAAGGCGGCCGGCATCGGCACCTACCAGATCTTCCAGGAGACCTACCATCACGACACCTACAGCCAGGTGCATCCCGCCCAGACCCATAAGGGCGACTACGCCTACCGACTGGACGGTCTGACCCGTGCCTACGAAGCCGGTTGCGATGACGTCGGCATTGGCGCGCTCTTTGGACTCTACGACTGGCGCTTCGAGGTGCTCGGTCTGGTCGCGCATTCGCGCTACCTGGTCGATCGCTTTGGCTGCGGCCCGCACACAATCAGCTTTCCGCGCATCCGCCCCGCCCACGGGGTCGAGATGGATGAGCAGCATATGGTGAGCGACCGCGACTTCAAACGGCTCGTCGCGATCCTGCGTCTGGCTGTGCCCTACACCGGCATGATCCTGACCGCGCGTGAGCCGGCCGAAATACGGCGCGAGGTGATGGAGTTCGGGGTCTCGCAGATTGATGCCGGCACGCGCATCGAGCTGGCCGGCTACACCAAGCATGGCGAGCAGGAGCTCAACCGCGAGCAGTTTCAGATCGGCGATATGCGCTCCCTCGATGAGATCATGCAGGACCTCATGCAGCATAACTACATCCCCAGTTTCTGCACCTCGTGCTACCGCCAGGGCCGCACCGGTGAGCAGTTCATGGAGTTCGCGGTGCCCGGCTTCATTGAGAACTTCTGCACCCCCAACGCCATCCTGACCCTGGCCGAGTATCTTGAGGATTACGGATCAGCCGACACGAAAGCGGCCGGCATCGCCATCATCGAGAAGGAGATGGCTGGCATCGATGACGCCACGATGCGCGCCCAGGTCGCCGAACGCGTCGGCGCCATCCGGGCCAACACCGTGAGAGACGTTTATTACTGATTGGGGAATCACCATGAAGGACATGAAGGACATGAAGGCAAGAGGTATGAAACGCTGCCTCCCATACACTTCATTCCCTTCATGTTTTTCATGGTGAGCAATTATGCAGGCGATACTAAAGAAACTGACAGCAGGCGAGGGGACCTCACCCGCAGAGTGGCAGGCACTCCTGGAGTGCTCGCAGCCCGCGGAGCGCCAGGCGCTCTACAAAGCGGCCTATGCGGTCAAGCTGCAGACCGTCGGACCGACCGTCTATTTCCGCGGCATCGTTGAGCTGAGCAACATCTGCAGCAAGGATTGTTACTACTGCGGTATCCGCCGCAGCAACGCCAACGTCGAACGATACCAGATGGGCGAAGACGAGATCGTGCGGGATGCCCTCTGGGCGCATGAGCATCGCTACGGTTCGATCGTTCTGCAGGCCGGCGAACGGCAGGATGCGGCCTTTGTCGATCAGATTGAACGCATCCTGAAGCGGATCAAAGCGGAGTCGGACGGCGAGCTGGGCATCACGCTCTCGCTGGGCGAGCAGAGTGCGGAGGTATACCGGGCCTGGTTCGAGGCCGGTGCGCACCGTTATCTGCTGCGGGTCGAAACCACGAACCCGGATCTCTACCGTCAGCTGCATCCCGCGACGCACGACTTCGACACCCGCGTGGCCTGTCTCGATACGCTGCGCGACGTCGGCTACCAGGTGGGCACCGGGGTCATGATCGGTCTGCCCAATCAGACCACCGCCGACCTGGCGCAGGACATCCGCTTCTTCCGCGATCACGATATCGACATGATCGGCATGGGCCCCTACGTCCTGCATAGCGAGACGCCGCTGGCGCAGCGCGTCGACGCAATCAATCCGGTCACCCAGCTCGAACTGGGTCTCAAGATGATTGCCGTCACGCGCCTCGTGCTGCGCGACGTCAATATTGCCGCCACCACGGCCCTGCAGGCGCTGCATCCCACCGGCCGTGAGATGGGGCTGCAGGCCGGCGCCAACATCATCATGCCCAACCTGACCGATACCCCCTACCGCAAAGACTACCAGCTCTACGAGGGCAAGCCCTGTATAGATGAGGACTCCACGATGTGTCGCGGCTGCCTGCAGAAGCGGGTCGCCGGCATCGGCGAGACGATCGGGCTGGGGCAGTGGGGCGATTCACCGCACTATCTCAGACGGGCAGGCGGACGGTCACTCGTGGAGGGCACGGGCGCGGACACAGGAACAGGAGTATAGGATACCATGCAGAGCGCACCCAAAGGGTTACGCCTACACATCGGTCTCTATGGCCGACGGAATGTGGGCAAGTCATCGCTGCTGAATGCGGTGACAGGGCAGGACGTAGCGATCGTATCCGACGTAGCGGGGACGACGACCGACCCCGTTGAGAAGGCGATGGAGCTGCTCCCTATTGGCCCGGTCCTGTTTATTGATACCGCCGGTGTTGACGATGTCGGCGCCTTGGGCCAACAGCGTATTGATAAAACCCATCGCGCCATTGCGCGTACAGAGGTGGCCGTGCTTGTGGCGGAGGCGGGCACATGGGGAAACTTCGAGGACGACCTGTTGGCGGCATTCGACGCGGCATCGCTACCGACTATCGTCGTGTTCAACAAAGTGGACCTGGGCCGCCCCGAGGCGCAGCAGGTCGAGGCGCTACGTGCGGCCGGTCGACAGGTCCTTGAGATGGAGGCGCGCGCGGGGGAGGGCGCCTCCGTGTTCAAGCAAGCACTCCTGGCCGTCATCCCGGAGAGTTTCCTGGACGCGCCGCCGATCGTGGGGGATCTTGTGAAGCCCGCCGAACTGGTGGTGCTTGTGGTACCCGTCGATCTGGAGGCGCCCAAAGGGCGGCTGATCCTGCCGCAGGTTCAGACCATTCGCGACCTGCTTGACAGCGATGCCTGCTGTGCGGTGGTGAAAGATCAGGAATTGCCTGTTCTGCTCGATAACCTGAAGCGGCCACCCGCACTGATTGTTACCGATTCACAGGCGTTTGACGAGGTAGGGCGCATGACCCCAGATGGCGTACCTCTGACCTCGTTCTCCATCCTCTTTGCGCGCCTCAAGGGCGATCTGCCTTCGTTCGCCGAGGGCGCGGCGTCGATCGATCGGCTTCAGTCTGGCGATCGCATCCTGGTAGCTGAGGCCTGCACGCATCATCCCATTGGCGGGGACATCGGCCGCGAGAAAATACCGGACTGGCTCAATACGTATATCGGTGGCGAGCTGGCCTTCGACGTGGTCAGCGGACAGGATTTTCCGGATGATCTCACGCCATACAAGCTGGTCGTCCACTGCGGCTCGTGCACCTTTAACCGCCGCCACCTCCTCTCCCGCATCGTGCAGTGCCGTCAGGCCGGCGTGCCGATTACAAATTATGGTGTCGCAATTGCCTTCTCTTTAGGTATGCTGCAGCGGGCTTTGGGTCCGTTCCCGGAGGCCTTGGCGCGGTTGGATGGATAGCGAGAAGTTGAAGAGAAGTCGGTTTACAGAACCTAACAACCAAGGAGGATGGAGTATGAAAATCTATATGGTCGATGATGATATCGATCTGGTCATGGCGCTGACGGCCGCCCTTCAGGCGAAGGGTTACGAAGTGGCTTCGCAGAATGACGAGCGCGAGGTGGATGACAAGATCCGCCAGTTCAATCCGGACCTGATCATCCTGGATGTCATGCTTCCCGAGGACGACATGGCCGGGTTCAAGATTGCGCGCAGCATTCGCCATCACGACACGATCAAGAACAAGCCCGTGATCATGCTCTCGGGTATCAACACCGAGGGCAACCTGCCCGGTAAGATCACCAACCGCGATATCGATGATATCTATCTGCCGATCACCCGCTTCCTCGACAAGCCGGTCGATCCGCGCAAGCTCATCGAGACGATCGAAGAGCTGACGGCTTAGCCTTTCGGTGCGCATAGCTTGGGCGGTACGGTCGTAGCGACCGTATCGCCTTTTTTTATGCCTACCGGTCTCCGGGTCGCCATTTCGCGTTTGATTCTTCTCTGCCCTGTGTCACACTATTGGCAGGACATCACAGGGCACCCCGCCTGCTACATGTTCGTCAGGGATACGTATGGACGACAAGATTGATTTTGAAGCAGAGGTGCGGGCCAGCTCATTCATTCCGCACCTTCAGAGCGACACCAAGGAGGCCATCATCGCGGAGCTGATCGATGCGCTTGCCCGCGACGGCAAGTTGCCCGATCGCGACGAGGCCTTCCGGGCCGTGATGGACCGCGAAGCCACCATGTCGACTGGGCTCGAGAGCGGTGTGGCCCTGCCGCACGGCAAGAGCACGACCGTTCCCGGGCTGCGGGCCGCCTTTGGACTCAAGCCCGAGGGGGTGGATTTCAAGGCCCTCGACGGCAATCCCTCCACCCTTTTTATACTGGTCGTATCCGCCGTTAATCAGGCCACGCCGCATATGCAGTTTCTGGGTGAACTGGGTCGGGCCCTGATGTGTCCGGCCGTACGCGAGAAACTGTTGCAGGCCGAGACGATCGGTGGCGTGGCAGATGTACTGACCGAGCAATGAGGCCCCCGCTATGATTCCTGTGTCAGTCGACCAGCTGTTTCTCTCCAATCTGGGGTTCGTTGTATTGCTCAAAAGCACGGCCGACGGGCGGACGCTTCCCATCTTCATTGGTGCCGCCGAAGCGCAGTCGATCGCGCTGCATGTCAACGAAGTCAAGGTGCCGCGCCCTCTCACACACGACCTGCTCAAGAACCTGCTCGATTTCATGGAGTGCCGTCTTCACCGCGTCGAGATCGTGCGGATCGAAGAGGGGACCTTCTATGCCGCCCTTGTTTTGGAGCGCGACGCGGGTGAAGTACGGCTCGACTGCCGTCCCAGTGATGCCATCTCGTTGGCCCTGCGTGCCGGCGCCCCCCTCTTTGTCGACGATGCCGTGATGGCTGAGGCCGGTCGCGTACCCGAGGCCACTCCGGATGCGCAGGAGCAGGAGGGCGGCAGCAGCCACAAGATTCGGCCCCGCCTGACCCCGCGCGAATTGCTTGAGGTCCAGCTCAAGAAGGCGATCAAGTCCGAGCGCTACGAGGATGCGGCACGTCTGCGCGACGAGATCAAGCATCTTGAAGATACCCACACCACCAACTGATCTCACTAGACTAAACCCCATCCGAAAAGGGTCCGGGATACAGAAACAGATAGAAAAGGGGAAAATATCCAATATCCAACAAGGAATATCCAACATCCAAGGAAAGACCTCGAGCGGTACACACAGGGATTACTGAAGGTTGTGTGAAGTCTGGCAGAGGATTCCTCCTTGGACATTGGATTTGAGTGTTGGCTGTTGGATATTGAGATCTTAATGAGCGCAGATACCTTTTCGGATGCGATCTAACTAACCATGAAGACTACGATGGGATTCCCAGCATGAGCATTCACGATGAACGTATGGCCCGTTTCACAGAGGCCGGACTCTACCTCGTGACCTCGCAGTCGCGCTCAGGCGGCCGGCCGACCCTGGCCATTCTCGAAGCGGCGCTGCGTGGCGGCGTGCGCCTGGTGCAGCTGCGCGAGAAGGAGATGCCCCTGCGCGAGCTGTATGCCATCGCGATTGAGGCGCGCCGTATGACCGCCGAGGCCGGGGCCCTGCTCATCATCAACGATCGCATTGATGTGGCCCTGGCCGTGGGGGCGGATGGGGTGCACCTGGGGCAGGACGACCTACCCATCGCGGCCGGTCGGGCCCTGGCCCCCGACCTGATCATTGGCGCGTCCAGCCATTCGATCGCCGAAGCAGATGAGGCCGCCGCTGATGGCGCCTCCTACGTCAATATTGGACCGGTCTTTCCCACCGACACCAAGGTCTGTGCCACGGGGTTTCTTGGCTTGGATGGGCTGCGCGAGGTGGCCGCGACCGTCAGCGTGCCCTTCACCGTCATGGGCGGCATCAAGCGCGCTCATATTCCCGATTTGCACATGGCCGGTGCGACTATCATTGCGCTCGTAACGGCGGTTACCGAAGCAACGGATCCCGAAGCCGCGACACGCGACCTGCTGGCCGCCATCAAGGCCAGGTAGGGCCCGCGCTTAATGGCACTAGCTTAAGGTCTTTCATCAGGGAAATGGAACACCCAATATCCAACACTCAAATCCAAGATCCAAGTGCGTGCGACTAGCGAATGGTCAGTCCCAAGGCCTCCCATTCACTGTGCACGCTCACTTGGACATTGGATATTCCTTGTTGGCTGTTGGATATTGAAGATGCCGCAGAGCCGTGACGGAACAGCTTAAGCTAGTGCCTTACGGGCTCGACCTTCCGCCGCCGCCACAGGTTATGGTGGCTCAGCCCTGTGTTATCGAAATCACCCGCGTCGTGCCATCCTCGGGCGTCTTGAATCGCAGGTGCAGCGTCTCAGCCGGCAGCAGCTCTTCGGCCCGCTCGGCCCACTCCACCGCGGTAATGCCGTCTGATTCGACCAACTCTTCAAACCCCATCGCCAGTGCTTCGTCCGGATCCGACAGACGGTAGAGATCCACATGCGTCAGGGCGCGTGTCCCCATGTATTCATTGACCAGTGTGAAGGTGGGGCTCGTCACGGGCTCGGTCACACCCAGCGCCTCGGCCAGTCCCTGCACGAAACAGGTCTTGCCGCTGCCCAGGTCGCCGTGCAGCGCAATGACGGCGCGCGCGGGAAGGGACTTCAGAAGCTCCGCCGCGAGGGCGTGGGTCTCTTCCGGACTGTGTGATATGAACTCCCTCATGAACCGTTCTCTTCCTTGCCGAAATGGTCGTAGCCGGTCGCGTCGAGCGGGCTGCAGCTCTCGTGAGCGCCAATGCCCATCACGCCGCGGTCAATGGTGACCGTCCCGATCCGTGTGCAGGCCGCCATGGCGTTGCCCTGCCACGCGGCCTCAACGTCCGCGAGATGTTCCGGCGCCACTGTAAAGAGCAGTTCAAAGTCTTCGCCGTCGCAGAGCGCGTGGGTGAGGGGATCCGGCGTCGACCGAGCCGCGGGCGAACAGGGCACCGAGGCCAGTCTGATGGCCATTCCCACGCCGCTCGCCGCTGCAAGGTGATGCAGGTCGGTTGAGAGTCCATCGCTGATGTCGCACATGGCCGTGGCCCACCCGCTTTCGCGCAGCCAGCGCCCCTCGCGCAAGCGCGGCGTGAACGAGAGGTGATGCCCTTCCAGGCGGCTGCCGCCCAGTGCGCCGGTTACGTAGATGCCATCGCCCGCTGCGGCTCCCGAGCGTAGAATGGCGCTGCCCTGCGGCAGACTGCCCACCGCAAAAACATGCAGTTCGATGACCGGACCCGCCGCCACATCGCCGCCCACAATCGCGATGCCGTGTTCGTCGGCCGTGGCGGAAAGCCCCGCGTAGATTCCGTCCAGCCGCTCGGCCGGTGTGTCGCCCGGTGCGACCAGGTCGACCAGGGCCCAGCGCGGGGTGCCGCCCATGGCGGCGATATCGCTCAGTGAGCGGGCGAGGGCCTTGTGTCCGATCTGTTGGGGGGTGGCCGCGCTGTCGAAATGGACACCTTCAATCACGGGATCAGACGTCAGGAGCCACTCTTCATCCGCGGTGCGCACTACGGCGCAGTCATCACCGGGGCCCACCACCACATCGCGTGCGGTCCCGAGTCGTCGCGTCAGGCGCTCGATCAGCCCGGCTTCACCCATGTCTTTGAGTGTGTTCATGTCCCCGGCCCTGCTCACTATCCCACTGCCCACTGCCCACTGCCTACTATCCTACTGTCCCAGCTCATCCCGCCAGGAAGGGTTGAAGATGCCGGCGCAACTCGGATTCAAGATCGCGCTGGCGGTAGCGCGCCAGCCGTTCCTGCTGGCCGCGGATGATGGCGGCGCGCAGTGCGTCGTCGGAGGCGACACGCCCTATCGTTTCGGCCACGAGGCCGAAGTCTTTGCCGTGGAAGAGCACCCCGGCCCCGTCGAGGGTTTCAGGGACGGCAGCCGCGGCGTGCGCCACGACCGGCACATCGTGGACCATCGCCTCGATCAGCGGAATGCAGAAGCCCTCGTGTTCGCTCATGCTCAGGAAGATGTCGGCCAGCCCGTAGTAGGCGTTCAGCTGGGACTGTGTGACCGAGCCCACGAAGTGGACCTCGTCGATCCCCAGCTCGCGGCAGCGGGCCAGCAGAAAGGCGTAGTAGGGTTCACTGCCCGCATGCGAGCCCACGTGGATCAGGCGTGCGTCGCGATCGACCGTTTGGGTATAGACCGCCAGGGCGGCGAGCAGATCCTCGATGCACTTGTTGGCCACGCAGCGGCCCACAAAGAGGATGTTGGTCTTGCCATCCTTGAAGCGGCGCGTCACGCGGCGATCCGGCGAGGAAACCAGCTTGTCGAGATCGAGCACCAGGGGCAGCACATGAACATCGCTATAGCCAAAGGCCTCCAGCTCCTCCGCATTGTAGCGGCTGTCGGCCATGTTGATCTGCGCCACGTCGGCCAGGGCTTTGACCTGTTCGCGGCCACGCGTGAGCTGGTCGGCCGTCTGTGGATTGATGACGCGGTAATACGCAGGCGGGGTGACGTTGTGATAGAGCAGGGCCTTGCGGCAGGGCAGCGTGCGAAAGACTTCGTTCAGCGGTGACCCAATCGAGAGGTGCAGCAGCACGACGTCGGAGGGGGCCGGGGTGTAGCTGCTGACATCGTGGGCGTCTTTGCGCAGCTCCGGAAGAATGCGCTTGGTCTCGCAGAAGATCTCGGAGGCGAATCCCCAGCGGCGAAAGCAGTCGCGCAGTACGCGTGCTTCATTGCTGATGGCATCGCCGTTGCTGAAGCCGGCCACGAACTGGTGAATCGCGGCGGGACGGCCTGTTGCTGCTTCTACATTACTCACCGCTGCGCTCCCTTTGCTTCAGCGCCTGACGGGCCTCGCGCACGATGCGATCGGCGTCGGCGCCAATCGCGTCCAGTTTCCAGACCGCCGAGCGGTTGTCCGGATCGTGCATCACGCTTTGGGTCCAATAGTGCTGCGCCTGGTCGCGTTGGTCCAGCGCATCATACGTATCGCCCATGTGTTCATTCAGGATGGGGTCATCCGGCATGGTGGCCAGAGCGCGCTTCATGTCAGCCAGTGCGGCCGCGTAGTCGCCCTTGCGGTAGTGCACCCAGGCGCGTGTGTCGAGGTAGGCCGGGCTCTCGGGCTTGATCACCAGGGCGCGCTCAATATAGACCATGGCCTGCTCCAGGTGCTGGTCGCTCTCGGCCCACATGTAGGCCAGGTAGTTGAGGGCCGAGTCGGCCTTCGGGTCGGCCTCGATGCAGGTGTCGAAGATCGCTTCGGCCCGGAGGGTCTGTCCTGCACGCTCGCAGGCGGCGCCATAGGTTACATAGTACTCGGTCGAGAGCGTGCTGCCGGGGGTCGTTCGGGCCAGCCGCTCAATCTCGGCAAAGGTGTCGACCGCGTCCCGTGCACGGTTGGCCGTGCTGTAGGCCAGGCCCAGACTGAAGAGCAGGCGCGTGTTGCGCGGATGTTGCGCGTGGCCTTCTTCCATGCGGGCGACCGCTTCCGCGTGGCGTTCCAGGAACATCAGCGTGGCGCCCAGCTTGGTGAACGTCTCGGCCGGCGGGTCGTCGCACCGGCTGGCGTCCTCGAAGGAGCGAACGGCGTCTTCGAGCTGGGTCAGCTCGAGGTGAATCTGGCCCGCGAGGTTGTGCAGCACCGGCGTGACCGTGTCGCCGCCCGCCTCGATGAGTAGTTTGAAATAGAGCAGGGCCTGATCGAGCTTCTTCTTGCCGATCAGTTGCCGGCCGCGCGTTGAGAGCATCTGCCGCAGGACCGGCTCGTCACTCGCGTGGATGCCGCGGCGGAGCGCAGCCCGGGCGGCGTCATCGTCGTCACGATGGATATGGATCTTGGCGACCGAGGCATACAGGGCGCCCTGTTCCGGGGAGAGCTCAATCGCCTTCTCGAAGTTGGTTACGGCCAGATCGAGCTGGCCGGCCAGCTGACAGGTGATGGCCAGGTCCACGCGCGGCTGCAGGGCGTCCGGATTGTGCTGGCAGGAGGTCTCCAGAGCGGCGATGGCCTTGGAGGGCTGCCGCCCCATGAGGTAGCCTACCGCGATCTTGGAGTGGATGCGGTGGCGGGTGGGATCGTATTGCGAGGCCAGCTCGAATTCCTGGATGGCCTCCGGAGAGTGCGGGCCGTCGCTCTGCTCGTAGAACGAGCCCAGGGCAAAATGGGCCATGGCCGCCGCGAGGTCGTGCTCATCGCGCGTGAGCGTGAGCGAGACCTCGTGCGTAGAGGTGCGCGGGGTACGGCATCCGCCAGCCAGTATGAGCGCGCCAAAAAGTACAATGCGAGCCCGCATAGCGCCATGCCTTTACACCGGGGCGGGACGCTACATGAGCGTCCGCCTGCGGCGGTAGTTACGGCAAGAGAGAAGCCTACTTGTTCTTGTGACGATCAGCACGCTTACGCTTACGGTACTTGTGCTTCGTCATTTTCTTGAGGCGCTTTTTCTTAATTGAACCCACGTTGCTCTCCCTTACCTGCCCTGGCAGCTAGGCGATGACCTTATTCAGCGGCAGCTCAATGATGCCTTCCGCCCCTGCCTTCTTCAGTTGCGGGATGATCTCCCGCACGACTTTCTCTTCCACAACCGTTTCGATCGCCACCCACTCGCTGTCCTGCAAGTGGTTGACGGTCGGTGCATGCAGTGAGGGGAGGATGCCACTCAGCATCTCCACATCACCAGCTTTGGCATTCATCTTCAGCAATACCTTGCTCTCGGCGGCGAGGGCGCCGGTCAGGAGCAGGGCCAACTGTTCAACCTTGGCACGTTTCCAGGGATCTTCCCAGGCGGTGCGGTTCACGATGAAGCGGGTTGTGGACTCAAGAACGGTTTCGACGATGCGAAGATTGTTGGCGCGCAGGGACGAACCGGTCTCGGTCAGCTCCACGATCGCATCCACCAGCTCGGGGCATTTCACCTCGGTGGCGCCCCATGAGAACTCGACCTCGGCGGTCACGCCGTTCTTGGCCAGGTAGCGTTCGGTCAGGCCCACGGCTTCGGTTGCAATGCGTTTGCCTTCAAGATCTTTGACCGACTGGATGTCGGAGGCCTCGGGCACGGCCACGACCCACTGTACCGGACGAAAGCCCTGCTTGGCATACAGGAGGGCGCATACCTCGACCACGTCAGAGGCGTTCTCCACGATCCAGTCATGGCCCGTGATGCCCGCATCCAGTACGCCGTGTTCTACATAGCGGCTGATTTCCTGGGCGCGGATCAGGCGGGAATCGAGGTCCGGGTCATCGATAGTAGGCAGATAGGATCGTGAGCTGGTATGGATATTGAAACCGGCCTTGCGGAAGATGGTGAAGGTCGCTTCCTGGAGGCTGCCCTTCGGCAGACCCAGTACCAATTGCTTTTCAGTCGTAGTCATTCAGTTGCTCTTGTGGCTCAAAAATTGAGAAACGGGGGATACTAGGCGAATTGCGGCCCCACGTCCACCCTCTAAATCAGGAAAAAGCCAACTGCCCACTGCTCACTGCCCACTGCTCACTTCCCCTTCCCGAACTTCAACGCGCCGTCCAACAACGTTGAGCCGCCCGGCGGCCAGCAGGCGCAAGGCCTCGGGATAGGCCAGGTGCTCCTCGATCTGGATGCGCGCGTGTAGTGTTTCGGGCGTATCGCCCGGCTCGACCGGTACGCAGCGTTGCACGATGATCGGACCGGTATCGGTGCCCTCATCCACAAAATGGACCGTGCAGCCAGCCACGCGCGTGCCGTACTCAAGGGCCTGCTTCCAGGAGGCCATGCCCGGAAAGGCCGGCAGGAGGGCGGGGTGAATATTGAGGACGCGCTGCGGAAAGGCCTTCAGCATGGCGGGTTTGACGATGCGCATGAAGCCGGCCAGCACCACGCAGGTGGCGCCATGCGCCTGCAGCACGCGGATATACTCCGTCTCCGCCGCGCCATCCAGCTTCGTCTTGAATGGCGCGGCGCTGATGAAGCGGCCCGGAATCCCGTGTGTGGCGGCCCGCTCAAGGATGCGTGCATCCTCTACGTCGGTCAGCACACACACCACCTCGGCATCCAGCGCACCCGCCTCAATCGCATCGATGATCGACTGCGCATTGCTGCCGCTACCCGACCCCAGAACCCCGATCTTCAGCTTCTCGCCCATGTTGTGTCTCCAAGTAGACCCGGAAATTATCACGCCCCCCAATCCGCACCAAGTAGAATCCGGACTTGAAGCCCGTTCCCGAGTCATCTACCATGCCCCTCCTTCATCAAGGGCGATTAGCTCAGTTGGCTAGAGCGCCTGGTTTACACCCAGGTTGTCACAGGTTCGAGTCCTGTATCGCCCACCATACTCCGCTCGGAGCGGCAGCGGAGAGCGGAGTATGCCCTTCGTAGCTCAAGCGAAGCGCAGAGCGAAGTAGGGCATTTGCAAGCCAACCTGACGAAGGAAACCATATTATGTCGACTCTACACAAACCAAACATACTCATCTTCATGTCCGACGATCAGGGGCCCTGGGCGATGAACTGCGCCGGAACCCCGGAGCTGCGCACGCCGAACCTTAACCGGCTGGCCGAGGAGGGGATCCGCTTTGAGAACTTCTTCTGCGCCAGCCCGGTCTGCTCACCGGCGCGGGCTAGTTTTCTGACCGGTCGTATTCCCTCTCAGCATGGTGTGCACGATTGGATCTGTCATGGCAACATCGTTGACCCCGAGAACCGCACCGGTGGGGGTCCGGATACGCGGATTGAATACCTTGAGGGGCTGACCGCCTTCACCGACGTTCTTGCCGGCAACGGCTACTCCTGCGGGCTCTCCGGCAAATGGCATCTTGGGGCGAGTGATGTTCCTCAGAAGAGCCATGAGTTCTGGTGTGTCCACTCCCGCGGCGGTGACAACTATACGAACTACTGGGTTTATGACAACAGCACGGAGGTCGTTAACAAGACGCAGTACGTTACCGACTTCTTTACCGACCGTGCCATCGATTATCTCGACAGCCGTAAGGGCAACGCGCAGCCTTTCTGTCTGAGCGTGCACTACACCGCGCCGCACGCCCCGTGGAAGCAGGAGGAGCAACCGGCCGATATATGGGACTCCTATGCCGACACTGAGTTTTCTCTGCCGGTGGAGCCGCCTCATCCGTGGCGGGGCTGGGACCCGACGCCTGAAGCACGGCACAGGACCATCCAGGGCTACTACACTACGATTACGGCCATGGATCGGGCTATCGGACGCGTTCTTGATAAGTTGGATGCTCTGGGAATGGCTGAAGATACCATCGTGATCTTCACCAGTGACAACGGTTACAGCGTAGGGCATCACGGTATTCTCCATAAGGGCAACGGTACCTTTCCGCTCAACCTGCTCGAAGCGTCGGTCAAGGTGCCCTTCATCGCCCGGTTCCCGGGGCACTTCGAGGCCGGCACCGTCAACAGCGATCTGGTGAGCCACTATGATTTCATGCCCACGCTGTTAGACTATCTCGGGTTCGAGAATCCTGAAGCCGATAAGCTGCCCGGTCGAAGCTTCGCCAAGGTTCTGCGCGGCGAAGCACTCAACTGGGAGGATGAGGGCATCGTTATCTGTGACGAGTATGGGCCCAACCGAATGTTCCGCACCAAGGAGTGGAAGTACAACCACCGCTATCCTGATGGCCCGCACGAGCTCTATCATCTGGCTGAGGACCCGAAGGAACGTGTGAACCTCCTTGATGACCCGGCGCATGCCGATGTGCAGGATGCCATGTGTTCACGACTCGACCAGTGGTTTGAGAAGTATGTCACCCCGGAACGTGATGGCGCCGCTCTCTACGCTTGTAAGGGGCGAGGACAACGGGACCTCGTCGGCAAGGGAGCGAGTGGGGTGACCGTGTTTGAACCCAGGGACGATGTCTGATGGGAGTGGCGAGCGCAGAGCGGGAAATGACCGAATCCGATTGGCATGGTTATACCAAGCAGGCGTTCAAGCTGGATGAGCACCCATGCTTTGTTGTGGCGCCCACTATCGCCGCTCCGGGCAAGCCGTGGGTCTGGCGCACATCGTTTCCCGAGTTCCATTCGGAGATCGACCGGGAGCTGCTGCGTCTCGGCTGGCATGTGGGCTTCATCGGTGTGGTTGATATGCTGGGATGCGATGCGGCACTGGATCTCATGGACCGCTTCTATGACGTACTGCTCAGCGAGTGGGGTCTGGCCCATCGGCCGGCATTGGAAGCGGTGAGTCGAGGCGGCTTGCATGCTTACCGCTATGCCGCTCGCCGCCCCGGACGCGTGGCCTGTATTTACGCGGATACTCCGGTCATGGACCTCAAGAGCTGGCCGGTCAAATGCCATGATGGAGAGGCGCAGGTAGAGGACGCGATCAAGCACTATGGCTTCGAAGACCACGCGGCCCTGACGGCCTATCGGGAAAATCCGATGGATCTCCTCGCTGTCATTGCCGAGGCCGGGATTCCATTGCGCCATCTTGTGTCCCTGAACGATGAAGTCGTGCCGCCGCAGGAGAACACGCTTGAGGCTCAGCGCCGCCTCCAGGCGATGGGGCACGATATGGAGGTCGTCACCGTTGCCACCGGTACTCCCGAGAGCAAGGGGCACCACTTTCCCCTGGCGTACGTATTTGAATCCGCCCGGTTCATCGCCCGCCACTCCTATGTGCTGCCCGAGGCGAAAGAGTACTACGCCTTGCGCTAAGGTGTCGCTAATGCGATGTCGGCATCATGGAGGTCAGCGTGGATGGCGGTGAAGCAATACGACTGGATGGGTTCACAATCCACAGTCCCGGTCTGCACTTGCCAACCGTGATGATGCTGGCCGATGAGCTCGATCACGGGGCACACACCGTGCGTGTGCGCATTGCCGATGATCATCACTCTAAAAGCGTGGGCCATGCCATTCGAATCACGCATGTATTGCTGAACTAACGCAGTCTACAGCGTGTATCGAATGCCAACGGTATAGGGGCGATCGTTCTGCCAGGTTGTTCCCGTGGCGTAAGCTCCGTAGCCCGCGGCCGTGTTCTCGTAGGTGACGTCCCAGTTCCACTCGATATCGGCGGTGATGCCGTTGAGCGTTGTCGTCGCCTTACCGCTGTAGAGTTCGCCGCCTGAGATGCTGGCGTCGGCCCCGATGGTATAGCCCCCGTCCATCGTATAATCACCTGTGCCGGCAATGTCGCCATAGCAGGCAGCGAGAGCTTGCACATCGAGGTTGAAAGCCACCGCTCTCGTTCCTCCGCTGAACAGCGTCGTGGTGCCAAGCGATCCTTCCACTCTCCCGCCGCACGTTCCGCTGATTCCGAAAGCAGTCACCTGGAGGTCCAGAAGGTCGGGGTCGTTGGCCTGTGGCGACCGAAGAACTCTCGGGAAGCTGTCCTGATGTGCCGCGATGAGAAAGCCCTGGATGTCGGGTGGTGATAGCGTCGGGTCGCGTCCTGTCGTCCCGCCACTCTCGCTACAACCTGCAACGAGTAGCGCCACGGCACCGGTCATTGCCAAGCTGAATACCAGACGTTTGAGTCCTCGCATCTGCATCTCCTTCTTCTAGGGTGATCTGTTTGGAGCTATATAGATGCAGATTACGTGCCATGAGGGCTGTTCGGCTTCCAGAAGTCGAGAAAGTGCTATTTGGCCGGATAATGCGGCTGTGCAGCACAAAGAGGTGCCTCATCTGTCTCGGTACCTATGTCCCTCCGTTGCGAATGAGACACGCGCAGCAGATGGTATGCCGTGTTGCTTAGGGACGGGCCATGATCATCAGGGCTGCACGGTCATGAAGTTCCGGATACCGGTGAAGATCATCTGAGAGGACATCGCCGCGAGGATCAGGCCGGTGACCTTGCTGATAATCCGTAGCTGAGCCTTGCCCACGATTCTTTCGACCTGTGTGGCGACGAGCAGCAGACATCCGAGCAAACTGATCGAAAGGGCGATGGCGACAGTGCCTGCCACCCTCTGACCCACACTGGCCGTATCCGCACCAAGCACAAGCAGTACGCCGATGACAGCAGGGCCTACAATGATCGGCATCGCGAAGGGCACGACCGCGGAGTCGCTCTCGCCTGTCGGTGTTGCCGGGGCTTTTCCCTGAACCAGATTGATCGCATTCAGAAAGAGCAGCGCCCCGGCACCAATGCGAAAGGCATCCAGTGTGATGCCAAAGAGTGAGAAGATCGCCGAACCGAAAAAGTAGACCGCAAAGCAGATGACCGCCACAGCCGCCGTCGCACGCAAGGCAAAGGCCCGCCGTCGGGTGGCGTCATATTCATTCGTGATTCCCAGAAAAATCGACAAGATCAAGAAAGGCGTGAAGATAAAGAGAATCTTCAGCGAGGTCTCCATCACAAAGACAATCAGCTCATTCATAGCCGGGATCCTACATCACGTTGTTCTCCTTTAGCCATCTGAAACCGTGTGAGGCAGCAGCGGCGAGCCGCTGCAGTGGCGAGTGGCGAGGGGCAGGTGGCGAGGGAAGAGGTGCGAGTTCAGGATATAGCTAGACGTTGTCAGAAAAGGGAAGGTAGGGCCCGCACTCCGTGCGGGCCGGGCCTAAGGCATGTGCAAGATCAGAGACAGGGAGGTGATCCTCGCTTCTTCTGCCACTTCGTTACGCATCTCCTGCTCGCGGCCCGCGGCGGAGCGCGGGCCCTACCTTCTGTTCGTAGGCCCGGGCCACCGATCAAGGTGAACCCGGCGTGCGCAAACAGGACAATCTCTGTGCGCGGAAACGGGTAGTCCCCTGCTCGGCTTTGTCATAGAGTATGGGTGCGATAGACGATCTGATTCTAACAGGAAGACAAACAGGAGAAGGGAAACCGCTCATGAGTGTACATATTGGCAAAATCGAAGTGCAGTCGAAGGATCACATGCCACATTTTCACGAGATCACCGACGCGGTGAAGAAGATTGTGGCCGAATCCGGCATCCAGAACGGGCTGGTCACGGTCTATTCCCACCACACCACTTGCTCGGTCATTACCCAGGAGTGTTCACACGACCTGAACTTCTTTGGTCGCGAATACCTGCAGGTGGACCTGATCGAAACCATGGAGAAGCTGATTCCCACCTGCCGCACTGAGGGGCAGTATCACCATCCGGGCCCCAAGCACATCGAGTTCGCGCTCACCTTCCCCGACGAGGAGCCCAAGGGCAGTCTGAACACCGACGCGCACCTTCGCTCCTGTTTCTTCGGCCGCTCCGAAAGCATCGTGCTTGAAAAGGGCAAACTCTCGCTGGGCGATTTCGGGTTCATCTATTTCATCGACTGGGACCAGGTCCGCGAACGCAAACGCGTCACAGAAGTGCTGATCATGGGCGAATAGATCACGTAGTGGGTTGCTGTAGCGGAAGGGAAACAGCTCTTACGGTGACAGGTAAGGATGTGTGTGCATCATGAGTGATGATCTTCAAGCGAGAGACAGGCAGATTTACGAGCGCGAGCTGCGTGGGTTTCTGCCCGCCCGGATCTTCGACGCCCACGTCCACTTTTTTGACGGGTCCTGCTTTGTTGCCGGCACATCGTTTCCTGCCAATCATCCCTACAGCAAAGTCGGCTCTACGTTTGGTCCTTCCGACTACCTCGCGTGGGCCGCGGACGCTCTGCCGGGCGTGGAGATCCATACGAATAGCTTCGGCCATCCGGGACCGGAGAGCGATCGCGACGCGTCAGCGGTCTACACCGGCAGCACTGCAGACAACCGGCGCTCTTACGGACTGGCATTGGTTGCGCCCGCAGATTCGGCTGCGTGTGTGCGACGGCGAGTAGAACAGAACCAGCTTGTGGGCTTTAAGCCCTATCCAGATTTCGTTACCGGCAAGCCGGTGGGTGAGGTCACCGTGCACGACATGCTGCCGGCGGAACAGATGGCCGTGGCCGATGAGCTGGGGCTGGTTATCATGCTGCACATTCCGCGGCCCGGCCGACTCGCCGATCCGCTTAACCAGGTGCAGATGGTGGAGTTGTGCGAACGCTATCCCAACGCACGCATCATCTTTGCGCACATTGGACGGGCCTATTTCCTCAGCAACGTGGTCGGTTTCCTCGATGGCATCGCCGCCTGTCCCAACGCCTACATCGACACCGCTATGATCAACCACGAAGGTGTCCTCGAGTACGCCTTCCGGAACTTCCCGCGCGACCGCATCCTCTTCGGCGCCGATGCCCCCTATGCGCTGGTGCGCGGCAAGTCCGTGGAGATCAACAACCAGTACGCCTACTTGGTGGGCGAAGACTACACTATGGGCACGGGCATCTATGACGCGGAGCATGCGGTGAGCTTCACGACCTTCTATTACGAACAGCTCCGGGGGATCAAGCTGGCCGCCGAACGTGCCGGCTTGGAGCGATGCGAGATCGAGGATTTCTTCTTCAACAATGCCGACCGGCTGTTCGGGTCGGTCGTGAGGGCGGCACGGCATGATATGTAATGGCAATCCAACCATCGGCCTGTTGCCGCTTTACCTGGCGCTATACGACAAAGTGGCACCGGATTTGCGGTCGGAGTTTAACGGTTTCATGGGCGACATTGTGGCCGGCCTCGAGGCACACGGAATCGCCGTGGGGATGACCGCGCCGATCTGTTGCGTTGCGGACGAGGTCGCGGCCGCCGTGCGGCAGTTCGAAGCCGATGGCATTGATGCCATCGTCACGCTGCATCTGGCCTACTCACCTTCCCTGGAGGCCGTGGATGCGCTGTGCGGCACGTCGCTGCCGATCGTCATGCTCGACACCACCATGGACGCGGCGTACGGCCTTGATGTTTCGCCTGACCGACTCATGGTGAACCACGGTATCCATGGTGTCATGGATCTTGCCTGCATGCTGCGTCGGCGCGAGAAGCCCTTCGAGATTGTTGCCGGTCACTACAGTGACCCGGCCGTCCTGGAAAGAGCAGCGGATACGGTCCGCGCAAGCGCGGACCGTGAACTGACCCTACCGGGGACCACAGCGCATGCGGCCGCCGCTGCACCCGCCGAAGGTCCGCTGCGCAAGAATCGCGTCCTGCGCATCGGCGATGCCTTTGCAGGCATGGGCGATTTTGCCGTCGAGCCGGACCTTCTGCGTGAGCGGTTCGGGATCGAGGTCGAACAGGTCGGACTGGAAGCTCTTGATGCAGCGGTCGAGGCCGTAGACGAAGCGGCCCTTGCCGCGGAGCTTGCGGCTGACACCGAGCGGTTCGATTGCGAACTGGACGAGGTCGTGCACCGTCAGTCCATCCGCGTGGGACTTGGATTGCGGCA
The DNA here is from genome assembly GCA_018648805.1 of Verrucomicrobiota bacterium. GTDB lineage: Bacteria > Verrucomicrobiota > Kiritimatiellia > UBA8416 > JABMPJ01 > JABMPJ01. The sequence continues at coordinate 45,133 of JABGQM010000015.1, forward strand.
CTTGCTGGATGTCGGCGGCTATCACGGTTTCAGCGTCAACTTCCAGGCGTTCGACCGAACCGACCGGGCAGCGGACAGCATGCCGTTTCTTGAGATCTCGAAGGCCATGGCGCGGGGCATCGGGTACGCTGGCGAAGGGGATGTCCTGACCGCTGCACTGGTGGGCGCCCTGGCACGGGAGTTCGAGGCTGTGACGTTCACGGAAATCTTCTGTCCGGACTGGACCGGCAACAGCCTGTTCCTTTCGCACATGGGCGAGATCAGTCCCTCCGTCGCCGGCGATCGGCCCAGGATCTCTACCAAGCCGGCCTTCGACGGCAAGTCGGCAGCGACGGCTGTGCTGACCTGTGCGGTAAAGCCTGGTCCGGCGGTGTACGTCAATCTCGCGCCCGGGCCGAACGACAGCTTTTCCCTGATCATCGCCCCGGTCGAGGTATTGGCTGAGAACGGCGACCTCGATCCGGCCATGCGCGACACGGTTCGCGCCTGGGTGCGGCCCACGTGCAAGGTGAGCGAATTCCTCGAAGCCTACTGCCAAGCCGGCGGCACACATCACAGCGCGCTGGTACTGGGGGGTTGTGCTGACGCGGTGGTGGCGTTTGGGCGGAGGCTGGGGGTGGCCGTGTGTGTGATTGGGTAGAGGAAGACAAGGGTAAAGATTACGGTAAAGACGAGGGAGCACAAGAAATGACAACCACTGACCCCATCAAACTAGGCATTGTCGGCGCGGGCGGCCGCGGCGGCTATTTTAAGAAGACCTGCGATGCCATTGATAGTGTCTCGATCCATGCCATCTGTGACATCAACGAAGAGGGGCTTGCGACCGCCAAGGAGGCATTGGGAGCCAAGGAGGCCTACCTCGACTATGAGGAGATGCTTGATACCTCCGATCTGGACGCGGTGCTGGTGGGGACCCCCATGCAGTTTCATGTGCCGCAGTCGATCGCGGCGCTGGAGCGGAATATCCATGTGCTGTGCGAGGTGACTGCGGGTGTCTCGGTAGAGGAGTGCAAGGAGCTGGTGCAGGCCTGCAAGCGTAGCAAGGCCATCTATATGATGGCCGAGAACTACGTCTATATGAAGCCCAACCAGATCGTGAAGGAGCTGGCCCGGCAGGGGCTCTTCGGTACGCCCTACTATGCAGAAGGCGAGTACATTCACGACGTGAAGGAGTATGCCCTCACTACCCCATGGCGCCGGCATTGGCAGATGGGGATCGACGGTCTCACCTATTGCACCCACAGCCTGGGCCCGATCCTGCAATGGATGCCGGGTGACCGGGTCACACGGGTCTGTTGTGAAGCCGCCGGTGTACGCCAGCAGGACAGTGAGGGCAAGCCCTACTGCCAGGCCGGTAGCACCATGCTCTGCAAGACCGAGAAGGACGCGCTGATCAAGATCCGGGTCGACCTGGTCTCCGACCGCCCCCACGCCGGGACCAACTACCAGTTGCAGGGCACGGATGGTTGTTACGAATCAAGCCGTGGTGGCCCCTGGGACAAGGACAAGGTGTGGCTGCGCAGCCGGGATGAAAACTACCGCTGGCGCGATCTCGCGCTCTTCAGCGAGGTGCCCGAGCTGGCCGAAAAATATCTTCCCGAAAACTGGCGCAATGCGTCCGAGGTGGCCAAGCGTGCGGGGCATGGCGGCGGCGACTACTTTGAGATCGTGGATTTCGTCAATGCGGTTCAGGGCAAATGCCCGAACCCGATCGATATCCATGCCGCGATGGATATGACCCTACCCGGCCTGATCAGTCAGCAATCCATCGCCGAGGACGGTCGCTGGATCGAGGTGCCCGATTCGCGGGGGTGGTGATGGGGTAGGGGGCAGAGATTAAGGCGAAAGATTAGGGCAAAAGATTAAGGTTGCCTGCTATTCGCCCCTAATCTTTCGCCTTAATCTTTCGCCCTAATCTCCGGTCGTTGGACACGTGGCCGGTCAGGAGTATAGAGGGTGAGACAAAGGCATCAGGTATGAGATCCGCCAACGCACAACTAGCCTGGGATACGATCCGGCGGGAGCCGCGGAAGGGGATCCCCATTTGGCTGATCAACCCCATGGAATGGACCATGATCGATCGGCTGGCCGGCATGCCGGGGGGCAGTTATGAGGCCGATCCGATCCCTACTTATCGCCGCATGCTCGAGAACAGCTCCTGCTCCATGGTGGATCAATGGATTCCCGAGAACCCCCTGACCATCGGTGCGCACGGGTACGAGCCCGGTGCCGAGCACGGGGCGACCACGGGCGCGGAGCAGATTGTGGTGGACGGGCAAACCATAGCCGAACCGGAGGATGTGGTCGCGCACATGGAGTCGAACATCTTCCCGGAACTGTTGCGGGCCATCGAAGCGGAGCGTGTGGCGGACGGGAATGCGGCCGTGGCCGGGATCATCCAGCGTGAGCGCGAGGCCCAGGAGGAGATTGGTCCGTCGATCCTCAAGGTGCCCTACAGCGCGCCGTTCCCCTGCTTCGCTTACGGGACATACGGCTACGTGAACTACTTCATGGCTTATGCGCTCTATCCCGAGCTTATGGAGCAGCATTTCAAGCTGCAGGCAGATCTCGCGGCGCTACAGAACCGGAACCTGGCGCGGGCCATGGACGATGGCGGGCTGCCGAAGTACCTGCGGCTCGATCACGACATGGCTGACAGTCGAAGTACGCTCGCGGATATCGACAGCCTCGACCGAATCTGGTTTCCGCATTTCGCGCGCAGCATTCAGCCGCTGCTCGACGCCGATGTCACGATGATCTGGCACTGCGACGGCAACCTGATGGCGATGGTGCCGCGACTGCTTGAATGCGGTCTGCGCGGCTTCCAGGGGTTTCAGTACGAAGACGGCATGGACTATCAGAAGATCTGCGCCATGAAAGATCGCGACGGCCGCGAGCTGCTGATCATTGCCGGAGTCTCCGTCACCCGCACGTTGCCCCACGGCACGCCCGATGATGTCCGCGACGAGATGCGGTTCCTCGTCGAACACGGCCCGAAACAGGGCCTGTTCCTCGGCGGTTCAAGCAGCATCGCCCCCGGTGTTCCGTGGGAAAACCTGAAGGCGCTCGTCGACGGGTTCGCGCACTACCGGCGGTGTGGGCGGGGGTGAGTCTCGGCAGCCGGTGCGCAGCTAGTCTCCCGTGGGGGGCAATGGGCGGATCCTGGGCCAGGCACCGCACACCGATCCCTCGTGGAACAGGAGCTGGTTCTTGTCCAGCGCGTCCTTCAGGTCGGCGGGTGAGCCGTCGAACAGGTCGCCGCCGTGGATGAGGACGCAGTGTCCAAGGTGATCTTCAGGAAGAAGGTCGATGATCTCGCCGGCATCTTCTAGCATACTTCGCCAGGTTCGGCCGAGTTCGCCTATGGCCGGGGGGCTGACGGGGCTGTCCCCTCGAGTTGGTCCCCTCGAGTTGTAGCCCTGAAACTACCAGGTGAAATCCGGGAGGGGGAATTCCCATGCGTCGCGGATTTCGATCATGCGCTGCTCGTGGATTCCCAGGCCTGCGCAGATGGATTCCCATGTGATGGCGGCGGTATGAACCGCCTGGAGAATGTTGTCGAGCTCCCGCCGGTTGATGCCGAAGGTGTCCGCTAGCGGCTCCAGGTCGGCTCGCCCAATCTGTTCGCGCTTGCCGCGTAGCGGCATCTGCCGATACAACCCGTTGCCGATCCCCGGTCGCGAAAACATCACATCGTAGGCCGGCGAGAGGGTCCAGTTCCCAGCCTTGTCCATGGTGAATGCGTGATTCTTGCTGTGGTCATCGCGCACACCAAACGAGATGTTAAAAACCATACGGAGGAAGGCCTCGTACACACAGCGCTGATCCCGCGTGACCCTCAGTACGGCGCGCAGAAACTCCTCGTAGTCCGTATTGCCGGCATGTGAATCGCGATTGAGCATGCCGGCCAGTGTGTGACAGTGCAGTCGTTCGCTGGGCAGCCAGTCGAACCGCTTCACCGCGAAGTGCCGGACCGCATCGGGTCCGGCGCTGACGAGGCGCGATTCCGGCACGTCCATACCCACGCTTTCGGCCAGCAGGTAATAGGCCTTTTCAACCGGACCATACTGGCGGAGGGGGTCAGTTTCGATCTTCAGGATCCAAGGCTCATAACCCGGTGGGGGAAGCGTCTTGCCGTACCACACTCGCTCGGGATCATCGGGCGCTATCGCGATGCGCTGCTTCGGTCTGGCACCGCCGGTAGATGCGCCTGATTCGATGACCTCGGGAAGAATGTCCCCCATGTGACCCTCAACCGCAGCGCGGGCTGAACGCTCCGCCTCAACCAGATCCATCTGCTCGAGCTTCTGCATGTCAGTGTCGGATTGATCCGGGCCGTAGGTCAGGGCTCCCCACCCGCGACGGCCGACATAGCACAGACGCTCAAGTACACCGACTGTTTCAGGGTTCATTCCGGCACGCCGGAAACGCTCATCCATGAGCATTTGGCCCCACGAGTCAGGCAAACTATCTGCGAAGACCCCGAACAGGCCGGAAAACGGCCGGCTCTCACGGTTCCATTGGACTTCGGGGTCCCATGTCATTTGCAGCGGGGATACAGGGCAGCCGGTTGCCAACCATGCCGGGTCGAACTGGAACGCAATTCCAGGTACGCCGGCATCGTCGGCCAGGAGCCCGACGCGCTGGTCCCAAAGATAGACTTCTGTTCTCATGGACGTCGCTCACGTACGCGCTGTGGGGGCGGTCCCGGTACAGGGCTGTACAGATCTCGAGGGGGGGCGACGGTGAGGAGACTCTCCAGCCCTGATCGCTCGCCGAGGGCGCGAAGCACGGCGATAAACGAACTCAGCCTGACCTCTCCCGTCCGCTCAAGCGTCCGCAGTGTATTGACGTGAATACCGGCCTTCGCGGCCAGCGTCTTCTGCGCCATTCGCTTCTCGATACGGGTTCTCCTGACCCGGGCGCCCAGTTCTTGAGCCAATTCGCGATCTGTCTCGAACAACAACATACTAGTGGTTATAGCAGATATGACATTGTAAGCAACATTAAAATATGGATTACGAGAGAGAAATGAATATGTCTCGCATTCGTAGCCCCTGCACTTGTTCCGCTCTGGCGAAGGCGGATCCATCGTCCCCAAATTCGGTCTCTGGGCATTTCGGATTTCACTGGGTATATTCCGCCACAGGTATTGCCATATGGCGGGTCAACATGTTTCTTCTCCTCTCCCTCCCGTGCGCAAACAGGACAAAACCTGTGCGCAATCATGGGTATCTTTCGCTTGCCGGATTCGGGACAATCGAGGCCACGAATTAAGGAAGCGGTCTGGCCCTTTGGTCTGATATATCATGAGAAGACATCTGACTTTATTGTTGCTGGCGATCACTGTGCTGTTGTGCGGAAACGTGTCAGCCGACGAGCTGCCGCGCGTGCTTCTGCTGGGAGACTCCATCTCGCTTGGCTACACCCAGCCAACGATTGACCTTCTTGACGGCATGGCGAGCGTGTCTCACCCCCCGGAAAACTGCCAATCCACCGAGTACGCACTGGTGAGGATCGAGGCATGGCTGGGTAGCACGCCCTGGGATGTTATTCATTTCAACTGGGGCATCTGGGACGCGCATCACTTCAGCTCGGATGACTCGTTCAGGACCACTCATGCGGAGTATGAACAGAACCTGAGGACACTGGTGGCCCGACTCAAGACCACCGGTGCCCAACTGATCTGGGCCAGCACGACACCGTTGCAGGGACGAATTGATGTGGCCGGTATATGGGTAGAAGAAGCGGAGATACCCATCCGCAATGCCATCGCCTACCAGGTGATGGTGGATAACGGCATTGCCATCAATGATCTCTACGCGGAGATGCTCCCGCACCTGGCGCAGCTCCAAAGTGCCGACAATGTACATTTCACACCCGCGGGCTATGAGTTTCTTGCGCAACGCGTGGCAGATAGCATCACGTCTGGCGAGCCTGTACCGGATTATGTTGGCATGACCCGGACCAACGCAGAAGCAGCCGTCGTGGCAGCCGGATTTACCCTCGGCATCATCACCACATCGCCGTCGAACGCGGCCGTGACGGTCACCCAGGTGGGGGCCACAACCCAGTGGGATATCAATGTCGACCCCATCACATTCACCGCGAATGCCAATGCCGGAGATTTCGAGTGGCTGGTCTTCGAAGACTTCTTTTCTGCCAACTCGACCGTTGCAGGCACTTACATTTCCGGGACCCTATCGGTATCGGTAAACGGGGGGGCTGCCAGCAGTATTACACCGGCCTTTGCCAATGGGACGTTTAACACGCCCTTCGGCGGGCTCGACCCAAACGATCTACTCATCAACATTTTCGGCGCCGGGTTCAGCCCCAGTGAAGGCGACAAGGTGACGGTGTCCGGGTCGGTACGGTTTTCCTCCACCGATGTTCCGGCACCTGCCGCAGGGCCGATCAATGCGGCTTTCTGGAGTTCCTCTCCAGATCTCATCCAGACGGATGAAGTTTCCGTGTCGGTGCTTTAGAAGGAACGATACTCTGTCTTCTTTGTCTTTACCATTGTCTTCACCCTCGTCTCTCTCCGCACAGATTAAGGTAAAGACAATGGCAAAGACGAAGGGCTTGACGGGCCTGTTCCGCCTTGGCGAAGGCGGATCCCGCTGACCTGATCGGATCTGGTTCTTGGGTACTTTGGTATTGGGGACTTCATTGGGTCCTTGGGTATTTGGGTCCTTGGGTGTTTCTTCTCCTCTCCCTCCCGTGCGCAAACATGGGTAGTCTTTGGCTTGCCGGATTTGGGAAAATGGATGCAACGATTAAGGAAGATGTCTGTTGTTTGGCCTGTTTGGGCCAAGAAACGCTGCAGTAGGAGCATAATCGATGAAGAAGACAATGAGCTATCTGATGACATTTCTGGTACTGGCGGCTGCGAGCACTTCGTTCGCCTCGACGGTCAACCTGGGCACGCTGACGTCGTTCACGGGCGGCGATGCTGGCGAGGGCATTGACCTGACCGGGAACATCGTCTACGCCTTCAACCTGGGGCCAGGATCGGCCGAGACGGTACAGGGGGTGACCTTCGCCGCCGCGCCCAATACAGCTCCGCCTGCAGGGCTCACCACCACTGCTGGATACCAGATCTACTATCCGGACGCACAAGGTGGATTGACCGGTGCCAATTACGGTTCCACTGCCAACGACGATGCCCTGGAAGCGATTATTAACAACATCTGGTACGACCTTACCGCTGGCTGCACGTTCGACCTGGCCGTCGTGTCGGGCACCCAGTACAAGCTGCAGCTCATTTTGCAAGAGGCCTATAGGCCCAGCCAGGGAACAGCGGGTCGCAATTTTGATGTTTCGGTTGAGACCGCCTCGCCCTCGACGCTGAGCCTGGCCGTCGACGATCTGGTGCTCTCGATGGAAACGAACGGCGACGCGGAGGCCGGACCTGACCAGGGCCTGGTCTACAGCTACACCTTCACGGCCGCCGACACCTCCTTCCGGGTGGGGTTGGTAGGTGTGGGTGGCAGCCTGGTGATCATCGGTGGCGTGACGCTGGAGGAATTGCCTGCCCCCGCCTCTCCGGCTGTCACGCTGGATGGCAGCGAGACGGGCGGCAGCGTTGCCAGTACCGCTCCATTGGCCACGCAGGTTGGGGTCTTGAGCATGGTCAACACCAATCCCGTTGGCTTTGCCTATTCGCTGCACGCGAGCGGTGACATGACGCACTTCGATATTCCTGTCGGCACAAGTAACCTGGTCACTGCCGCGGCCCTCACTGCCAGTTCGTACGACATCGTCGTGTTGGCGACCAACGCAAGCGACGGTTTCTGGACGACCAACAGCTTGACGATTGACGTCGATTTTCCTGACGTGGCCACGGGCGGCAATTCAACGAATGATATCGGCGGCTACCGGATCCACACCTTCACGAGTAGCGGAAGCTTTAATGTCTTGGCTGGCGGCAATGTCGAGGTGCTGGTCGTCGCTGGCGGCGGCGGCGGTGGCGCTTATTACTACGCTGGCGGCGGTGGCGCTGGCGGCTTTGTGACGAACAATGCCTACTCTGTTCTTGTGAACAACTACACGGTCACGGTCGGCGCGGGCGGCCCCGGCGCGGCGGCGGGAAGCGGCTCCAGTGGCGGCGACTCAATCTTCGATACGATCACCGCATACGGCGGCGGCGGCGGTGGCGGTGCCACAACCGGGTATACCGGGACGCCCCCCGGTTCCGGCGGTTCCGGTGGCGGGGCAAGCCACATGTTGGGTTCATCCGGCGGAACGGCAACTCCGGCCGGCCAGGGCAATGACGGAGGGGCCAGCAATCCCGCCGACGGCGGCGGCGGTGGTGGCGGCGCCGGCGCTCCAGGCGAGGTCGCAAATGCGGCAGGTACTCAAAACGGCGGCGATGGTGGCGCGGGACTGTCTAGCTCGATTTCGGGCTCCCCGCAGGACTACGCGGGTGGCGGCGGCGGCGGCGCCATGGGGTTCCCGTCAGTCGGCACACCCGGTGCCGGCGGCAGCAATGTCGGCGGTACTGGCGGTTTCGGTTCGACGGTCCCGACGGCGGGGACCGCGAACACCGGCGGCGGTGGAGGCGGTGCCAGCGGGTATCCGGCCCCCACCCACGGCGGGGCTTCCGGCGGATCAGGCATCGTGATCGTGCGCTATGTCTTTCCACCTGTGCCGGCTGGCCCCGCTGACCCCGCCGTGACATTGGACGGCAGCGAGACGGCTGACAGCATTGCCACCAACGCGTCCGTGGGCACGCTGGTTGGGGTGTTGAGTATGGCCGACACCAATTCCGCCGGTTTTGCCTATGCGTTGGACGCGGGCGACACGAGTTACTTCGACATCGTCAACACGAGCAACCTGGTGACCAAGCTGGCACTCGATGCCGCATCGTATTCGCTCGACATCGAGGGCACCAAGGGCGGCTTCTCGGTCACCAACAGCTTCACGATCACGGTCACGGACCCCGTCACCGTTCTCCTGTCCAGCGCCACGGTGCTCGCCGGTGAGCCGGCGGACACGACGGTAGGGGCCTTGAGCATGTCCAACGCCGTCACGGGCGACTTCGTGTTTTCGCTGCACTCGAGCGGCGACACGAACACGTTCAAGATTTCAGACGGCACCAACCTGACTACGAAGGTGCAGATGCCCGCCTCCGCGGGCAGCTACGACATCGTCGTCCTGGCGACCAATGCCACCGACGGGTTCTGGGTCACCAACGGCCTGACGATTGACGTGCTCGGCCTTGTCACGGCCACGGGTGGCGACACGACCCAGGATATTGACGGCTACCGAATCCACACCTTCACGAACGGCGGGACGCTTACGGTCACGGCCGGCGGCGAGGTCGAGATGCTGATCGTCGGTGGCGGCGGCGCAGGCGGAACGAGCGGCGGTGCGGGCGGTGGCGCGGGTGGCATGGTTACCGGAACAACGATTGTCGCCGTCTCTGGCCACGCGGTGGTTGTGGGTGGCGGCGGCGCCGCCGTCGGCAACAACGGCACCAATAGCAGTTTCGCAGGCTTCACCGGAATCGGTGGTGGTGGCGGCGGCAGTGGCTCGGGTGACGGGGGCGACGGTGGCTGTGGCGGCGGCGGCGGTGGCCTTGGTGTCTCGAGTGGCGGTATTGGGAGTCAGGGCTTCAATGGCGGCATGGGCGTGAGCTTCGGCGCTGGCGGCGGCGGTGGCGCGTCGGAACCGGGAGTGAATGGCACGGGCGGGAATGTCTCGGGTCGTGGCGGCGATGGCCTGGCGTCGGCACTCTCTGGAACGTCGACCTATTACGCCCAGGGCGGGGCCGGATATTTCGCGGCGAACCCTCCCAATAAAGGCGGCGGCGGGGATTCCATCAACGGGGGAGTCGGCGAGCCGGGTGACCCGAACACCGGTGGCGGTGGCGGCGCGGACGGCGGCGGCGGCTTCTGGCTCCGGTGGATCTGGCATCGTGATCGTGCGCTATGCCTTGCCGTCCCCACCGGAAATGAACGTCACGGGCAACGGAGTGAGCATTGCCGACGGCGAAACCGCAACGGCCACATCAAATCACACCGATTTCGCGACTGCCATTGTGGGTGTCAGCACGGTGGTGCGCACCTTTACGATCGAAAATACCGACGACGGTACGCTGTCGCTGACCGGTACGCCGGTGGTCGCGATCTCGGGTACCCATTCGAACGACTTCACGGTGACGGTCAATCCGACCAATTCGATTGCGGGCATGACCTCGACGACCTTCCAGGTGACCTTCGATCCGCTGGCTGCGGGAGCGCGCACGGCTATGGTGAGCATCGCCAATGACGACGCCGACGAGGATCCCTACAACTTCACGATTGAAGGCCTCGGCCTGGCTGCGGTTGCGGAAATCAATGTCACGGGCGACGGGGTGGATATCCCCGACGATGACACGACGCCGGACTCGGCCGATCATACCGATTTCGGTGGTACGCCTGAGGCTGGCGGGCAGCTGGTGCGGACGTTCACGGTTGAAAACAGCGGAACCGTGGCCCTGTCGCTGACCGGCACACCGGTCGTTGCGGTCTCGGGTACCCATTCGAACGACTTCACGGTGACGCTGGCTCCCACCAATTCGGTTGCATCGGGCACGTCGACGACCTTCCAGGTGACCTTCGATCCCTCGGCCCTGGGGCTGCGTACGGCGACGCTGAGCATCGCCAATGACGATCCGAACGAGGATCCCTATGACTTCGCGATTCAGGGAACGGGGCATGATTTGGTTGTGGCCACGGGCGGCGACACGACGCAGGACATTGGCGGCTACCGGATCCACACCTTCCTGAGTGGCGGAACGCTAGATATCACAGCCGGTGGCGTTGTCGACGTGCTGGTCGTGGCTGGCGGTGGTGGTGGCGGCGGAACCATTGGTGGTGGCGGTGGCGCCGGTGGCTTCATCTCCCACAATGCGTACCTTGTTGTCAGCAACGGCTACACGGTGACGGTCGGCACCGGCGGCGGCGGCGGCGCCGCCGCCAGCAGCCTGCAAGGGACGAGTGGAACGAATTCGTCATTCGGTGCGTTGATCGCTTATGGTGGCGGCGGTGGTGGTGGATGGGCTGCGAATCCCGGGATCAGCGGCGGCTCCGGCGGTGGGTCTGCTAACTCAGCCCCAGTAGGATCGGCAACAAACGGCCAGGGCAATGTCGCCGGAATCGGGGACGGTAATGGCGGTGGTGGCGGCGGCGGTGCCGGCAGCGATGGGAGCGCGGGGACAAACGCACCGGTGAGCCTTGCTGGCCAAGGCGGTGCAGGGCTGGCGAGTGATCTATCTGGATCGACCGTCTATTATGCGGGCGGAGGCGGTGGCGGCGCACGAAACCCAAATAGTGACGCTGGGGCGGGCGGCATAGGGGGCGGAGGCAGTGGATCCGACACAACGTTCGGTGGAGCCGCGGATCCAAACACTGGTGGCGGTGGTGGTGGTGGCGCCTATAATGCCGGTAATCAAGCTGGCGGCGCCGGCGGCTCCGGCATCGTGATCGTGCGCTATCTTCGGTTACCCGTACCGGAAATAAACGTCACGGGCAACGAACTGGATATTCCCGACGGCGAAACGGCAACGGCCACATCTAATGACACCGATTTCGGGACTGCTATTGTGGGTATCAGCACGGTGGTGCACACCTTTACGATCGAAAACACCGACAACGGCACGCTGTCGCTGACCGGTACGCCGGTGGTCGCGATCTCGGGTACCCATTCGAACGACTTCACGGTGACGGTCAATCCGACCAATTCGATTGCGGGCATGACCTCGACGACCTTCCAGGTGACCTTTGATCCGTTGGCTGCGGGAGCGCGGACGGGGACGGTGAGCATCGCCAATAACGATGCCGATGAGAATCCCTACGACTTCATGATTGAAGGCCTGGGCGTGCCCCCGGAACCTGAGATGAATCTCACAGGCAATGGCGAGGATATTGCCGACAGTGACAGCTCACCGACCCCGGCCGATCACACTGATTTTGAGTCGGCTGTCGTGACCTCCGGCACGGTGGTGCGGACGTTCACCATCGAAAACACGGGCGACGGCACGCTGTCGCTCACAGGTGCACCGGTGGTCGTGGTGTCGGGGACGCATTCGAACGATTTCACGGTGTCGCAGGTTCCGACCAATTCGATTGCCGCAGGCACGTCGACCACCTTCCAGGTGACCTTCGATCCGTCGGACACCGGAACGCGCACGGCGACGCTCAGTATCGCTAACGATGACAGCGACGAGGATCCCTACGACTTTGCGATCGAGGGGCTTGGCACGGCGGGCGCGGTACCGGAGATCAGTGTGTCGGGCAATGGGCAGGGGATCGCCGACGGCGACACCACGCCGACCTCGGATGATCATACCTACTTCGGCGTTGCGGCGGTGAGTGGGGACACGGTGGCGCGGACCTACACGATCGAGAACATCGGTCTCGGTGCGCTGTCGCTGACCGGTACGTCGCTCGTGGTGGTCTCGGGTACGCATTCGGGCGACTTCACGGTGTCGCAGGATCCGGCCAACTCGGTTGCGGCGAGTGGCTCGACCACCTTCGAGGTGACATTCGATCCGTTGGCCGCGGGAACACGCACGGCCACCCTCAGCATCGCCAATAACGATGCCGACGAGGATCCCTACAACTTCGCGATTCAGGGATATGGCGACGCCGGGGTCCTCACCTCCTATGACCCATTCCCGTCGGATCCCAATATCGCGGGCGCCTGGACGGAGTACGTTTACTGGACCGCAGACCAATTCACGCCCACCTGGAACAGCATTGACAAGGATCTGGACCTGTCGTTAACGGCAGGTGGTATAGGCGGGGCGAGCGGACTGTACCGCAGCGGCACCTCGCGCCTGCCCACCGATACCGTGACACTGACGGTCACATCACTTGGCAGGACCAGTGGTGCCTGGGGGTTTGTGGGGGCAATGATCTCCGCCGTCGCTCAGCCGGGCTATACAACCACGGCCGACGATACATACTCGTTGCTGATGATACCCGAAAGCGCCACGCATTTTCATTACGAGGTGCGTAAGACGTATCTAGACGGTACCCCCCCGGGCTACGCGGACTTCGTCCTGACCAACGGCCCCACCACGGCGTTCACCGGTCCGTACACGAACGAGATCTCACGTGTCGGCGACCACTACGAGTTCAGAGCCAATGGCGCTTTGCTCTACACAACGGCCACCCCGGCGGTGGGCGACTTCTATGACCTCGCGGCCAGGGACTCCATGGCCTACTACCAGATCGTGATGGGTGCGAACGGCTCCACGACCGCGACGGTGGACGACTTCGGTGTGCCCGTCCCGATTGTCCCGGCCGTCACATTGGACGGTAGTGCCTCCCTGGACAGCATCGCGGGCAATGCGCCCGTGGGCACGTTGGTTGGGCCGTTGAGCATGATCAACACCAACCCCGCCGGGTTCGCCTATTCGCTGGATGCGGGCGACACGACGTACTTCGACATTCCCGGCGGAACCAGCAACCTGCTGGTCAAGGCGGCGCTCGGCGCTGGTCCGTACGCCCTCAAGATCGTGGGGACGAAGGGCGGTTTCTCGGTGACCAACGACTTCGTGATCACGGTTGCGGCGGATATCAGCGTCGACCTGTCACACACCAACATGACGGCCAATGCTTCTGTGAGCACGCAGGTCGGGATCTTGAGCATGGTGGACGCTGTGTCGCCCGAGCAGTTCGCGTTCTCGCTGCATGCAAGCGGCGATACGACGCACTTCGACATTCCAGTCGGCACGAACACGCTGGTCACGGATGCGCCTCTCTCCATTGGCACCTACGACATCGTCATCCTGGCGACCAACGCCACCGACGGGTTCTGGGTCACGAACGCCTTCACGATCGCCGTGGCGGGGACAGATCCGTTGCCGGCCGCGGTGCAGTACTGGCGCTTCGATGCTGGCAGCGGCAGTATCGCCTTCAATAGCGTCCCCGGTGGCAACACAGGCACATTGGTGTACTCACCCACCTGGATCAACACCGGCCTTGAGCCGAAGCTGACCACACGCGACGCGCTGAATGGGCCGTCGACGGCCGCGCTGGATCTTGACCCGGGAGGCACGGCTGACTACGTCGATGGCGGCAACATCAGTTTGACCTCCACCGGCGGTGGTGGCGAGGTGACCGTCTCGATGTGGCTCAATCCCGATTCACTCGCCAGCGAGGCGCGGCTATTCACCCAGTCTACCGTCAGTGGCGCGACGAGTCAGCAAGGAACGACTGACGTGCTGGTCGATGGTCGTATCGCTGTCTGGAATGGCGGCGGCTACGTGTATCCTGCGCCGGTGGGCTCAGTGATTGTGGGCGTCTGGCAGCATCTTGCCTTTGTGTGGGATAGCGGACAGGTAACAGCTTACGTCGACGGTGTGCAGAAGTCGACCGCGACGGCGAACTTCGAGTTCGGCGCGGCAAACGGCGATTTCGGAATTGCCGCCGACCTGATCGGCCAGTATGGCGCCGGCATTGATGGCAAGATCGACGACGTTGCCATCTTCGACGTCGCCCTGAACCAGAGCCAGGTCGTCGCATTGGCCAATGGTGAAGCACCGCCTGTGCCACAGGGAACCCTGTTTTTGTTCAGGTAGGCAGTAATCACTGGCATAGCTGGATGGCGTGATCAGCGGCCACCACCGTGCTTGCCCCGGGGGGCTATAGTGGTCCCCTGCGCAAACAGGAAAAAGTTTGTGCGCAAAAGTGGGTAGTCTGCCGCTTGCCATCCTTCGCATAATGGGCGGCACGGTTGGGAAGGAACACTTGAGCGAAGAGCGGTGACATGATGATGTCCTGCAAAATGCGGAGATGAGAAGATGAAAAATCACACAATGATCAGAAGATTAGTCAACGTCGTGGCCATCGCTGTTATGGCGACTGCAAACGTGTCGATCGCGCAAGTCATCAATGTCGACATCCAGGGGACACAGTATGGCAATGTCGCTCCAGGTATTGCAGACTACACGGGAGCCAGTGCGAATGGCCCGATTGTGTCGGGTACGACATGGAACTACTTCAATGTAGGTGGCACTGTACCAAACGGACAGTCCCTATTGAATCTGAATGACGACAGCGGGGCGACGACCACGGTGGACGTCGCGTTCGGCACTGGCTGGCTCGGATCGTTCGCAGACGGCGCACCCAATAACCTGCAGGGGGATCGAACATTCATCAATACTGGAGTCACCGGAACTTTCACGATCAGCGGGCTTGACATCAGCAAGGACTACAACCTCGCATTGATTACCGGGGTCAGCAGCGGCTTCGGAACGGACTTTACCGCGGGCGGGACGACGAAGACTGCAACCGCTGTCGCCGGCGCTGGCGCTAACGCCAACGGGCCGCTGCTCACGTTTACCAACGGAGTGTCGCATGTGCTGTTCAGCGGACTCGACGGCAGCACCGGCAGCATCACGTTTTCAGTGACCGATTCGGCTGTCGGCGTTAACGGCGTCTTGGCCGGACTGCAAATTGAGGTGGCGGGGGCCGACCTGGACGATCCGGTCATCACCACCCTCGATCCGGCCAATGGCGCTACGGTCGGTGTAGCACTGGATGCGAATCTCGTGGTGACCTTCGACGAGTCCGTCGCCTTTGGCACCGGCGACATCACGCTGCGGACGAGCGGCGGCGGTCTGGTGGAGGCCTTTGATGTGACCAGCTCGCCCAATCTTTCGCTGGCCGGCACGACGGTTACGATCGATCCCACCAACAACCTCGTCGGGGGCAACAGTTACTACGTGGAGATTGCCGCGACCGCGATTGACGATCTCTCTGGTAACAGCTTTGCGGGAATCAGCGGCTCCACGACCTGGAGCTTCAGCCCCGACACCACAGCACCCTCCATCGACACCCTCGTCCCTGCCAATGGTGCGCCTGACGCCTCATACCTCAGCAGCCTCGTCATCACCTTCGATGAAAATGTGCAGAAGGGAACCGGCAACATCGTGATCAGGCAAGTCAGCGGTGGGACGGTGGTAGATACCATCGATGTGATCAGCGGCAATGTGACGGTGAGTGGAGCCCAGGTGACGATCACGTCTGGAGCAGGCCTTCCTCAGCTAACCTCCTTGTATGTCGAAATCGATGCCACCGCCATCGATGATCTCGCCGGCAACAGCTTCGCGGGGATCAGTGGCTCCGGAACATGGAGTTTCACGACAGCAGGAATTGTACGCTTTCACGACTTCAACACGGACCCCGGCCTCTCGACGGGTTGGGATGCCTATAAGTACTATCTCAAAAACAGCCCGGACACTCTCACAGAGTATGCGACGTGGAGTGGTAGCGACCTCAGTTTCACCTCTCCTGACAGCGGGGCAACCCCAGCTACCGACTGGGCCGAGGGGATCTCTCTCGTGGAGGCCACGCGGACCCCGACCGAGCCAGTGACCCTGACGGTTAAGGCTCTTGCTGGGACCAGCGGCAGCTGGGGGTTTGTGGGGCTGATGATCTCCGTGGTCGCCGAAGCGAGTTATGTCGTCTCTGGCGACGACACCTACTCGCTTGTTCTTATACCCGAGAGCGCCACGCATTTTCATTACGAGGTGCGCAAGGCCTATCTGGACGGCACCGCCCCCTCCTACGTGGACTTCGTACTGACCAACGGCCCCTCCACTGAGTTTACCGGTCCCTATGTAATAGATATCGTGCGCAACGGTGATGGGAACTATGAGTTCCTGGCCGACGGGGATCTGCTCTACACGTCGGGTGACGTTGCAGCCGATACCTATGATGCTTCCGTCAAAGACTCGATGGTCTACTACCAGATCCTGTTTGGCGCTCAAAGAGCCCAGACCGCCACGGTCGACGATTTTGGCGTGCCGTATGTAGCGCCCCCGCAGCCCTCCCGGACGCTGTTCATAATCCGGTGAAAGGCGAGAGGGACGGCAGGCGATAGGCGTAATGCATAGCGCCGCCACATCACCCTCGTCTTTGCCGTAATCTTTACCCTTGTCTTCTCAGACGCAGGGGAAGACAACGGTAAAGATTAGGGTAAAGATGAAGGAGGGGCGCACTGCAACTCGCTGGTTCAGGGCGAATACGCGGAGGCGGTGGAGGCGTTTGGGCGTACGCTTGGCTATGCCTCCAACAGCCACTCCATAACATTGATAACATCAATGCCTGCGACGGCCCTCGGGCGCTGGGTCAGAACCAGTCGTCGTGTCTGTGCGAATGCAGGTTCCGTCAGGTTCGCGAGAGACCTGATCTCACGTGCCAGGGTGATCTCGTCATCCATCTGACACGTGACTTGAATCGCAAGCTCTGGCTCTTCGAAGGTTCTGTAGGCGATGAAGTCGACTTCATAGTCGGTCCTGGGATGCCTGTGGTAGCGCACCTGGTAGCCACGTCGCTTTAGTTCCCAGTAAACAACCGCCTCCAATGCTCTCTGAGGCTGGAACTGCGTAGGAAAGGCAACTGCATTGGCTAGAGCCCAGTCTGCGCAATAGACCTTCCGCGGGTTCTGGTTCATCTTTGCCTGCGAAGCCGCATAGATGGGAAGGAAGTCGAAGAGATAGTTCTCCTCGGCCAGATGCGCCAGGGCATAGAGCTGTCTTTTATCGGTCGCCACCTGCATGCCCGCCAAGGCATCCAGCATCCTCTTGTGCGTGTAGGGTCCCGTATTGTTCTGTAGAAGCCGGAAGATATAGTGCTTCAGAAGAACGGGATCCACCCCCTTGCTTTTCTCGAGGAAGTCGCTGGCCACAATCGTTGAACAATAGGTCTTGAGCAGCAGTTCCCGCTCCCGGTTGGTCGTGGTGTTATGTAGCCCCGGGAAGGCTCCCCACCGCAAGTAGAGCTCAAACAACTGCTCAACAATGGCCCTGCCTTTGGGTGACCATTTTGCAGAATGGGTATCGGCCCCGTGCCACCGGCAGAACTCCGTGAATGACAAGGGATAGATATGCTCGGCAACCGACTTGCCTCGAAGCTGTCTATCGACTTTCTCCGGCTCGAGATCGGCACTGGACCCGGTAACCAATATGCGACTGTTCCGTTTTCGCAGCAACCGCAGTACATAACCTTCCCAGCCTTCGATCTTATGAATCTCATCGAACACATAGAGAATCGGTTTCGCATGTATGTCCGGGGCAATCTGTAGCAGAGCTTCATCGATCTGCGAGAGATGATGGACCGCGAACGTCATGAGGCTTTCATCGTCAAAGTGCAGGTAGCAGACCTGATCAAGACTGCTCAACCTGCCGGACTGCAATTCCTGATCGATCACCTGATAGGTGGCATAGGTCTTCCCCGCTTTGCGCACTCCGACGAGTGTTGTGACCATGTCTTCGTAGAAGTTGGCGTCAAGAATGCGTTCACGGTAAGAGGGAATGCCATCCTCCCTGAACTCCTGGAGCCTCGACCGTAGTAGCGTATGAAAGCTCTCACTCATAAGAATCACTCCTCTGGATGCTTCTATTAGATCACACATGAGGTGGAATTCAAGATCTATTATCCGCAAATAGGAGCGCGACAAGTACCTATTGTAGCAGTGGCGACCCAACCTGGCCCGCGGTGAAAAGCCTGTGCCTCCTCCCCAGCGGACAGCCCGGACGTCACGTCCGGCATCCGCTGAGACTGACCTCCGCCGCTCCCCGTGCGCAAACAGGACAAAACCTGTGCGCAAATGGTGGTAGGCTGTTTGCCCCGGAAAGGCTTAGGCTGTGTGGAGTATGGGGTGCGTTACGGTGGTCGTCACGCACAGGAAAGAGAAGCACAATGACCGCATTCTTCACAGACGCATTCACTAACCTGCCGCCGGAGGAGCTGGAGGCGTATCATCGCACGGTCTTTATGCAGATGGAGTCGCCGCAGGCGGCCGAGCTGCGTCGGCAATACTACGCCGGCCTGTTGCGGCACATGGGGACGAATGTGCGTATCGGCTGCGGCGTGAAGATTGTGAACCCGCAGAATATCTCGCTGGGAGACGATGTCTGCATCGACGACAACTGTGTTCTGTTCGCCCGGTCCGAACGCGGCATCACTCTTGGCGAAGCCGTTCAGGTCAAACATGGGGTCTACCTGGACACGGAGAGCACTGAAGGCTACATCGAAGCAGGTCCGCATGTGTACCTCGGTACCGGCTGCTGTCTACACGGCCACGCGGGTCTGGAGATTGGTGAGCACACACTGCTTGCTCAGAATATCACGATTACGCCCTTCTCTCACAAGTTCGAGGATCCGGATGTGCCGATCATCAAGCAGGGCGGCCATACGCGCAAGCTCACCATCGGTCGGGACTGCTATATTGGAAAACGTGTCTGCATCCTTTACTCGGCAGATATCGGCGACGGCGCGGTGATCGGCGCGGGCGCGGTCGTCGTCAAACCCGTACCGCCCTTTTCAGTGGCGGTTGGTGTCCCCGCGCGGGTGATTCGAAAGCGTGGGGGGCCAGGGGAGGGGATTGTTGGACAGGATTAACAGGATCAACAGGATGGGGAGTTGTTGATGAAATTGGTGTCAGGAATCATAATCGGCGCGGTGTTATGCGCCAATCTGGTGTGTGGAGCAGGGAAGACAATGAGCAGATCTGAAGTTAGGCTGGAGAACGGGCGCATTGGGGTCACGATCGACCGCGAGACCGGCGCGATCCGATCGGTCCATGACAAGCAGCTGGATGTGGCCTACCCGCAGAGCGGAATCGGTTTCGAGGTGGTCACCACGGCGGGGACGCTGCGGTCCGAGACCGCCACCGTGGTTAAATCCGGGGCAGGGCAGGCGGCGCTGAGCTTCTCCGGCAGCGGATTGGATGTCACGTTGCACTATCGCCTGGGTGCCAATGCTCATTTCGTCGAGAAATGGTTGGAGATCAAGTCCCGCGAGGGCAAACCGTACTTCCTCAAGAGCGTGTTCATGGAGGACGTGACGACCGATGCCTTTAACGATATCCATTTTCACGATGACAACACGATCTGGCAGTGCCCGATCAATCTGTTTCTGCGCGGCGAGAAGGGTGGCTGTTTTGCGGGAATTGCATATCCGTATTGGGATCTAGAGCAAAAGGAAGAGGAGGGATTTCGCCTGGGGTATGCGCCGAATTACCAGGCTGCCGCGGGAGAAAAGAACGTCAGCGAGACGTATTTCATCGGCGTCTATCGCAAAGAGGGGATTCACCGATACTCTCAAGGCCCTTATCCGGGGGCGGTAGCTTCTCCCTACGTAAGTTTTGGTGGCTCTGGCCTGTCGCAACATTTCAAAGGTGGCATCCCCGCCGCGCCGGTCAAGGCGGAAGTACTGGACTGGGGCGAAGTCTGGGCCATGCAGGAGTTTATGAAGCATGCCTTGCCGTATGATCTGGGCCTGCCTGAGAAGGGCTATTGGGTCTGGCAGAATGGCTGGTGGGCCAAACTGTGGGATATAAAGCCTGCGATTCTGGATCAGCTCAAGCAGGCCGGCATCCACGACATCATGACCGCCCACACCTGGTACGGACGCGGCGTTCACCCGCTCGCCCCGCCGTATATTGACAGGATGCAAACCAAACCCATGGGCTTTCCCAAGGATAGCGGAGTTGCCGGCATGCCGGGACCTGCTGGGCCTACGGCCGGGCTCCATGCCAAACATGCTGAGGTCAAACTCGACAAGTTCGTGCCCGGTGAATTCACCCCGGTATTCAATGCCCCGCCAGCGATGGAAGCGTTTCATGCTTACGGCCAGAAGATCGGTGTGCACGTCTCCAGCTTCACACTGCCCATTGTCTACTTCGAAGATCATCCGGAATGGGCGGCTAAGGACGAGAATGGCAAGATCAACGAATATCTCTTCGGGCGTAAACTCTCATGCCCTGCCTCTGATGAATACATGGATCACATGCTTGAACTCTTTGATCATGTCATCACCAAGTACCAGGCCCGTTGGTGGGGCTTTGACGGACGCTGGCTGAGTTACTGGGAGGTCCCTGCGTACCGGCCCGGCCCCAAGGGATTGGGATTTGATCTCTGTTATGCCGAGAACCATGGGCACCTACCCGGCGACAACCTGTATAGAGAGTGGAAGAACATTGAAAAGCTAGTGCGTGAACTGCGCCGCCGTCATCCCCATATGTGCCTTGAACAGTATTACGGCATGAAGCGGGGCGGCCCCTGGGCCCTGCGCTACTTCAATGCGGACGAAAATTACTACGAGTCCAATGGCGTGATCATGAATCGCTTCCAAGCCTGGCATAACGAGAATGACCGCTTCCGCCCGGTCTATAAAAACATGTGCGCGGTCGTCGGCACGTCGCCCAAGGAGTTCCGCAATAGCCTTCTCACCACCATCAGTGCCACCAGCTACGCCAAATTCGGGGCGGGCTTCCATGGTCTCGCATTGGAAGAGAACCGCACGTTTCTCAAGACCTGGCGGGCGTGGGCAACCGAGCATCATGATTATCTGAAAGTGAAACGTGATCTTTTTGACTGCCCGGGGTTCAAGGCTATCGATGGCAGTGCCCATATCATCGAAGACCGCGGATTCATCTTTCTTTTCTCGGCGGGAGGGAATCCGGTCCGGGCGTCCATCCCGATCAACCGCTGGCTACAGCTGGAAGAGAACCCGGATGCGGTATACCAGATCAAAGAGATCTATCCCCGTGACGGAGAGGTCGTCGCGACTGTACGTTATGGAGAAACATTCCTCTATGACATGCCCAATGAGTCGGCGGTTCTGTTCGAGATAGAACCAGCCCCCAAGGGGAGTAACGTCTTTCAACCCGTGACGGGGGAAGCGGAAGAAGGGCGACAGATCCTCTCTGCATTCACGTCGGCAGAACCTGCGGACCCATTGGGGGCTGGTACCAATGACCCTCCGGGCAAATACTGAGACAAATCCACGACAGGTGCGCATCACCAAATGACAGGTGTGTCGATTTAGTGGTGCTCTCAGCTTCTGTATGTGCCATCACTACATCAGCTCGTTGCAGCTTTGGTGATGGATCTGGTGTTCAGCGACAGGCCATCTCCGGGCTGCCCCCCATGCCCTAGAGATGCCCCCGCATGTCCAGGATATCTGCCTGAACCGTAGATTCAAACATACGTGCTGTGCGCAAACAGGACTGTGCACCACATCGCAGATGCACCCCGTGAGTGGCCACAAGCAAACCCGCACTTGATCTTGACCTAAGGACGATGCATTATCTATGCGTCAGCAATGGAGGACCCCGGATATGCCCACGATCGCAATGTTTTACGGCATTCTGATTCAGATGTATTTCTATGACGACAAGAAGCACCATAGTCCACATGTGCATGCCGAGTACGGAGAGCATCAAGTGACTGTGGCGATTGCAGATGGTGCTGTTCTTGCTGGGAGCCTTCCATCAGCAAAGATGAAATTGGTGCAGGCATGGATGGAAATTCATCGTGAAGACTTGCTTGCCGACTGGAAACTCGCTGTTGCAGGCGAGCCCGTCTTCAAGATTGCCCCACTCCAGTAGGTGATGAGAATGGATAGGATTACTAAAGCCAGCCCCCTTGATAACTATCGAATAGATATTGCCACCAGCAGCAATATTCAAGGGATCTTTGATGTGAAGCCGTATCTACATGGTTCGGCATTCAAGGAGTTGAAGGATCCTGAGTATTTCAAAAAGGTACAACCAGCACGCTACGGCATCAGGTGGCCCAACGAGCAGGATTTCAGCTCTGACACCATTATCCACGACATGCGAAGCTAGCGGCAGAGCTCACGATTCAACGGGTCGCGCCAATGTCATGTCACCTGTTCGTCGACAAGTATCTCCCTCCCTATTGTGCTTTATTAAGCGCCCGCAATCTTGTAGTCGCCCGACAACCAAAGAAACACAACTACTCGCTCCACCTGGCATCAAGGTTCCCGCGCTAGTCTGATCCGGTTGGGTCGCGGATGGCACTACCGTGCGCAAACAGGAAAGAACTTGTGCGCAAATGGGGGTAGCCCGTTCAGCGGATGAGGGCTTAGGCTGTGTTGAGCATCATCACAGAAAAGTCAGGGGCTATGCGAAACACCATCTTTCTAATCACGTGTGCGGGTTGTATGCTGGGCACCACGCTTCTTGGACAAGCGGGAGAAGCAGGCGCCCGTAAAGGACAAACCGCTCGTTCCGTCATGCGTTTATCGGAGGTACCTATGTCTGAAGAAATCAAGGACTCGGCTGATACAACTGTCGTCAATGGCACGGACTGGGTTGACGTGGAAGGTCGACCCATCGCCGCGCATGAGGGCGATCTCGCACGGTTCGACGGCGTGTTCTACTGGTACGGCAGCAGCTATGCCGATAATCCCAAGGGCAAGTTTGACGTTTCCGACGGGCCGGTGTGGAACGGGGTGCAGGTCTACAGCTCCACCGATCTCAAGAACTGGACCTACAAGGGCGTGTGCCTGCCCCGTCCGGAGCACGGATTTGGCAAGCTGGGTGCAACCGGCCGGTCGCACGTCCTCTACAACGAGAAGGCGAAGAAGTACGTGATGTGGTATCGCTGGTACCTGCACGTACCTGCGTCCTTCCTCATGGTGGCCGTGGCGGATCATCCCGAGGGACCGTTCACCTCCCTGGGCCCGCGCGAAATGGGGACCTCCAACGGTTTCGCGTCGGACATGAACGTGTTTCAGGATGACGACGGCAAAGCCTACGTCATCTACTGCGATCATGGAGGACACGGGGTCAAAGGTGACACGGCTACCTATACCATTCGTATCGACAGCCTGAGCGACGACTACCTGACCAGCAACCAGGATGGCGTAGCTGTTTTTGAAAAGGGCTGTGAAGCCCCTGCGATGATCAGGCACAAGGGCAAGTACATTGCGGTTGCGTCGGGCGTGCATGGTTGGGCGGGATCAGAGACCGTGTGCGCGACGGCCGACTCGCCCCTGGGCGCCTGGACGCGGCAGGCGGACATCAGCGAGCAGAAGACGTGGAGCTCGCAGGTCACCGACCTCATCTACCTCGCGGAATCTGACTCCGTGATGGCGCTTTGCGACCAGTGGTGGACTCCCGACAAGGAGGATATCAATAAGTCACGCTATCTGTTTCTTCCGCTCGTCCTGGATCCGACAACCGGCAAGGTGAGGATGGAGTATCGTGAGAAGTGGACCCCTTTAGGACAGAGCAAGTAGCGCTGAAGTGAGGAGCCGGAGATATGCCTGATACATCATCATTAACGTTAGGGTTATGGGATTACGTGGCGTTTGCCGCATTCTTTGTGGTGCTGTCGATCATCGGCTTCGTGGCGGGGCGTAAGGAGCGGGGGAGCTCACAGGAGTACTTCCTCGCGGGTCGAAAGCTGCCCTGGTATGTGGTCGGGTGCTCGTTCATCGCCTCCAACATCAGCAGCGAACATTTCATCGGCATGATCGGGGCGTCGTTCATCTACGGCGTCTGCATCTGCATGTTCAGTTGGGCGAATATCGGGGCCTACACGTTCCTGATCTGGCTGTTTATTCCCTTCCTGCTGGCATCGCGCGTGTTCACGATTCCTGAATTCCTGGAGAAACGCTTCAACCGGGGCATGCGCCAGTTCTTTGCCATTGTGACGGTCATCAGTAACGTGGTGGCCTTCCTGGCGGCGGTGCTCTATGGCGGCGCCCTGGCGCTCCAGAGCTTGTTCGGTTGGTCCTTCTGGCCGGCGATCATCGCCCTGGCCATTGTCGCTGGGGCCTGGGCCATTTATGGCGGCCTCTCATCGGTGGCCTGGACGGATTTCTTCACGGTGATCGTGATGCTGCTGGGCGGACTGGCGGTCACGCTTTTCGGCCTCAACATGCTCGGCGGGGAGGAGGGGTCCATCATCGACGGCTTCCGGATCATGTTGCAGCGCAACCAGGCGGTAGACGGGGCATGGGCGACGTCCGTGTCGCAGGTCGCCGAGCAAATCAAACATGTGGGCACCTACAACCGGATGTCCGTTTTTCAATCCGCCGCGCATCCGGTCGTCCCGTGGCCCAGCTGGATCTTCATCATCCTCTCCGTCAGCATCTGGTACAACGTGCTCAACCAGTTCATGATTCAGCGCGTGCTCGGCGCAAAGAACGCATACCATGCGCGCATGGGCGTCGTGCTGGCCGGCTTCATGCAGCTGTTTCTGCCGCTGATCATTGTCGTTCCCGGCATGATTCTCTTTGCCTCTCAGCCGGATATCCTGATGTTGCCCTGGGCGGAGGTGAAGCCGACGGCTGACAAAGCCTACGTGGACATGATCCAGGCGCTGGTGCCCGTGGGCTTGCGCGGCCTGGTGCTGGCGGCGCTTTTCGGTGCCATCCAGTCCACGGTCAACTCCGTGCTCAATTCCACCGCGACCATTGTGACGCTGGACCTCTACAAGACGTGGGTCAAGCCCGACGCATCCGACCGGCAGACGGTGCGCGTGGGTGTGTGGACGTCGGTAGCCATCCTTATCATTGCGACCGCATTGGGTGGCATGATCGGGAAGCTGGGTGGCGGTCTGTTCGAGTACATTCAGTCACTCTACGCTTTCTTCGCGCCGCCCTTTTCAGCGGTCTTCCTGGTGGCGATCCTGTGGCGCCGGGTCAATGGCTTTGGCGCCTCGCTGGCGGTGACGCTTGGCTTTGTGCTCGGCATTGCCATGAAGGCCTTCATCCAGTTCGTGCCCTCGCATCCGGTCTGGATTGAGCCGTTCTTGAACCAGGCGGCGATCAACTGGGCCTTCTGCACGGTGGTCTGCATCGTGGCCAGTCTGGCCACCAAGCCGCCGCGACCTGAGCAGGTGACGGACGCTCTGGTGTTTAATCCGAAAAAGGCGCGGTCGGGTCAGGCCGAGGGCGGTCCGTGGTATACGAGCGTGTTGTTCTGGTGGCTGCTGTTTGCCGGCCTCGCCGCGACTGTCATTCTGACCTTCTCGGGAGTGATTACCTGGTGAGGCGGTGCGCAGACAGGACAAAAGCTGTGCGCAAAAGCGGGTAGGGCCGCTTTTGGGAAAACGATATGCTATTGATCAAGTTCGAAGCTCAGAAGGGGTCCGATGATGAATGAACAGACGAACGCAGGCATGACGCGACGGGAATTTGGGATGCAAATGGGCATCGCCGGGGCCGCCATTGGCCTGGGCGCTGTGGCGACCGCAAAGGGCGCGGCGGCGGCCGACGCACCGCGCGACGCAGACGGCAAGATC
The DNA here is from genome assembly GCA_018648805.1 of Verrucomicrobiota bacterium. Classification (GTDB taxonomy): domain Bacteria; phylum Verrucomicrobiota; class Kiritimatiellia; order UBA8416; family JABMPJ01; genus JABMPJ01. Next base: position 71,195 of record JABGQM010000015.1, read on the forward strand.
ATTCCCGGTTTCGAGGACACCGGCCCGGCTGGCTCCAGCAAGGGCAGGCAGTCGGTCTCCGGCCGCAAGATCAAGGTTGGCATTGCCGGCTATGGGTTATGCAAGTTTGGCGGCGCCTTCTTCTACCAGAACCACCCCAATGTGGAGGTGGTGGCAGCCAGCGATCTGGATCCGGGACGCTGCGCTGCGCTTGCACGGGCGGTCGGCGCCAAGAAGACCTATCCCTCCTGCGAGGAGATGATCAAGGACAAGAGCATCGAGGCGATCTATATTGCAACCGATGCACCGAGTCACGCACGGCTGGCCACCATGGCCCTGCTGCATGGCAAGCATGCCTGCTCGGCTGTGCCGGCTGTCTTTGGTTTCGAGGCCGAAGCCGATGCCGAGAAGCTGTTCAATGCCGTCAAAAGCAGCGGCATGAAGTACATGATGAACGAGACATCGACGTTCCATGCCGACCTCTACGCCAAGCGCCTGCAGTATCAGGCGGGAGCCCTGGGCAAGATCATCTATTCCGAAGGAGAGTACTACCACGACTTCGGACCCAAGGGGCTGCCCGGCTTCAATCCCAGGAATGGCAAGGTTGACCTCAATGGCTGGCGGCGTGCGCTCCCACCCTTGTGGTACCCCACCCATGCGATGGCCTATTACGTCTCGATCACCGGTGGCCGTTTTACAGATGTCTCGGCCTTGGGAACCCCCGGGCTCTACGCGGAATACAATGGCGGCGATAACCAGCACAAGAATCCGTTTGGCACGGAAGTGGGTCTATTCAAGACCAGCGAAGGCGGCATGTCACGCATGGCCGGCAGCTGGGACATGAAGGATGCTCATGGCGAGAAGGGGCGTGTCTATGGCCAGAAGCCGCACAACAAGAGCATTCCGGGAAACCGGCCGCCCTTGCCGCCGGGTGTCGGTGGTGGCGGTCATGGTGGCTCCCACGGACTGTTGACCAGCGACTTCATTGAATCCATTCTGTTGGACCGGAAGCCGATCGTCGGCATCGGTGATGCGCTCAACATGACGTTGGCGGGTGTGATCGCCCACAAGTCGGCCCTCAAAGGCGGCGAGTGGATGAAGATCCCTCAGTATACACTGTAAGAATGGAGACACCGTTGTCCGAAGCCACAGATAGCAGAAGCGGCGATCTTCTGATCGGGTTTGACCTTGGCACCAGCGCCATGAAGGCCGTGCTGTCAGATGCCGGCGGCACTATGGTCGGCCAGGCAAGCCGGCAGGTGGCGCTGATCCGTACGGAGGATCAGCGGGTCGAACTCGATGCTGAACGCTACTTCCGGGATGTATGTTCGCTCATCAAGGAGCTGGTTTCGGCAATCGACGACCCAGGTGCCGTCACGGCCATCTGTCTGAGCGGCGCCAGCGGCAACACGCTGCTCCTCGACGAGGATCACAAGCCCGTGCGGAACGTCATCAGTTGGCTGGATACGCGGACAGCCGGCCAAGAGGCCAAACTCTGGCCGGGCCTGGATCCGGAGCGTGTATACCACAGCGCGGGCTGGCCTTTCGACGGCACCTTTCCGCTGGCTCATCTGGGCTGGCTGAAGCGGTTTGAGCCGGACGCCTGGCAGAAGGCCCGCACCTTCACGATGCTCAATGATTATCTCTACTACAGGCTCTGCGGTCGGCTCGTTGTGGATCACTCAAAGGCGACGACTTTCTACCTGCAAGACCAGCAAGCATCCACATGGAGCAGTGAGCTGCTCGCGTTTCTTGGACTGGAGCCGGATCAACTCTCTGAGCTGCTGCCGTCCGGCGCTGTCTGCGGAGACGTGACGCCTGACGCCGCCCAGGCGACCGGGCTTGCGCCGGGAACCCGGGTGGTTACGGGTAGCTTTGATCATCCTTCGGCCGCCAGAAGTACGGGCGTCTTCACGGAAGGGGATATGCTCATATCCGCCGGGACCTCCTGGGTGGTGTTTGCGCCTATCAGAGATCGGAACACAGGTCTAAAGGGCCGGATGCTCTTGGACCCGTTTCTCTCTCCCTCCGGCTGCTGGGGCGCCATGTTTGCCCTAACGGCTGTGGCCGAGAAGATGAAGGTGTATCTTGATAACGGCATCGCCGCGGCCGATGGCGAAGCACTGTTCGAGAGGTTTGACCGGCTGGCGGCAGAGGCGAACCCGGGGGCGGACGGGCTATTCATTGATCTGCTTAAACAGCCCTACGAGCAGAACAAGGAACTCGTCGCGGGGGCCAGGCCCGAAAACATTGCCCGAGCGCTCATGGAGGGGATCGTGTTTCTCATCCGGAACCGGGTCGACAGACTCATGCGGCTTACAGGCAGTCCCTCTGGCAGGATCGTGTTGACAGGCGGCCCAACCAGGAGCCCGATCTGGCCATCGATACTGGCCGACGTTCTAAACCGCCCGGTGGTGATTTCTGCAACAGGGGAGCACGCCGGCGCTATGGGTGCGGTACTCCTGGCCGGCATCGGGACCGCTGTCTTTCGTGATACCCGGGATGGTTACTTGAGAACCCGGTCAAGTGAGCGCATCATAGCACCCGATCCAGAGCGGAGCAGACAGTATGAGGAACTTTACCGGGAGTATGCGGATAGATTTGATCTGGATGAGTAGAAGGAAACACACATGACCATGACGACCCCCAAGAAAAACCTACCCAAACCGCCATTCTTCGAAACGAGCGTGAAGAATTACATCTATGGCGATGCGGTATTTGAGTACGCGAAGGCGGTTGATGAGGGTGCGAAGAAGTATGACATTGATGCCATCTTCATTGCGCCCTATACCGAGATCCGCCGGATCGCCGAACACACCAGCAAGCTGTTCGTGTTTGCGCCTTACATGGACACCTTGCGGCCGGGGCGGGGGATGGCGGATGTGCTGCCCGAGGCGATCAAGGATGCCGGGGCAACGGGTGTCTTGCTCAACCATTGCGAAAGACCGATGAGCCTGCCTCAGATCAAGGCGACCATTGACCGGGCCAATGAGCTTGGATTGATCACGTTTGCCTGCGCCGATTCCATTGCGGAGACCAAGGCCATTGCCCAGTTCCAGCCGGATATTATCAACCCGGAACCGAGCGAGTTGATCGGGACCGACCAGGCCAGCGATATGGGCTACGTCATTGAAACGCTCAAGGTTGTCAAAGATCTGTATCCGGATATCCTGGTGGAGCAGGCCGCCGGCATCACCACGGGTGCCCAAATCTACGACTTCATCATGGCCGGCAATGACGCCGCAGGCTCGGCCTCCGGAATCCTGAAATCCCCGGATCCGTTTAAGCTGCTGGATGAGATGATGTTTAATGTGCGTAAGGCGAAGGATGAGTTGAGGAAGTAAGAATATGAAGACAGTCAGAGACACAATAAAGCTGGTTTCAACCGGACAGCGGCCGACATTTCACACCATCACCGATGAGGTCAAAGCGATCGTCAAGCAGTCGGAGATCCAATCCGGCATCTGCGTGGTCTATTCGCGTCACACGACCTGCGCGGTGATGATTGAGGAAGATTCAATCGACCGGGCGGATACGGGTCTGAGCTGCCTACAGCAGGATCTTACGAATGTATTCGAGCAGGTCATACCGACCTGTCGTGAGGAAGGGCAGTACCTGCATCCCGGGCCGGAGATGTTTGTGTTTGCGGCCAAGCATGGCGAGGACAGGCAGGGCACGCTCAATACCGACGCGCACCTGCGCTCGTCGATCATGGGTAGAAGCGAGAGCATCCCGATCTTTGAAGGCAATATGGAGCTGGGCCAATTCGGTCATATCTACTTCGTGGATTTCGATCAGACCGGCGCCCGGGAGCGGCAGGTGAGCGTGCAGCTAATCGGAGAATAGCCAATGAAGCAGAGCGTATGGAAACATGCGGAGGAGACGTTCAACATTGAGTCCTCCGCACTCATGCAAGCCCTGGCGCGTATGGACCCCTCGGCTTTCGAAAAGGCCGTGACCGCGCTCGCAAAGGGTGGGCGGATTGCGGCCAGTGGTTGCGGTCACTCGGGTATCGCCTGCCAACACTTTGCGCACCTGATGTGCTGCATCGAGCTGCCCGCCCGGTTCATCTCGCCGGCGGAAGCCCTGCATGGCGCCAGCGGGTTCCTGAAGCAGGGCGACGTCATGGTTCTGGCCTCGCGCGGCGGTAAGACAGCCGAACTCCTGCCCATCATCGACATATGCAAACGCAAGGATGTCACCGTGATCGGCATAACGGAAGAGACCGCGTCGCCGCTGGCCCTGGGCTCCGACATCGTGATCAAGATGCATGTGACGCGTGAGACCGATAAGTACAACAGTCAGGGAACCACCAGTTTCATTGTGCTGTCGGCGATATTCGATGCTCTGCAGGCGGCCCTAATCGAAGAGACCGGCTACACCAACGATCAGTTTGCCGTCATCCATCCAGGCGGGGCGGTTGGAGAGCGGCTGAACCAGGGGTGACCACCTACGCCAACCGCCGCGTGGCGGCCCGGTATTCGCTCATGGTCATGTTGTGCTGCTTGCGGAAGACGAAGGCCAGATGGCTTTCGCGAGCGAAGTCGCACTGCTGAGCGATCTCGCCGATCGACAGGTTGGTTTCCGAGAGCAGGGCGCAGACGCGTTCCAGTTTGACGCGCCGGATCTCCTCCATGATGGTGCGGCCGACCACGGTCTTGAAGCGGGTCTCGGCGTAGCGGCGCGATGAGCCGAACAGGCTTACGACGTCCGTCACGCCAATGGCCTGATGCCCCGCTTCGCGCCAGATGTACTCGCACGCGCGCGCCACCTGCTTATCAGCAATGGCGGTCGCTTCAGTGGACCGTCGCTTAACCACGCGGGTTGGCTTGATCCAGTCGACCCGCTGGCGCAGACGCTTACCGCGCATCAGCTTGTCCAGGTGTTCGGCCAGCAGGTAGCCGGCGTGCTCGCTGTTGTGCTGGATGCTGGACAGCGTCGGGAAGGTGGCTTCGCAGATGAGGGGATCGTCATCGACGCCGAGCACCGCCACCTCTTCCGGGACGGAAATGCCGGCATCCAAACAGGCGTCGAGTACCTGGCGTGCGCGGCCGTCCATGGCCGCGAACAGCGCCACCGGTTTCGGCAGCGACTTGAGCCACGCTTCCATGCGTGGCTGCTCAATGGCCCAGTCGTGACGTTCCTCTGCCGTGGACGCGCGGTACTCGCTGACCGTTCCGCCGGCCGCTTCAACCGTCTTTCTGAATCCTTCGCCGCGTTCGCGCGACCAGTACATGTCCTGGCCCCCGCCCACGAAGGCGAAACGTTCATAGTGACGATCCAGAAAAAAGCGCGCGGCGTGTTCGCCCGTTGCGAACGAATCGACCCGCAGGCAGGAGTATTTCGACAGTGGGTGCCCGTCCACGAGCATGCGGGGATCGGGCTCGTAGAGCACCACCGGAACGCGTATGCCGGCGATGGCCCGGGCCTCACGCAGAGTACAGGCCCCGGTAATGATTCCGGAACAGCCCCACCGTTTCATGTCCCGTAGCCGCTGTTCACCGGTCCGCCCCTCCCTGCGGTACAGTCGCCACGGCCCATTGACGCGTGCATAGCGGAGGATGCCTTCAAAGCAATCCCGGTGCCCCTTGAGCGCCAACGGAACCAGCACGATCACCTGTGGAATCCCTGAACGGCTTGCAGTCATAGCAACACACTCCCTGAGCCCCGGGAACACGAGGCGAAACGAACGCATCATGTGTAGCACAATATATGCGCAAATAGGAAAGTATTTGTTCTGTCTCAGGCGAAGAGGCCACATGTTACCGGGCCAGATGAGACAAGGAGCCTGCAGGGGTGTTGCCCTTCGCATTGGCTAAGTATACGGGCGGCCCTTCGACACGGCTTGTTGAGTCCCCAACTGGTAAAGGAGCGGAAGAACCAGGGCGATCCGGATCCCTATGTTCTTGCGAACTCGAGCAGAGCTGTGTAGTCGTGCATGTCGGCGGCTTGGAGTGCGGCAATGTATCTGTGGTGCTCATCCCCAGACGTTGACAGGTTCTCACTTCCCCAGGTGAAACGTGCGCACTTCAGAACGTTCTCCAGCAGAATGTCGGTCATCAGGCGCGCGTGGCGGCCGTTCCCGTTTGGGAAGGGGTGGATGGAGACCAGCCGGTGATGGAAACGGACCCCCATTTCGTCAGCCGATTCCTCCTGCAGCTCCATCCATACACGCGTGTCATCGCACAAATTGCTCAGACTCGTCGGAACCTGGTACCAGGGCCCACCGATGTTCTTGTCGCTGTGCCGGAAGTGTCCCGCCCACTTCCAGACGTTGCTGAACATGCGTCGATGGAGCTCCTTGATGAACGGTTCGTTCAGGATATCAGTCGGCTTCGCCCTGTCGAGCCAGGCTAGTGCCTCGATGATATTGTCCTGCTCCCATCGATCGAGTTCGCCGCGGGTTGTGATGTGCGTGAGCAGCAAGCCTTCCGCTTCGTCTGGGTCAATTGGCGTTGCTCCTTCTGGATACTCAAACGCGATCATGAGATGTTCCACAATTCCGGAGGAAGATCGTCGACCATCTCATCCACCATGTCGGCCAGGACCCTATCGTTCTCCTCTTCAGTCAGCGACTGATCCTCTAGTGCCATTGTTCCGGATGCACGGGCCAACCTCTCTTTCGCTGCTTGCTCTGCTCTAGCACGAACGGTCTGTTCAAGACTTGTCCTGGGAACAAATCCGTAGACAAAGACACAATCGAGAGCTTCGGCAGTTCTTTTCATGGTTTTGACAGTAACCGATCCGGTCAACTCCCGCTGCTCTATCTGCTCGGTGCGAGATCGGTGTTCACCCATGCGGTCAGCAAGTTGTCTCCCGTTTATCCCCAGGGCATCTCTGATTGCCCGAATCCACCCCTTGGGTGGAGGTGATATGTGTCTTAGCGGTTCAAACACTCGTAACGTGTTGTCCAGCTGTTCTCGTATAAGCTTTCTCTTATTCCTCATCACAGGCCTCCTTAATGAATGAGCATCAGAACTCCACCATAGAAGTATTGCAGTGTTTAGATATATATAGACATACCTCGTCTCTATGTCGAGATATAGTTCGACCTGTAATCGCCATATGTCTATACAACACTAGACGGCATACTGTTGGAGGAAGCTATCATGGGGCGTAGGGACAGGACAACGCAAGGCCTGTGTCCCTTCGGGAGGGTACCGCCCGATCCGACCAATGGATTGCTGGTCCATTAGAAAGAAAGACCAAAGGACCGCCGAAACCCGGCTTGTGGCTTGCTATACTTTTGCTATACCTTGGGAGCCCAATAGAGAGCGGCCACAAACAGAAAGGACGCGCTCAAAGAGCACGTCCTGAGAATGGCGGGCATCCTTGATGCACGCTCGAACCGAACATGATCCAGAGTACGCCCCAGACACCGATCAGTTCAAGCTTGAGATCATCTACATCATACCCAACTTCACCTGAGAGAACCGGACGTTGGCTTCGCCAGTCCGAAGAGAGAGTATAAGAAGGAAATTCCTCTTCCCTGGTTTTGGTCTTACAGACACCGGGTAAAACCGGGACCCTACTCCTGCCGATCACGGCACTACCTCCGTCGCGCCTGCCGGACCGTTCGGACTCTACGAGTCCTCTTGCGGCTCTCACCGCGCACCCAACCACCGCCACTACCGACCGCTGCACTAACCCCCTATAATCCCCCTTTCAACCTTGATGGCCATCTCTCTCCTCTACCTCTCTCCCCCCCCCTTAAAAACC
>JABGQM010000016.1 GCA_018648805.1 Verrucomicrobiota bacterium
GATAGACCTGCTTGTCCTTCAGGAACTCGGCATACGCTTCCGGCACCTTCGATGCGACTGAAGCATCCTCAGAGAACGCGAGGGTCTCTATGCGCGCGGCGGTACCTCGCAGCCGCTCAGACAGGGAGGCGCTTGTCTTCCATTCTCCGATCAGACGACTCGCAACGACGTTCTCCTTTTCCGTCTTCACACGGAGCCCGGACGGCGAGTCTTGTGCAGACGGTGAGTTCTCGGCGCGCCGTCCAGAGGCACCTTGGCCGAGGTTATCTGTTCTCTGGACCGCGCGGCTGGCACCGAAAGACGCGACGACAGAGGCACATATCATCATTATCACAATACGCTTCATTTGATGTCTCCTTGAAGACCAACGCCCAAGCCGTTCGACTATGTCTGACCGCCCAGGTGTGGGACTGACTGTTTCAACGAAGAGCTCTCTCCGTTCTCACTGCTCTTCATAACACTTTTGACACTGCTGTACAACGCTCACGGGGGAAAGGGAACTAACACTGGAGGGACGGCGACTCGATTTTCTTGCTGCTTATGGGCCATCTTCCGTATGGTGAGGCATGAAGCGGAAGAACAACAGGAGGCGGGACACGATGACGTATGGGGGGGATTTTCTCTCTGTGCCCGGCACGACCCGGCGCTGGGCTCCACGATTTCGCCTGGTGGTGGGGTTGATCAGCTGTGTGTCGCTGCTGGGGTGCGCTCACCTCATACAGGAAGAGGTGCCGGACACAGCGGGTGTGCGACCAGACCTGGTCTTCGTCTACGTGCACGGATTCGGAGGCGTCAAAGCCAACCCACGCTTCTGCGTCAACTTGCGCGAGTTTGTCGCAGAAGTGCCCTACAGATGCGAGGTCAGAAACTACCCGTGGGACTCGGTGCGTATCGACGTGATGAAAGCCGGAGCAAAGTGGCAGGAGGCCGAAACGAAAGCGGATATCGAGGCAGAGGCCTTCAAGAAGAGAATCATAGATCCACTTGAAGCGGAGAAGACGCCCTACGTCCTTGTGGGATTCAGCGTGGGATCACGTGTTGTCCTGCGCGCCCTGGAGCGGTCGGCCGGTAGCCTGCAGATGCTTCGCGGGGTCTATTTTCTCGGGTCGGCCATGACGCGTACGACCTCCATCAAGGAGGGGACACTACCCGCCGGCATGAGGATCACCAACTATCACTCCCCACACAAAGATACCGTACACCGTCTCGCATTCAATTTCATGAAGAGCACCGATGCCGGCGGCTACACAGGCTTTGCAGACACAAAGATATTTGAGAACTACCCCGTCTCCTGTTCGCACACGCACAAAGGGATCGGGGCACACATCGATTACTCTCAACTGGCCTATGCCATCGGCTATGTGGCCTTGCTGCAGGATCGATTGTTTGTTCCGGGATCAACCTCCTACAACATTCCCACGCGTGTCGCGAACGGCCACAGGTGGTGGAATAAGATTCTGCGTATGGACTATACATACAACCATCAGCCGTGCACGCTGGAGATCGAGCAGTACAACATGAATCTGGATTACTTTCGCGCCGTAGTTGTGACCCCGGGCAACAAGCGCAAGCGACTGGCACGCGGCAACAACATTCACGCCATCATCGACGCTATCGGAGCGATCCCCAAAGACCGCTGGAGACAACGGCCGACGCTACGGCGGTGAGGCGAGCTCCTGTCCCGGAAGGGATGCCAAGACTACAGAGCCGCGCCGACGGCCAAGGCGGGGGCCATCACCCGCCAAAGAACTGGTGGTGGATCAGGATTTTGAGCCCGATCCCAATCAGGATCAGGCCGCCGAAGATCTCGAGCTGATTCTCGAAGAGGTGCCCGAATCTCTTGCCGATCTGTGTGCCGATGAATGACACCACGAAGGTGATGGCGCCAATCACGCCGATGGAGTGCCAGATATCGACCTCGAGGAAGGAAAACGTCACTCCCACCGCGAGGGCATCGATGCTGGTCGCGATCGCCAATGTGAAGAGTACGTAGACATTGAGAGGATCCGACACCACTGCGTCATCATCGGGCCGCCTGGCATCGTAAATCATTTTTCCGCCGACAATGGTCAGCAGTACGAATGCGATCCAATGGTCGTAGGCACAGATATACTGGCGGAAGGCACGCCCCCCGGCCCATCCCAACAGCGGCATGACCGCCTGGAAGAACCCGAAGAATGCCGCGATGCGCATCGCGTGCCTGAGTTCCATATTGCGCAGTGTGACGCCGCTTGAGACCGCCACGGCAAACGCGTCCATGGCCAACCCAAGGGCAAGCAACACGATTTCTATGATCTGCGCTGTCGTCATTCGAACCGTCCATTTTGGCCGCGCCAAGCACGCCGCGTCGAAGAATCGATGCCGGCGGCGGTCAGGAACCTATCACCCCAGCCCGGAGAAGGCAACGCACGGCGTGACAGGGCGAAGCGTCAGCCCGCCTGCCCCACCCCGTTCACGGCCATCACCAGCCCCTCGTCTGCCCCAACTCTTGACCCCGGACCATGGCTGTTCTACGCTCTCGATTGCCCAGAGACATCTTTAGTCCGGTCGCAGTGAGTCACTGTTAACGACGGCCTGACTCTTGAGATCTGATTCACTAGCGCCCCAAGCGAACGCCACTGAAGGAGAGATATGACAGGCAACAGGTTGATCATCGGTCTGTGTTGTGCGGCTATGTTCGCTGCGCCGGGCCCTGCTCATGCAGGATCAGTGAAGTTTGAGAATGTGGGAGCGATTGTGAAGAAGTTTGCCGCTGATCTGGGAGAGATGTACGAAGACGGCACACCGGTAAAGTTGGATACTATTCAGGACGACCTGAAGAAGGAGCGTTCCTGTAAGATCAACCCCGTGCCGGCCTATCGCAAGACACTTGATGCTGATGAACTCTACAGAAAATGCGCAGACAGCATTGTCATGGTCGGCAAGGTTTACAAATGCGCAAATTGTGACAAATGGCATACAAGTGATGCTTCAGGATTTGTCATAGGGAAAGATGGCATTATTGTCACAAACTATCATGTTCTCTTTAAAGACACAGGGAACAAGGCGAAAGCGGTTGCGGTCCGAATTCGAGACGGTCGAATTCTCCCCATTGAAAGGATTCTCGCATCAAGCAAGACACATGACCTTGCCGTGATACAGGTTAAGGCAGACAATCTAAAGCCGTTAGCTATAGCACAAGGAGCTGAAATCGGATCGAATGTCTACTGCATAAGCCATCCGGTAGGCCAGCTGTATACAATGACCGAAGGTATAGTGGCCGGCAACTTTCTAAGGAAAGAAGGTCGCAAAGATATGGCGGTGACCTGTGACTACGCAAAAGGGTCCAGCGGTGCGCCTCTACTTGACAACACGGGGGCGGTTGTTGGGATTGTGAGGGTCACGAGTCCTGTCTATTATGAGAAGAAGAACGGCAGGAATGAGAGACTTCAGATGGTATGGAAGTATGGAATTCCATCCTCCAGCCTGCTCGAACTGACAGGCCACAAATAGATGTTCATTCAGGGCCGCCCTTGAATGATGGGGTCGCCCTTTCGTCATGGCCTGCGGATCAATCCTGGTGAAAGACCTCTTCCATGTCGGCCCACCACGCGCCTTCGGCGCGGTCAGGCAGCGGCTCCTGGCAGGGCATGCACTCGTCCCACCACTTCTGCGTCGTGGGGTCAGCCGCCATCTTGGCACAATCGGCCTCGAAATCCTCGCCGGTGTATTCAAAGTAGCTGAAAAGGTAGTGCTTGCCGTCCGGGAGCTTGCGCAGGTAGATCGAATAGTTCTGTATATGGCACGCCTTGATCTTGGCCAGCACATCAGGCCAGACCGCGGCATGAAGCTCTCTGTAATAGGAGATCTTCTCTTCCTTAACACCCAGCACTGCTCCGTAGCGCGTCATTTTAACCTCTTTCTAACCGTTGAATTCACTGATGGCATCGAACATGGCAACGACGTTCTCTGGCGGAACTTCCGGGAGAATGTTGTGGACGGTGTTAAAGACGAATCCGCCGCCCGGGCTGAGGGTCTTCAGGCGCTGCAGGACATGGGCTTTGACGGCTGCAGGCGTGGCGCGGTTGAGGACGCTGCGCGTATCGCATCCACCGCCCCAGAAACAGATATCCTTGCCGAACTCACGCTTCATCCGTTCCGGTTCCATGTCGACACAGTTGGTCTGGAGCGGATTGATCACATCATAACCCGCCTCGATCAGGTCCGGCATGAGCTTATAGATGGAGCCGCAGGAATGCAGGAAGGTCTTCATGTTGCTGTGCGCATGGACATAGCCGCAGAGCTGGGTATGCCGTGGTTTGAACAGCTTGCGATAGAGCTCGGGCGGCATGAAGGGGCCGGTATCGATTCCGAGGTCATCCCCGAAGCGGAGGATGTCGCAGACATCGCCAACCGCGTTGCAAACCTTCTCCAGGGTGGCCATGTGTGCCTCCATCAGCGCGTCGAGCAGCTTCTCGACATGCGCCTCGTCAATGAAAAGATCCATCAGGAAATTATCCATCCGGCGCAGGAACGTACCCCACTCAAACAGGTTGCAGCCGCACACGATCATGAGCGCACGGTCGGATGCTTCCCGCAAGGCGATTGTTCGCGCCCGTAAATCGTCCCAGAAGCCATCCTCACTCGCGTGATCCCATGGGCTGTGGACCAACGCAGACCACAGCACTTTGCTCATGGCGTCCGGCAGCGCGGCAGGCATGTCCTCGGGGTAGGCGTCCAGCCACGGAAAGAGGCTCTGGTCATAGAAGGCCCCGCCGGCGGGCATACGTGCGATCTCCAGGCCCTCGGCGAGTTGGGCCGACCAGGAACCGTCATCGCACTGCACCGGCCGAAACCACGTCGGATACTGCGCCGTCTGGCCATCCGCGGTCTGGATATCATACCAGTCTGACGCCTTGGTATTGAACGCGCGGCCGACATCAATGACATCCACCCCGAACTGACCCAACACAGCCTCCTCGGGCTGCGCCAGTTGCTGTACAACATCATAGATGCGGGTGTGGCCGCCCTCGATGGCGAGGTGCTGCTTCAGGTTTCCGTAGGCCATGGCCGAGATACCCGAACTGGGTGTGGCGCCAAGATCAACCGGGACGGCATCGGGCTCACGATGTTCAATGGCGGCAAGTATGCGTTCTCTGGATGTCATCTCTTCTCCTCGTGGAACTCAGTTGTCGGTAGTCCTAATCCTATCCATCATGGTCCGTCGGACAGAGGGGTTGCGCCTTGGCGGCGGCATTCATGAGATACTCACAGGCACAGGCGGCGAACCCGTGATTGAGACTGGCGTGCGGTTCCATATGCTCCCAGAGCGTACCGGAGGCACGCGCCATGGGACCAAAGACACGCCGGACCTCCTTGAGCAGCTGCTCCCACTCGCCTTGCTGCTGCAGCAGATCGAAGCGCAGCATCACCCCATAGAGCAGTCCGGCCGGTGCCAGCTCGGTGTCGTCCGGCCGGGGGTCCACCCCCTCGTCGTAGTAGCGCACCCACTCCCGGCCACCCGCGACCATAGCCATGTGCATGCCGCGCAACGGACCCCAGTCGTCGCGCAATCGCTGCCACAGTTCGGGAAGCTCGGCGGGCGTGGCCACCCCGAAATAGAGGGCGTGGTACTGGCAGGTTTCGGTCCTGACGGCACCGCGCTGCAGTGTGCCGTCGAGGCGCACCGACTGATCGGCAAACCAACGTCCATCCCACGACGCCTCGCGGACCGCCGTGCGCGTCTCCTCCGCCAGCGCGGCCCAGTCCGGGCGGTCATACAGCCCGGCAGCAGCGGCAAGACAACCGGCATAGAGCATGTTGGTCGGATGATTGACCGCTGCCGTACAGTCGTTGGCCGGCGACCACTCCACGAAGATCCACCCGGGCACATCTTCCAGCAGCCCCTCGCGATTGCGGTGCGGCGCGAACCAGTCGAAGAGCGCTTTGACCCGTGGGCGGGCCAGGTCGCGCAAGGCCTCATCACCCGTGCGTGTGCAGTAGGCACACAGCTGAAACACCAGCCACAAGCCCCAGTTCGGAATATACTGCCCCTTCCCCAGCCGGTCGCTCGGATAGCAGTGCGGCACCATACCGGCCGGCACGCTGGCGAACGTGTCGACCAGGAAATAGTTTTCGAGGAAGTTTCGCTCCACCCGGCTCTCCCCCGCCAGCACCCGCTCCGCCCGCGCCGTGAACCAGGAGTCACACGGGTAGCCGCCACGCTCGCGACTCGCACAGTCGGTGAACAAGTCCACGCTGTTGGTTCGGAAGGTCTGTCGCCCCGCCTGAAATATCGCCGCCAGTTCGGGATCGGCCCAGGGCCCGGGCATTTCGGGCACGGGATGCACGTATTCACGCAGCCGCAGGTTCTCGACCGTAACCGGCGCCTGCAGGCTGAGCACCCGCAGGAAGCGGAATGAATAGGGCTCGAGCGTCTCGAAATCATGCTCGCCGGGCGCCAGGTCGAGCGCCACCGCCCCTACCCCGAGCGCAAAGGCGCGGTCGGGCTCCCGGCGGCGTACCTCGTCGAACGTCAGGTAGACCCGCGTCGGCGCCTCACAACGCAGGCGCACCCCGATGAATCCGCCCTGGATGATGCCAAAGTCGTAGAGGCAATAGGCCCCGCCCGTCAGGAGTTGACTCTCGGCCACAGCAGGCAGAACGCCAGCCGAAGCCGCGGGCACAAACGCGAGATGATTCAGCTCCTCGCTCATATCGATCTCAAGCGTGTCAACCGGGTAGCCCATGACCCGCACCCCCACCCCATCGCGCGCCACGTGCCTGACCGGCGCGGGCTCCTCAGGCCGCGCGACCACGGCGCCCTGCTCGAGAACGGCCCGCGGCTGGATGCCGTCGAAACGTGGCCGCCGCACATGACGTGGCAACAGTGCGGGGAGAGTCACCTCCGCACACGCGACCGACTCGCGCGCCCCCTGCCCCATGCGCCAGGCGTTGGCATCCGGAGTGAGTCGATAGGCCTCGGCAAACGGGCGCTGTTTGCTGAAGCGCTCGACCTTCTGGATGCGCTCCGTCAGCACGTAGGCCTCAAAGGAGCGACCTGTGGCTGCGACCACGCGCCCATCACTCACGACCTCGGCCAGCAGGAAAGGTGGCTGCAACACATACGCGTAGGAGTCGATGCCATAGCTGCCGACCTCAATGGCCAGGTGGTTGACGCCATCCTGCAGCATGCCGTCCAGCGGCCACACATCGACACGCGCATACCCGTGGGCCGTCCGCGCCGGCCCATAGCCGGCAAAGCGCCCGTTGCACCACACCCGGTAGCAATCCGCACCCGCCACGCGCAGCACCGCCGACGCCCCCGGGGGCGCCTCCCGGTCCAGCACCGCATGGAATCCCACCACTTGGTTCCACGTCTCACTGTGCCCCTCGGGCCACACCGCCACCGCCTCTTCAACTGTCATATCGCTCATGCCTTGCTCCGTCGGGGTCATAGGGTTCACGCTCTCGCAGCCACCGACATCCTAACTCAGGCCGGCCTCAGATGCCAACACCACTGAACCCCATCGAAACGAACATTCTCCCTCGCCACCCGCCACTCGTCACTCGCCACTGCGGCGATTCCTCGACGCTGCTGGAACCTTGATTTCCTTCGCTGGGTGCCATAGCCTCTCTTGCCTAGGAACACTTCGCGTCTATTGGATTGTGGATTTCCAGTCCTGAATTGCAACAAAGGGTTCAAAATGAAGAAACAGGTAGTAATGCTGCTGGTGGTGCTGAGCGTGTTGGGTCACACACATAGCGTCTTGGCGACAGTCGTTGTCGATCGCATGTTCACCGACAACATGGTCCTGCAGCGTGACATGCAGGTCCCGATCTGGGGAACCGCGGATCCCGGTGAAAAAGTAGCCGTCGCCTTCGCCGGTCAGAAGCAGGAAACCACGGCCGGCAAAGACGGCAAATGGCTGCTGCGCCTT
Source organism: Verrucomicrobiota bacterium (assembly GCA_018648805.1). Taxonomy (GTDB): domain Bacteria; phylum Verrucomicrobiota; class Kiritimatiellia; order UBA8416; family JABMPJ01; genus JABMPJ01. The sequence continues at coordinate 7,920 of JABGQM010000016.1, forward strand.
GACCCGCTCAAGACGTCCGCCGAAGGCCGGGCCCTCACCGTGTCGGGCACTCAGCTCACCAACGTCCTTGTGGGCGAAGTCTGGCTCGGCTCCGGGCAGTCCAATATGGCCGGCGGCACGGGCGGGTACATGAGGCATGACCCTGTTCTGGCCAACATGGCCACCAACGGCCCGTACGCTACCATGCGACTCTATCGCAACGGATGGGCGGTTGCTGATGAAGCCACGATAAAGGGATTTTCAGCCATACACTTCTCGTTTGGTTACGCGTTGCACCAGGAATTGAATGTTCCCGTTGGCCTGATGGTCGGCGCGGTCGGCGGCACACCGTCAGGCCGCTGGCTGACGCAAGAGATGGCCGCCGCTGACCCGGCCCTCATGAAGATGCTCAAAGAAGAGAACGGCTATGACAGCATCGCCGACATGTATTCAAAGCGCGACGAAGCAAAGAAGAAGCATGCTATTGTCGTAGCGAAGGCCAAGGCCGAAGGAAACAAGGCACCGCGTTTTCGCAGGGGAATCACCATAGGAGATCTGTACGCGAAACACATCGCACACTACGTGCCGTACGGAATCAGGGGCGTGCTCTGGGATCAGGGCGAATCAAGAACGCAGATTCCCGGGGTGGATCAGATCACGACCATGAACGCGCTTATTAACGGATGGCGCCACACGTGGAACCAGCCGCCGGCCGGTGAAGGTTCCGACGCACCGTGCAAGGATTTCCCATTTCTCCACGTCCAGAAGCCGAGCGGCGGCGGATGCGCGTGGGATCCCCAAAACCCTGTGAACCTCTTGGCCGTGACATTCGGGCCGCTACCCGCACAGCATGTCAGCACGCCGGGTTCGCTGAAGTACGAACTCGACCACATCAAGATCGCCACACTCAAGAACGCGCCGATCGTGACGGCATCCGACTTGGCCCCCGGGATCCATCCGCGGACCAAGTCCGCCTACGGCACACGCGCGTGCCGTGTGGCGCTTGGGGCTGTCTACGGACGCGACATCGCGATATGCGGACCGGTCTACAAAGCTCACAAGGTCGAAGGCAGCAGCATCCGGGTCGCATTTGATCACATTGGCCAGGGCCTCGCATTCAAGCATGGCGACCTGCTGCAGGGCTTTGAGATCGCGGGCAGCGACGGCGCATGGGAATGGGCGACGGCCACGATCGACGGTGACACGGTTGTCGTGAGCCACGACAAGGTCGCGAAACCGGTCAAGGTCCAGTACGCCTTCAGCAAGAAGCACAACTACGCGAACCTGTTCAACCAGGACGGACTGCCGGCCTTGATGTTCACAACCGCGGAATGATGGGCGTGGACGGTGGTTAGCCCAGTTTCACGAGGAGCAGCCCTGCGAAGATGGCGGCGACACCGATCAGTTTCGCCCTATAGGCGTGTTCCTTGAGCAGCACAACGCCTGCGACGGCGCCCAGGGGGATGCTGACCTGCCTGAATGCAGCGATATAGCTGACATCCCTGACATGCAACATGGCCGCCAGGATCAGGCCATAAGCAACCGTCAGGATGAGCCCCGCAATGATGGGAATGTGGATCGCCGTGTGCATGGAGCGCATAAATCGCAGTCTCTCCGCCTTGCTGCAAAGGACGACTCCGCCCAGGCAAGCACTGCCGATCAGCATTTCGAAAAACACGTAGACGATGGCGAGGGTCATCATTCCGTGCTCAGGGGGAAGAGCGGCGGCGAACATGTGCATGCCGTCGCTATCAACAACGGTGTAGCCCGTTGTGCCTACTACGGCCAGAAGTACGTAGGCGATACCTCGGTTGAAGTACGATCGCAGGTGAACGGACCTGAACGAGTGGATCGGGATCAGCAGCGCACCGATCGCAATGAGGATCATGCCTGTGATCCCCAGCGCGGTCAGCTCCCCGCCCCTGAGCGTCGAGATCAGTGCCACGCAAAGAATGGGCAGTCCGCGTGCGATGGGGTAGGACAATGATATGTCGCCGTGCCGGTAGGCGCCGCCAATTCCGCAGAAATAGATCGCGAGACAGATACCCGACACCATTAGCAGGGGCCATATGGCGGGTGGCATCTGTGATACGACGTCGCGGTATCCAATCAGGATGACAGGAGCCAGCACGACCACCGATGCGGCGTTCGCGATGAGAAAGAATGCTGCACTGGGACTGTTCTTCTTGCTGAGGAGGTTCCAACTGACGTGTAGAACCGCCGAAATCAGGACCAGAAGGATGGCAAGGCTACTCATGCCCAGTACGTCTCATAGAGCGCTGCCACGGTGCCTTTTCGCGTCGAAATCTTGGCGGCGGCCTCCTGGTCACCCCTGATGTGGGCCAACATGAGTGCTCCCTCGGGTTCGCAGCATGCGTCGTGGATGGGGAAAAACTCCCTGAGAAGAAAGAGCGTATACATGACGAGCCTGAAGGGGCCATAGGCGCGGGGGGTCTCATCGTCGATGGCTTCAATCGCCACGGAGTGACAGCTCCGGATGCTCTCATGGATGGCCTCGAGGTCTGGCGTCGCGGCGAAGACCACGGTGTAGTACCATCCGAAAAGGTCACCGCTCTCACACCCGTGGGCATCACTCACGCCCACGACCGGGATAACCTTGCCCTTCGCGCGTTCTTCGTTGTAGCGGGCGACCTGGAGTGTGTTTGAGTCGGCCTCCTCCTTCGAGAATCCGCCAATCAGTTCATACGCATCGTAGTGCTGGCCATCGATGAGGGCCGTGTTGAGGGTCTCGGTGACGTAGTACTTACCGCCACACATCCAGTACGGGTGGCAGTAGAGGCTGAGTCCGCCCGCTTCGTGGACCTTCTCAAAAGACCAGCGCGTTGATGCGTAGTGGTAGCGGTCAACGCCCTCGGGTATGTCATCCAGAGTGTCTGCATAGTCGTCGATAAGGGCCCTGTAGGCGGCCTCATCGACGAACAGCGCATTGACGCTGGATCGCCCGCCGAAGTTGACGATGTGGACGGGGTTGCCGGGGGGGTGGATCTCCTCGCCGGGGTAGATGTCAAAATCCGTCTCGATATCGGCAAAGGCCTGCTGGGCCTCAAGGGAGGGGGCGTACTGTCTGTGGTCGGTCAAGGCCATGAAATCAAGACCGATGCGACGACATGCCGCGGCGACGTAGGCCGGGGATTCTTTGCCATCCGAACGCGAGCTGTGCATGTGAAAATCGCCTTTGAGTGGCCGCTTCGAGAAGAGGTCTTCTTCGAGGGAGTAGATCTTGAACTCACCCAGACGCCGGCGGGTCTGATCAGGCGCGATGGTTTCGACTCTGAGGGTGTGTTCCTGCTCGCAGGCAAAGCCGTGCACAAACGTGATGCGAGTCGGCGATATGTTGGCGGCAGTGATCTTTACGGCAGTGTAGTCGCCCATGCCCCGACAGGGGATTTGTGTGATGGCGTAGGACGCATCGGGGTCGAAGTGGACGTGTTCATACAGCGCGTCGATGGTGATCTCGACCGGCTCGCCCGCACGGACGATACGGGGATGGATATCGAAGTAGGTGTGTTCAGTCGATCGGTTGGCGGGGCGCATAGGCTCTTCTCCGTGGCAAGTGGGGTCCAGAGTACCACCCGGTTGCGCCCCGTAAACACTTAATAGTCAGACGGCATCCGAAAAAGGGCCCACAGGCATGAGAAGGCTAAAGCAGGCGGATAGGGCCCGATCTCCGAGCGGGCCGCGGATACACATCCGTCCCGGGATACAACCGTCACCTCAAGCTGTGGCTACCGTACGGGACATTCCGCCGACAGAAACGCCTTGAGCTTCTTTCGTGTGCGAACCGGAACACTCTTTGCAAACACCAACCGGCCGTCTCGCAGCCGCACTGTGATGTCACGAATCCCGTGCTCCTGCACGAATCCCGAGATCCTCGACCAGTAGGGCTCAAGTTTCCCCTCTGCCCTGACGCGGCCTTCCTCGCTGATTGTGAGCTTCGCTTGTGAGAAAATAAGCATCGTCTTAGCCTCCAACGCTCCGGGCCTCTTGCCCTTCGCCTACTGAATAGACGTACCAAGACACTTGTTTGTTCCAAAAAAAAGAAAAATAGTCACTCGACCGCGCAAGAGGCGACCAGCCCATGGCCACCAACATCAGACCGACAAACATGATGGCCACCCAATGAGATGGACGAGGTAGACTAAGAATCCAGAGAAGGTATCATCTGGACCGGGTCGGCCAACGTTAGACCACACGTGGAAGCGATTAGAATACCTTCGGGGATATTGGCCATTACATCCATGGGGCGGTGCGCATCGGAATTGCAGACCACCTGTATGTCGTATTCAGCCGCCAGTTCCCAGAAGGGCAACAGCGGATACATCCAACGGGAACCTTGCGCGGTGTCGACCCTTGGCTTGCGCATACCATAGCCATTGATCTCAAGAGGAACCTGGAGCGATGCCGCAGCACTCAGGACATCCCGGGCACAGGATTCACAGTTGGCGTCCCAATCGCGATAGTAGATACCAAAATTGTCAGGATGGGCCAAATAGCTGAACAGGCCGCTCTCCATGGTCTCAATCAGGTTCCTCGCATGGGATGCAAGATGAGCGGGTGTGGACAGCTCGCCCAGACCAATCCACTCGCCCTCGTGACAGACCCAGTGCACCCCGCCGACAAGAAACTGAATACGCTCATTGGCAAGAAAGACATCTTCATAGTAGCTGTGCCGGTCGGGGATGTACTCACATTCCAGTCCCCCCAGAAGCTCGACCTCCGGTACGAGTTTCCGCGCAGCGTCAATCTCATCCAGGTAGGGCTCCAACTCCCGTGATTCCATGCGGACGAATAGCCAACGGTCATCCGGAAATGGACAGTGATCGGTCATGCCCAACAACCGACACCCCTGACGCGCCGCAGCGGTCACATAGTCCGCGACATTCCCCGATGCATGTTTGCAGCGCTCGGTGTGCGTGTGGAGATTGGTCTGTTGTGGTGGGTATTTCATTCGCTATACAACTCCAGCGCCGACAGTGCCGGACATACGGGAGCATCCACTACCCTGACGCGCAGGCGCGTGGTGGTGCAGCGTTCTCCCCGGACAAGGCGGCGACACCCGACGGCTTCTGTGGAGCACCACTCACTCCATTCGTCATCGCGATCCACATCCACCGCAAACCGTGTGATACGTTGTCCGAGCGGGAGAAATTCTCTGAGCCCGACAACGCTGAAAGTGGTGGGTTGGGAGAACTCGAGAATCAGCTCAGGCGCTTTCGCGTCGTCATCAGTACTCCAATAGGTTTCCGGATTGCCATCGATGAGATTGGCAGCGGCAAACCGCTGGTGACCAGCCCGGGTATTGCTGGCCGTGCACTGCGCGTCCTGCGCCAGATCGTTGCCGAAAATCGCGTCCAGCCGCTGCCGGAAGCCATGTAGACTGGCAACGTCGCTCTCGTGGATGAGCCCGCGTCGGTCAGGCGGAAGATTCACCAAGAGGGAGGCGCCGCGCCCAACGGACTTCAAGTAAAGATCCAGCAGGTTATCCGGTGTGCGCACCTTGTCATCCTCGGTGGCGTGATAGAACCAGCCGGGCCGAATCGAGACATCACATTCAGTCGGTAGCCAGACTGTTCCCTGCCGATCACCGGCGTTGAGATAGTCATTGGGTGAATCCCAGGCGTCTACCATGTCATCATTAAGGCGCGTCTTGAATGACGCCTTGTCGATCCCCGGAAAGAGACCATCCTGGTCTATCGTCGACCAGCAGGGATCACCGGCGATGCCTTTTTCGTTGCCAACCCAACGGATGTCCGGGCCTGCATCGCTGAACATGACCGCATTCGGCTGATTCCTGCGTACGATCTCACGGGTATGCTCCCAGTCGTAGTAGGTTGACCGGTCTATACTGCGCGTCTCATTGGCTCCGCCATAATATCCGTCACCACCGTTAGCGCCGTCGAACCACACTTCGAAGAGTTCGCCGTACTCGGTGGTCAGTTCATGGAGCTGATTGCGAAAGTACTCGATATAGGCGGGACGCCCGTACTCGGCATGGTTGCGATCCCACGGAGACAGGTAGACCCCGAAGCCGATATCATGCCGCCGACACGCATCAGAGATCTCACGCACCACATCGCCCTTGCCATCGCGCCAGGGGCTGTTCTTGACCGAGTGTTCGGTATACTTTGAGGGCCAGAGACAGAACCCATCGTGATGCTTGCAGGTGAGGATCAACCCTGTCATCCCGGCCTTCGCAGCCGTAGACGCAATCTGATCCGCATCAAAGTCGCTTGGATTGAATATCTCGGGTGATTCGTCACCATACCCCCACTCCTTGTCGGTGAAGGTATTGGTGGTGAAATGAATGAACCCGTAGTACTCCCGCTTGTGCCAGGCCAATTGGCGTGGCGACGGTGTCGGTCCATACGGTGCGGGGGAGATGTCAGTCATGATTGTACTCCAGATGCTTCCAGGTTTTCCGTGTGCTATTCAGTCCCGCTCCCCACCAGCTCCACAATATCATGCAGCTCTACCCGAGGAATCTTGAGCTTGAGGGGGTCGCGGACAAACCCCTTGGCCGGGGTGCCCACCTTGGTCGGGTAGCTGGCAATGCCGGGATGCTCCTTGCAGTCACACTGCACATAGTCGGGTTTGACCGCTTCGAGCATCTCCCGCAGCATCCTGCGGGTCAGGGCTTTGCCCACCTCGGTACAATCCATGCCGGCATGGAAATCAAAATGAATGCCGAGAAAGGCTGCGGAGCGCTTGATGCGCAGGGGGTGCTGCTTCTTCGTGGTCCGTTTCATGAAATCACCCTTTTCTAATCTTCAATACGCACTCCCCTAAGGTACCCGCCTCAAGAGAAACAGACAGCGGACGGCCCACTACAGCTCGTACAGCGCTTCGAGGGCATGCCATGAGACAGGGCTTGCTTGCGATACCCCTCGCGGCATCTTTCGTGTGAAAGCCCTCAGCCTGATGGATGCATTGCGAGTATTGGGATAGAGCCTCTTCTTCCTCTCCAACTCCTTTTCAAGCGCGCCCGCAGACGACGCCGTGCCCCACTTGCATTCACCAAGATCCGTGCTGTTATCCATTCGCAATCCCACGAGGTCGATCTGAACGTGCTTGTCCCAGTATTCACCGATCTCAAATCCTGCGCTTACGCCCTCGGCTTCATAAAGTGCGGGCAGCGCTTCGCGACAGAGATGCTCAAAGCAGCGGCCCCAGTAGCTGCTCAAGTGGGGTTTGATCAACTCTTGGTATGACTTCTCCGGCCCCATCTGAGAAATGAAACTCATGTTCGGGTAGACAAATCTGAACCAGAACCGAAAAAGCGCATCCCTCGTTTCCAGCCGCGTACTTCTTGATGACACCGAGTCGGTAAGGGGACAACGCTTCGCCACATAGCGAAGTCCGATGAGGTGTTCGATGTAGTAGTACAGACTCCTTTCAGGAATCCCTGTCAGGGAGGCAATTTGCCGCGGCGATTTGGAGCCCGTGGCCAGAGCCGTAAGAATGGCATGATACTTACCCAACTCCTTGAGCTCTTCGCGGAGCAGAAAGTCGACCTCCCGGTGCAGAGCCGCGAATTCGTTCAGGAAATTGTCACGGATGTTCATGCCGATCGACTTGCCCGGGTCAAAGAAACGCAGGTAGAAGGGAATGCCACCGCAGAGGAAGTGTATCATGGCCTTGTCGGACACTGAGAGCGATGGATGAAAACCAGCCGCTTCCCTGAAGGAGAAAGGTTGAAGCAGGATCTGTCCGGTTCTTCTGCCGTACAGCGGGCTCTCCTCTCCGAGCACCTCCCGCTCCATGAACCCCATGTATGAACCACAGACAATCAGCATCAAGTCGTTGTTCCCGCGGGAATTCGAATCACAGATGCCCTGCAGCAGTGACGGCAGCTCGGGGCTGGCTTTCGCCGTCCACTGGAACTCATCCAGAACGAGAACCAGTTTGCCTGCTTTCGGCCTGTGTTTGAGCACAAGATCCAAAGCCCTTCGCCAATCCGTCACCTTGGCTTCCGCCAACAGCGGCTGCCCAAATGCGCTAGCGGCAATCTCCAGAAACTCCTCGATCTGCAGCTGTGGCGTGGATCTTTTCCCCAGAAAGTAAAGCCCCTGCTTGCCTTCCAGGAAATGCAGAAGAAGCTCGCTCTTGCCTACACGACGGCGCCCGTATACCGGCAGAAACTCCGTCCGTTCAGAAGCATACGCCGCCTCGAGCGCAGCCATCTCTCGGGTCCGCCCAATGAATGTCCTCATGATGCGCTCCTTGTTGATAGATCCATCGTCACACAACAACACTTGTCGAGTCAACACTTGACTTGTGCTGGCTAGATATTTCGCAATGCCATTCGGTTCACCTCACGGCTGGCATTCACCGGAGGTTAAGGGGAGAGCTCACATAGGCTCCACGCTCATCTTCTATGGCCAAAAAGTATGCTGAGACATCGTCTGGCAGCTTGGCTTCGACTATGCTGTCGGTCACGGTAGCAGGACCCTTATGCCACTTGCGGTCCTGCCATGTTCCCTTGCATGTGGTGTAGAGAAGATACCCCTTGGACGCGGCGCAAGTCCCCGCATACTCGGACCTGACGCGGCCGTCAACGCGGAGGGAGCGGTCAATCCTGGGAAGTGGCGTTCCATTCTGCAGATGCTGATCCGCAAAGAGGGCGATTTCCCCTGGGGCCCAGCCGTGCTCGTGGCTGTGGCCCATTTCATGCCTGACGCAACGCGTCACGTCGCGAGGCAGAGCACAGCTCTTTTCAAGACTGTCCAGGGGATAGGCAGCATCATTGGTTCCCGAAACAAAGAGCATGGGCATTTCAGCACGGCCCAGGTAAATTGAGGGGTCACACCGGTCATGCCAGGTTTGCCGCTCTTCGGAGCTCATCTCGGCAAAGATCTTCAGCCAATCCTCCGCGCTGTTCTCCTGCAGGAATCCGCATCCGTAGACAGGTATCGCGCAGCCAAACCGCCTATCCAAACCGGCCGCGATGCAGGTGACGTAGCCTCCCCAGCTGATGCCGGTAATCCCCATGCGTGCACCGTCAACAGCCGGATGGCTGCTCAGAATACTACCGGCGCGCATGGTCGCAGCCACGGCGTGATAGGTCCAAAGGTCCTCCCACGCCAATGCGGTATCGAACTGTGCCTCATGATTCATCTCTGGGCCGCCGTTGGCGAGCCGCTTCCCGCTGCCATCACACCCGTTCAAATCCATAGCAATCGCAGCGTAGCCGCGCGCCACCCACATCTCGACCCACTGCCTGAACGCTTTGCCACCACCGCCATGCACACAGACCATGCCGGGTACCGGACCGTTTCCGGCCGGCACGCCGATGTAGGCAGAGACTTCCGTCGGCTTCCCAAGAAACGGCTCGCCCTCAAACAGGATTTCCTGAATGGGGCCGTCGGTAGACACGACTCGGTAGCGTGCATCACGTGAGAGAGAGTTGATGTTCCAGTGGCTCATCTCAATGGGTGTTCTCCGCTTCTCATCACTTCACTTCCGTTTCATAACATACAGGGGGCTCTTCCACGCCGGGCCGCCATTCGCGTTGAAGCCGCCGGCCTCGACGAAGAGATAGTCGCTGCCGTCGATGGTCTTGGCGGTCATCTTGAGGGCCTGGTTACGGTTTAGGTCCATCAGGATATCGCCGGTCCACATGAAGAGCGGGTCACCGGCCAAGCCGCCGGGTTTGAGCTCAAGTTCCATGGGCCACCGCGTGTCCTCGCGGAGCCGAGAGCCCGGCTTGAATGCGTCGATCGACTTGACCTGGCCGAGCTGAACCCACGTCCCCAGGGCTGCCTTGTTGGGGACACACGTGCCATTCCAGCGATAGGTGCCCTGCTCCGGGTCCCGCTCTCTGTCATCGGGATCCTGCAAGGCCTGCCACTGGGCCGACAGCATGGGCACGGCTTTGATAGAGTCGAGATACTTGACGGGCGGCAGCTGCATCTCTTCGAGATGCAGGCTTATACGTCCCCGAGGGATCTTTTCCGTGGGCAGGTTCTTGTAATGAAACTTGGCGTTGTAGCGCAGAAAGGTCCGAACGGCTATGGTCACCTTGCCGCCTTGAAAATCCTTGATGAAGTCTTTGGTAATGAATCCACCCGAGGGTCTCCCACCAGTCCACCAGCCATTGCCCTCGGGTTGTTCCACCAGCTGCTTGCCGTTAATAAAGATCTGATAACCACCGCCAACCCCCACATGGTCGCCGCTGTTTACCCGGATGCGGTAACGATACCCCTTCTTCATCTTCGGGATGTCAAAGGTGCCGCGCAGCAGCAGGACCTCTTTCTCCCAGAGCGTCTGCATCTCTGTCCCTCCGTAGCACCCGCGGGACAAGCAGTTGTCGGTACATTTTTGGAAGGTCTGCTGGAGTTTGCCATTGTATTGGGCGAAGGCGCCCTTGCCCTTCTGCCAACCCGCCTTGGTCGGATCAAACTCCGTCGCAAACCAGTTTACCATGCCCTGCGGCGGAGTCACCTTGCGGTACCGGGAAATCAGTGCGTCCCATGCCACCTGTTCCGCGGGAACCGGATCAAAGCTGTGGTACGACCACTCGCGCTGACGCAGATCGGAAAACATGTGCCACCCGTAGTCATGGTTGCCGGCGCTCTTATAGATCACGGCCAGTTGATCAACCACTTCCATCGCTTTCGTCCCGTGAGGGTATGGGCTCTGAACTTCATGGGCGTAGGCTGCCAGCAATGCTTTGCGGTTCTTGCCCCAGTATTCCGGCACCAGCTCCTTCTCGATGATAGGGGCGAGCACCTTCCTGACCATGGGGTTCTGCTCGATGTTCTTGCCCGCAAGGAACACGCTCTTGTGCGGAAGCTCAACATCAGGAAACCGCAGTCGGGAGGTCTCATAGAGCACGTCCAACCCGCCGGCGAGAGCAGACATGTGGCCGGCTAGCTGCCCGAGGATATCGACTTCGGCCGTGGGATTGGGAATGACGACGACGCTGCCCCGACCCGGAAAGTCACGGTAGGCCTCGGCAAACATGGAGGCCGCCTCTTTCTGGACCTTCGGCGACGCTGTCTCCAAGGCGGACATAAACCCTCCCATGCGGAACATGGGCCTGTAACGCTGGTTGCTTGCCAACGCTCGAGCCAGCACCGGAAACACCTTGCTGCAATACTGTTCGTCGACACAGAGAGGAATCACGGCGATCATGGCTGATTGTCGGACCCACCACTCCTGATGCTCAATCAGCTCGAGCAGCCGGTCCATATGGGGAGCAAGTCTTTCCGCTTTGGCCCTGCCGGCCACCCTCAGTGCCTGATCCACCACCCACCAGGATTCCTCGGGATCAGCAACCATGGCGAGTGCCAGCTTGAGCATGTTGTCAGAGACGTCCGGCACGTCCAGAACACCGGTTAGCGCCGCTCTGCGGACCCGTGGATCCTCGGACGCAAGAAGGGCCTCAAGCACCGCCCCCTGCCCTCGCCCGGCCAACGCCTTGGCCGCCCGTTCCCGGATATCATGATCCTGATGGTGAACATAGGCACGCAGCACCTTGACCGGCGTCTCGGGGTTCTCAATCAGCCGGGTCAAAGGCAGTGCCGATGCCGTGGCCAGGGACTCGTTGTCAACGTTCAGAGTCGGACCGTCGGGATCCTCAGCGGAGGCCAGCGAGAGAAAGGCATCATCGGCCTCGGTTCCCCAGGGCCGATCAGGCAGGCGATAGGATTTGCACCACTGGGTTCGCGGCGCTCCCGCAATCTGCAATTTCCGGCGCGGAATGGTGTAGGCCAAGCCCATGCCCATCCCCCAGCCACCGGGATCGTCATAGCGTACACCGCCGACAATACCGAAGGTGCCGTTATGGAGCCGGGAGAGGTCGTAGAACCATTGACGACCATCCATGAATTCCCGGTACTTCTCGGGCTTGCTCTGCGCCAACAACCCCATGGAGGCACCGCGCCAGATTTCACCAAGCCCGCCGCCGGTATGACCATGGAGCATCCACGAGGTAGAGTAGAAGCCTTTCATGCCGGCGACATCCCGGGCTTTGGCATAGAGGGATTGCTCACCCTCAGGTGTAAGCGATGCTGCAGCGGCCATGGTGAAAGCGCTGCCGCCGACTTTGCCGTTGTCGACGAAGGTGGTGCCCGGGCGATGATCGCCATAGGGCGTAGATCCCCGCCCCATGAAACGGTAGAACTGTTTGAGCGACGCATGCAGGACATGGCTGTCCACATCAAGTCCACACTCCTTGGCCAACAGCAACAGGGTTGCCACATGGACACCCGCCGCATTGACGCGGCCGCCACCAAAGCTGTAGGTGAAACATCCCCCGCCCCTCGAGCACCATCCTGCAACGCTGTAGTTCTTCACCGCCTCATCAACAAACTTCTGAATCACCGGAAGAATGGATTCGTCACCGGTGCGCAGGTAATACTCAGTCAGGGGCACTCCGCCATATCCCAACCACCAGTTAACGTAGCCCGGCGTCTTCTTCTCGTAGTAAGCCACGGTCTTTTTGATCCAGCGCCGTGCCGTCTCCAGATCCTTCTCTTCACCGGTTGAGAGCAAAAACAGCAGCTGCAGCCCGTTGAGCCCGACCTCGCCGCGCCACTCCTTGGTGGCCAAGTGATCGCCCAGATTCCTGACGATCCTCTCAGACTTGGGGCAGTTGAGCGGCCAGCTCTTACTGTAAGTACCCAGAACAGGGATAGTCACCTTCACCCTCTGGGATGCTGCGTCGGGCGCATCCCTCACCACAAAAGTGATTACCCCATCTGTCGCTTCAGCCTGTGCCAGAATGCTTCCGAGCTGAATGCGCGGCGCAACGGCCGTCACCCGCTGACCGTTGATGGTTTCGATAATCTGCCCCACCCGTAGGATCCCTGTCATCTCGGCAGGAGCCCCCTTCTCGATCTTTGAGATGCTCACCACATCCCCCGGCTGACGGAGTTCAAATCCCATCCCCACCGGGCCGAAACGCCCGGTCTTGCTGAGGCTCGAGGTCTCCAGCTGCCATGGCGCGAACGCCGCTTGCTGCCTGCTAAGATCCTGCCCGCCAGCCATGCACAGGCCGCTGCTGAACAGGGCTGCCAATACGCCAATAATCATAGGTTTCATGGGTTGTTCCTTACTTCTTCAAACGACACCAGGCGATAACCGCCCGCCAATCCGGCGCCAGCAACATATTGGACCGCGGAGGGACTGTTGATTTCAGGGAAAGCCAGGGGGGTGAGCTTGTCTGCCCTGGCTTTGTGGGTATGACCGCAAAGGACCGCGACCAAGTTATTGCTTGAAGAAGCGGCTTTGACGAAATCCATTGTGCTCTTGAGATTTCCCTCTTCTGGCCATCGTGGTCTTCGTTCAATCTTGTAGTTGCGGTCCGTCTTACTCCCCCAGTCGGGATGGCCGCAGGTGATCCCGGACGAAAAAGTGGTCAGGCAGGCCGCCACAAACAGGATAGCAAAAGAGGTAAAGGTAAGATCAGTCAATTCAAGCTTCTGACGCAGCGATTGTGTCTTGTTCTTCCCGGGCGTCCCATATGGCAAGAAACTCATGGGGAGACAAGATCGCGACACCCGTGTGCGGGAACCCATCAGGATCGCGTGTGACCAGATAATCGACGTTCTCACGGGAAGCCGAGTGGAACTGCACCGCATCTTCGAAGTCATCGATGGGTGCATCCATTGATCGATTGATCAGTGTGGCGTCAAGAGGTACTGGCGTAAAAAGGTCGCGTATCGCCCGGAGCGCCTCATCGGCTTTTTCCTTTCCCGCCGATTTCCGTACGATGTAGAAGACGTTGTTGAAGCTGATTGCGGAAACAAAGGCCTCAATCTGGTCGTGCTCAGCAAGTGACCAGAGGCGAGCAGCGGCCTGGTAGAACGGTTCGCGCGCAGCGATCACGTCGAGCAGAACATTTGTGTCTACCAGCACCCTCACTGGCCGACTCCGTACTTCGCCCCCAACGCATCGGCAAGCAGGTCTCCGTCTTCACTGTCAGAGGGAAGCGTGACGAGTCCCGTGGCACGGCGTGTTACCGGGCTGTTGCCCAGATTCACCGCACTGGACTGGCTCATCGCTCGCAGTAGTCGCGCGAACAGGGCCGAGACACTCGTATGCCGCGCGGCCGCAGACACCTTTGCCTCCCGGACAATCTCGGGGTCAACACTCAACGTCAGCTTAACCGTGTTCATGCGTGCATTCCTCTCCTTATGAATACGTATCAATTCGTAATTATGATACGTATAGCATCCCCGCAAGTCAACCCCGATGTCTGGTATCTATGAGGCCCTGTGCTCGGAGAAGATAGGGGTCTGTTGAGAAGAAAGACAATCTCCGCTCGTGCCTCGCTACGATTAAACTTGCTATAAATCTCGGCCTCTCGCCTTGGGTAGTTGGGTCCTTGGGTAGTTGGGTATTCATCTCCCCTCCCCGTAGCCTCCGGTGCCAGCCGGTGGATCGCGCAACACAACGCGCAAGCCTGAGATCTTCTCATAGTGTCGGGTGTTGTTGCTGACAACGGTGTAGTCGAGCGGCGAGGGACGTGCAGCCTATCAGAAGATCGAAATCGTCGACGGTGATGCCGCCGTGGGAGAGCGTCGCCCCTTACGGTCGCTCCGACTCGCGCTTCCACGCATTACAGGTAGTTCTTGTAATCGATTGCGCGTAGCTCGTCCGGGTGGATCTTGTTGTCGGCATTGACCACGACGCCATAGCGTTTGCTTCGCTGCGGGCCCTCTTCAAGGTCGGCGCAGTTGGTGCTGACGGGGCGGGTGGTGGTCACCAGCCAGTTGAGCAGGTCGGTTTTCATCTCGCCAATGCGCCCCTGCTGATCCTCGTCGAAGTAGCGGTTGTTCATCTCCCAGGGATCGTCGACCAAGTTGTAGAGTTCACCGAAGCCGTCGGGGTATTCATCGCTGAACATCTCGGGCGGATAGTAAACCAGCCGCCAGTCACCTTTGCGGATCGACTTGCTCCAGGCAAACTCGGTCACGGCGATATCGCGCAGCTCTTCCGACTCCCCTTTCAGCAGCGGGGTGAGATTCTTGCCGTCACTCGTCTCGAGGGCGGGGATGTCACAGAGCGAACAGAGCGTGGCGGAGACATCTACCGTTTCCACCAGCTCGGGCGCCATGTGCCCCGCTTTGAAGTTCTTTTCCCAGCGCCAGATGGAGGGAATGCGCGTGATGGCGTCGTGGCAGATGCCGGGGGCCTTCTCCATGATGCCATGCTCAGCGGCATAGTCCCCGTGGTCGGCGGAGTAGACGATGATGGTATCCTCCCCCAGGCCATTGGCATCGAGAAAGTCCACCAGTTCACCCACTGCATGATCCACGTGGCTGATGTTGCCGAGGTAGCCGTGAAGTTTGCGCAGCCGTGCCGCCTCGAAGGTTTTGGGGTCCAGCAAGGCCCATCCCGTCCCCTTCTTCCAACGCTCTACCATCTTCACCAGATGTGGCGCGCGGTGTGGGCCCTCGAAGTCGGCGTTGGGGGGCAGCTTCAGCTTCTCCTCGTCGTAGAGATCCCAGAACTCCTGCGCCGGGGTGTAGCACTGATGGGGCTTGGGCAGGCTAATGTGCAGAAAGAACGGCGCGCCGTCCGCCTTGGCCTGCTCCATGAATTCAATCCCCCTGGTAACGCTCCACCCCTCCTGCCCGTCGCGGTAGCTCACCTTGCTGGGGCGGCCATCGCAGCTCTGGACGCCACGTCGCCCGAACTCCTGCAACGCGTGATGATCTTCGAGATGTTCGATATCCTTGCTGCGCAGATGCCTGGTGTATGCCCGACTGCGGCCACCGATGCTGGCCGACGGTTCGGTCTCGTGATAGACATCGCAATCGTCCTCCACCCAGTACTCCGGACAGTGGATCTTGCCAATGGCTGCCGTGCGATAGCCCTGCTGCCTGAAATGCCCAAAGATGGTCGGCAGGCCATTGGGGTTGGGGCCCGAGAGACCGTAGTAGCCATGGTTGTGGGCGTACTGCCCCGAGATGAAGCACATCCGGCTAGGCGTGCAGATGGGATTCTGGGTAATGGCGTTGTCGAAGCGCACGCCCTGCCCAGCCAGCCTGTCCAGGTGCGGCGTCTTCACATCCGGATGCCCCTTATGCCCCAGGCACTTGGCATTATGCTGGTCGGACAGGATAAAGAGTACGTTTGGCTTCTTCATGTCAATCTCCTTAAACCGGGACTGCGGGATTCACGATATCCTGCAGGCACACGACGTCGGGGTGCAGCTCGTTAAAGTGCTGATTGCGTTTCAGGCCATAGGGCGAAGCAAATGCAGTTGTCACAAGAAGTCCACCTACTTCTTGCGATAACTCGTAATTTTCACGCGATAGCGCAAGAACTCTCCTGCGCGAAGTGAAATGCCACGATGGAACTTTGAGGCGGTACCGGTATGCCATTGAGGACGATCTCCCTTGGACTAAAACCGCAAAGCCTTTGAACCATTGGCGCCCAGCTTCACATCTGTAGCATGACTACCGTATCGAACCTTACAACTCTTAGCCGAATCTGTCAGGTTACTGATCGTAGCCTCGACCAAGGCACCGTCTTTCCATTCCATGTCCAGCTCATACCCGCCACGAACCTTCATCCCTCGCACCCTACCCTCGGCCCACGCCTTCGGCAACGCCGGCAGTAGATGGATGAGAATTGAAGACTGATGATTTCCGATTGCCGATTCTGGCCCTGCTGCCGAACCGTCGGTTGAATCTGCATTCATCAATCGGCAATCATCAATCGGCAATCTCAAATGACTCTGCACCAGCATCTCGTTGACTGCGGCGGCGTAACCGAAGTTGCAGTCGATCTGGAACGGCGGATGGGTTGTCCAGAGGTTGCCGTGGGTCTTGGTGAGGATCACGTCTGAGAGCAGGCGATAGGCATTCTCCGCGTCGAGGAGACGGCCAAAGACGCAGGACTTGAAAACCTTGCTCCAACCGGTCCGGCCATTGCCACGGGCAATCACGCTTACCTTGGCGGCTTCAGCGAACTTCGGGGTGGCGCTGGGGTGGATCTGCCGGCCCGGATAAACCGCCAGCATATGGCTGACATGGCGGTGGAGCGGATCGATGCCGTGCCCACCATCCTTGTCCCCCGGCTTCCTGTCGATATCCTCCATCCACTCCTGAAGCTGTCCCCACTTGCCCACCTTGGGCCCGAGGAGCTTGTTGCGCTTGGACACCAGTAGCTTGCGGAAATCTGCATCCACGCCGAGGGCGGCACTCGCCTCAATCGTATTGTTGAACAGGTCCCAGCAGAGCTGCTGGTCGTAGGAGACACCATCCGCCTTCGCCGGACCATGCTCGGGGCTGCGCCCATCGGGGATGACCAGCGTGCCGTCCGGAAGCGCCTTGAGATGATCGAGCCAGAACTCGCTGACCTCCTTCATCACGGGATAGGCATAGCGCTGTAGATACGCCTTGTCCTGCGTGAAGGCATAGTGATCCCAAAGGTTCTGGGAGATCCAGGCCGAGTCGCCTTTCTGGAAGTGGTAGGTGGAGCCGCCGAAGACGCCATTCTCCGAACGCATCAACCAGCCCCGCTTGACCCCGAACACCTTGTGGGTCTCTTCCTTACGTACCTCACGGATGGAGTCGAGCCACTCGGCCAGCGGCGTAAAGCACTCGGAGATGTTGGCCTGGTCTACAAACCAGTAGTTCATCTGCAGATTGATATCGGTATGATAGTCGCACAACCAGGCGGGACGCAGATGAAACAGCCACAGGCCCTGAAGGTTGGCGGGAAGCGCGCCATGGCCGGGTCGTGAACAGCTGATCATGAGGTAACGGGCGTACTGATACACCAGGGCCTCAAGGTCGCCGTCCGCTCCGCGCTGGTATGACGCCACTCGCTCGGATGTGAGGAGCTTCTGCCTGTCAGTCCCAGTCGATCCGAGCTGGATTGAGAAGCGATTGTACAGGCTCTGGTAGTCCGCTACGTGCGCGGTCAACAACTGCTCGTAGGACTGCCTGGCTGCCACATCAACCTGTGCCGCAACGCGCGCGTGCGGATGCTCACCGCGCCAGCCTTTCGCGCGGTCGCTGCTATAGCTCGTGTCGGCCCCCAGCAGCAGCGTGAGACTATTGCAGCCGTGGAAGACAATTCGGTCACCGTCAACACTGACCGTGCCCCCTTCATGCAGGACACGCACCTGAGCTTCATAGTCGAGGTTAATGATCTCGTCACTCGCGTACTCCCGCCCCCGAAGTCCCTTCTTGAGCAAGAAAGGCCACCAGAAGAGATCCTTGGTCTCCCCCTTCAGAGTCAGTGTTTGCCCCTCGGCCATGGTCGAAATTGCAGCCATCGCCTCTTCGCTGTGCCCCTGAGCCCTGGCGTACTTCGAGCGATGCATGCTATCAAGCCACACCTTGCCGGAGAGTGCGCCGGGCGTGTCAGCCGTAAAACGAAACACCATCACCTGGGCGGGATAGCTGGCGAAATACTCGCGCCGATAATTCACTCCACCAGAGCGATAGGCGACAGTCTGAACCGCCCGGCTGATATCCAGCTCCCGGCGATAGTCGGTAAACTCCCTATGCCCGGTCTGCACATAGAGGTCCCCAAAAGGCTGATACCCCCCGGTATGGTGCTCATTGCCGAGCCACAGTGAATCTTCATTGAAGTGAATCCGCTCCCGCTTCGGATCGCCCAGCACAGTAAACCCAAGCCGCCCATTGCCCATGGGATAGACGTGCCGCGACCACTGACCGGCGACATTCTTGAGCCTCCCCTCCCCATCCGCGGGCAGCGCCACCGGCTCGTACGACCAGAGGACACGCCTCACGGCGCCTTCCCCTGCAAGAACAAGGCTGCTCCCAGCAAGGCAGGTCACCAAAACCGCCAATAACATCTTCATGTAATCCATGCTCTCTCTTCGTTGGAAGTTCGGATAGTGCTACCCCTCCCGATCAGAAAGGGACGACATAACTCTACCCCCCCAAAGGCAGTCTCACAATAGCCTAACCTGCCAGATATTTATCGAACCTTGCCCGTGCGCGACCGCAATCCAGCCTCACGAGGCCCCTTCAAAGAGGGTGATTCTACACTCTGTATCGTTGACCATTCAACGAGGGGTACTGCTCCGTCCAGGTCGTGGGGCCTGGGATGGTGGCGCCGCGGACTGTCGGCCAACTGCAGTCTGGATGCGGTGCGCCGGGAGGCGTCATGAGACAGCGGCGATTCCTCACAATGCCCTTGCGCTTTCGCGTACCCGAGCCTACCCTCTTCTCATGGGACCTGTCGCATCCAGTCTTGAAATCCGGAAACGCATCATGGATATGCGCGAGCAGATTCTGTCTCTTGGTGTTGCTTCTCTCAGCCTTTTCGGGTCCTTCGCCCGTGGCGAGCAGAATGCATCCAGCGACGTCGATATTCTCGTCGAGTTCCAGCCGGGCGCAAAGACATTTGACCACTTCATGTCGCTGGCAATGATGCTCGAGGACGGGCTCGGCCGTACCGTCGAACTGGTAACACCCAAGTCATTGAGTCGACACATGGCGCCACGGATCATGCGGGAGGCTGAACATGTCCGTCTTGTGGCCTGATTCACTACGGCATGTTCTTGATGAGATCGCCTTCATCTCCGAACAGCTGACGCATACGGATGAAGAGCGGTTCATGCACGACCCAACCCTCCAACGAGCATTCGTGCGCAGCCTTGAGATCATTGGCGAGGCCATCAAGAACGTCCCTGTCGATATCAGGAAGCGCTACCCGGAGGTCGAGTGGCGGGCGATTGCTGGAATGCGCGACAAGATGATCCATGATTACTTCGGCGTCGACTATGAGATTGTATGGGACGCCGCTGCCCACAAAACGCACATTCTGGGAGAACAGGTTCGTAGTATCCTTGAGAACGAATCTGTCGATTCAGCATCCAACTCCAGCGACAGTCAGCAAACAACAATATAGAAGCGTTCCCGGTCTTTTTTTGTCTCCCCCCCCTTACCCTTGCGCATGGCCGGTAAAGGAGCAGTACCCCAAGTGGGACACCACCGAAATCAAAGGCGACTGGCCGCTAACCCCCATTCCACGGGCCTCTTCCGATCACCGCGTTCGCATGATTGAAGCAACGGGTGGCAAAACCAGAATTCGAGCGTACCAAATCCGTCTATCTTTCCCGCAGCAACAAAGCCCGGACCAGGGCGATTCCAACCAGCCAACCATCACGCCACAACAGGAACAGATGGATTCGGTCGATGCAGAATAGGGGGAGACGAGGGGGAGACGGTCCCCGTCTATAATTCACAAACCAGGGCAATAAAGAATCCACCGTCTGGCGACGGTGGCTACGAGGCACCCAACTGCGTCAACGCACCCACACTGCTGGGCAGAATACGTCCTGCCTTGTCGGGGCCGACATTGAGTAGGAGGTTGGCGTTACGGCTGTTGGCCTTGTTGAGGTGGTCGCGGATCTTCTCAGGGGCGATGGTTGAGGTGCCCTCTTCCCAGAACCAGCCGCCATCCTCCAAGACCCAGCAGGTCTCGCCCGGGGTTGTATTGCCCTCGGGGAGGTGCCGCTTCTCTGAGATCAGTAGATCGAGGTAGCGGTCACCTTTTTTGCCCCAGTCCCACCAGTTGCCTGACCCAATCATATCCGGCCTCAGGCTACGTATGAAAGCCTGCGCATCCTCCTTGGGCATAATGCGTGGGTCGAGTGCATCATTCCAGATGTAGAAAGCCTCGGGATAGCGCTCGACCAGCTCGCGGATCTGCTGCTTCTGAAAGTCGATCTGCTCGTTGAGCGAGGTGTGGTCCGGATCACATTCAGGCGGAAGCACCTTGAACGTTCCATCAGGCTTCTCACCGTCGTCGAATCCGGGATTACGCCAGCAGTAGTAGAGCCCGACCTTTAGCCCACGGCTGGTGAACGACTTCACAAACTGCCCCACCAAATCCTGCTGATAGGGACAGTCGGGGTGCATCACACTGTAGTCCGTATAGGCACTGTCCCAGAGGCAGAAGCCCCCCACGTGCTTGGTGGTCAGCACGGCGTAGCTCATCCCGGCCGAAACCGCCGCATCCGCCCAGGCATCGGTATCAACCGGGCCGCCCGGATCAAAGGTTGAGGGATCGGGATAGCCATCCACCCACTGCTGGCCCACGTAGGTCGCCATGTTGTAGTGGATGAACATGCCGAACTTCAACTTAAGAAAATCCATTATCTTTTACTCTTCATCCGGTATGTCAAGCTGTTCACATATCGTCGCGGCAATCTGCTCTGCCAATTTGCCGTAGGCACCGCCGCAGTGGACGTCATTGCCTTGCATGAATTTCTCGTAGCCGTCCCACTCCTTCACCACGCTGTGCAGGTCGTTGATGGGGATATTGTGTGCTTCTTCATCACCTTTGCTGCGGCAGCATTGTAGATGATGTCATCGCCCTCGGGGTTATGCGGGCAGTTGGCCGGGATCGGAGTGATGTTCGACCAGATGATCCTGGCGCCATTCTTCTTTAGCAGCGTCACGATCGTCTCCAGATCCTTGGCATACTGATCGACCGGGTTGTGCCACGCGCCGTTCCTGCCGCGGAAGATATCGTTGAGCCCGAAGTTGAAATGGATCACGTCATACTTGGTCCTTTCGAGATGTTCCCCGAAACGTTCGATATCAGCGACACAGGCCTTGGCGCTGCCAAAGTCCAGAGCCTTTGCTTTCTTGCTGGAATGCCACCATGCCTCGGTGTTGATCCGGTAGGTCGCCACCGCGCCCAGCTTGACCAACTCTGCCTTGCCCTCCATGAGCTTCTGCAGCGGCTTGGTGTAGCCACCTGAGATCGAGTCGCCAAAGAAGAGAACCTTGGGAAGTGCGGGTGCCTTTGCGTGCTTGATGATGAATGCTGCCATTGCTTTGTCCTCAAAGAATCCTGTCCAGTAGTTGTGTCCCTGTCCCTCGAATATCGTCACCGTCATATCGCCACCCAGGGCCTTGTAGCGCTCCTCCACGACAAACGTGTTGTCCTTTGGCGGCACCAGCGTGTCGATGTCCCCCGTATTGTGATAGATCGGAACCTTCGCCTTGGCCAACGGCGCCAGCCGGTCGATCGGATTGTGCTGCTTGAGCACCTTCACGAACGCATCCTGCTTCATACCGTACTTGCCGGCAGCGGATTTCAGCCCTGGGTAGCTTTCCAGGTTGCAGACCGGATAGATGCCCGCCAGGCAGGCAATCGACGCGGGATGCTCCACGGCCCAGTTGTACATCTGCGTTGCGCCGTAGCTGCGCGCCAATAGACACACCTTATCCGTGACGCCATGGTTCGCCGTCAGCTCTTCATAGAAAGCCGTCTGAATTGCACGCCCCGCAGGTGTGCCTAAATCGCCTCGGAGATCAATGCCGGCGACCGCAATCCCATTGTCCAGGCACTGCTTGAACATCCACTGCTCGAGCTTCCCGGGCAGCTTGTAATCCGACGGGCAATACCAAAGCCACGGCGTCTTCTGTCCGGTCTCGACACCGTCAGGCATCGCCAGATAGCCATCACGCCCAGCCACCTTCAGGAACTTGGCGTTGGGTGGAAAGATCTTCCCCTTTCCCTGTTTGCTACTGAGCTTGACTGTTTCCATCTTGGTCTCCGCCTCTGCAGCATGCAATAGACATGCGGCGAGTAGTGAGATTACGCTTGTCGTGAGTAGAGATCGTCGTTTCGTCATTCTGTACCTTCTTCTTGTTCTGATAGCCCCGCAGGGGCGGAATATACTAGCCCAGGGCAACGGCCTCGTTGTTCTACACATCTTTCAGCATGCTGTTTTCTCAAACAAGCCGGAGGCTTTCCAGCCATTAGCCGGTGGTTACGCGAGGAACGAGCGTCACCACCGGATCGAAATCACAGAATAGCCCATCCCGGAGGGATGGCAGCGGCCTTTCTGCATCTATATCTATGGCGATCTCCCTCAGTCTAAGTACTTGGGCTCGTATTCGACTCCCGCACGTTCGAGAAGCTCAACCAGTTCCTCCCGAAATGTGCGTACCCGGTGGTGCTCCTCCTGGCCGGCAATATATGCGCGCACGTGGTCTCTTGCGTTCGGACTCACCGTAAATGCGCCGTACCCCTCTTGCCACGCGAACCCTTTTGCCCCTACCTCCTGATGCACCCAGGCCGACGAAGCCTTCTTGAGTTCACGCATAAAGTCGGCCAATCGATGCGTCGCTTTGAGTCCCACCAGCAAGTGGACATGATCCGCCGTGCCCCCGATACCTTGGGGTTGGCCAGCCAAGCCATTTACGGTTCCGCCGAGGTACTCGAAAAGACGAGTACGCCATGATCCCGCAATTGCAGGCTCCCTGCGTCGGGTCGAAAACACAACGTGGTAATGCAGGCTGAGATAGGTTGACGGCATGGGAGAGCTCCTCGATTCAATGCTGGCATCCCTCCGGGATGCAATTGATTTACCTCACTATAACCGGTGGTGTCGCTACGCTCAACCACCGGCTAATGGCTGGCAAGCCTCCGGCTTGTCCGGACATCAGAAGGTCTCGTCACAGATGTGTAGAACAACGAGGCCTTCGGCCTGGGCTACGGTGAAAACGGCCCGTTGGGCCTGCCATTTTCAGAAGGAACCTATTCACCAACCAACTCCGCCGGGAGCGTTGCGGCCTCCAGCCAGAGGCTGATGTGGCCTGAGGTGGGGGCGAGCTTGTTGCGGTGACCGGTGGAGCGCAGGAAGGCCTTGACGGCGATAGTGACCTTCCCTGTTTGGAACTCGGGCAGGAGGTCACTGTAGATGTAGCCACCGCGCGCGCCGCCCTTACCTTTGTAGTGGCCGCTCTTGGCCTCGGCGAAGAGCTTGCCGTTGACATAGATGGCGTAGCCTTCGCCGGAAAAGGCGTGCGAGCCACCACCGAGCACAAGCCGGTAGCGCTGGTCATCCTTCATCTCAGGGATCTCGAAGGTCTGACGAACGAGAATGACCTCTTTCTCCCAGAGCGTGCCCGGAACCACATCACACCCACACTGGCCATGGCTGCAGTTCGCACGCAGCGCGACAGGCTCCCCTGCCCTCTGCCCGAACGGGGCGGAGCCGCTCTTCCAGCCGGCAGCTTTGGCATCGAAGCCTACCGCATACCAGTTCTCCATCCCCTTGGGATAGGTGATCTCGCGGTTGCGACCGCCTTGGGCCAGATCCTGCTTCTCGGGAGGATCAAAGCTGAAGTACTCCCAGCGGGCCGTCTGCATGGCGGGGCCGAAGGGTTTCCAGTCGTAGTCATGCACGCCTGCTGCATTGTAGTAGCTGAGCAGCTTGTCGTATTGCGTAACCAGCCCCTGCCCTGGCTTTGCGGGCTTTTCCTGGGTGATCAGCGGCGTGATCGACGCCCCGTGACGGCGATACGCCGGTACCCGCGGGGCTTCGGCCATGTAGGCCGGTGCCAACTTGCCGAGCACAAAGGGGCGCATGGCCAGGGCCATCCCAGCCATCTCCTCGGCTGTCGGTTCGGCCTCGCCTTTGGTCCATGGCGAGATGAAGGCGTCGGTGTAGATCATCTCGGCCGCCTCGGCCAGTGACGGATTCTTGGGCCAGCTCTTGGGTGCGGCGGCCGAGCGCGGTGCGACCGGTCCTGGCGCAGCCTTGCCACCCTCGATCTCGACCATGGCCCGCCCCAGGGCATCGCCCACGAGGTAGTAGGTCTCGGCATTGTGGTTGTAGTGGTAGCCGGTTCCGGTGGGCGACTCGGCCTGCGTGCGCCAGAAGCCGCGAGCTTCCACGGTCTTGACGTTGCCCTTGAACTCGGGATGCCGTTCCGGGTCACTGACGGCCAACTGCGCCTTAGCAATGGTCTTGCCGGGCTCGCCTAGATCCCAGCCGCCAAAGGCGATGGTGGCGAGCACCCACTTGGCGTCGGGGGCATCGAACTCCTTGCGCCACGCCTTGATCAGGTTGGCCATGTTCTCTTCGTAGCGGCTGGCATGGACCGGATTCTGGTCCTTGTGCCCCTGCCACCAGACAAAGCCGGCTACCTCATAGCCCTGGTCCTTGAACTGCGGATAGAGCGTGTCGAAGTTGTCGAGCACGCCACGTATCGCCTGCGTGTATTCATCGTATTGCTTGCCGGCATACCAACCGCCTTCGGTAGGGGCTTCCGTACCTTTGTCCCACGAGGAGGCGAAATCCTTGTACCCCGCGTAGACCTTGCCGTCGACCGTGTAGCGTTCGCTCCCTGGAGAGAGGCAGTCCCAAGCTAGGCTGCGGTTGCCGATGTCGGACTTAATCAACAGCACCGGCTCGTCGTGGAAGGTGCCCATGACATAGCCAAACCCCAGCTCGGGGCCGATGTGCTTGCCGTTGGCGGTAGCCGTGAGCGGGGTGTTGCGGCCGCCCTTGAACTTGTTTGCATCGAGGTAGGACTCGCAGAGCACGACATCGTTGCGCACGGTCCACTCCCCGTTCTCGTCCATCACCCAGCCAAACTTGCCCTCGTTCTTGACCAGCGACTCCAGATCGCCCCTGCCCTTGAGATCCACCAGCTCCATCCAGAAGGCGGCAGACCTGTCCTGAGCTTGCCTGTCCCGAGCCTGTCGAGGTGGTCGAACGGGGCCACCCTTCAGATAGGTAATCGTGATCGGATAGCGCTTCCCGCTTTCCAGCGTCACCTTCGTGACCACTTCCTCACCGCCAGGCAGCTTGCGATAGACCTCTTTGCCGTCGAGCACTGCAATGGCGTGCGTGCTCTCGCCGAAACCAACGTGGATCTCGTGGGCGCCTGAAATCGGGACCTCAATAAAGGCTTCCACCACCACCGTGTGCGGCCCGTTGATTGACGGCAGCGTCTCGGCAACTGTCCCAAGTGCCACGGGCGATTCCTTGACTGCCTTCTCCATCGAGTAATCGGTTCCCGCCACATATGCCCCTTTGTAGACGGTGCCAAGAGCCTCGTAGTCATCCGTCGTTGCTGAGGAGTAGACCCGGTGCGGCAGCAGCGCCGAAGACCCCACCGGCATCTTGCACGGCATTACACTCGGATCCGCCGAGAGATAAATACTCGAGTGTGCCGGGGAGGAGCCCGTGACCCGCCCAAACCCAACCATATTGGATTGCCCCGACAGGATGTAGACCTTGACCGGCTTGTTCTTGGCCGGTGGCGTCTTGTCCGGATACGGAAGCTCGGTCGGAATCTGTCCACCAACTGCGGTAGTCAGACAGAATAGTGCGCCTATGAAAACTGACTTCATCATTGTTGTTTCCTTGCCTTGGTTATTTGAGATTGCCTTGAATCGGGCGACGATAGCGGGCGACGATAACGGATTACGGGGAGGCAGACTCGTCCACCGCTCTCGTCGCCCGCTATCGTATTCCGTAATCTCAGCCCTGAATAGCCTGGCCCTGTCCACAGCCCCAACATACCCCCTACCCAACACAGGAACAATAGGCGAACCTGCCAATCATTTATCGCTTCCTGCCTGTGCCATGCAAGTGGACGAGAGAGTCACCCTTACATAGCGCCGTAGCGCGCAAGCTCAGCTTCTATGGCCGGACGATTCTCGATGCTGTCATTGGCGATCAGCACAATATTGTCTGCGCGCCCGGTCTGCTCGACAATGGCCGCCAGATCCGACAGGCTACCGAAGAGCTGGATATTCTTGCCGGCGTCGCTAATTTTGCGGTAGACCTCGGGCCACTCTGAGATCGGCTTGGCACCATCACCGGGAATCCACTGCACGCCATCCAGGGCCTCGATTTCCAGCAGGCTGTCGAGATGGGTCAGCTCGCCCGGGCCATCCAGATGATAGATGGAATGGCTGAGCTTTTCGCACGTCTTGGCCAGCTCCGGCTTCACGAACTCATCGAACATCTCAGGGCCGATCATGTAGCAGAAGTCGCACTGTAGAATATAGTAGGGCGTTTCGCTGAAGACCGGTGTCCAACAGGTATACCCCGGGTTGGCCGGCTGCAGCAGGCGGTTGAACGCCTCAAAGCTATCCCACCACAACCGGTGCGCATCCCAGGTGCGGGCCTTTACCGCTTCGGGGTTGTCATAGAGGTCAAACAGCAGCGCTTCGCTGGGCCGGAAGGTTGAGACGATATCGAGGTTGCCGCCCAGGTCTGTCATACCCACCTGCACCTGGCCCTGCCAGAACGCCACCGCCGTCTCCATGATGTCAGCAATGCGCTTGAACCACTTTGCACTCGGGTTGAGCTCGAGAGTGAGTTCGGCGATTCCCTCCTCCTTCTCGGGATGGAACCACACGGTCCTGTTCCCGCACTCCAGTCTGGCACCACTGAACGCCGCCGCTACACCCGGCCCGAAATCAGGCCAGATATGCGGGTAGGCATCGCCAAGGAAATGCGTCGTGGTGAGATCATAGTCCCATCGATCCACAATCTCCGCAGCGGAAACGGCGTCATCATAGAAGGGAATGAAATTATGACTGGGCAGCGCCGGTTCCGGCCGCGGCGCTTCGGCCCCGCCCAGGCGCATCTGGATCAGGGGTCGCCCCAACTCCCCATCCCACCAGAGACGGTGGGCATCGCGCACGCGCTCCCACCTCTCAGCACCAAAATCAATCGTCGAACAGTCAGCAAGTTCAGTCATGTCTCACGTTCCTCTTCATCTTGCAAGCCGCGGCAACGCATCAGGCCGGGTTAATGGACAGGCGCACAAACCGCTCGGACAGCAGCTCGCAGTAGAGCTCCTTCTGGTCTGGCGGCAGGAAGGACTCCCCTATCCGAGAGAACCATGCCTTCCCGGCGTCCGACAGGTCAAGCAGTACCTTGTCGATGACTTTCGGAGGAAGTGACAACCGATCGGCTCCGAAATACTCGATCCAGTTTGCTCGAGTCAGTTTTCGCTTTCTGCCCTTTAGCGTCAGGGCAATCTCTTCGACATCCGCAGGCTTTGTGCCTACGGCACGATAGGCCATGACCGAACTCAGAAAGTCATAGGCAGGCGCCAGCTGGACCTTGTTGTCGCGCGTGATCAGCGAGAAATTCTTCAGGTGCATATCCTCGTTGCCAACCAGGAAATTGAAAAGGCTGCGTTTGAACAGCTTCACCTTCTCGATGACTGGAAATGTGCAGTAGGCATCCAGTACCTTGGCTAGCTGTTCCATGCTGGAATTGTACTTGGTATCCCGGCTCAACCCGCAAAGCTGGGCGAAGTCCTCCAGCGCTAGTTTGCTGTTGTGCCCGACACGATCAAAGCGGCGAACAAAATAGGACCATGTCCCGTCCTCACAACGCACCAGGCCGCTGAGCGGCCACATTTACTGCCATAGCGGTATATGACTGCAAAACCCTTGGACAAATGCCCACCATCTGGTCCTTACACACCATTCTTACCGTCTATCCGGTAACAACAAGCCCCTACAAGCCGCCCCAAAGTGTTACATATTCTTCCAGTGAGAGCGGTAGTGCATTCACACAAGACCAGTATCGGAGAATCTCTCTTTGTGTTCCTTGTGTTCCTTGTGGTAAATCACTACCCCTGTGAACGGTTACCACAACAAGCCACCAATAGGTAAGAATACTGACCATGAAGAAGCGACCAAACATTCTGTTTCTGCAAACCGATCAGCATCGCTTCGATGCTCTGGGATGCGTCAATTCCCTCGTTAAAACCCCGCGTCTCGATGCACTCGCAGCAAAGGGCATTCGTTTTACCGAGGCGATCTGTAACAACCTGTATGATGATGATACTTGTCTCAAGATTCGAGAGACGTTAACCCGCCATCTTCTGCTCCATATGGCCATTGCCGGGAGCCGTTTTTCACGGCCTTACTCGTATACCGATATTGACTAACAGGAATCCCCATGACTGCACCATCTAGCAGCCCACGCGTGGACTGGGAGCGCTTTCTCGAACAGCACGACATGCACTTCTTGTCCTTGCCACAGGGATGGCAGGAGGCCCCCCATTTCGGCAATGCCATGGTCGGATCCATGCTGTACATGCAGGATGGCGCCTTGTTGCTAGAAGTCTTTCGGGCCGATGTCTGCGATCACCGTGACGAAAGCTACGGCTGGACAGCCTACAGCCGTCCCCACTTCCGCATCGGCTGCTTTCGGCTGGAGACCGTAGGTACACCTACCGGGTGCCACCTGCGAAAGAGTCTGTGGAATGCAGAGCTCACCGGAATCATCACCACCGATCGCGGCGAGATCGCCATCCGGCACCTGGTTCATTCTGACGACATGGCTATTGTAACCGAACTGACCCCATCGACAGGTGAGCGTGGCTTAACCTGGAGCTGGCACCCCGTGGAAGCCACCACCACGCGCAACGGGTACCCCAGTGATGAGGCCAGCCGTAGACTGTTTGCCAAGCGCTACGGCCAGCACTATCTCGACGGCCTCAAGCCGGCCACCGCCAATCCCGCCGGACGTCTCCAGCAGCAGGACAACGTATCAGTCTGGGTACAGGATCTGCTCGCCGGCGGGCAGTACGCAACCGCCTGGCGGGAGCTTGTGGAGGGAGAGACCCGAACCCACATCGCCACCATCGCCCATTCGTACCCCGCGACCAATGCCGCGGAACAGGCGGGGGCAACTCTCCAGCACTGCGGTTCCCTTGAGCGGAAGGCGTGGCTGGAGCGTCATCGCGCATGGTGGCACGACTACTACCCCAGAAGCTACGTGTCGCTGCCCGACAGACCTCTGGAAGCGCTCTACTGGCAGACCATCTACCGCTACGGCTGCTGTTCCCGTGCTGGCAGGTACTACGTCGATACCTCGGGCCTGTGGTTCCAAGGCGCCCAGTGGCCCTACTCAACCCACGACTGGAACACGCAATCCGCGCACTGGGGCGTCTATGCGGCGAATCGACTCGATCAGGGAGCGGAGATTGTCCGCCGCCTAGACACCAACCGGCAGAACCTGATTGATGCGGTCTATCCCGCGGAGTGGCGGGACGACTCCGCCTACCTGCACCTCGCAACTGCCGGGGACTTCAGGGGGAGTCGTATCAGTGACATGCGCTATCACGACTGTGTTGGGTGTCTGCCGTGGTTGCTCCACAACGCATGGTGGCAGTACCGCTTCTCCATGGATGACCAGATGCTGCGCGACACG
The DNA here is from genome assembly GCA_018648805.1 of Verrucomicrobiota bacterium. Lineage (GTDB taxonomy): Bacteria > Verrucomicrobiota > Kiritimatiellia > UBA8416 > JABMPJ01 > JABMPJ01. Next base: position 37,855 of record JABGQM010000016.1, read on the forward strand.
ATCTACCCCCTGCTGCGGCGGAGCATCAACCTCTACCTGCACCTCGCATACGAGGCCGACGGCATCATCCACCTGCAGCCCACCTACTCACCTGAAACAGGCGTGTATGGCGATGCCAACTTCGATCTGGCCCTGTTCAAGTGGGGGTGCCACATCCTGCTCTGGAGCAGCAAGCGCCTCGGTATCGACGACCCGCTCACACGCCGCTGGAAGGAGGTCGTCGACAAGCTGGCCCCCTTCCCGGAAGACCACAAGGGCTTCATGCTGGGGGCCGATCAGACTGCGTGGGACGACCATCGGCACCTCTCGCACATGCTCATGATCTACCCGCTCTACCTGGTCAACCGCGAGCAGGCCGGAACCGAGGATGTACGGTCTCGATCGTACGACCTGGCCGACGCTGGCGCGGGTGCTGAAAGCGGAGGCATGGAGGAGTTGGTTGCCATGGTGCAGACCCACGCCGGCCCCATTGGCACTGCGATGGGCAAAGGGAACCGTGCTCTGGATGGCTTGAAGCGGATACAGTCCGAGCTGCATCCCAATGGCCTGTGGAGCTGTGGCGGAAATCCCTGTATCGAGTCGACCGTTGGGCTGGTCAATACCATTCAGGATATGCTGCTTCAGAGCTGGAGCGACCCCGCTCTGGATGCCCCCGGCCCCATCAGGGTCTTCCCGGCACTTCCATCAGAGTGGCAGGATGTGGAGTTCCATGACCTGCGAACGGAAGGCGCCTTTCTTGTCTCAGCCAAACGGGCGGGTGGGCGTACCGTGTGGATACGCATCAAGAGTCTGGCTGGCGAGCCATGCCGAATTCAAACCGATCTTATCAGCCCGACGGTACAGGGCACACGCGATCACGCCCTCGTCGCGCTGTCATCGGACCGGTATGAACTTGATATCCTGCAAGGCGAGAGCATCGTGCTGTCGGGCGAGGCTACGGGGAGCCAGACATCAAGCGAATGGTCTCAGCTTTGTAGCCTCAGTCGCCAGCTTGCCGCGCCGTAGCGCGTAGCGCGAAGGCGGGACCCGAGAGCCACAGCCCGCCATTCGGCATCTCTCAATCGGCGTCGAAATTGCTCTTGAGGAAGGTAGCAGTACTCTTTACCGCATTGTCGAACAGCGTCATGTTGTTGTTGATATGACCATGCTTCCCGCCCCTCTCGAGCACCAGTTTGCAGGTATTGTCAGACTCCTCCATCTTCGTGCAGAAGGCGGTGAGTATCGGGTACGGGGCAACGCTGTCCTGATCACCATGAAAAACCAGCGTCGGCGGCATACCGGAACGAATCTGGTGTCGTGGCGAGATCCGTTGCCACCCTTCGCCGATCCGGTCGTTGCCATAGCCCTCCTTCGAGGTGTCCAGCACTGCGAACAGAAGAACGAGCGCATCGGGTCTGCAGGAGACCGACGTGTCCTCATCGGGATGCTCCTCGGTGTCGAACAGCGCCGTCCCCAGCGCCACGTGCGCGCCGGCGGATCCGCCACCAACAGCAATCCGAGTCGGATCGATCCCCAACTCCGCAGCATGGCACCGAATGTAGCGGATGGCCGCTCGCCCATCCTTGACGCAATCAAACACCGTCGTGCTCTTACCGGTAAGCCTATACTCCACACTGATGCCAACAAAGCCGTCTGGCACCAGACTGGCGGCATAGGGGTAGAAACGACGGGGTGTGCCGCTTCGCCAGCCACCGCCGTGAAACAGCACATAGGCCGGGCGGCTATCCGTAGGCTTGAATCCCTCGGGGTGGAAGATATGCAGCGTCAGTTCCCGATCGCCAACGGTCTTGTAGATCACGACCCGGCTTGGCTCCAGCGCCTTCTGCATCGAGCCGAACGTGCGAGCTGGCCTCTTCTTTGCACCTGACGCCTTGGCTGGCTGCACCTGCACGCCCTCCGGCGTCCACCACTCATTCAGCAACTTGATCAGTTCATTCGCCTTAGCTGCATTCTCGGTCGCCATATTCCTCTTTTCCTTCGGGTCATTCTTCAGGTCAAACAGGAAGTGCTCCTTCTTGCCGACGTAGGTTTCAATCAATTTCCAATCCCCCGCAACCACTCCCCTGCCCTCCAGCGTCTTCTCCGGCTTATCAGGGGCTGCCATATTGTGAGCGAAATCCTCGAGAAAGATAGCACCTCTCGCAGACACCGCCTCATCATTGAGCAGGTTGACTCCCTCCATGAGCTGGGGAACAGGAAGCCCAGCGGCGGCCAGAATGGTTGGCGCCATGTCGATATTCGAGACCAACCGCTGTTCATCCCGCAGCGGCTCTGCGCGGCCCGGCCAACGGATCATAACCGGCTGGCGGACCCCCTGTTCCCAAAGCGTCTGCTTGGAACCACGATACCCCTCGACGCCCTGGCTCCAGCCATTGTCGGCAATGTAGATCACCATCGTGTTGTCGGCGATCCCCTGCTCATCAAGATGGCTGAGCAGCTCGCCACAGGTCTCATCCAGCCACTCGCACATGGCAAAGTACTTGGCCCGTTTCAGATCCGGTGTCTTCTCCCGGTACTTGGACAGGAGGCGCTCGGGAGGATTGTGCGGCGTGTGGGGCAGAAATGGCGCATACCAGAGAAAGAACGGCTTCTCCTGCTCCTCGGCTTTGGCAATGAAGTCGTAGACCGGCTGCATCGACCTGCGACCGATCGTGAGTGCCTTGCCGCCGTGCCTGCCAGTTGCCCCCATGCTATCGGTGAAGCCCGACACCGAGGGATCGCCTTGCCAGTACTTGCCGGTGTGGAGCGAGAGGTATCCGGCCTCCTGCAACAGCGCAGGTAGCTGCGGAAGCTCGCGAAAGTTCTCGACCCAGTCGGCACGGTTTCCGCCGCGTATGGGGTCGTTGCCAGTGTATCCGTGTTGATGGGGATACATTCCGGTGAGCATGGTCGCCAGAGAGGGACAGCAGAGGGCAGTCGTCACATAGCCGCGTGTAAACAACAGACTCTGATCCGCCAGCCGGTCGATGTTCGGTGTCTCGATGACCGGGTGCTGCATAAACCCATAATCGCCATACCCCTGATCATCACTGATGATCAGCACTACATTCGGCCGGACGGCATCCTCTGCAGCGAATGCGCATGCGCCACACGCCTGCAGTACGGCCAGAGAGAGCAGCAGGAGACCGCGACCAACGCCCCTGCACCCTCTTCTTCCAACCAAACGAGATCTGATATCCCAATTGCCCATATCGCTACCTCCTACCTACGTTCAAACACAACAGCCAGCAATTGTAAGAGCATAACGCGCACCAGCCAGGCAGACAATACGCGACCCCGCCAATCATAATCGCTCTCTCAGTCGCTAATCCCGGCGGAGCCTGCCCGCAACCCGCCTACATCGTTGCACGAAGTGCTTCGGGCAGGTGCTACGCTTGCGAGCGCAAGCGAGCATAGCGTTGCAGGCAGGCCGCCGGTTTCTCAGTCGGAACCTGCCCACCAACTGCGGTAGTCAGACAGAACAGTGCACCCACGAAAACTGACTTCATCATTACTAGCTCGTCAATACCCAACTGTTTCAGAATATGCTCTGGATTGGTTGACGACAGCCACATCACTTCCGCTTCATCACATACAGCGCCGGCGTCCAATCTGCCGGGTGATCGGGCTTCCAGCCATTGCGGTCTTTTCTGCTGAACCCACCGGCCTCAATGAAGAGATACTCGGTTCCTGCAATCTTGCCGCGTGTCATCTTCAGAGCCTGGCGCTCCTTCGTGTCCATCAGGATGTCGCCTGACCAGCCGAAGCGTGGGGCACTGGTAGAGCCGTCGGCTTTGAGGGTCAAGTCTGTGACAAGCGGATCCGCCTGCGCCGCGGGAACGTCCGCGGGGTTGAAGTCAGCAAGAGCGGCGACCTGACCCATGAGCGTCCACTGTCCAACGAGCTTCTCGTTGCGAACGAATCTTCCGTCATACAGGAACATGTCATTGCCATCTTTGGTGGCCTGCCACGCCGTACAGCTCATGGGCTGGAGTAAACGCCCCAGCACGAAGTCTTCCTTCGGCAGCGGCGGGCTTTTCGCCTCCTGCATCCAGATCGAGAAGTGCTGCCGCTTCACGCCGGCGTGATGCTTGCCGCCAACATTATGCAGGAAGCCAATAGCGGCGATGGTGACCTCTTTCTCGAAGTCGGGCCACCACGCCTTGTCGATCACATAACCCTGCGGCTGACCACCCTCGCGCCTGCCAATGCCTCGATCGCGCTCCTTCATCAGCTTGCCGTTCACATAGAAGCGGTAGCCCTCGCCCGACGGGACATGCGTCATGCCGCCCACGATCAGACGGTAGCGATGTCCCTCCTTGAAGGGCGGGAACTTCAGCTTGGTCCGCATGATCAGGACCTCCTTCTCCCAGAGCGTCTGCATGGGCTCCTGACAGCGACAGAAGTCGAGCGTGCACTTGCCCATACGATCCATGGCCGAGGTGCCGTCGTTCTTGGTCACCAGCTTGCCGTCCCACTGGCCGAAGGGAGCGTAGCCCTGCTGCCAGCCTGCCGCCTTGGCATCGAACTCCGGCTTGAACCAGTTCTCCATCCCCTTCGGATAGCTCACCTCGCGGTAGCGCCAGCCGGGAGCCCAGATCTTCTTCTCCAGAGGATCATAGCTGTGGTATTCCCACGGGATCTCATCCAGATCGGGACCGAAGACTTTCCAGTTGTAGTCGGTGATGCCGATGCGATTGTAGAAGGTAAGCAATTGTTTGATACGGGGTTCGCGATAGTAGAAGTTACCCTTGAACGGCACGGCGCTGGTCGCCTCTTCGGTCAGCAGTTTCTCATTGGATGCGATGTGGTTGCCCTCTCCCATGTACTTGGGAATGAGATAGTCGAGCACGACCGGCTTGAGAGCCTCCTTGACCTTGGGACCGAACATCGATGCATCGGCGGCCATGTAGAGTTCCTTGTGCGGCAGTGAGTCACCGGGAAAGCGCTCGCGACTCACCTCAAGCAGCTCGTCGAAACCACCGGGGATCTTCGACAGGTTCCAGGCCTGGGAACGTAGCAGGTAGCTCACCCCTACGCTCATATCCTGGCCACCGGGCACCGAGACAATCTTGGGGAACTTGCCATAGGCCTCTCCGAGCGCGGTGACCGCAAAGGCCTGCACCTCGGGATCGGCAGCCTGCAGCTCGCGGACAATGCCGCCCAAGGGCGAGAGCGCCACGGCGCGGGTATTGTTTGCCACCATTCTGCCGAGAATGGGCAGAATCTTCCGGTAGTGATCCTTATCTGCGGCTAGCTTGGTCAGGGCCACCATGGCTGCGCGGTTGAGCCACCACTCATCATGCTCCAGCCAGTAGACCAACCGATCCACATGGGGGGCAAGCAGCTCTGCCCGTGCGGTGCCGAGGGCATCCATGGCCGTCTGCACCACCCACCAGGCCTCCTCGGGGTCGTTGACCATATCCACCATCAGCTCAACCATCTCGTCGGTCAGCGCACTCTTATCGAGCGACACGATGCCGGACCGCCGAACGCGTGGGTCCCCGGACTTGAGCATCTCCAGTGCGAGATCGTTGCGCCCCAGCCGACGCACGGTGCCTGCGGAGTAGACGGAGCGGAGGTTGAAGTCGGGGTGATGCGTGTACTTGAGCAGGAACTCATCCGCCACACCTTCCGCCTTGAGCTTGCGCAGCACAGCCCACGATGCATCGGCCACCAGGTTCTCGCTCTCCACGTCATGCGGCTTGCCTCCGCGGACCGGCGCCGCTGCCAGCGAAAAGAACTGCTCATCCGCCTCGGTGCCCCAGGGGCGTTTGGGCAACTGGTACGACCGACAGTGCTGGGTCTTCTCCGCGCCGTAGATGCGCAGGTGCTGGCGCGGCACCGTGTAGTTGAGCGCCATGCCGATCGCCCACGAGTTGGGGGTATCGTAGCGACCGCCACCAACGATCCCGAACGAACCGTCGAAGCGGCGGGAGATATCGAGGAACCAGGCGCGCTCATTCATGAATTCGCGGTAGCGCTTCGGCGCCTTTTCGATCATCAGCCCCATCGCCGGGCCGCGCCAGATTTCGCCGATGCCGCCACCGGTGTGACCATGCAGCATCCAGGAGGTGGAGTAGAAGCTGGTCATGGCCGACGCATCACGCGCCTTCGCGTAGGGCGACTGCTCACCCTCGGGTGTGAGCGAGGCGGCCGCGGCCATGGCAAACGCCAGCCCGCCGTTCTTGCCATTGTCGGTGTAGGTCGGTTCCGGCAGGCCATCGCCATAGGAAACCGCGCCATGTCCGGCGTAGCGGTAGAAGTGCTTGAGGGAGCTCTGAAGGGCAAACTCGTCGACCTTGGCGCCGCACTCCTTGGCCAGCAGCAGGAAGGTGACGCAGTGCACGCCAGCCGCGTTCATGTGGCCACCGGCCATGTAGTTGTAGTTGGCCCCGCCCTTCTGTCCCCAGGAACCATTGTAGAGCGTACGGCGTGCCTGCTCGGCATAGGCCTCGATCGTGGGCAGGATCGCCTTGTCGCCCGTACGCAGATAGTACTCACAGAGGGAGATACCGCCGTAACCGATATACCAGGGGTAACCGCCCGCCGCCTCCTTGCCTTCGTTCTTCTTCGCAATCTCCTGCATCTTGCCGCGGACATACTCCAGATCGCTCGCGTCGCCGGTGGAAAGCAGGAACAGGTGCCCCATGCCCATGCCATTGGAGTCGCTCTTCTTAACGAATTCCGCCATCTCTCTGACGATGCGGTCGGACTTCTTGCAGTTGAGCGGCCACGTCTCGCTGTAAGTACCCAGCACCGGAATCTTCACCTCGACGGTTTGCGGTGCCGCATCCTTGTCATCCCGAACCACCAGCGTCACCACGCCATCCTTGGCCTCCGCCTTGGCGATGATGTCGCCCAGAATCTGGCGCGGATCCATCTCCTCAAGCACCCGACCATTGATGCTGTCGATTAGCTGTCCCTTCTTCAGCTTGCCTGCCCCGAGCCCTGTCGAGGGGCCTGCAGCGGCGGCCGGAGACCCCTCCTCCACATTCTTGATGCGCATGCTGAAGGCCGGCTGCAGTAGCTCGATGCCGATGCCCACAGGGCCGAACCGGTCGATGGACTGAAGCTTCGCCTTCTCATCCGGGAACGGATGAAACATGGGATGGACCTTGTAGTAGGCGCTTCCCGCCATGCCGGTCACCGTGTCGCCGGCGGCCACGGCAGTCAAGACAGCCATCCCTGCAAAGATGATGGAAAAGGCAACGGCAGCGATTCTGGTCATGCTTCTATTCATGGTGTTCCTTCTTCTACCTGGTTCTTACAGCGGAAAGCGCGTTCTTCCGGCTGTAGCCCGCGCTCGCCGAGCGCGCGGCTCCCCGCGGCGGCTAACGTTTCCGGCCGTTCTGCCTCGCGCTCGGCGAGCGCGGGCTACATGGATGCGGCTGCAGGCCCTTCCCGCAACAGATACTACTTACGAAATGCCCTTGGGAGACAGGCTGCACAACTTCTGCGCAGACACGGCTCCGTGATCCATCGAATAGTACCCTCTAGCAGGCACACGAACAATAGGCGAACCTGCCAATCATTTATCGATTCGTGCCTGATGCGTCAGAAGGCGCGAGCCTGACACCGCACCTGCTGGTCGTGAATGACACTACCGAACTTTCAGCCGTGAGATATCGGCTTGGAGCCACCCCATAGAAGGCCGGTCCCTACTCGCCGCATTCTCTAGTCATTTTTCCTCTTTGCATGGACCTATAAAGAACCATCAAGGGAATTAGATCGCGCACTTATTCCAGTTAATGGGCATTATCACTTGCACTTTGTGGGCTAGCGGTGTACGGTTAGCGGCATGAAACGAACGATATCGGTAGATCTTGAAGCGTGGCGTGAGCGTCAGGGCCGCAAGCCTCTGCTACTACAGGGCGCGCGGCAGGTAGGGAAAACCTACTCGTTGAAGGCTTTTGGAAGTCGCCATTTCCGGAATTTCCACTACGTCAATTTCGAGGAACGCGAGTCGTTTATCCCGGCATTCAAGGGGGACCTCACGCCTCGGGAGATTATCCAAGAGCTCTCGCTGCTTCTGAATGCACCCATCAATCCCGAAGAGGACTTGCTGGTCCTTGACGAGATTCAGCAGTGCCCGCGGGCGCTGACCAGCCTGAAGTACTTTGCCGAAGACATGCCCGAGCTGGCGGTCTGCGCTGCCGGATCTCTGTTGGGAGTACACCTTGGAGAATGCTCTTTCCCTGTCGGAAAAATCGATGAAATCCACATGGTGCCCATGACGTTTGAGGAATTCCTCCTTGCAGGAGCCAACAGGCTGCTATACGAGAGCTTTGAGGCAATCAACAGCACCGCGCCTCTATCAGAAACACTGCATGCTGCACTCTGGAAGGAATTCAAACTGTATCTCATCACGGGCGGACTTCCCGAGGTCGTTGAAGCGTTTATGAGAAAACGTGACGACAGACTGACGGCCTTCACCGAGGTCAGAGCCATTCAGACGCGCCTTATTTCCGAGTATGTGGCCGATATGGCGAAGCACTGCGGAAAGCAGAATGCCATGCATTTGGAGCGGCTCTGGCGCAATGTTCCGGCACAACTCGGAAGGGATCAGAGTGGATCTGCGCCGAAATTTGCGTTCAAGGATGTCCTTCCTGGAATCAAGGGATACGAGCGACTATCAGGAACGATTGACTGGCTCGTCTCGGCGGGCCTGGTCATCCGGATTCCGATTGTGAACAGTGCCCAGCTCCCGTTTCCCGCATACGAGAAGGAGAATTTCTTCAAGCTCTTCGTATTCGACGTGGGAATACTTGGCGCGCTGAGTCGTCTGCCGGTAACCACTATTCTTGATTACGACTATGGAACATACAAAGGCTATTACGCCGAAAATGCAGTGATGCAGGAACTCGTTGCGGCGAAGTGGGACAACCTGGCCTGCTGGCGTGAGGGGCGCTCCGAGGTGGAGTTCATCTGTGACGTGAACGGCGCCGTTATTCCCCTTGAGGTCAAATCCGGCTGGGTCACGCAAGCCAAGAGCCTGAAAGTGTTTGCCGACAAGTATACCCCCCCGTATTGCACGGTGTTCAGTGCGAGGAACCTTGCGGTCTCCCCTCTGTCAAAGAAACACAACTACCCTCTCTATCTGGTCTCGAAGTTTCCCCTGGGCGTTTAAAATGGTCCCTCGTCAACGGGCGACGGGGCTCACGTCTCTATCAAGAGCATCGCTCTGTCAAGCTGGTGCCTCTCGTTAAATCGCGCTACCTAATCTCTCCACCCCCACCCCGGCAAGCGGGGTGGCACTGGCCGTTATCGGATCCATGTCTGATCGTAATGCAGCCTTCACCACGTTCCCCGTCTTCTGATACTCTCCCATCATCTTCCTCACTTTCCGGTCTGGCGTCATCATAGAGCCTGTTCCTCCTTACAAGGTCAGTCTCTGATGCCGCCGGTTAGTGGGGAAGTCTAATTGTCGTCAGTAGGGAAGTGTAATTGTCGCTGACCAATCCGCTGAGCGCATGGATCGCATGGGTTGAGAAATAGTTGCCGGCCATAGCGCCAAACGGGGTCTGCCCCTTTGGAGCCAGCCGCCTGCCATAAACAACTGTTGCGCCCTGATCTATTATGATGTATATTTGCATCGTAATAGATCAGAGATGCATCAAGGAGTTTGAACGCATGAGCACGCTAACGATACATGCACTGGATGCGGTGGTTGAGAAGCGGATACGGAACAAGGCGAAGCGGGAGGGCCGGAGTCTCAACCAGACGCTTAAGGAGCTGCTGGCAGTGAGTGTCGGCGTCGGTCAGTCAGCGGTCGCAGACCATCGGGCTGACTTCTCCGAATTCTGCGGAATCTGGTCTGCACAGGAGTCGCACGAGTTCAAGGCTGCCACGTCAGACCTCGAGGTGGTTGACCAGGATGACTGGCAATGAGGGCCGTGCTGCTTGACACCAACGCCTTCACCGCGCTCTTTCAAGGCGACCTGGGGGTTCTGGATGTGGTGGCCAGGGCCGATACCGTCTATGCCTCTGCGATCGTCATAGGAGAACTCGAAGCCGGGTTCCGCGGCGGCAATCGCTACGCTTCCAATATCGAGGTCTTGGATCGATTTCTGGCCAAAGCATCGGTCGAAACCCTACCGGTAAGCCGTGAAACCGGCGAGTGTTTCGGCCGCGTCAAGCAGACGCTGAAGAGCAAGGGCACGCCGATCCCCATGAACGACGTCTGGCTTGCCTCACAGTGCATGGAAACCGGTGCTATCCTGGTAACCTTCGATCGCCATTTCGACGTTGTGGACGGACTACGCCTCTGGGCGCAGCCAGAGAAAAGCACGCCCGAGGACTGACCACTACCCATGGACAAGCCGCACATATTCTCGTTCGCCCTGCCCGCTCACGAGATCACCGAGGAGTTGAGCGAACAGGTGGGGCATGACAACCCGCTGGCCGTGGAGGTCGCCGGTCCACTCTTCGATGCGGGGGTCCAGTTTGCGGCTATTACGGAACGGCCGGAGTTTCTGCGCGCTGAACCGTGGCCCCGCCCATGGCATACCTTCTACCTGGTCATCCAGGGCGAGCTGCACATGACCACCGGCGCGAAGACCTATACCTGGCAGGCGGGTGACCTTGCCTTCTGCCCGGCCGGGGTTCCTTTTCGACGCACCGGACTGCCGGGCCAGCCGGTGCGCTGGCTCTATATCAGACTCCATGACATACCGGCATGGGAGCCACTCAAGCAGCACGGCTTCACCTCCAGCCCCTACGAATCGGCCGACCTGCTCTTCCTGCTCCTGCGCAGAGTCCTCGATGCCCACCGCTACCGCAGCGCCGAGCTGATCGCCCTGGCCCATTCCCATGCCCGGGCGCTCGTCGATCTGCTCAGGCATGAGATAACGCTCAGCGGGCACCCACCGCAACCCTATACCGTCCCCCTGCAGCAGCTCATGGCTGAGATCCAGCAGAACCCGAGCGTAGACTGGAACTCGTCCGTGCTGGCCAAGCGCCTCAACGTCTCCACGCGCAAACTCTACCGCATCTTCAACACCGAATACGGGATGCCCCCCAAAGAGATGGTCATCAAGCAGCGCATCGCCCAGGCCGCCGAACAGCTCGCCAGAACCACAACCCCCATCGGCAAGATCGCCGAATCCCTCGGCTACCAGAGCCTCTACTCCTTCTCTAACCTCTTCAAGAAACACACCGGCATGCGCCCCACCGCGTACCGCAAGAAGTTCGAGCACTGAGGCGGCTACAGGCTGATGGCCGCACCTGTGCTGTCACCGAGGATCGCGGGTGAGGCGCCCCTGCGCTCCCCTCTGCTATTTCGCACCTTGATACCACCGCGCGTCGCCGCTAAGCTCTCCTACCATGAAGCGTGTTCTGTTGCATTCGATGTTTTTCCGCCTCTTGACGTCGAGGAGGAATCCTCACACCACCGGGCGCGGGGGCATCGTGATGCTGCTCGCACTCGTCTTGTCGACGACGGCGCTGGCCGTCGAATGGCAGTTCGCAGAGGTAGATCTCTCACTGCGTCCGGACGGCAAGGCCACGGTGGTGTACAAGGTCGCGGTCGATCCGCAGGGCTTCAATCTGCACGGGTTCTATTTCCAGGGCTATGCCGGCACCCCGCATTTTGACCGCGCACAATGTTACGCACTCGATTCAGCCAACCGCAGGTATGCGCTCAGCATCAAACCCGTCGGCACACGCAAGTTCGATGTCGTGCTGGCTAAAGGACAGTCCGTCCGCTCCGGCCGCGTCATCTATATCCTCACCTACGGCACCGACCTGCACGCCTCGGGCCACGTGGCACCGACGGCATCCGACCAGGGCCCGCGGGTCGTGCTGAACTGGGCCCCCGTCCAATGGGATGATCCACTGGGGCACTACACGGTCACCGTTCACTGGCCCCTGCCATTGACCGACGGCACGGCCCCCCGCGAACAGCTTGCCACCAACATTCTGACCGAGACGTGGATGAATTCCCGGTACAAGATGGACTACAACGCCATCAAGCATGGGGACCGGTTCTGGCTTAAGCAGACAATTCACTGGGAACAGGTACCCGTCCGCGGCCACTTCCGTATCCAGGAGTATTGTGATGCCTCACACTTCACGTTACCGGCGCGCAGGGCTGCCGCAACCGTGCCGCCACACCGCACGGCGCCGCGGCCGGCACCCGCAGCCGGACCGGGCACCGCACCATTGATGCACCATCCCAAGCTCATGTTGCTGGTCCTCGCGGGTGTCATGGGCATCCTGTTCTTCTTTGTCATCACGAGTAAACACCGCAGTATGGTGACGGCCTCGGACGGACTGAGCGAGATCAGTTGGCTCGATGCCGACTGGACACCCCCCAAGATCCAGATGACCACCTTCCGCAAAGAAGGCAAGGTGGCCGATCTGGGCACCATTGAGGCAGCGGTCTTCATCGGTATCTCCGTCAACAAAGTGCTCTCCATCATGCTGAACGTCCTTCGTCGGCGCGGCGTCGTGGAACTGCACGAAGATGGCCGCGTGCAGCTGCGCAAGAAGCGCGATGATTTGAGCGATTACGAGTACGCCTTGCTTCAGGCCGTGGAACCCGATGGCACCCTTGACCCCACACGCGTGCGTCAAGTGATCGAGCACATTGTCGACCAGGTACAGCGCAGGGCATGGGACGCGGATGTCGACGCCACACGGGAGCATTACCTCGCCCAATTCCAAGGCGTCTTCGACCGGGCCAATCCCGACGATCGCGAGGAGACTGAGCCCACCAGCGAAGACGACGACTACCCCTATTACTTCTACCACCATCATCACTATCGCACAGCCCTCACGCGCCCCATTGTTCATCCCGCCATAGAAGAGCGCATTGCATCCGCGGCCGGGGAGATCGGGAACTATCAGTCCTTTATGGACAGTCAGGTCTGCTACGAAGGCTGCTTTGTGCATTCGGCCTGCCACGATGCCTGCCACTCCGCGTGTCACTCGGCGTGCCATTCCGCGTGTCACTCGGCCTGTCATTCCGCCTGTCACTCGGCCTGCGTGAGCGGAGGAGCCCACTGATGCCAACGGATTCACATAGCGCCATATCGTTCTGCTGGGTGGATGACTACTTCAGTCACATTCGCCCTCACTTCGATATCCGCGAAGCGGACAGCCTGCTGATGGTGCTGCCCAACCGCGCCGTGCGCGTGAACCGAACCGCCCTCGCCATGCTGAAACACCTCAAGCATGGCGGGTCCATCGATGCCATCGTTGAGCGCCTCGGCGATCGTCATGAACGGCATTACGAAGCCTACTGCTTTCTGTGCGACTTCCGCAGCCTCATGTCTGGATGCCTCGGCGAAGGGTGGAAACGCAAGGCAGTTGAAACGCTGCCGCATACCCTCCCCTTCAACACGCTGCCGGTTCTCTCCGAGATTGCCGTGACATACCGCTGCAACCTGCGCTGCCAGTTCTGCTATGCGGCCTGCGGATGCCAGCGCGCCGACCGACCCTCCCGCGAGATGAGCACAGACGAAGTCGCCCGCATACTGCACATCATCAAGCATGACGCCGGGGTGCCGTCGGTGAGCTTCACCGGTGGAGAGCCGCTCATGCGCGACGATCTTGAGACGCTCGTCGCCCGCGCCGTTGAAACCGACCTGCGCGTGAACCTCATTACCAACGCCACCCTACTCGCCGGCAACGGTCGCGCCTTGCGCCTGCGTAGCGCCGGACTGACGTCCGCACAGGTATCGCTCGAGGGACCGAATGCCGATATACACGATGCGCTCACGACCGTGCCGGGCTCGTTCGACCTGACGCTGAGCGGATTGGCCGCGTTACGCGATGCGGGGATTCATGTCCACACCAACACGACACTCAGTGCCACCAATGCCGCCCACGCGGTCGATCTCGTGCGTCGGGTCGCCTCTCTCGGCCTCGACCGCATGTCCATGAACCTGATCATCCCGACCGGGAGTGCCACGTCGGGCCTCCAGGTCGCCTACAGTGACATCTGGGAGATTATTGCACCGGCCAGGGAAGAAGCACGGCAGCGGGAGATCGATTTCATGTGGTACTCCCCCACCCCCATGTGCATCATGAATCCGCTGGCCAACGGCATGGGAAACAAGAGCTGTGCCGCCTGCGACGGGCTCCTCAGCATCTCGCCCACAGGCGACATACTGCCCTGCTCCAGTTACGATGAACCGGTCGGCAATCTGCTGTCACAGCCCTTTGATGACATATGGAACTCCAGCCGCGCGGTCTTCTTCCGCAACAAGGACTACGCGCCGGCCGAGTGTTCCGGCTGCGAGGAATTCAAAGCCTGCGCCGGGGCCTGCCCGCTCTATTGGTCGGCCCTTGGTACGCGCGAACTGACCGAAGTCCAAAGGAGGGAACATGCTCCTGCCTGATGCCGCACGACGCGATGACATCGCGTTCACTGTAGCCAAGTCGCTCCCATACAACACCCGGATGCTGGTCATCATGGGCCTGTTGTTCGTCGGCTTCGGAGTTCAGATCTTTGGGTTCCTCTTCATCGGCGCCGCCATCCTGTTGGCCGCAACGCTGTTGGCCATGGTGCGCGGATACAGCAATCTTCCCGGCCAGCTCAAAGGCAAACGCGAGTGGCGCGCCGGCGATCACGAGCAGCTGCGCAACATCGTCACGATTGCAGAGAAATCGAAACAATGGGACCAGAGTCTGCTTGATATCACCTGTCTCCGCGGTTGCCTTGTCTTCATGGCCATTGCAACCGGCATCACGGTCGCCTGCATAGGGCTCTATATACACAACCAGGACGACCTGATGCATGCACTCGCGCTCGACAGCGTCGTCCTGCTGTTGCCGCACTGGATCACCGGCGTCCGACGCATTCTGACGAATGCCCCCCTCACAACCAGAGTGCAGCAACTGCTCTCGGTCGTCTCCTATTGGGAGGCGCATCCGCTTGAGGGCGAAGAACTGACGCCGCAGATCGAGTTTTGCACCGACAGCAAAGGAGAAGTGCCGACCGATGCGAAGCTCATCATGGGGCTGCCGCAACTAGGCACCGCCTTTCTCGGGATCCAGGTGCAAGTCGTACTCAACAGCGTGCAGGGGAAAGACTACCCCTATGTCTACTGCGTTCTCGTCGCCAAGCCCGAACTGGACATACGCAAGAAGATCACCTTCAATGCCGCACGAAACACCGTCCTCGAGCCCAAGCGGCAAGACGACGTCGACATCATTGTGGTGCGACAGCAGACCACGAAAACCAGTGGTTACCACACCAAGCCCGCCCAAGTCATCGCCCTCTTCCGCCTGGCCCGCTCCATGGCAAGACAACTCCTCGACTGAAGAGAGCAAAGGGACAGGCCCGACACGCAGAAACAACTCTGGGTCTTCCGCAGAATCTGTGGGTGGATTTCGGTTTCTTCCGACAATGACGACCGACGAAGCGGGTCGATTAAGGGTATCCGAGTAAGGGTGGCGGTTAAGAGGGCGGTTACGTGTACGAGCAAGTGTGTCAATCATTGCCAGCAACCTTTGAGAGTGCTGTGAGCATGGCTGCAATACGGCGGAGCCGTTCGCGCCCCTGCTCTACACGCAAGGTATCAGCCGCACCATTTGCTGTGGCAATATCAACAAGTGAGGCCGACTGAATGGTGGCCTTGTATGCCGTTTCGTAGAACTTTGCCTGGTCGGTTCCGGTGAATCGGCCGTTGCCCTCGGCGATATTGAGGACGATAGACGTGGTCGACTTATCAAGCTTCGTCCTGAGATCTGTGCTACAGGAGAAATTGATCAGCATGGACTCAAGCCAGGCGACAAGCTGGAGAGCGACCTGGTACACGTCCAAGTCCGCATGGTCGAAAAGCCGGCCCTTCTCGGTGCGATACACGGCGTGGTCTTCGCGGACCCTATTGGCTGCGGTCTTCCGCATGGTGACGAGAATGCTGACGCCCTCCGACAGCAGACTCTTGCCTGGGTAGACGTCCTCGGCCGTGAGCAGGTCTGGCGACCAGCACATCAAGGCCAGCAGCGCACTCAAGCGCGGAACCGTTGGCGTGTCCGAGGTAGACGATCAACTTCTCATGCCCAGAAGGCTGTGTCATAGAGATGATTCCCTGCTTCCCACACTTCACCGCACCCTTACTCGTACCCGTAACCGACACCCTTACTCGGATACCCTTACTCGAGCCGCTTCGTCGAAATTTACAGGCCGAATAATCTCGCTACGAGATAATTCTGCCCATTTCACGCACCCATTGTACCCAATACCACTACCAACAGGTCATATTCTGATCCGCTAGTGATTTTATCTACCCACAGATTCTGCGGAAGACCCACAACTCTATAGCCGAAAGAAGACCATCGTGGAGGGTGCAATAGCCCCTTCACTCAGTTGGTTTCCCGATGCGATACGGCCATCGCAGGAACGGTAGAAGCTTGCAGGCGAGTCCCATTTCTCGCCGCAGATATCGAAAGCGCTGCGGTTGGCCGTCACATAGCCGCCGTGGACATAACCCACAAGCATCTGTGTCTTGTCCGGCAACGCGCCGACCTCTGCTTGGCTCAATTCGTGTCCCTGACGCACGCGGCCGTCCGGCATGAAATAGATGGTTGTGGCCGCCCTCGCCTCGTCGCCGGCAATAGCGGCGGCGCTCTTTCCGTCCCGCCCGATGACCAACATTCCCTCTGCCTCATTGGCGCTCTGCGTCTCGGACAGCACGACCCGCGTGCCGACAGGCATCATCTTCCAATTCGAGATCTCGCTTCCCTTGAGCTTCTTGCCGTCCGGAAAGACGTAGAGCGTCTCCGCACTCCGGTACTTGTCGCGCGCAATGTCCCACGCAGACCGTTTGGCCGAGATCACCAAGGCGTCGTTACCCTCAAAACGGGACGCAGCCTTGAGCTGCTCGTGGGCGCTTCCGTAGAGCACTTTGGCCAGGTAAGGATCGGCGTCCACCAGGCGTTTTGCCTTCACATCCGGATCGACAAGCGGCTGCTTATCAAGCCCAAGGCGACGGCGTACCGTGTGCTTTGCGAACAGCATGCCGCAGCGCTTGCGCCCGCGGTGCGATCGCTTATGCCAGCGATTCGGGGCGCCATAGGCCACCATGGAGTGCGTCAGGACTTTCTCGTCGGGAATCGCGTAGATCTTCTGAAGTTGGCCGATCAGCTCCCGCAAGGCCGCATACTGTGCAGGGGCAATATCGCGGTTATGGTATCCCGTCACCTCGATAGCCACCGAACAGCGGTCAAGGTCGGTTCGCCCATGCCACATGCTGCGCCCGGCATGCATCGCAATCTGGTGCTTATTGACAATGCGGTAGACGCAGCCGTCCGTCGCCACCAGATAGTGCGCCTCCCCATATCGATGGACTTTGTTGAGTGACCCTTTTGTGGGGCCCTCCGTCGTATGGAGCAGAATGTAATCCGTGCGCTTCCGGACAGCACGTCGACGATTCAACGGACTCAAGTGGTCCTGGATCTGAAGTCCAAAGGTGCTCCCCGCGCATACCGCCAGCAGCACCACTATGGTCCATGTCGTCTTCGTCATTGGCCGTCCCTTGCTCATGCACCCCACAGAATGTAAACGCCCACCATCTAACAATCAATATTGAACGATGGTGTCGACAGTGAATGCGTCTCACAGACCGCGCGGGTACAGCTCACCAGCCAACAAGATCACGGCGATACGCCCACTCAACCGCCTCTTGGCCCGGCGTCTTGTCTGGGCGAAGCTTCCGCAGGAACGAAGCCGGATCCCCACTTCGTAGTTCGGCTGTTCGGCTGTTCGGCTGTTCATTCTCCCTCCCCCCTTGGCGCTCTTTGCGCCTTCGCGCGAGAATCTCCCTTCCCCTCCCCGCGCGATCCTATCTACTCCCGCGCCGCGGCAGACAATAGCCGACCACACCGGCGACAGCGATCAACACCAAGCCCAACAACGACGTGCCTTCGCCTATCCCAAGCTCCGTTTCCACAAACAGAAACGTGATGAATCCAAACAACACCCCTTTGATAATTCTAAATACCATCCTGGTCTCCCTCTCGCTCCTGCGGTGTCTCGGCCTGTCCCTCTCGGTCTTGCGCTCCCCTACCACCCCTTTTCGGTCGGGGTTTGGCTCGCGGATCTTCACTGGCTGTAGAACAGCCGGCGGGCACCCGTCATGCCGCATTTCTGATACTTGTGGTAGGCGGCGGCAGCACGTTCTCTGATGGCGCCAGGGGCCTCCCTCTTGATCCAACCCTCCAGCGCGGCTTCCAGGGTGTAGGCTTCAGGGGCCATCAGTCCCGTCGTGAGCAGCACCGGGCTGGCACCAAGACGCTCAAGCCACGGCATGAAATAGGGCTTACTTCTGCAGGCCAGAATGATCACCTCGGCTCCTTTTCCCCGGCGCGGTATGGCCGCGGGTGCGATGCTGAAGTCCATGAGCCCATTGTGCCCGACATAGACAACCAGATCGGCCCCGCCACTGCCACTCGCGGCACGCAAAAAATCGGTCACGGCCTGTTTGATCTTCGCACCGCGATACGCATCCGCGGTCAGCACGGTACCGCTGGTCTTGTGGCGCAAGACGCAGCGTTCCATGATCCCGTCGGCCGGCTGCTTCACTGTGCGGGTGAGCTGCCAGTCCGAGCTGCGCTTGAGGAAGGCCTTCACGCCGTACAGGGCGCCCCAGTAGAGATTATTCCCCGGGTCGTCCCCATTGCCCAAGATGGCGGGGACCGGAACAATGCCCTGGGTCTTGTTGTCCGCGAGCGCCACATAGACCCGTACGGTTCTGTAGTCCCGCGATGTGGTGGCGACAGCCGCTGGCTGAGGGGAGTCCCCCCTGAGGACATCGCCGCCCGGGTAGGCCAAGCCGACATAGGCCGGATCATGCCTCTCCGTCTTGCCAATTTTCGCCCGGGCCGCAGGGACAATGGCTACGGCGGGTTCCTGTATGATCTGCCGCTCATGGGCGGCCCCGGTGGCCATCGTTGAGGTCGGCACAGGCCGGAACGCTCCCTTTCCGGGCTCAGGCCCACCACAGCCCACGAGCAGACCGGCGACGACCAGGAAAGCCAGAAATGAATATGGAACGCTTTTCATTACAGGACATGCTACCGCATCCAACGCTTCGGGACAACCTGTCGAGAGCATCCCGCGCCATGGCGCAGATAAAGGGCGCCTGGGAGAGCCCTTACACAACTCATTCTCCAGTATCGCCCACTTGGGAGTTGGAGCTCCTTGTTGGATGTTGAGAAAAGGCGCTCGTTTCGTACGCCTGAGGGATATAGAATACAGTCAATATGTAATCCGTTAACTTCGAGGAGGTCTCGATGAGAATCGCACTGGTTGGCCCTGAACTTGAAGAGAATCTCGCGCTACGATATCTGCATGCCGCCCTGCTGGAGGCCGGACATGAGGCCCTGATATTCAATTTTGCCTCGCCCGCCGACGCCCCTGCTATAGCGGATCATATTCTCACCTACGCGCCGGACATCGTCGGGCTCTCCATGGTTTTCACAGGACGGGCCCGGGAATTCGCACAATTGGCAGAACAGCTCAGGAATCTCGGATATTCGGGGCATATCACGGCCGGTGGCCACTTTGCATCGTTCCACGATAGACAACTCCTGGCCGATGTACCCGCCATCGACTCCATTGTTCACGGCGAAGGCGAAGCGACGCTTATCGACTTGGCCCAGAACGTGGCCAGCCCTGCTGCTGTCCCGGGCATCAGCTATCGGCACAACGCGACCGTTGTGCAGACCGCCAACCGAACCGTCCAGACCGTTCTGGACGACCTGCCCTGGCCCACACGCACACCGCCTTTCCACACCTATCTCGGCATCCCTATCGCCAACATACTCAGCAGTCGCGGGTGTTTCGGGAGCTGCAACTTCTGCTCCATTGCCGCGTGGCACAAGAAGACCGGCGGTCCTCGACTCAGACAACGCAGCCCGCAAGCCGTGGCAGAAGAAATGGCCACGCTGTATCACGACCACGGTGTACGAATCTTCAACTTTCATGACGACAACTTCTTTTTGCCGTCCCGGGAAGATAACCTCGCGCGATTCCGCGCCATCAAAGCCGCACTCGACACCGAACATGTGGGTCAGATTGCCATCCAGATCAAGGCGCGACCCGACAGTATTGATGAACAGGTAGTCGATTGCCTGCAGGAACTGGGCCTGTTTCGGGTCTTTCTGGGAGTGGAAAGTAATGCCGTAGCAGGCCTGCGCACACTGGGCCGCGGCATTCGGCGCGAGCAGAACCATAAGGCCCTGCGTATTCTTGAGGACGCCGGTGTCCACACGAGCTTCAATCTGCTCATGTTTGACCCCGAGACCACCCTCCCGGATCTCACGGACAATGTTGACTTCCTGGATGCCTACGCGCGCTTTCCCCTCAATTTCGGGCGCGTCGAAGCCTACACCGGTACCCCGCTCGCCATCCGTCTGCGCGACTCAGGGCGACTCACAGGCAACTATTGGGGACACAGCTACAAGATTGATGATCCGAGGTCCGAACTCGCGTTCCAGCTCTTCAAATCCGTGTTCATTCCCCGCAATTTCGATGAGGACGCCGTCAATTTCCAGGGAATGAAGGTGGACTACCTGCGCCATGTCCTGACCCATTTCTATCCCGAGGAAAACCTCAGCACGCTCACCAAAGAATGCCGCGTTGCTATTGAATCGTTGAACCGCCACAGCGTCATGCTCCTAAGAACCATTCTTGCATACGTGGCCCGGGCCGACATGTCGGATGGCGCCGGTCACGCCGAACTCGAACAATCGCTCTGCGCGCAGCGTCATGCCACTGACAAACTCATACACAGCCGCTTAGACGACTTGACCAGACAGATTCAGGCACGCGCGGCATCCAGGAGGAGCTATCGATTCCCACTGCAGGCTGCTGCCGCCGCTGCCGCCGCAATCGTCATAACGGTCTCCGGGTGTCAGAAAGGCCAACCAGGTCGCCACATGTGCGAGATGATGATGGAACCCATCGAAGAGCCACAACAGCCCCCGGATCCCCCGCCTCAGAAGCCAGACATCAAGGTACAGGACAAGCCAGTCGAGCCGCCTGACTGGCATATGTGCGAGATGATGATGCGGCCCATCGAATCCAAACCAGAACAACCAGACACGGCCAACGTAGATCTGTGAGCGGTGTTGTGTTCCAAGTGATGATCCGCTTCCCGGATTCCTGAATAGCATCCGGCGCGGCGTCTTATCTCGGCGAAGCTTCCGCAGGAATGCAGCCGGATCCCCACTTCGTAGTTCGGCTGTTCGAATGTTCGAATGTTCGGCTGTTCATTCTCCCTCCCCCTTTGCGCTCTTTGCGCCTTTGCGCGAGAATCTCCCCTCCCCGCTCTCCCTACGCCCCCTCGGTGCCACCCGCTGAACGCTTCCATCTACCACTCTCCCAGAAGAAGGCTACGCCCGCAAAGATCAGGGCCAGGACAGCCGTGGCGCGGAAAGCCGCGCCAAATGAAAGCGATTCAGAAACGATGCCTTCTTGGACGGCTTCGACAAAGAGGAGAGGAACAACCCATACCCACACTCTTGTGAGAATGAACGGAAAGAGAAATAAGAACACGATGATATAGAGAATGGCGTGTGCCAGCCGATCATCTCTTGCCGGCTCTGGCGGTCCAGGCGGAACGACGAAATCGCGAGGAATGCTGGTCTCCTCAGGCGACATGCTCAGAATACCCAGAGCCCGATCACGATCCACCGTGTTGACCATGAGCCGGGAGCCTCCTGAGGCCCACTCAAGAACCGGGTAGGCATAATTTGCCGTACTATCAGGCAGAAATGCGGCCACACCCGCGGCCGCAAGCTTCTGGCGCGCAAGCTCGGCCTGAGCGGAGTTGAGGTACTGCCCCACCGTGGCAAAATCACCTGAGGCCTCTGCATCCCCTCGATCAATCGCAACCGCCTGATCCGGCTGGGGCAAAGCGTTCTCATCCTCAACCCTGATAAGTTCACCACACTCAGGGCAGAACACAGCACGCCCCTCCGCCGACCGAGAAAACCGAACGCTCTGCCCACACTCAGGGCAATGAAACTCCACCTGAAGAAGCGCTTTTCCCGGCGCCCCGGTACGCGCAGGAATCAGCATGGCGACGACGAAAAGGCAGACAGGCAGAATCACGCTAACCCCAAACCATGCCACATCGAGCGAAAGGCCCAAAGCAGCGAAGACCAGATAGAGAACAGCCGCGGGCAAGACAAACAGCCACGGTCTATACCCCTTCACCACCAGCCGGGAATAGGCTGGATAGACAAACAGAAAGCAGAGCGCTATTCCGAATACAA
This sequence comes from Verrucomicrobiota bacterium, assembly GCA_018648805.1. Lineage (GTDB taxonomy): Bacteria > Verrucomicrobiota > Kiritimatiellia > UBA8416 > JABMPJ01 > JABMPJ01. Next base: position 60,064 of record JABGQM010000016.1, read on the forward strand.
ACATCTAGTTCTTCCTTCCGCTCTTCCTGACATCATAGATGAAGAGTTTGTCGGCGTTGCGGATATGGAGAAGGCCATCAGAGATGGCCGGCCGGGCCCAGCACTTCGGCCCCGCGTTGGGAAGCGGGAACTGCCCGACGACACGGCTTGATGTTTCATCGCCCTCTATCAAATGCATGACACCTTTGTCACTGAGTGAGTAGAAGCGCTTGTCGGCATAGATTGTCGACCCATTGGGAATCTCCTCGTTCCTGTGAAGCTCCTCTGCGCTTTCCATATCGATGCAAATCCAGCCATTGCCATTGTGGCCATAGATCTTGCCATTCAGATCCGCGAAACCACCCAGATGGCTGCGTTGCTTTTCGGTCTCACGCAAAGACTCAACTTTAAACGTTTCACCGGGTCTTGTGATCTTCAATACCGCGGCGCACCCTTTGCGACCGGAGTCAGCATAAACGTGGTCCTTCCACACAATCGGGGTGAGGGAGTTACGCGCACCCGCGAAGGGTGCATCATATCGCCAAAGCAGCTCACCATCGCTGATACCCACAGAGAGCAGACCGATGTCAGATAAGGCAATGTACTGGGGCACTCCTGCAATCGTGGCAATGGTTCCGGAGCAATAGGCCATTCGGTCGTCAAAGCCGCTACTCTTCCAGAGCAACGTGCCGCTCTCTTTATCAAGGGCGATAACCGGCGCCTCTGTCCCTCCCGGCATGCATATCAGCTTCTCATCGTGGATGATCAGAGAGTCGGCATAAGAGAACCTGGGCAGAGGGGCATGGAACTCCTTATAGCTGCGCTGCCAGATCTCTTTGCCGCTGCTGAAGTCGATGGCGGCGAGCCGGCCGGGCTCACTGAGGATATAGACCAACTCGCCATCAACCAGCGCTGATGGCTGAGCACCAAAACGGGCCCTGTCGTAAGAGCCGTTGTCAAACGCCCACAGCTTTCTGCCATCTGTCGAGAAGCAGAAGAGGATCTGCCGCTCGTTGAGGTGTCCGGAAATGAAGATACGCCCCCGTGCGATGATGGGGGAGGATTGCCCCTTGCCCAGTCCCTCGATGGTACGAATCAACTTCGGACCGCCCTCCGGCCAGCTCTGCAGCAGGCCGCTCTCCGTTGAAACGGCGCTGCGCTCTGGTCCGCGCCACTGAGGCCAGTCGGCCGCTGTCACCCAATTGCAGCAAGCAGCGACCAGGGCTGCACTCATCATAGTTCTCAATGTCATCACTATGCTCTCCCTCAGGGATACTCCCCGACTGGCCCTTCCACCCGGCAACGCCATCTCTCTAAGCGCCGCCACCCTACATCTCCCGCTTGAGGATAGCTATGACATTGCGGACCTCGCGCATCGGGTTGCTGGGGTGTGTGGCGGCAACTCGGGCGGTGGCTTTGCGCGTGCGCTCGAGGCCGTAGGTCTCGATACAGTAAAATAGCCCTTCAATCGTGTCGGGGTGATGGGGACGGTCAATCGTTTCCGCCAGGGCACGCGCCTGGTCGAAGGCCTCATCGCCATGCTTCTCGCGCAGCACCCGCCAGGTAGCCGCCTGCTCCTCAGGTGAGCGTAGGGGGACAAAGTAGTGGCTGCTCGGCGACCGCTCGCCGAAGCTTCCGCCACGACGCTTGAGATGGCGAACGATCTTGATAATGTTCAGCTGCTCCAACTCGCGAAGACCATTGCCAATCGTAATCGCGGCACAGTCGTAGCGCGCGGCCAACGTGGCACGCGAGGTGCTCCAGCACGACAGCACAGGGCTGACCGCGAGTTCATTGTGGCACACCAGGTAGGCCGCCTTGGCAGACAGCGAGAGCTGACGGCTCAGGCCATAAGTCCAATAGGCCAGTGGCAGCGCGAGCTTCCGGCCGTCAACAGGCGGCGGCAGCCGAATCATGGCAGACTTGCCATGTCTGAACGTCACCTCGAGAAGTCCGTACTCATCCTGCAGCTTACGCAGAACGCGAATGATCTGGCGACGATACGCCGTGACAGGCCCCTCCAGCCCCAGGTCGCCGGCCAAGCGGGCGTAATCCAGTTCAAACAGATCCTCCTCGGCCGGCCCACCGGCCGCCGCATCGCCCTCGGCACGGTAGCGCTGGAGGGCCAGGTAGATATCAAAGGCACGCTCGTCCTGAAGGGTCAGCATGGTCGAGGCGAACCCAGGATCGGTGATGAAGTCTGCCGACAACCGGATCTTGGTGGCGAGGTCAGGGGGAAGCACGACGGGCGATACCGTTTTGATCTGTTCAAAGTTCGCACGCTTAATGCGCGCATAGTCCCGAGAGCGAATCAGCTCCCCGCTCTCCGTATTGCGGGTCAGCGAATGATAGGTCCAGTTGTGTGATCCCGTGATCACAACCTGATCATCGATGATGATCACCTTCTGATGCATCAGGCGCCCCGAGCTCCCAAACGCCACATCAACACCCGCCGCCTGCAGCAGCTGCGTGGCGTTATCGTTGTCGGCCGCCAGGTCACTCAGCCGCTTGCCATCCTGATAGCGCGCGCTGCGGTCGAGCACGACACGGACCCTCACCCCACGCTCATGGGCATCCACCAGTGCATCCACCAGCTTCCTCACCGGTTGCGTGGAGGGTGTGCTCTCCCGCACGCGTATCTGAAACATCGCCACATCAATCGAACCGGTCGCCGCGTTGAGCGCCGCCTGAACCGCCGGGAGATAGGCCTTGCGACTGATGTCCTCAATCGTTCCATCAACCGCATCCCCGCCACAAGCAGGCGCCACGGCAAAGCACGCGATGAAAAGAAGGATGCCAACGTAGTGCCAGACTTTCATCATGGCAGCATAGAGGAAGGCCGCTCGCCGTGCGAGCGGTTAGTGGTAGGCGAGGAAAACGGATCCCGGCCAGCCGTTCGACTCCGCAGGACAATTGAGAAGGGCTCATCAGACAGTCGGATCAGCATTCGCTGAAGCGTAACTTCAGGACCGACCCCACGCGCTTAAGGGCTGCCTTACAAACTTCTTACACTCTACTGACGCCAATCTGACCAGCCAAAGCGGGGTTGCTGTTTGAATACGGTCGTGATGAGAAGCGACAGGCAGGTCAAAAGGAAGAAAGGAGGCATCACTGAACATCATTGTGACAGGACACTCGATACGCTAACTTCAACGGGAGAATATAGAAATGAATGACTCACATAACAGATTACTCGTCTCACTGGTTACGGTAGCGGCTCTCTCGCTGGCTCCGCTCGCCACAGCCAAACAGGTTGGACTGGATGTCTCCATGGCCAACCCGCTGCTCCTCGCAGGCAATAAACAGACCGCCTATATGAAAGTTGGACTCACCGGGTTCACGCTTGAGCCTGCTGGTGAGCGATCACCCGTCAACGTTGCTCTCGTGATTGACAAATCCGGATCCATGTCAGGCGACAAGATTCGGAAAGCGCGTGAAGCCGCACTGATGGCGGTAGACCGACTGGGCAGTGAGGACATCATCTCGGTGGTGGCCTACGCCAGCTCTGTCTCCGTGCTTGTGCCGGCGACGAAGGTGTCGAATCGCACAGCGATTCGGCAAGGCATCAACAGACTTGAGGCCAACGGCGGCACCGCTCTGTTTGCGGGAGTCAGCAAGGGCGCGGCCGAGGTGCGCAAGTTTCTCGGTCGGGACCGAGTGAACCGCGTTATCCTTATCTCTGACGGCCAGGCCAATGTGGGACCGGACTCACCCCAGGAACTTGGAGATCTCGGGGCGTCGCTGGCAAAAGAAGGCATCTCTGTCACGACGATCGGATTGGGCAACGGTTATAATGAGGACCTCATGGCGCGGCTCGCCAGTCGAAGCGATGGCAACCACGCGTTTGCGGAGGCGTCAAATGATCTGGCACGTATCTTCGATCACGAGTTTGGTGATATCACCTCGGTCGTGGCACAGGAGATCAGCATTCACATCAAGTGTGCGCGCGGTGTCAGACCCGTGAGAGTCCTTGGTAGGCTAGCCGACATCTCTGGTCAGAGCGTCAACCTGTGTCTGAATCAGCTCTACAGCGACCAGGAAAAGTACGTCATGCTGGAAGTGGAAGTTCCCGCGGGGCGCGAAGGCCGTTCGCAGGATATCGCCACGATCGAGATTGCGTATGCCAACATGGACACTCGAACCACTGACAAGCTCAAGAGTGGTGTCGCGGTCCGCTTCACCGCGTCGGCTGATGACGTCACTCGAAGTGTTGACCAAGAGGCTATGACGGACGCCGTTCTGGAGATTGCCACCGAAACGAACCGGATGGCCGTGGAACTGCGAGCCAAAGGCCAAAAGGATGAAGCCAAGAAGATGCTTGTTAAAAACCACGGCTACCTCCAGAAATACGGCACACTGTACAAATCAAAGAAACTTAATTCATACGCTGGCGACAACATGCGATCGGCCCGGAACCTTGATGACGGTGAGTGGGATGCGGAGCGCAAGCGAATGACCGAGGAACAGTCCGTAAATAGCCTGCAGAGAGCCTGGTAAAGTAACGCACCTATGAAACCGACGCTGATCACGATACTTCTGCTCATTGTTGTAGTGCCGCTCGTCCTGATGGCATGGCTGGGCATCAGCCTGGCCCTCAATGAGAAGGAGCGTGTTCAGCGTCAGTTCAGACAGGTTCTGTTGGCAAGACTATCGGAGACAAGCCACCGAATCGATGCGGTCATAGACACGCACGAACGAACGCTACTCACATTGACGCGCATCACCACGCACAACAGTGCCGAGATTCGGGCGATCACCCGTCAACAGCGACTCGTGAAGCAATTCTTCATCCAATCAGCCAAGGGGGATCTCTCCTATCCTACGCAAACAGAATTCGCCACCAGCGGGGAGCGCTCTTTCCTGAATCGATCACGATCAATCTGGGAATCTGGCACCCGCTTCGGCCGCACCGCCGCCGCGGAAAGCGACATCACCGAAGGTCCAACCGACGGATGGCACACCTGGTTCTGGGGGCGCGGCGTCCATATGCTGTTCTGGCAACGCCAGCCGTCAGGCGAGGTCCTTGGCGTCGAGGTCGATAAAATGGCCCTGATGTCCGACATACTCGCCGCGCTTCCTTCAGATGACGGCCATACAGACAGTGCCACGCCGGGGCTGACCAGACTCGTGAACGCAAAGAAAGAAACAATCTATCAATGGGGTGCACATGCGCATGCGGAGCATGCATCCCCCGCCGCCGAACTGCCTCTCAACGAGCCGCTCGGCTCCTGGACAATGCAGTACTACGCGCCGCCCCTGATTGCCACTGCCACGTCACTGTTCAGTATGATAGCCGGTCTGATCGTAGTGGCGCTGGGCCTCGCAGGGCTGGCTTTCTATTTCTACCGCGAGCAGACCCGCAACATCAGAGTCGCCGAACAGAAAGTCAGTTTTGTCAACCAGGTCTCTCACGAGCTCAAGACTCCGCTCACCAACATCCGCCTCTACGGAGAGCTCTTGCATGACTCCTTGGCCGAGGAAGATGAGCGTACACGCACGTGGACCGGTATTATCATCACCGAAAGCCAGCGCTTGAGCCGTCTAATCACCAACGTCCTCAGCTTTGCAGGGGCGCAGAGAGGCGCAGCGGCCCTGCGAATGAGCTCGGGCATAGTGGATGAAGTCATCGCAAACGTAGTCGCCAGCTTTCGCCCCTTGCTGGAGAAGCGCGGCATGGCGATCCATATCGACGCTAACGCCCCGGCGCTTGTTGATCTTGATCCTGACGCTCTCGAGCAGATCATAGGAAACCTGCTCAATAATGTGGAGAAGTACGCGTCGACCGGACAGCAGTTGACCCTTACAAGCAGACAAGCGGATGATACGACGACAATCGTGGTTGCGGATAACGGGCCGGGAATTCCGCCTGCCGAGGCAGACCATATCTTTGAGCCGTTCACGCGTCTGAGCAACAAGGTGACCGATGGGGTGACTGGCGCGGGGATGGGCCTCGGCATCTCACGGAACCTGGCACGACTGCACGGCGGCGATTTGGTGATCAATCCATCCGAATCCGGTGCCGCATTCAGCCTTACACTACATACCCCCGAGAGAGCATCATGAAAATTCTAATCGCCGAGGACGACCAGAACACGCGGGATGGTTTGGTGGCGATACTCGAAGCAGAGGGGTATGACACGATCGCCGCGGCGGACGGCAAACAGGCGCTGGCGCTGTTCGTCACAGAAAGCCCGGATATGGTCTGCCTGGATGTGATGATGCCCGAAGTCAGCGGCTACGATGTCTGCAAAGAGATCAGGAGAGGTGACGGCAACGTTCCTGTGATATTCCTGACGGCTAAGTCTGAAGAGATTGACAAGGTGCTCGGACTCGAGCTGGGTGCGGATGACTACATTGCCAAGCCTTTTGGGGTGAAAGAGGTCGTGGCACGAATACGCGCCGTTACCCGTCGCACGATGGCCACACGGTCCAGCCAGGATGCTCCGGACTCATTCGCCATGGGTGACCTGACGATCATTCCCTCCGAACTGAGGGCCCATCGTGACAAGCGGACCATCGACCTTGGGCTTCGGGATATCAAGATCCTCTCTCTGCTCTACAGGAACCGAGGCAAGGTCCTCAAACGGGACACGATATTCAATGAGTGCTGGGGGCTGAACTACATGCCCAACAGTCGCTCCCTCGACCAACACATCTCACAGCTGCGCAAGAAGATCGAGCGTGACCACAAACACCCATGCATCATCCAAACCGTGCACAACGCAGGCTATCGATACGAGGCGTAAAGCAGCCCAGGGCCGACGGATTCTCGAGACATTCCCCTGCAAACGACGAGTCCCATTCCGGGACGGTGGCGGGACAGGCCACCAGCGCACCACCTTCACAGCTGGCCTGTCCCTACGCCCTACGTTCAAGGGCGAACGGGGACCCGGATCCGATAGAAGTGCTGGCGGTTGGTCGCGGCCGTGTCCAGGGCATTGGTCCAGACGGAGGTCGGCGGCCGGTTGGTGAAGACCGCCCGCCAGACGCCACTGGTCGGGACAAGATAGTCACACCGTTCCAGAAACTGCGTGACGCGGATGCCGCCCTTCCAGCCTACCCGGACATCCGCGCCGTCACGACCGACGTCCGTAATGATGAGTTCCGAGTTCGCGTCGCCCGGCAACGTATCCGCGTAATACTCCTGCAGGTTCGACATAGAGTCCTCATCAGCATTGCCCGTGGCACCGTCGTCGCCCGCGGCACTGGTCGGGTCAAGCTGGACCTCGAGCTCCCAAGCATCCGGCATGCCGTCCCGATCTGAATCGCCGCTGGGATGCACATATTCATGGGCGCCCATGTCAGAGACCGCGATGCCGTTGGTATTGCCATCCAACGGACGCGGCATCCCGTCGAAATCCGTCGTCAGGTAACTCAGGTTCGTCGCCGCATCAATGCAGGCGCCCCCGGCAACCAGGCGATAGTCACGTTCTCCGATGTCAACGAAGACAGGCACATCCGCAATATTGCCGTCGCCTCCCGGAGCCGACGAAGCACAGGTGTGGTCTGCTGACCCAAGGTGGATGTCCGGCGAGCCGCGGCCTGCTGCGTTGTGGTACACAATGGAGTTGATCACCTCCGTCTCGAAGGTGCCGCCACCGTATTTGGCGGTGTAATTGCTTACCACCGTGCTTCCCACGAGGCGGCCGCCATACATGGCACCGCCATTCCAGTTCCCTGTATTGTTCACGAGCACGCAGTTCTCGACCACACTGAACCATATGCCGCCGCCACTCCCGGCACTGTAATGAAGCCAATTGTCGAGTATGCGACACCCATGCAAGCGGCCATAACTGGCACCCCCGCCGCTGTAGCCGCCTTGACAGTTCTTGATCACGCAGTTCGACGCCGTGCCATGACCCGCCACGTAGAGCCCGCCACCGTTACCATCCGGCGCGTCAGCGTCCGACCGGACATACCCATTGGACAAGGTCAAGCCACTGATAACCGCCCCATCACTGAGACGTACACATCGAACGCCCGAGACCCCAAAAGAGCCTTCTCCTGCAATAACGGTATTCGACGGGCCGTTGAGACTTATCACGGTCACGGGCTTAGCCACCAACAGGCGACTCTCGAGCCATTCATCGGGCCTCGCTCTGCTCCCGACATTATAGAGCCCGTTGCTGACCACTATCGTTCCGCCTGCGTGGGAACAGGCGTCAACCGCCTCCTGAATGGTCGTGGCCGCCGTTGCCCAGTTTGTGTACGGCGCGTCTGGTGTGGTATTGGAGACAGCCACGTAGTAGGTTGGATTTTCAACGACCTCGACCATCGTTGTTGCGCTCACGCCGTTCGACAACGTGGCATTGAAGACCGTCAGGATAACCGGGTACTGACCAGGCAGGGACCATCGATGGTCGACCGTCGCGCGATTCTCCAGGGTGGTCCCGTCGCCGAACGCCCACATGTTGGAAGCGGGGATCCCCTCTACAACCGCCATGAAATTGCATAAGAACCCGCTGGCGATGTGGGTCGCCTGGGCGTCAATGGCCACGCTCAAGACACCGGTTGGCCCGGTGCCCGGAGCATCGCAGCCGGCGGATGGCGGATCGAGATAGACCTGGCCGTCTATGTCGAAAGAGGGGGCATAGGCGTTTGTCCCTAGTCCCACGCAGGGAGATCCGGTGGATAGGTGCGCCACGTCGGCCAGGGCGGGGTCATCGGATATGTTGTTGTCACCCGGCGGCAACGGCTGCGAACAGGAATTCACAAAAGTGCCACCATGGTAGTTGTCGGTGTCGAGAGCCGCAGCCGCGTTGTAGCAGACAATAGAATTCCGGATCGTGCCACCACTGATTCCGCCACCGAAGACACCGGCCTCGTTCTCTATCACGGTGCAGTTCTCCAGCGTGGCCCCGGCCGCACCGCCCCCGTTCTTCCGGGCGGTATTCTTGTAGAGGGCGCAACCATACAAGATGCCACCTGCCGCGCCCCCACCATCACCCCACCACGCCGAGTTCCCCTCAAGCCGGCACCGACTGAGCGTTGCGATATAGGCGCCGCCGCCACTCAGTGCCTTATTGCCCACAATCCGGCAATCTGTCGCTGAGCCCTCTCTCAGTCCACCACCATAGAACCGGGCCGTGTTGCTTGCCACCAGGCAGTCGATCAGTGTGCCGTCGAACACGCCGCCACCGGAGCCGACGACCGACTCGTTGCCCACGATCCGGCAGCCAACCATCGTTCCGTGGTATATCCCGCCGCCAAGCCGATAGGAAGCGTTCCCCTCAATCCAGCAGTTAGACACCACCACCGCGCCCTGGCACAGGATGCCGGCACCGTCCTGGTCGTAGATCATATCACCAGAGGTCAATGTCGCACTGTCACGAACCGTAAAGCCCGACAACACACCGCCGCCCGCCAGGTAGACGCCTCGGACAGCACTGCTCCCGACCGGGCCAACCCCCTGGATGATCGTATCGGACGGGCTGCTCAGGCTCCTGACCGTAATCGCGTTGGTTATCACGAGCCGATTGGGTAGGGTGGCGCCCGGCGTGGCCCGACTGCTCGCCTCGTAAATCCCGTCAGCCACGAGAATGAGGTCGTCGTCCTGCGAGATATCGACCGCGGCTTGGATCGTGACCGACGCATTCAAGGCGTTGGTGAAAGGCGACTGCGGATTCCCGCTGTCCACATCCACGTACCGCGTCACCCCGGCCCCAGCAGAGAGAACGGGCGCCACCAAGAGAAGACTCCATGAGAGAACTCGCGCGCACTTGCTCATAAATAGGTAACCCCACTCCCGCCGACCTGCAATCAGAACGCCCTGCTGAACCGAGCCAGATTAACGACCACGCAGGGCGCCCGTCTTCCCAACGCCGTGTCTCTAAGCGTCTCCACCCTACATCTCCCGCTTGAGGATAGCTATGACATTGCGGACCTCCAACGATCGTCAGAACAGATACATGTCGGTCAGTATCCACTTGATGTATGCCGCATCTTTTGTTGACGACTCGTCCATCTTCCCTTCCAGAGCCTTCTGCCGCCGAAGCAATTCTGGAAGTGCAAGAGGAGATGGGTGTAGATGCTTGTAGCCCGCTCTGAAGGTGCGCAGATGCATGGCCTCGAATGTGGCCGCGTTCTGTGAGTGCACCATGCGCAGCACTTCACCATAGGTCAGCTCCGAGTTTGCTGGTATCTTGAGCCTGAGCTGCTCTTTCTCGATTTGAAATGTCAGCGTTGCGGCGTTGTCTGCAGGGGTCCGCAGAATATCGAATACTCGGAGTGTGCCGTCAGCGGGGATCAACTGCCCCATTCTCAGACATTGAAGCTCGGTGTTGGGAGCCGGCGCGAATGTCAAGGTCATGACCTCTGCATACGGCGCAACCGTCAGGGCAACTTCAGAAAATCGCGCTCCCCCCTGGTAGCGCTTCTGCGCAAGCTGGTTGCCTATTCGCACATGAGGAGGGGGCCCGGCCTTGCTTATGAAGAACCGCCGGTAGTCCTTTGGCCGCCTCACTGATCTCGCAACCCATTTCTACTGTCGTCGCGAGACAATACTTGCACGAAAGTGGACAGCGCAGGGTTGCCATCCACTGAACAAGCTGGGGAACCCGCGTCCAGCCGTGTTCACGGAAGAAAGCATCGGTCTCCAGTGTCTCCCGTACGCGACCATGTTTCTGAGTCTGTGAATGACTTGCCATAACTTAGGTCAGATGGCTTAACCGCAGCCCACCGCATCCGCCAACCAGGCCGGAGCGCCGGCTGCATGTCGCCCGTTAGGGGCGCGTCCGTACCGGAATCGCGGGCAGAAAGCCAACCGACTCCTGCCGACTCTTCTTGGCGGGCTTGCCCTTCACCAGCGGCTTAAACTCGCGCATCACCTCGATCAAGAGGTTGCCACTATAGTCAACCGTCCCCTGCGCCTCATCCACCACCAGGTCGAAACGCCACTCGCCAGCCCCGAGTTTAACGGAGCCCTGATCGAGCTCAATCCCCGGGGGGGGCTGATCGAGTCGCAGAAAGAAGCGGGAACCGCCTTTGGGCCTGAACGACTTGCGCGTTTGCAGGCGCACACTCGCGGGTCGGCTAGCGGAGAGCGTCACCCCCCGGCTCCCCAGGGGGGCGAACTGAGGGACCTGGCTCCACTGCGTGGTGACGGTCACGGAGAATTCCTGCGCAGGGGCGAGATGCCGCCACAGAAAGGCCTGCATGACGTTGTCGGCGGGTACCGCCGCTCGACGCAGCACCTTTCCCTCGTGCTTGGCCACACCCTCGAGGCGCAGCGACAACGGTGAGGAGGGTTGCTTGAAGGGCGCCACCAGCGTCACGCGCGCATGGGTGGCCCCGGCGGGAATGGTCCCGCCCTTCAGCTCCAACCCCTTCGGCGCCCTCTTCAGCGCTAGCACAATTTCACCATCAAAGCCATCCTGTCGCAGCGCATACACCGTCAACGGCACCACCCCGCCCCGGGGCACATTCACCATGGAAGGGGTCACCCGCAAGGCGTAGTCCGGCAAGGGCGGGCTCAGACGTAAGCGGTAGCCATAATCATCGCCCCCCCGCTGCTGCGCATCCGATACCTGCACATAGTAGATGCCCGTGCGCGGCACCTCGACGGAGAGATAGGCATCCGCATGATGCGTGGTCACCCCCGTGTGGTCGATGTGCAGATGCTTCTCCTTGAGGACATGGTCATCGTTCCACGCCATCACCTTGCCCGCCCCATCCTGCAACCGGAGCAGCGCATCCAACGGGGAGCCGAGGCGCCGGGCGTAGACCTCTGCCACAATGCGACTGCCCGCACGTGCGCTCAGCCGGTAGACGTCGACGTCGCCCGCCGTCGCGATGGTACCCGTCACCAGGTGCGGCTGACGGATCAAAGGGGCGCGCGCGCGGCTGTTGTTGGGTTCATGCTCACGGGGTGACTGCAGCGACTTCAGTCCCGGGGCCATCAGATCCTGCGGCGCCGGGGGCACCGTCGCGGGCAACGGGGTGCGGCTGGCGGCGTCGCTGATGGTGAGTCGATAGACGAAATCCTGTCGCCCGCGATAGATGGCATCGCGAATCACCACCGTGTACTCCCCATCGGCCGGCACCTCGATATGCAGCACGGGATCCGGGGCAAAGCCCGTGTCATCGGCGTAGCCCAGCTCCCGACCCTCGGCATCATGCACGGCCAGGACCACCTGAAACCAGCCCGGCACGGCATCCGCCAGGAAAGGGATCAACTCGCGGGCACTGGCGTGCAGGACGAGCCGCTGACCCCGACGGGCGCGCAGGCGAAAATGGTCCACATCCCCCGGCATGATCTGACCGTTGATCACAACCGGTGCCACCATCGGTTCCAGCGGGAAGTAGCTCGCCAAGCGTGGCAGGCGCGCGACCAGCTCATCGGGCGTGGTAGTATTGGGCTCCAACTCCTGCCGCTCCGGCAACGCTCCCACTTGAAAGCGCATTGGATTGGAGATCCCCGTGGCCGTCTGTAGGCGCAGCTCGCGCACGCCCACCTCTGCCCGCGGATCGATCGTCACCTCCAGCACCACGTTCTCCGCGAGCTGGCGATTCTGCTGCAACTTGTTACGCGGGAAGGAAAACTGGTTTTGAATATGCATCAACTCGCGCAGGGAACGGTCCTCCGCATCAACTAGCAGGGGGTGCCGCGGCAGCGTGTACCCCTCCGTATCGACCTTGCTATCGAGCGTCTTCCAAGGGGCCAGGAGACGTTGCTGCGCTTGGATCGCCTTGATCTCTGCGTTGACGCGCACGGTGCGTTTCAGGTGCCGCTCCTCAAGTTCCCACAGTCGCTCCAGCAGCAAGAACCGTTGCTGTGGATTAAAAAAGCTACTTCGGGGTGTATAACCGAGCACCTTGGCCCGTACCCCCTGCCCCGTCACGCTCACATCCGAGGGACGCCCCAACGACTGCCCACCGAGGGACACCTGAAAGGTGGTGCCCCGCTGTCCGCCCGCCGGGAAGCAATACCCAATCTGCGGCGACCGCACCTGGCCCATGGCAGGGACCACGCTCAGCAGGCAGAGCGACACCACCAGGCACCCACGTTGACAGCGCAGCAGGCGAGCAGCGAAAGCGAAACATCGGTGCATGCGAGACCTCTATACCAGTTCGTTCAAGCGGCCATCGCCGGCATCGACGTCGGCCATCACCTTAAGATCCAGATTCTGTGGATTAGGGAGACGACCCAGCGGGTCGATCCCCATTCGCTCGCAAATACTGCCCAGCAAGTTCTCAGGCAGCACCGGCCGTGCGGCCACCGATTCGCCCGTGCTATCGGAGGCCCCGACCACCTGTCCACCTTGGAAGCCACCCCCGGCGATGAGCGACGAAAAACAGGCGCCGAAATGGGAACGACCGCCATTCCACGGGGCCTGCCACTGCACCTTCGGGGTGCGCCCGAACTCCCCGCCGCACCACACCACCGTCGAGTTGAGCAAGCCGCGCTGTTGCAGGTCCTGCAACAGCATCGCCACGCCCTGATCCAGCTCAGGCAGCTTCCGGTCCATAGCCCCGAAGTGCCCCTTGTGGGTGTCCCACCCCTGGGAATTGATGGTCACATAGGGCACCCCCTGCTCCACCAGGCGACGCGCCATCAGACAGGACTGCCCGAAGGTATGGCGCCCGTAGGCATCGCGCACCGCCTCCTTCTCGCTGGTCAGGTCGAACAGCTTGCGTGCATCGCCGAACATCATCTCATAGGCCTGCGCCGTTGCCGCATCGAATGGCTTGAAGCTGGGGTCAGCCGCGCCCGTACGCCCGAGCGCATCGAGCTGACCCACCAGGTGGCGCCGCTGACGTTGACGCGCATCGGTAACCCCGGGAGACACCAGTCCCTCGACGACAAAAGGCGTCCGATTGGGATCGCCGCCGGTAGAAAACGGTTTGTGGTCGTCGCCCAGGAAGCCCTGCTCCGAGAAGCGGCCCTGTGGACGCGTCAACACGATATAGGGCGCCACCACACCCTTGTAGCCCTGTTCGCGTCCGCGCATCTTGGAGACGAGGGCCCCCAGGCAGGGATAGACCCGACGCCCGGGCTCGTGCCCGGTCTGCGTACGGTAGGAGGCGGTCTCATGGCCATTGATCCCATGAGTCATGCTGCGGATGATGGAATACTTATCAGCTTGTTTCGCCAGCAGGGGGAGTCGCTCACCGATGCGCATGCCCGCCACATTGGTTGAGAGCGGGGTCGTATAGGGACCGCAATAATCCCGGCCTGCGGTCGGCTTTGGATCGAACGTGTCGAGATGGCACGGCCCTCCCCACAGCCAGATCTGAATCACACTCTTGGCATGGGGGCGCCGCGGGGCCGCAGCCGCCAGCGCGGGATGCGCCCGCATGGCATAGAGTCCCGCCGCACCCGCCATCCCCAACTTGAGTGCGGCGCGACGGGTCATTTCATGCACGTCATCCATCATATCCCTGCGCTCCTCGCCATCCGGTCATCAATGCTGATAGAGAAATTCCTTCGAATTCAAAAGGGCCCACAACAGCTCCTTCCAGCCGAGTGGCCCGCGGTGTTTCTTCACGTACGCCTGCACAAACCGCTCCTCTTCGGGCGACGGAAAACGCGACAACACCGTCAGATACAGCAGCGCAACCCCATCCGCCCCTCCGTCTCGCTCCATCAACGGCTTGACCCGCCGGGAGATAGCATTCTGTATGCGCGAGGAGTTGATCAATACCAGCCGCTGCTCCCGGGTCGGTTCCCGGCTTCGCTCCTCCGCCTGCCCCGTATCCCGTGCCGGACGCCCGAACATCTTGAGCAACGGGCTCGAAATACTGCCGTCGGTAAGCATGACCGTACGATGCTCGCGGGGGATAAACGTAAACGGTTCAGGGATGGCACTGCTGTACTGCTCCCGCAACCCGCACGTGTCAGCCAGCGCATCCAACAGCACTTCCGCGTCCAGACGGCGCGTCGGATAGCGGGCAAACCAGCGATCGGTGCGCGGCGTGATGCGTGGTACCGCCGAACGCTGCTGGTAGGTACTGGAGTTGAGAATCACGCGAAAGAGGTGCCGCAGGTCATAATCGTGGCTCACCAAGACCGTTTCCAGTAGCTTCAGCATCTCGGGATGCACGGCCGGGTTGTCGGGACGAATGTCGTCGGGCGCGTCGATGAAGCCGGTGCCGAAGAACCAGTACCAGACGCGATTGACAATGCAACGGGCGAACCACGGGTTGTCCGGCGCCAGCAACCAGTCGGCAAAGACGAGACGTGGATCATCATCCCCGCCCAGCACCAGGCGCCTGCCATCCGGAAAGGTGACCGGCAGGCGCTCGTGCGGCGCCGGATCGGGATAGACGATGGTTTCCTTCCACTCCGCCGTGCCCTTGAAGGCCACGCGCGAGAAAAAGGCCGCCAGATTCGCTTGTTTCGACGCGGGCCACTGCTCCAGCCGCGTCCCCATGAAGGTCAACGCCACAGCGGTCGCCAGCGTCGCGGGCTCCTCGCCCTGTACGGCCCGGTAGAAGTTGACCGGCGGGACCCGGAAATTGCTGCCGTTAGCCGTGAGCATGGCACGGGCAAAGTGGTCATAGCCCATGTTGGTGTCCACCGCTTCGTGAATCCAGCGCGCATAGGCCTGCACCCCGTTGGGCCACAGGTTGATGGGAAACTCCGCCTTGACGCGCAGGATGTCACACCACTTCAGCGTCCAGTAGTCGGCAAACCCGGGTCGCTCCATCAGTGCCTCGATCAGCTGGGCCCGCTTGCCCGGCCGCTCGTCGGCCAGGAAGGCGCGCGCCTCGGCAACCGTCGGGATCGATCCGGTGAGATCCAGATAGACACGCCGCAAGAACACGTCGTCGCGGCAGCGCGGCGCACCGTGGAGCCCCTGTGCGGCGAGTCCCTTAACCAGCAGATGGTCCAGAGGGGACACCGGCACGAAGCCGGGCGCAGGTGCAGCCAGCCCCACCCCGACACCGGCCACACCAAGTAGGCAAGCAACCGTGAGCCTCAAATATGGTCGTCTCGTCCCCCATCGCATGGCATATAGTGTAGATCACTCACGGACCTTTCGACAACCCCAAGACGCGCTTGATGCATTTTCGTCAGCGTACTGCGCCGTCACAACGGGCCTGTCCCGGATGGCACTAGTTTAAGGGCATCCAGCAGGGGAATTGAACACACAATATCCAACACTCAAATCCAATGACCAAGTGCGTGCAGCTAGCGAATAGTCAGCCCCAGGGCCTCTCATTCACTGTGTACGCTCACTTGGACATT
>JABGQM010000017.1 GCA_018648805.1 Verrucomicrobiota bacterium
TTGTATCCATGCCCAAAACATACGCGCCCGGAGACTGAAAGTCCAGCTATCTTTTGTGTATAAAAGACAGGGCAAGCGGGGTGGTGGCGAGATAGAGATCAGCCTAGTACACGTCGGTGTGATACCACTCGGCGTCTTCGAGCCAGCCACCCGGCTCGGCCGACTTCAGGAAGTCGACGATGCTCTCAATGATCTGGGCGTGCATGGTCTCCTGGGCGGCGAGGCGCTTGAGGAGGGCGACCGTATCTGGATCCGTCTCGGCTGCGGCGGCCTTGTTGTAGAGATTCTCGGCTTCGAGTTCACGGGCCCGGGCGTGCTCATAGAGTGTGATCTGGGCGGTATCGACGGTCACGTTCGCGCGGCTCTCTTCGAGTTTCTTGCAGAGGAGCTTCACATCGGAGACAAAGGTGTCGTCACCGGCATCGTAATCGAGCTTGTTGTCTAGCATGGCCGCGATGACCTGCTGGTGCTTATGCTCCACATCAGCCAGACGATTCAGGATGTTGACCAGCCCGACATCGTTGGTCTGGGCGGCGAGATCGCGGTAGTGCTTCTCGGCATCGATTTCAAGCTGCATGGCGGTTTCTAATACTTGCATGGTCTCTCTCCTTGGTCGGTTCTGGGTCCAAACTGTTGTGTAGGGTCTTTTGATAGCATTGATCGGGGCCAGGGTAAAGCCTTCGCTTGCTAACGTGTGTAATGAATGCTGTGGCCCATGGCGCTCTCGGCGGCTTCCATGACGGTTTCTGATAGGGTCGGATGGGGATGGATGGTCCAGGCCAGGTCGTCGGCCACAGCTCCCATCTCGATGGCGAGCGTGCCCTCTGCAATCAGTTCTCCGGCCCCGGGACCGGCCATGCCGACCCCCAGAACGCGGTGGTTGTCGGTGGGATCGAGTACCAGGCGTGTGACCCCGTCGCTGCGACCCAGCGTGGTGGCGCGGCCCGAGGCGGCCCAGGGAAAGCTGGTGACCTTTACGTCGCGGCCGGCCGCTTTGGCTTCGGCCTCGGTCAGGCCGCACCAGGCAATCTCGGGGTCGGTGAAGACTACGCCCGGAATTGCCTTGGGATCGTAAACGGTCTTCATGCCGGCGATGGCCTCGGCGGCCACCTTGCCTTCGTAGGTGGCCTTGTGGGCCAGCATGGGTTGGCCGGCCACGTCGCCAATGGCGTAGATCGCGGGTTCAGCCGTGCGCCGTTGTGCATCCACGGTGATGAAGCCTTTCTCGTCCACCACCACGCCGGTGTTCTCCAGGCCCACGTTCCCGGCATCGGGGCGACGCCCTACGGCCACCAGAATTTTGTCGAAGGTCTCGCTGCCTTCGTGTTTACCTTCGAAACGAACCGCGATGCCTTCCGGTGTTTCGTCCAGTGCGGCGACGCGCGTCTTGAGGTGGATGGCCTCAAACTGCTTCTTCAACTTGGCCGCGAGAACGCGCACCAGAGCCGCATCGGCGCCGGGCAGCAGGGCCGGCATCATCTCCACCACGGTGACGCGTGAGCCGAGCGATGCGTAGACCTGACCCAGTTCGAGGCCGATATAGCCGCCGCCCACGAGGAGCATCGAGGCGGGAATATCCGCCAGGTCGAGCGCCGTGGTGGAATCGAGCACGCGGGGGGAGTCGGGCGCAAAGGGGAGGTGGATCGGCTGCGAGCCGGTGGCGATAATGGCGGCATCGAAGGTGAGCGTTTGGGTGGTGCCATCGCTCATCGTTACCGTGAGCGTCTTGGGGTCGGCAAAACGCGCACGTCCCTGCAGGTAGGTAATCTTGCGCTGCTTGGTGAGCTGGCCCAGGCCGCCGGTCAGCTTGGCTATGACGGCTTCTTTGCGGGCGCGCAGTTTGTCCAGATCGATCTGCGGCTTGGAGACCGTGATGCCCCACTCGGCGATCTCGCTGGCCTCGTTGATAAAGGCGGCGGCGTGCAGCAGGGCCTTGGAGGGAATGCAGCCGCGGTAAAGACAGACCCCGCCCGGGTTGGGGGCGTCATCAATCAACGTGACCTGCATGCCCAGGTCGGCGGCATGGAAGGCCGCGGGGTAGCCCCCGGGGCCGCCCCCTATAACGACAATATGTTTACTGTTCACATCTGTTTCCATAACGATTTCCACTGGTAGGAGCAGATTAAGGCAAAAGATTAGGGCGAAAGATTAGGGTAGACAAAAAGGCTCCTTAATCTTTTTCCTTAATCGTTCGCCATAATCTCTCATCTCTGACTCTATACTTACCCCTGCAACGACAACAGCAGCGGCTCCTGGATGGCATCGATGATCCAGCCCAGGAACCGGGCGCCGTCGGACCCATCGATGAGGCGGTGATCGAAGGAGAGCGACAGCGGCAGCATGGTACGCATCTCGATCTGGCCATCGCGCACGATCGCCTCGGGCTGGGCGCGGCCGATCCCCAGGATAGCGACCTCGGGGTAGTTGATGATCGGCGTGAAGTAGGTGCCGCAGATCCGACCCAGGTTGGTTACGGTGAAGGTGCCGCCCTCGAGGTCGTCGAGTTGAATCTTGCCGTCGCGGGCCTTCTGGGCCAGGGCGGAGATCTCCACGGAAATCGCGACCATGTTTTTCTGGTCGGCGTTGTGGATCACCGGCACGACCAGGCCGCGCTCGGTGCTGACCGCCACGCCGAGATTGACGTATTGTTTGTAGATGATCTCCCTGGTGCCCATATCGATTGAGGCATTGAACTGCGGGAAGCGCTTTAGCGCCGCGGCCACGACCTTGCAGACCATGACCGCCATGGTCAGTTTGCCGCCGGCTTCGACGGCGTGGTCGGCGTAGCGTTTGCGCAGCACATCCAGCTCGGTGATGTCGGCTTTATCAAAGATCGTGACATGCGGAACCTGACCCCAGCTGAGGGACATATGCTCGGCAGTCTTGCGGCGGATCACCGCCATCTTCTTGCGCTCGACGGCGCCCCACTTCTCAAAATCGGGCAACGGCGGCGTGGCTATGCTTCCGGCCGCGACGAGGGCGGGGGCCTCGTTACGCTGCTTGGCATGGGTCTTGACGTCATCGATCGAGATGCGGCCGTTGGGGCCCGATCCCGTGACAACGGTCACGTCGATACCGATCTCACGTGCAAAGCGGCGCACCGAGGGGGCGGCAGGGACGTTGTAGGGAGTAGGGGAAGGGGAGGAGGTCGGAAGTCGGAGGTCGGAGGTCGGGGGAGCGGGGGAAGGGGAGGAGGGAGGAGGGAGGAGGGAGGAGGTCGGATGTCGGATGTCGGAGGTCGGTGGGACGGGATCGGGAGCGGGCTCCGGTTCTGTTTCTGCGGTCGGTGCGGCGGTCGGTGCGGCGGCGCTATCGGTGAAGGTGAGCATGACTTGGCCGACGGAGACTTCGTCGCCATCGCTGACCAGAACGGAGTCGACGGTGCCGGCGTTGTCAGCCGGAACCTCGATGGTGGCCTTGTCGGTTTCCACTTCAAGCAGGGGTTGGTCGGCGACCACGCTGTCGCCGGGAGAGACAAGGACGCGCGTGACCTGGATGGTTTCGATATTCTCGCCCAGTTCGGGCAGTTTGAATTCTGTGCTCATAGCGCCGTCCTTTTTCTAATCATGGCTTTCAATTCTAAACTGCTTCCCGCGGCGTGCGCTACCGCATGAGCGCGGATTCGCGTTCGGGGTCAATCTCCCACTTCTGCATGGCGTCGGTTACGACCTTGGTCTCGATGCTGCCTTCGCGGGCCGCCGCGCTGAGGGCGGCCACAGCGATGTGACGTGCATCCACTTCAAAGAAGTCGCGCAGGGCTTTGCGGCCGTCACTGCGGCCGAAGCCATCGGTTCCGAGGGCGGTGAAGTCGCCGGGCATCCAGCGCGCGACCGAGCCGGGGAGGGCCTTAACGTAGTCGCTGGCGGCCACGATGGGGCCTGATCCGGTGTCGAGGCAGCCGGCCAGGTAGGTCTGGCGCGGGGCTTCGGCGGGGTGCAGGCGGTTCCAACGTTCGGTTTCGAGCGCTTCGCACTGGAGCTGTTTGTAGCTGGTGACCGACCAGATGTCGGCATCCAGATCGCATGTTTCGCGTAGCAGCTCGCGGGCCCTGATGGTCTCGTTCAGAATGGTGCCGCTACCCATCAGGCGGACACGTTTGCCGGTGCCCTCGGCATCGGCGACGCGGTGCATTCCCTTCAGAATGCCGTCGCGGGCGCCCTCGCGCATGGCCGGTTGAACGTAATTCTCGTTCATCACCGAGATGTAGTAGAAGATGTCCTCGCCGTTGGCAAACATGCGTTGCATGCCGTCCTGCAGAATCACTGCGATCTCGTAGGCATAGGCGGGGTCGTAGGCCAGCATGTTGGGGATCGGGTAGGCCAGCAGGTGGCTGTTGCCGTCCTGGTGTTGCAGGCCCTCACCGGCCAGGGTGGTGCGTCCCGCCGTGGCCCCGACCAGGAAGCCCTTGCAGCGACTGTCGGCCGCGGCCCAGGCCAGGTCGCCGATGCGTTGCATCCCGAACATGGAGTAGAAGATGTAGAACGGGATCATGGCGATGCTGTGATTGGAGTAGGCCGTGCCGGCGGCGATGAAGGAGCAGAGCGAGCCGGCCTCGGTGATGCCCTCTTCGAGAATCTGTCCGTCGCGCGCCTCGCGGTAGTAGAGCAGGCTGCTGCGGTCGACCGGCTCGTAGAGCTGGCCTGGATGGGAGTAGATGCCGCATTGCCGGAAGAGGGCGTCCATACCGAAGGTGCGGGCTTCGTCGGGCACGATGGGTACGATGTTCTGGCCAATCTCCTCATCTTTGAGCAGCTTGGTCAGCATGCGCACGATGGCCATGGTCGTAGAGACCTCGCGGTCGCCGGTGCCGGCATAGAACTCCTCGAAAAGGGCATCGCCGGGCGTCTTGAGTGCGGGCGCCAGACAGGTGCGCACCGGGTTGTAGCCGCCCAGGGCCTTGCGGCGCGACTGCAGGTAGTGCATCTCGGGACTGTCGTCGGCCGGCCGGTAGAAGGGGAGCTTGTTGACGTCTTCATCCGAGATGGGGATGTTGAAGCGGTTGCGGAAGGCGAGCAGCTGCTCTTCGTTCAGCTTCTTCTGCTGATGTGTGATGTTCATCCCCTCGCCGCCATCCCCCATGCCGTAGCCCTTGACGGTTTTGGCGAGGATCACGCTGGGCGAGCCGCGGTGCTCCACGGCGGCTTTGTAGGCGGTGAAGACCTTGAGGGCGTCGTGGCCACCGCGTCCGAGCTTCTTGAGCTGGTAGTCGGAGAGGTGGGCCACGCGCTTGAGCAGCTCCGGGTACTTACCAAAGAAATCGCGACGGATGAAGTCGCCGTCTTCGACAATGTACTTCTGGTACTGTCCATCCACGACCTCCTGCATGCGCTTGAGCAGCAGTCCGTCATGGTCCTCCTGCAGCAGCATATCCCAGTCGCTACCCCAGACCACCTTGATCACGTTCCAGCCGACACCGCGGAAGGACGATTCGAGTTCCTGGATGATCTTGCCGTTGCCGCGCACGGGTCCATCCAGGCGTTGCAGGTTGCAGTTGATCACGAATATCAGGTTGTCGAGCTTTTCGCGGGACGCCAGCGCGATGGAGCCCAGGGTCTCGGGCTCGTCGGTCTCGCCATCGCCCAGAAACGCCCAGATCTTCTGATCGCTGGGCTGCTTGAGGCCGCGGTCTTCGAGGTACTTGATGAAGCGGGCGTGGTAGATGGCCGAGAGCGGACCCAGGCCCATCGAGACGGTCGGAAAGCGCCAGAAATCGGGCATCAGCCAGGGATGCGGATAGGAGGAGAGGCCCGGCTCGGCGTGCAGCTCGTGCCGGAAGTTGCCGAGACGATCGGCCGAGAGGCGGCCTTCCAGGAAGGCGCGTGCGTAGATGCCCGGTGAGGCGTGGCCCTGGAAATAGATCAGGTCGCCACCGCAGGGGTGGTCAGAGCCGCGGAAGAAGTGGTTGTAGCCGACTTCGTAGAGTGTGGCCGCCGAGGCATAAGAGGAGATATGGCCGCCGATGCCCTCTTCCTGGCGGTTGGCGCGCACGACCATGGCCATCGCGTTCCAGCGGATAATGCTCTTGATGCGCTGCTCAATGTCGCGGATACCGGGATAGGGGGGCTGTTCCTCGGTGGGAATCGTGTTGATGTAGGGCGTGTTGGCCGTGAACGGGATCTTGACCCCCTGGCTATTGGCATAGAGCGATGTTTCGCGCAGGATGCGGCGCACCTGGTCGGGGCCGGTGCGGTCCAGCACCTCCTGCAGCGACTCGATCCATTCCTTAACTTCAATATCGTCCGGGGTGTGCTCTACGGTCATGCCAACTCACTTTTTCTTTGCCTGTCTGCGCCGTGCGACTCTATGTCCTTAAAAGATGACCTGAGCAGTGTTGTTAAAGCGCTGTCTTCTGTCAAGCCGAGGTATGATGAAAGAGGCCGAGAGGCCTGTGTTTTCCTGTATCGAGCGCATGGGCGATAGCGCGGCCGACGAAAGCGCCGGCGGCTTCGACGGCCCGCTCAAGCGGCAGCTCTTTAGCCAGGCTTGCCGTTACGGCGGCGGCAAAGGTGCAGCCGGTGCCGTGGGTGTCGCCGCCCGCGACGCGGTCGTGCTGAAAAGAGTGGAGCTGGCCGCCGGCGTAGAGCACGTTGACGATATGGGGGCGTTGCTGCGGGGCGGAGCCCTCATCCTCGGTCATGTGGCCGCCCTTGACCACGCAGGCGATGCCGAAGCGCATGGCGATGCCCTCGGCGGCATCCTGCTGCTCCTCGGCTGAGCGGATCGGCTGGCCCCAGAGGATTTCGGCCTCGGGGATGTTGGGGGTGACCAGCAGGGCGCGGGGGAGGAGCGCTTCCTGTAATGTGGCGATGGCATCATCCTGCAGCAGCGTGGCCCCGGATGTGGCCACCATGACGGGGTCAACCACCAGCTGCCTGATCTGACGACGCCGGACGGCATCTGCCACGGCGTAAATGATATCGGCCGAGTAGAGCATGCCGGTCTTGGCGGCGGCGATATCGAAGCCGTCGCAGACCGCATTGATCTGCCGCACGACCATCTCCGGCGAGATGGCCTCGACGCCGATTACCGTATCCGGGTTCTGGGCTGTGACGCAGGTGATGGCGGTCGTTCCGTAGACCTTGTGTGCGGCAAAGGTCTTAAGGTCGGTCTGGATACCGGCGCCTCCGCCGCTGTCGGAGCCAGCGATGGTAAGCGCGACGGGGGTGATGTGCTCTGGAGGCATAGTGAGACCCTTTCAACACCCGACAGCCAAGTCTGTCGGTTAAGTGTATCCGAGTAAGTGTTGCGACAAAGAGTGCGGTTAAGTGTGCGCTTCCTACACTTCCTCGTACACCTAACCGCCACCCTTACTCGGCTACACTTAACCGAACTGCTTACTCGCTCCCCCTCTTAGTCCAATGTAACGCTGTCCAGGTAGTCCGGTGTCGAGGAGGACCAGCCCTTCTCGTTCTTGATCCAACCGGCCAGGGCTTGCGCGGCCTCGGGTTCACCGTGGGTCACGAAGACGTGGCGCGGGGCTTCCTGCAGTGTCGAGATCCAGCGATGCAGCTCGGACTGTCCGGCATGCGCCGAGAAGCCGTTGATGCGCGCGATGCGTGCCTTGACGGCCCGCTTCTGGCCCATGATGCGCACTTCGTCTTTGCCTTCGAGGATGATCCGGCCGAGGGTCCCGACGGCCTGGTAGCCGATAAAGAGGATGGTGCTCTCGGGGCGCTCGATGTTGTTGGCCAGGTGGAACTTGATGCGGCCGCCGGTACACATCCCCGAACCGGCGATGATCAGGGCGGTGCCCTTGACGTGATTGATCGCCTTGGACTGGTCGGCCGTACGCGACATGACCAGGCCGGGGAAGTCGCAGGGGTGGTTGCCCTGATCGAGCAGCTTGCAGGTCTCCTCGTCGAAGAGCTCCTTGTGCCGCCCGAAGACCTCGGTCACACGAATGGCCATCGGGCTGTCGACAAAGGCGACCAGCGACGGGATCTTCTTTTCGCCCAGCAGGCCGTTGAGGTGGTAGAGCAGCTCCTGGGTGCGCTCAATCGCGAAGCTGGGAATAACCACGTTGCCGCCGGCCTTGACGGTCTGATTGATGATGTCGGCCAGGTCGCCCGGGATCGACTCCTCGGTCTTGTGTTCGCGGTTGCCGTAGGTGGACTCCATGACGACGTAGTCGGCCCGCTCAAATGGGTTGGGGTCGCAGATGATGGGCGCATCCCATCGTCCGATATCGCCCGAGAAGACCAGCGTGCGGACCTCGCCATCCTGCTTGATGACGATGCGCACGCCGGACGATCCGAGAATGTGACCGGCGTCATGAAAGCTGACCTCGATGCCGTCGGCGGCTTGGAAGGGCGACTCGTAGTCGTGGTGGACAAAGAGCGGAATGGTGGCTTCGGCATCCTCAACCGTGTAGAGCGGCACGAGAGGGAAGGGACCCGTGCGCCCTTCACGCGCGTGGCGCTTTTTCTTGTGTTTGACATCTTCAACCTGGATCCGGGCGGAATCGCGTATGACGATACCGGCGATATCGGCCGTAGCGCCGGTGCTGTGGATCTCTCCCTTGAATCCGTCATGCACCAGCTTGGGCAGCCGGCCGCAGTGATCAAGGTGGCCGTGCGTCAGGAGGACGCCGTCAATGGTGTTGGGGGGCACCGGAAAGGCATCCCAGTTGCGCGATTTCAGTTTGCGTTCCTGGTAGTACCCGCAATCGATCAGGAACCGCTTCCCGTTGGCCTCCAGCAGATAGCACGACCCCGTGACGCCTTGTGCGGCACCCCAAAATGACAACTTCGCATTCATATGTTCCCCCGTTACCTATCTATCACCCACGCCGCCACCGGCGTCGTGCCGGTGGGGCGAGAGAGACGCCCTCATAAATCTATGGGTCAGCGAAAGGATCTACCCCGTGAGCTCGATCGGCAGGCTGATCCTGAACTCGGTCCATTCGCCTTCGGCTGACTCGACATCGATCGTGCCGCCATGTTCTTCGATGATCTTGCGTGAGACGGCCAGGCCCAGACCGGTGCCCTTGGAGCCTTTGGTCGAAAAGAAGACCCCGAAGATATTCTCGGTTTCATTCTTCGGCACCCCGCAGCCCGAGTCCCACATGGTGATCTCTATGTGGGTCTGGTCCTCGCTGAGGGCGGTGGTGATGCAGATGCGTTTGTCCCGTCCCTGGTTATCGCGCAGGGCATCCATGGCGTTAACAAAGAGGTTCAGGACGACCCGATGGAGCGCATTCTTTTCGGCCATCAAAGAGGGCAGCTCCGGTTCGAGGTGTTGCTCAAGCCGGATCGATTGATGGCAGAGCGCCTGTATGAAGGGGCGCACCACGGCCGCGATCACATCGTTGATATTCATCTCCATGCGCAGCGGTTCCCGGTCCTTGGCATAGCTCAGCATATCGAGGATCAGGTTGGTCAGGCGCTGCTCTTCGGTCGCAATGGCCTGCACACAGGTGTCCATCGTGTCGTAGGTCTCGCGCTTGAGCATGCGCTGAATGGCACCCACGCTCAGTTGCAGGCCGGTAATGATGTTCTTGGCGTAGTGCGCCAGGCCGGCGATGACCTGGCCGACGGCGGCCAAGCGCTCCTGCTTGATGTAGTCATCCTGGATGCGCAGCTTCTCAAGGTATACGCCCAGGATGTTGGCGACCGTGGCGGTGAAGCGCAGGTCGATGGGTGTGAAGGCATCGCGCCGGTTGCGCCGGTCGATGCAGATCACCCCGGTCAGTTCATCCTCGATGGTCATGGGCGCACAGAGCGCCGAGGAGATCTTCTGCCTCACGATGCTCTCGCTCGGGTCAAAGCGGTCGTCAGCCATGGGGTTGTCGGTCAGGAGCGCCATGCCGTCCTTGACGGCCTGGTTGATGATCGTGCGTGAGACACTGACGGTCGGACTGCCCTCATGCCGGCTGGAGGAGACGGCGTGGAATGACCACTCATCGTTGTCTGAATCCCACAACATGACGCAGGCGCTGTCGGCATCGAGCAGGGCTTTCATGCGGTCGAGCACTTGGCGTAGCAGGGGTTGACGGGCCACGCTGGAGACGAGGATGTTGCTGACTTCGCCGACGCCGCGCAGCATGGTGTTTTCGCGGTCGGCATCCGGCCCGGCCACCCGGGAGCCGGCGACCAGGTCGGCATCGCGGTGGTTCAACGAGGTCAGGACGCGCATGGAGGGATCGGCGATGCGGAGGGTCGTCTCGGGCGCGGGGGCGGCATCGGCCAGTCCGTCAACCTGGATGTGGGTTCCGCCCAGCCGGATCACATCCCCGTCCTTGAGCATGGCGTGTTGCACGCGGATTTCGTTGACGCGCGTGCCGTTGCGGCTGGTCTGATCATCCACGATGGCTCGTCCGGGTGCGAGGGTGATGGCGGCATGCCGGCGTGAGGTCTCCGGATCGCTCAAGCGCAGCTCACAATCGGCGCTACGCCCGATCAGGTAGGTTCCGGGTGACTCGAGCGAACGCTCGGCACCGCTGTCGGGGCCCTCAATAACTGTGATCTTCATGTGGCGTCCCCGCTAGTCGCTGAGGTCGATTGCAATCGGGTATCTGTCCAGCTGCATTCGCATGGGGCCAACCTTGGCTTACGCACGGAGATTCGTCAAGCCTAAGGCTCTATTCCAATGGGCTATGGAGGGTGGTCTCGAGGCGACGGTTTCGAGGCCCATCTCTATCTTACGGCCTTCTTAGCATGCGCCCGTGATGATGCTCTTGACTTCTTCGAGCGTGGTGAACCCGTCCATGACCTTGCGCAGTCCTTCCGAGCGCAGCGTTTTGGGTGCCGAACGGTTGAGATGCTGGCGCAGCGTATCGACGGTCGGGCGCGACAGGATAAGGCTGCGCAGTTCGTCGTCGCACTCAAGCAGTTCGTACACCCCCAACCGACCGCGGTAACCTGAGTCGTAGCACTTCTTGCAGCCACGCCCCTGAGCTAGGCGGACCGACTTGCCGTCGCCCAGCCCCAGTTCGCGGACCACTTCTTCGGGAGGATAGAAGGTGGTGCGGCAGTCGGGACAGATGGTGCGCAGGAGGCGTTGGGTGACCGTGGCCAGCAGGGAGGAGGACACCAGGTAGGGCTCGATACCCATGTCGAGCAGGCGCGTGATGGTGCTGGGACTATCGTTGGTGTGTAGTGTGGAGAGCACGAGATGTCCCGTCAGAGCGGCCTGCACAGCGGTTTCGGCGGTCTCGCGGTCGCGGATTTCCCCGACCATCATGATGTCGGGGTCCTGGCGCAGGGCGTGCTTGATGAAGCGGGCAAAGGTGAGTCCGACCCCCTCGCGCACCTGGTTCTGGTTGATGTTGGGGAACTGGTATTCGACCGGATCCTCGATCGTGACGATGTTGTTCTCGCGGGCGTTGAGTGAGGCCAGGGCGGCGTAGAGCGTGGTGGTCTTGCCGCTACCGGTAGGCCCGCAGGTCAGGATCAGGCCGTGCGGGTTGTGCAGGAGGGTGTTGAAGCGTTCCAGCATGGTGGGGTCAAATCCGAGCTTGTTGAGGTCGAACAACGCTTGTGAGCGGTCGAGGACACGCATGACCACCTTCTCGCCCAGCACACCGGGCATCGAGGAGAAGCGCAAGTCGACCGTACGGCCGTCGAGTTGTACCTGGATACGGCCATCCTGTGGTAGGCGGTGCTCGGAGATGTCGAGTTTGGCCATGACCTTGAGACGCGAAACAACGGCCTGGTGTATCTCGGCCTTGGGCGCCATCAGCTCGTAGAGAAGGCCGTCGATACGTATGCGTACCACCGAGCGGCCGATCTGGGGCTCAATATGGATGTCGCTGGCCCCGTCGCGAATGGCGCGCGCCAGGATGGAATTGGCCAGGTTGATCACCGGGCTGCCTTCGATCTTCTGGGCCAGATCGCTGAGATGATCTTCCTGCTGGACCCGGTCGATGCTGGTCTCCTCCTCGCTGGCCATGACCTCGTCGATACTGGCGTTTTCACGGTAGCACTCCTTGATGGCGTCGTTGATATCCTCGGCCCGGCAGAGCACGGGCAGCACGTCAAGGCCGGTGATACGCGCCACGTCGTCAAAAATGAAGACGGCGTGCGGATCGGCTGTAGCCAGCGCCAGCTTGCCGCCAACCCGGAACATCGGGATGACTTGGTAGCGCAGGGCCTTGTCCTTGGGCAGTGCGTGGACAATACGCGGATCCACGAGGCCCTTACGCAGCCAGACGTGCGGGATGCCGAGCTGTTCACCCAGGATCTTGGTCAGTTCGTCGGGTGAGAGGGCCTCTTCATCGACCAGGACTTGACCCAGTGGGCGGCCCTGTTCGCGGTGCGTGCGCAGATAGGCGGTCAGCTGTTCCGGCGTGATGCGGCCGTGGCGCACGAGCAGCTCACCAAGTTTGCGTCGTTTGGGTGCGTATTTCATAACCTTTACCCGTCTTGGATTGCCTGTTGAATATCTTCGTAAACATTGAGCACGTGCACCAACCGTGTGGCGGTCAGGATGTCGGCGCACGTATCGGTGAGTGCCACCAGTTTGAGCGAACCGCCGGCCCCGCTCAGCCGGCCATGCCACTCCATGAGGAGTTCCAGGGCCTCGCTGTCGACCGCGCCAATGCGTCGGCCATCGAGAAGGATCGTGGGCTGCGGGCGTTCGGATGCCCGTTCAAGCAAGATGCGCAGCTCGGCGCAGTTTTCAAACGTGATCGATCCGGTTGGGGTCAGCGCCGTGATGTCGTCGTAGTCGGTCTGGCTGATGCTGAATCCGTGGTAGGTCTCTTCTCTCTGGCTCATTGGGTAGTCTCCTCGTCGCGCCGTGGGACCGCTTGGTGGCGGTAGCGATCGACCTGCATAATGCGGTTGATTTCACTCACATGGAAACGCCATGACCGGCCGACCCTGAATCCTCGCAACTTGCCCTCCTTGGCCAGGTAGTAGACCGTGGAGAGTGGCAGCCGTAGCCGGTCGCGCACCTCCCGTGCCGTCAGGAGTCTCTCATTGTTCTCAGTCACTGTCTCATTCACGTTGTGCTCTCCGTGTAGCAGAAGGTCTGGCCATGTTGGCCATTCCAGTGTTTCCAGTTGTGGTGGTTAGTGCAGCTCTCGTGCCATGTTTGTCGGTTTGCTCTCCTTTCTTCATAAATCCCTACTCCAAGAAAGGCCCGCTAGAGCCGTATATTCAATCTGTTCATTATAAGTGTCTTACGTGGAGACACGTGATGATATCGCCTTGGAGATGCAATGGGGTGATCGATACTGTACGGTACGATATTTGGACCGTCGCATTGTCCAATCATGTACCCGCATGTGGCAAGCAGTGTACCAGTATGTACTACTGTTTGACAGGGGTTGAGCCGTAGGCAGGGGTCTGCCGTGTTTCCGAGAGCGAGCGACCAAGGGGACACGACGTATGTCTGACGAGAAGAAATGGCTCGCCGCTTTATATTCATCCCGGCCCGCATCTCGTCGCTCGCTTCATGTGTCACTGGCCGTTCTCCCGACACCATGCTTCCAGATCTACACTTGCGTGCCCGGGGCCAGTTGCGTACAACGGGGCATGGCTGAACAGGACGATACCGTACCGGCGAGTGCAGGCGAACGCGATCTGACTCTGGACGGGAGCGTGGGCGAACATGACGTGACCCTGGCCGGCCATGACTACCTTGACTTGGCGACAACCGATGCGACGGTCTCGATCAAGAGTGAGGGGGCCGGTAGCGCCGACGTGGCCCGGTCACGCCTCCACCTGCACCCCCATATCCTGCGCACGGTCGGCGGCCCCGACGGTGGCGACCTCGATTACGAGTTGACCCGTACGCTCGGCAAGGGCGGTATGGGGGTGGTCTACTCCGCGCGCCAGGCCTCGCTTGATCGGCGCATCGCGGTCAAGATGATCCAGTCGGATGGCGAGGTCGATTCGGTCGCGGCCAACAAGTTCCTCTCCGAGGCGCTGGTCACCGGTGAGCTGGATCACCCCAACATCATCCCGATCCATGATCTCGGCAAGACGCCCGATGGCAAGCTGTTCTATGCCATGAAGGAGATTGAGGGGACGTCGTGGAACGAGGTCGTCAAGACCAAGTCACAGGCCGAGAACCTGCGTATTCTTCTGGCCGTCTGTGATGCGGTGGCCTTTGCGCATGACAAGGGGGTGATCCATCGCGATCTCAAGCCCTCCAACGTCATGATCGGTGGCTACGGTGAAGTCTTGGTGATGGACTGGGGGCTGGCCGCCAGTGTGGGTAGCGATAAGGCCGAACCGCTGACCGAGCACGCTACCCTGGCCGGGTCGCCGGCCTACATGGCGCCCGAGATGGCCCTGTGTGATTACACAGCCATGGGCTGTGCCAGCGACATCTACCTGCTGGGCGCCATCCTCTACGAGATGATCACGGGCAAGCCGCCGCATCCGGGCGATAATGCGCGCGATGCGATTGCGGCGGCCTGCGATAACGAGCTCCGCCCGACGGACGAGAAGGGGGAGTTGGTTGACATCGCCCGGCATGCCCTCGCGACCGATCCGGCCAAACGCTACGCCTCCGTGCGCGAGTTCCAGGAGGCCATCCACAATCACCAGGCCCATGCCGAGAGCGTGACGTTGACCGAATCGGCCGCCAATCGGCTGGATGCCGTTGCCGAGAAGGGCGGGGCGGATGCCTACCGTGAATTCAACGAGATTATTGGAGGCTTCCAGCAGGCCCTCCATCTCTGGGCCGGCAACCGTCAGGCGGTGTATGGTTTGCGCGCCGTACGCGAGGAACTCACGCGCACGGCTCTCACGCGCGGCGACCTCTCGTTGGCCGGCTCGCAGGTGCGTGCGATCGAGGCGGATGTCAAGCAGTGGCCCTTGCCGGGCATGCAGCTGGCCCGCCCGGATGATCTCGCGGCCAAGGTGAAAGAGGCCGAGGCCGAGGCCCGGCGCCGCCGCAGGGTGGTGCGCCTGAGTATCGTGGCCGCGATCGTGGCCGGTTTGGCTGCTTTTGCTGTGATGGCTATGGCCTACGTGGTGACACGCACGCAGCGCGATCGTGCCATGCGCGCCGAGCGGCAGATGCTGGAGGAGCGCAACCGTGCCGTTGCGGCTGAGCAGGAGATGCATGTCGAGCGGGACCGTGCCCAGACGGCCAAGATGGAAGAGGAGCGTCAGCGCTTGCAGGCCGTGGCCGCCCTGGCCACGGCTGAGCAGGAGAACTACTACCATATGATTGCGCTGGCTTCGAAGCGGATGGCCGATCTGCAGGGCCATGCGGCCGAGGCCATGTTGTGGCAGGTGCCGCAGGGGCAGCGCGGCTGGGAGTGGGGGCGCTTGGTCTACGCGGCACATGAATGTCTCGCCCGCCTGAAGGGGCATGGCGGCAGCGTGGCGGCGCTGGCTTTTGCGCCGGATGGGCAGCGTGTCGTCTCCGCGGCGGCCGACCAGACGGTGCGCGTATGGAACCTGGCCGATCCGAGCCGTGAAGAGGTGTTTGATGGGCGCGCGGCCACGGCGCTACCGCTTGTCTTCACGGCCGACGGCAAGCGCATCCTGTGGGGCGTTGAGCGGGGCCGTCTTCAGTTCATGGATGTGGCGTCGCACCGCGTGACCTCTATACCGCTGGATGCCTTCGTCCCGTCGGTCTACCAGTCCATGTTCAGCCCTGACGGCCGCCATCTCGTCGCCTCGGGTGCACAGGGCGAACTGGCGGTGTGGGCGCTTGAAACAGGGCGGCGCCTGGTACAGCTGACGGGTCACCAGGGCGTGGTGCTTGCGGCGGCGATGAACCGGGCCGGCACCCTTCTGTTGACGGGCAGCCGTGACGCGACCGCGCGGGTGTGGCAGATCAGTGATGGGAGTCTGGTTGCCACGCTGGGACCGCATCCGGGTGGCGTGAGCCAGGTGGCCTTTGATGAGCGTGCGCAGCAGGTCAGCACTGTCAGTGACGATGCCCTGTTGCGCGTGTGGGATGTCGCGAGTCGCCAGACGCTCAAACTGATCCCTTTCCGCGAGCCTGATGTCTCCCTGGATGGCGTGGTGTTTGATCCCGCGGCAGAGCAGCTGTTGACGGTGGGCGGATCCAGTGCGGTGCAGGTGTGGAGTGCCGTCACGGGGCAGCGCACCCTCCATCTGCGTGGGCATGCGGCTGTGGTATCCGCCGCGGCTTTCTCGCCGGATGGACGCCTGGCGGTGACCGGGGGACGGGATGGCTCGATCAGGGTCTGGGATGCGCACCACACGGGCAGTTCCCTGACGCTGCGTGGGCATGAGGGGGCGGTCGTGACGGCGCGTTTCGGGCCACACGCCCGGCAGATGGTAACGGCCGGTGAAGATGGCCATGTGCGGCTCTGGGGCGGCCTGGATGGCCGTCTCGTAAAGGTCTTTGACAAGCAGACCGGCCGCCTGACCTGTGCCTCGCTTTCGCCCGACGGCCGTCACGTGTTGACCGCCTCAGACGGCGGTACCACGCGCATCTGGGACGCCCAGACCGGCGGCATGCTGCGTGCCCTGAGTGGACATGGCGGGGCCATAACCTGGGCGGCCTATTCGCCTGATGGTGGCCGCATTGTCACCGCGGGCTATGATGGTCTGCGTGTGTGGGATGCCGACAGCGGAAAGCGCCCCATCACCATTCGGGTCGATAAGCAGGTGTCACGTATCGCCGAGTTCTCGCCGGACGGGAGACTGCTTCTCATGGCGGGCGATGGCGTACGCATCTGGGATGCCGTCTCGGGCGACGATGTGGGCCACTTTGACAAGCATACAGACCATGTCACGACCCTGGCATTTTCGCGGGATGGGCAGTATGTGATCACCGGCAGTCGCGACATGACGGCGCGACTCTGGAGCCTCCCGGGGTGCGAAGAAAAACTAACACTCAAGGGCGCTGGGAGTGCCGTATCGGCCGTGGCCTTTTCGCCCGACGGTCGCCGCGTGGCTACGGCCGGCAAGCAGGGCATCCGCATCTGGGATGCCACCAACGGCAGTGAGTTGCTCAAGCTGGAAGGTCACCAGGGCTGGATCGCCAGCTTGCAGTTCTCGGCGGACGGGCGACTGCTCCTGTCGGCCGGCAACGACGGTACGGCGCGCGTCTGGCCAGCGGTGGATTGGCAGGGCGATCCCGCGCGTGTTGACACCGAGCGTGATCAACGGCGACGTGCCCGTCTTAACAGTCTGCTGCCCGAGTAGACCGGAGACTCGTGTGACCCCTTCCCGTGACATTAACTACGCCGTAGCAGATCGCGACCTGCGCTACTTCATCTTCGATTGGGATGACAATGTTCTGCACATGCCGACACGGATTCATCTCGAGCGTCGCAACGTGGACGGCGCGTGGACGCCCTATTCGGTCTCTACGGCCCTGTTCAGTCTGATCCGCAACGACACCGCGCAGTACCGCCCGCCCGGCGGGGATTGGGAAGAGGCCTTTCGGGACTTTCGCGATGTGGAGATCGAGGAGGAGAATGTCTTCCTGCGTGACACGCGCGAGGCCATCGATCGTGTGGTCAGCGGCGAGGCCCTGCCGGCCCCCAGTTTTGATACGCTCAAACGGGTACTGACCGAGGGCCGCCTCTTTGCGATTGTCACGGCCCGCGGCCACGATCCGGATGTGCTCCAGGCGGGTGTCCGCTACTTCGTTGACCGGATTTTCACGGATGCGGAGAAGCAGGTGATGCTGCGTAACCTGCGCGGCTATCTGGAATGGCTTGAGCCGGGCCACGATAAGGATAGCGATGTGGAGGTCCTCGACTACTACCTCTCGCTCAACAAATATCACGGCTGCATGTCGCCCCGTTTCCGCGAGCTGCTGCGTGAGCATGACTACGAGGCCGCCGGGACGGAAGAGGGCAAGCAGTTTGCCATCCGCGATTTTGTGCGCCACGTCATCGGCATTCTGCGCGAACGCGGTGTGGATAAACCCATAAGCGTGGGATTCTCCGACGACGACGAAGGCAACGCGCAGGCGGTCGAGACGTTCATCGAACAGGAGCTGGCGCGTGAGTATCCGGGCGTCAAGTTTGCGGTCTACTACACCAACGATCCCGACCTGCCCGCCGGCCGCAAGGTCGAAGTGCGCGGCCAGCTCAGCCTCGGGCTCTAGCCGGCCATGGCCAGGCGCTGGCGCAGGGCGGTGCGGCGCAGGCGGATCTCGTTGTTGCGGATCGCCATGCCGATCGCCTTCTGCTGGCCGACCAGGCAGACCAGCTTGCGTCCACGCGTGATGGCGGTGTAGAGCAGGTTGCGTTGTAGAAGCTTAAAATGCTGGGTTGTCATCAGAATGATCACGGCCGGGTATTCACTGCCCTGCGACTTGTGGATCGAGCAGGCGTAGGCGAGCACCAGTTCATCCAGCTCGTTGACCGCGTAGGTGACCCGCCGTCCATCGAAGTCAACCGTCAACTCCTGCTCGGCGCTGTTGATCTGATGCACCAGCCCGATGTCGCCGTTGAAGACTTCCTTGTCGTAGTTGTTGCGGATCTGCATCACACGGTCGCCGTCGCGGTAGGCCCGCCCGAAACGCTGCAATTCGGCCCCCGTGGGATTGAGGGCCTGTTGCAACAGCCCGTTCAGGTTCTCGGCCCCGAGCTGGTTGCGGCGCATGGGCGTCAGGACCTGGATGTCATGGATCGGGTTGAACCCGAATTTGGCGGGGATGCGCCGCGTGATGAGCTGAAGCATCTTGTCGATGACATCCTCCGGGTGCTCGGCCGAGATAAAGAAGAAGTCAGAGCTCTCGGCGCGCTCGCCGGTCTCGAGCGCCTCGCCGTGATTCACGTGGTGCGCGTTACGGACAATGGCACCGCCCTTGTCCTGGCGGAATATATGGTCGAGACGGCGATAGGCGATCACCTCCGAGTCGATAATGTCGCGCAGCACGTTGCCGGGCCCCACGCTGGGCAGCTGGTCGATATCCCCCACGAGCACGAGGCAGCAGGGGTCGGGCAGGGCATTCAGAAAGCTCTGCATGAGGGCGATGTCGATCATGGAGCATTCATCCAGAATCACGACATCGATCGCGAGCGGGTTGGCGCGGTCGTGTTCGAACCCGTGCACCGCGGGATTGAACTTGAGTAGACGGTGCAGGGTACTGGCGGCGTGATGGGTCGCCTCTTCCATACGTTTGGCCGCGCGGCCGGTGGGGGCCGCGAGGGCGATGGTGAGCCCACGCGCGCGGTACACATCTACCAGGGCGCGGATGATCGTGGTCTTGCCGACACCGGGTCCGCCCGTAATGACCGACACTTTCTCGGCCAGCGCGGTCTGTAGGGCCTGCACCTGCATCGGGGCAAACTCGAGTTTCATACGTTGACCGGCCCAGGCGACCGCCTTCTCGACGACAATCGGGCGGAAGCTGCGTTCGCTACGACTGAGCGTGATCAGCCGCTCCGCGACGCCGGTCTCGGCATGGTAGAGCGAGGCCAGGTAGATCCGGTTGTCGTCGCGCACCAGCTCACTACGTTCGAGCTCGCTGGCGAGCGCCTCAGAGAGGATCTCGGCTGGAATATCGAGCAGGTCCTGGGCTTGCAGAATCAGCTCGGCATCCAGACAGAAGCAGTGGCCTTCAGAGGCCAGTGTCTCCATCGTGTAGACCAGTCCGGCACGGGCACGCAGCTTGGACTGGGGCGGTACGCCGATACTTTTGGCCACGCCATCGGCTGTTTTGAACCCGACCCCCCAGACATCGCGGCAGAGCTGGTAGGGATTCTCCGAGATGATCGCGACGGCCTGGCTGCCATACTGCCGGTAGATCCGTGCGGCCTGGGCGGTGCCCATGCCGTGGCTCTGCAGAAAGATCATGATGTCGCGCACGGCATGCTGCTCGATCCAGCTGTCCTTGATGAGGCCGCGCCGCTTGGGGCCGATGCCGTCCACTTCGCGCAGGCGTTCAGACTCCTTGTCGATGATTCTGAGCGTATCGTCGCCGAAGGCGGCCACGAGTCGTTGGGCCATGACCTTGCCGATCCCCTTGACCATGCCCGAGGCGAGGTAGCGCTCGATGCCGTGGGCCGAGGTGGGGGCCACGCAGATCATGCTGGCGGCCTGGAACTGATAGCCGTGCTTGGGGTGGCGTGTCCACGTGCCCTCGGTACGCAGCGTCTCACCGGCCCAGATGGCGGCACAGGTGCCCACCACGGTGACGGCGTCCTTGCGGCCGCTGACACGCAGGCCACACACGGTGTAGCCGGTTTCCTCGGCCCGGTAGACGATGTTCTCCACGGTCCCGGTCAGGACCTCGTTCGCCTCGTTTGTCCCGCGTTGCTTTTTGGGGGGTGTATTCACGTCAGGTCATCACGATGCAGGCGGGCGGCAGCCACAAGCAGGTTGGTGGCGTAGAGGAAGCCGCGCTTGAACTGCGCGATCGAGTAGGATTCATCCGGAGCATGGATATGGTCGTCTTCATGGCCAAACCCGACCAGCAAGGGCGCCGCCCCGGAGGCGGCGGCCAGGGCA
This sequence comes from Verrucomicrobiota bacterium, assembly GCA_018648805.1. Lineage (GTDB taxonomy): Bacteria > Verrucomicrobiota > Kiritimatiellia > UBA8416 > JABMPJ01 > JABMPJ01. The sequence continues at coordinate 20,349 of JABGQM010000017.1, forward strand.
GGAATGATCGGGATCGAAGCGCCCTCCCAGTGATAAACCGGGTCGCCGCCGGTCATGGCGGTCAGCACGTTGCGCGCCAGCTCAACCGGCGCGCTTTCGGGGTCGATCCGGAAGCCGGGGCCGGCTGATCCGGCATTGGAGATCGTCAACGCCATCGCCTCCGGTGTGTGGGCCTGCAGGTGATCGCAGATGGCCTGCAGGCAGCGTTCGGGGTCCTGCCCGGCCGCGAGGCGGGCGGTCAGACAGGCTTTGGCCGTGGCGGGGATGACCGTCTTCATGCTCTCGGCATTGCCGCCGCTGAAACCGTTGATATCGAGGGCGGGCCGAAAGCCGAGGCGTTCGAGCGGTGCAAAGCGGGTTTCGCCGGCAACAGGCGGCATGCCGATGCTGGCGGCATAGGCGGCCGGGTCGAAGGAGGTGCGCTGGATCAGCTCCCGCTCGACCGGGGTGGGCGGCTGGATTCCGTCATAGAAGCCCTGCACGGCAATGCTCCCGTCAGCGGCAAAGAGGGTGGCCAGCAGACGCGCCAGTTCAGAGACCGGGTTGAGCGCCAGGCCGCCATGCAGCCCCGAGTGCAGGTCGTGGGAGGGGCCGCGTAGTGAAACCGCCAGATGCAGCATACCGCGCAAGCCCATCACGATGGTGGGCGTGCCGTCCGCCACGGTGCCTGTATCGGCGACCATGAGGATGTCGGCCGCGAGGCGTTCCTGCCACGCATCCAGCCTATCTGAGAGACCGTGACTGCCGCTCTCCTCCTCGCCTTCGATGATGATCTTGAGATTGAGGTCCAGCTGGTGGTCCGCGAGCAGCAGTTCGACCGCCTTCAAAAACGCAAAGAGCTGGCCCTTGTTGTCCTCGGCACCGCGGGCATAGAGGCGTCCGTTACGCAGGTGTGGCTCGAAGGGGGGGGTGGTCCACGCCTCGATCGGGTCGGCCGGCTGGACGTCGTAGTGGCCATAGAAAAGAATCGTGGGCGCATCACGGCCGGTGCGATGCTCCGCATAGACCGCCGGCAGGCGGGTCGTCTCCAGCGTCTCGGCCTGCAGGCCTATGCCGGCCAGGTGATCGCGCAACCAGGCCGCGCAGTCGGCGCAGTCGGGGTGATGCGTCGGGTCGGCCCCGACAGTCGGGAAGCGCAGAAAGGATTTCCACTCCTCAACAAACCGTTCCTGCTCCCGGTCAAATCTCTCGCCCAGCCGCTCAACCATGTCCCCCCCCGCAACTCACAACTCACACCTCAAAAACCTTGCCCGCTGAGCCTCTTCTTGTCCAGCGAATAGGGGTTGATCTCAGGCGCGCGGCTATGCGAGAATTCCCTGACGGCTGAGAGCACTGTTTGGAGGTCCATTATGACCACAGAGAACAAGAAGATGCGTATTCTGATTATGGATGACGATCATGCCCTGCTCGAGGCCCTGCGCCAGATGCTCGAACAGCACGAACATGAGGTGCATACGGTCGACAATGCGAAGGAGGCCGTGGTGAAAGTGGCCGAGACCGATTTCGACATCGTCATGGCCGATTACCGCATGCCGGGTGAAGACGGTATCTGGTTTATGAAGAATGCGGACCTCAAGCGGACCACCAAGGTGTTGCTCTGCACGGCCTATGCCAACCGCGAGGTCATCAAGCAGATGTTTGAGTTGGGCGCGTGCGGCTATCTGATCAAGCCCTTCGACGAAGAAGAAGTCCTGCGCAATCTCGATTTCCACGGGGTGTAGCGTCAGCGCCACGAACCTTCGCAAGCCCCCCAAAACCCGAAACCCAAAGCAACAGGTACCGCATATGGCAAAGCAGAAGAAGACCTCCGCATACGCGGCCGCAGGCGTGGACATTGATGAAATGATGAGTTCGCTGGGCGCAGTTAAGCGCATGGTGAAGAAGACCTCGACCAAGGATGTGCTCAGTAACATTGGTTCATTCGGTGGGCTTTTCAAGGCCCCCGGTGCGGGTAGTATCCTGGTGGCGAGTGCGGATGGCGTCGGCACCAAGCTCAATGTGGCCGTCATGGCAGGGCGTCATCACACGGTGGGACAGTGCCTGATCAACCACTGCACCAACGATATCCTGGTGCAAGGCGCCACGCCGATGTTCTTCCTCGATTACCTCGGCACGGCCAAGCTGAAAGGGCCGGTTTTCAAGGATGTGGTTAAGGGGCTGTGCAAGGCCTGTCGCGAGAACGGCTGCGTCTTGCTCGGCGGCGAGACCGCCGAGATGCCGGGGCTCTACCCGGAAGGCGAGTACGATCTGGTCGGGACGATTGTGGGCAGCGTGCAGCGCAAGGCGCTGGTGACGGGTGAGCAGATTCGGCCGAAGGATGTCGTGATCGGTCTGAAATCAACCGGCCTGCATACCAACGGCTATTCGTTGGCGCGGCGGGTGATCTTTGACAAAGCCAAGCTCGGTATCAACGACATCTTCCCCGGCACCAAGCGCAGCGTAGCGGACGTGCTTCTGGCCGTGCACCGCAGTTATCTCAAGCCGGTACTCGCGGTCATGAAGAAGGTGCGCATCCGCGGCATGGCTCACATCACCGGCGGCGGATTGGTCGACAACATTCCACGCATCCTGCCTGCGGGCACCGAGGTGGTCATCGATCGTTCGACATGGAACGTGCCGCCCGTTTTCGAGTTTATAGGAACCAAGGGCGAGGTCGATCGCGACGAGATGTACCGCGTCTTCAACATGGGCATCGGCTACACGATTATCGTGCGCCCGCAAGATGTCGACACCACGCTCACGGCCCTCAAGGCGGCCCGGCAGCCGGGGACGGTGATTGGCAAGGTGGCGGCGACGAAGGGGAAGCCCTGTGTGCGGCTGATTGGATAGGGATTCAACACCCAACATCCAACAAGGAACTCCCAACATCCACGTGAGCGAGTCGGGCGAATGTCAGGTCCTTGGGCTTTTTCCATTCTCTCTTGCCTCGCTCACTTGGGAGTTGGACATTCCTTGTTGGATGTTGGGTGTTGAGAATAGAAAGCCGCCCCCACTACAGGGACGGCTTTCTGTCTAAGTCAATTCAGGGATGCGCACCCTACTTCTTCACCTTCACACCCTTGAAGCGGCCGGGCTTGGGCAGTTTGCCCACGATCGGAGCCGCGTAGTCGACAAAGGCCTGCGTGACATCGTTGCCGGCCTTGTTGATGAAGGTGTTGGGCATCTCGCGGGCGTCGCGGGCGACCGCCTTGAGCGGGACGCGTTCGAAACTCACCTTGTAGGCTTTGCCGGGCTTGCGCTTGATGGCGATCGATCCGCTCTTCACGCCCTTGCAGGCGGTCTTCACGGCGACCGAACCCACCGCGCGGGCTTCCCGGGCGTCCACGACGGATGTGCAGCCGAAGAAGGAGCGTTGCAGATAGCCGAACGTGTCGGCACGCAGGCGGCCGATGGAGGTCTTGGCCTTGAGCTGGGCCACGAGCAGGTCGCCCAGCGCGCCCGTGCCGCTGAGTTGTACGTTGCCGTGCGAATCAACTTCCTTGCTGAACTTGGCGGCGATGGCAACGCCCTTGCTGTCCTGGATCCCTTCGGAGACGGCGATCAGGCAGCGGCCATACTTCTTATAGACGGCCTTCACGTCCTTGACAAACTGCGTCATGCTGAAGGGCTTTTCGGGCAGGTAGACCAGGTGCGGACCGTCGTCCTCGTAGACGCGCCCCAGTGCCGCGGCGGCCGTGAGAAATCCGGCATGGCGGCCCATGATGACCGAGATATGGACACCGGGAAGCGCGCGGTTGTCGAGGTTGACGCCTTGTAGGGCCAGGGCCACAAAGCGGGCGGCACTGCCGAAACCGGGTGTGTGGTCGTTCGACCGCAGATCGTTGTCGATCGTCTTCGGAATATGGAAGCAGTGGATCGGGTGCTTGGCCCTGATCGCCTCCTGGTTGATGATGTGGACGGTCTCGGCGGAATCGTTGCCACCGACATAGAAGAAGTAGCCCACATCGTAGGCGCGCAGGATTTCGAAGATGCGCGTGCAGTCCTCGGCGGTGGGCTTCTTGCGGACGGTGCCGAGTCCGGAGGACGGTGTGGCGGCCACGGCCTCAAGCGTTGTGACGGATTCTTTGCGTAGATCAATCAGGTCTTCTTCAAGGATGCCCTGGATACCGTGCAGGGAGCCGAAGATACGGCCGATGGAGGCCTGCTTCTTGGCTTCGATCACGGCCCCGACGAGGCTTTGGTTGATGACCATGGAGGGACCACCACTCTGGGCGATCAACATGTTCTGCTTCTTGGCTACACTCATACTACTCCTTAGCTATTGCTTCCACATTCCCTGAAAAGAGGGGCCATTCTTCATATCGTACCCCTCGGGATCAAGAAAAAAGGGGGATACCGACTGGACGGTGGTCACCTGAGGGAGGGGTGGCGTGCCAGAATGGCCTCAATCTTGTCGGCACGCCCGGTGGCGCGCAGCCGCTCGAAGTAGGCCTTGATCGGAGCGTGGCCCACACGAGCATGCTGCGGTCCGCCTTCGGCGAGAACGGTGTCCATGGGATCGTTCACGTAGCCTTCGGGCAGCGAGGCCATCATCTCCGTCTTCCAGGCCGCCAGGCGTGTGCGGCCCTCGGCGATGATGTCGGGGTGGGTGGCGGTCAGGTCGGTCGTCTCGTGCGGGTCGGCCTCGATATCAAACAGCATCTCCTCGGCATAGTGCGGGTGGAAGCCGTCATGGGCGGTACGCATGTAGAGCCAGCGGTCCCAGCGCACAGAGCGCTGGCAGACGTGGCAATTCTGGCTGAGAATCAACGCCTCGCGTCCGCTGTCGGCGCCTGTGCGCAGTGTGGTGGCGTAGCTGCGTCCGTCCCAGCGGTCCCATGGCTTCTGGCCAAGCAGGTCGGCGATCGTGGGCGCGAGGTCGAGGTTGTAGTGCAGTCCGGTGTCCACCTGGCCGGCGGGCAGGCCGGGCCACTTGATGATCATCGGGATGCGGCAGGTGGGGTGGTCGGCCGTGCCATGCTCGGAGTAGACGCCCAGCTCGCCGAAGTTCTCGCCATGGTCCGAGGTGACGATGATGGCCGTGTCTTCAAGAATACCGACGCTCTCAAGCTTCTCCAGAATCATGGCGATGTGGTCATCCATGAAGCGAATACCGCAGTCGTAGCCGTCGATGCAGCGGCGCAGCTGCTCCATATCTTTCACATCATTGGGGTGGCGTGGATAGGCGGGGTTGTCGGTGCCGGTGTACATCCCATTGTCGCGGGCCGTGTGCGGCCCGGCCAGGGCGGTATGCGCTTTCAGAACATCTTCGGTCAGCCACTCCGGCAGCGGCTCGCCCTCGAATGGGTTGCCGAAGCTTGCCGGGGCGCGGTAGGGCGTATGCGGGTCCCAGTAGTTGACGTGCAGCATCCAGTTGTCATCGGCGGCGTGTTCGTCGAGCCACTGCATGACGATGGGCGTCACCTCCTCGGCCGACTCATCGCCGCCTTTGCCGATATGGTTGTGCATCTCGTTGAGTCCCGCGAGGAACCAGAATGATGAATGGCGCTCGGCAAAGGGCGAGATCGAACAGGTGTGCATGCCGGCGTGGCGGAACTGCATCCAGAGGCTGTTGCTGGCGTAGTCGGAGCGAAAGCCGCGCGGACCGCCCTGCAACCGCATGTCGGCGGCGGTTCCGCCGTGCCCGACGGCGCCGTGGTGGATGCCGAACTGCCCCGACATCAGTGAGGCGCGTGAGGGAAGACAGGGCGCATCGGGGGTGTAGTAGTTGTCGAAGCGGGTACCCATGGACGCGATGCGATCGATGGCCGGACTCGTGTCACGGTGATAGCCATAGCATCCCAGGTGATCGGGCCGCAGAGTGTCGAGATCGAGGATCACTGCGCGCATGGTGGTATCCCTTGATGCTCCGATATGGGGTGGTGGACTCTGTGCCGGCTTGCCATGAAGTGAGCCGAGCTTGTGAGGCTCTACTGCATGGCACGCCCAAGGGGAGTCGAACCCCTCTTGCCAGGATGAAAACCTGGAGTCCTAACCGATAGACGATGGGCGCACTGCTTTCAACAGAAGCGCGGTAGGATATCCATAGTGCCGTTGAGAGGCAAGTGAAAACAGACCCTCAAGAAATGAATTGCGCTTCCCGGCTGAGCCGATACCATATGGGCTGTTTCAGTTTGGAAGCGAAATAGTATAGTAGGAGTGATCACAATGAAATACGTTTGCAATGCCTGTGGCTATGTCTATGACCCCGAGCTCGGTGACCCGGATGGCGGCATCGCGCCCGGCACCGCCTTTGGTGATATCCCGGATGACTGGGTCTGTCCGGACTGCGGCGTAGGCACAGAAGATTTCACCGCGGAAGGCTAATCGCCCCCGTGGTATATAGCCGGTGTAGCTCAGTTGGCAGAGCAGCTGATTTGTAATCAGCAGGTTCGTCGGTTCGATCCCGACCGCCGGCTTACCATTCCTTGAAGAAGCGGGGAGGCGAATGGCGCTGTTGGCAAAGGTCGTGCGCAAGCTGCTGCCTATGACGCGCGTGCTGTGGGCGCTTGCCCCCATCGCCGCCTCGTCGGTCTACTTCTTTGGATGGCGTGCGCTCCTGCTCCTGGTGGTGGTGAACGCCGCCGCCTTCGCGGCGGAGTATGCCTTTACGCGCCGCTGGAAGCAGCCGGCTTCGGCCGCGGTGTTTGTCTCCGGCACGCTGTTCGCGCTCTCCCTGCCACCTCAGCTTCCGGTTGGGATGGCCGTGCTGGGTATTGTTTTCGGCATCGTCTTCGGCAAGATGGTGTTCGGTGGGTTCGGCAAGAACATTTTCAACCCGGCCCTGACCGGGCGCGCCTTCATTTACGTCTCGTTCGGCCGGCACATGACAGGCCAGTGGGTCGACCCCGTGGAGGGCTCCCTGGGTGGCTTTGGGGCGTACGCGGCTGACGCGGTAACGCAGGCCACGCCCTGCATGGCGCTCAAGGCGGGCGAAGCGGTGCCGCTGCTCCACTTGCTGTTGGGCACTACTTCGGGTGTGCTGGGCGGGACCAGTGCCCTGCTGGTGCTCCTGGGCGGAAGCTACCTGGTGTGGAAGAAGGCGGCCAACCACCGCATTGTGGTGGGATGTCTGGCCGGCTATCTCGTGATGCAGGCGATTTTCTGGTCAATCGGCTGCGCCGGCGTGGCCTCGCCGCTGCATGGGCTGTTGGCCGGCAGCGTCCTCTTTGGAATCTTCTTCTATGCCACCGATCCGGTCTCGGGCCCCACGACGCAGCAGGGCCGCTGGATCTACGGGGCATTCATCGGAAGCATGAGTTCACTGATCACGGTGTTCTCGGCGTGGCCGGAAGGTACGATGTTTGCGATCCTTCTGGCCAATATGTTTGCCCCGATCATGGATCACGCCATCAAGGCGGTCACGGTGAAGAAGAAATGAAAACCAAGAGGTCAAAAGCATCGGCGCGGCTGTTCATGGTGTTCTTCATGTTCAGCGTGACGCTGGTCTGCATCTCCGTTGTGGCGGCGGTGCACCTCGGGAGCCGTGAGCGTGTGCTCAGCAACGAGGCCCTTTATCTCCGGCAGGGAATCATGGTGGCGGCGGGCTTGAAAGTCCCGGCTGACTCGGAGACGATCTTGACGTGGTACGACCGTTGCGTGACCCCTTTGCCCGACGAAGAGAACGCAACGTGCTACGAGATCCGCGCGGCCGCACAGGGCCCGCATCAAGCCGTTGTGTTTATCCGGCAGGGCGCTGGGCTGTGGGGCACGATCGAGGCGGTCGTGGGGCTCGACCCCTCGTTAACGCAGTTCACGGGGATTGCTTTCGTGAAGCAGAACGAAACCCCGGGCCTGGGTGCGCGTATCATGGAGTCATGGTACGGGGAGCACATCAAGGGGCGTGTCGGCGGGCTATCGCTGGTGGCGGAAGGGACCCGTTCAAAGGACCCCGCCAAGCTGGATGCCATTACCGGGGCGACGGTTACCTCGGTGGCTGTGCGCGATCTATTGAACCGGTTGATTGAAGAAGCCCCTGCTATCACCCCATCAACGAGGATGCCGTCGCATGCCCCCACGCACCACTGAAGCGAAGCAGATCTTTCGCGACAACATCGGGCGGGACAATCCGGTCTTCGTCCAGGTGCTGGGCATCTGCTCGACGTTGGCGGTGACGAACTCGGTCAAGAACACGTTCGTGATGTGTGCCGGATTGCTCTTCACGCTGTCGCTCTCCAACCTGACCGTTTCCTTGCTACGGCGCTGGATGCCCTCACGCATCCGCATGATGGTCGAGGTGTTGATCATCGCGACCTACGTGATCATCGTGGATATCGCACTCAAGGCGTTCTACCCCGAGATCTGGCGGCAACTGGGACCCTATGTGGGCCTGATCATCACGAACTGCATCATTATGGGGCGCGCCGAAGCCTTTGCGCTGAGCAATCCGCCCGGCCTCTCGTTTGTGGATGGTGTGGCGGCGGGGATTGGCTATTCCTATGTTCTGCTCGCGATCGCGTTCTGTCGGGAGCTTCTGGGGTCCGGCTCAGTCTGGGGGGTTCAGGTGCTGGGCGGCTGGTGGGAGAACTGGGCCATCATGGTCATGGCACCGGGCGCCTTCTTCATGCTGGCCCTCTTTATCTGGATTGTGAAGGGCTTGATCCTCAAACCGGATGACGAGACGAAGGAGGCATCATGAGCGAGATGGCCGCCGTTCTGGGGGTTCTTTTTGCCGCGGTGTTTACGAACAACATCCTGCTTACGAACTATCTGGGCATGTGTTCGTTCCTGGGGGCGTCACGCGAGGTCAAGACCTCGCTCGGCCTGGGGGCCGCCGTAGTTTTTGTCATGACGAGCACAAGCGTGCTCAACTGGATCTGCTACCACTACATTCTGCTGCCGCTCGATCTCGACTACCTGCGTTTCATCATGTTCATCGTGGTGATTGCGGCCTTCGTGCAGGTTGTCGAGATGATCATCGAACGGTTCTCGGAGCGGCTCTACGGGGCGCTGGGCATCTTCCTGCCGCTGATCACGGTCAACTGCGCTATCCTGGGAGTCAGCCTCTTCATGGTGATTCGTGACTACACCCTGGCCGAAGCATTCGGCTACGGCCTCGGCAGTGGTCTCGGCTGGATGGTGGCGATCCTGGCCATGGCTGGAATCCGCGAAAAGATGGTGCGGGCCAAGGTTCCGGTTGGCTTGGAGGGTGCCGGCATCACGCTGATTATCGCCGGCATCATGGCCCTGGCCTTCATGGGGTTCAACGGAATGATGACGTTAAACTAAGCAAGGGGCATGGGATCTCACCATGAAGGGCATGAAGGGCATGAAGGGGATGGAAAAGGGAGTTGTTCTTCATGATCTTCATGGTGAGCCCTCTCTGTTCTGCGGGCTGAAACTACAGTGATCTCTTTTCTTATAGCCGTGGGTGTGATGTGCGCTCTGACCTCCCTGCTGGCCGTCATCATGGTCATCGCGGATGCGACTATTGCTAACTATGGCGAAGTCACGCTCACGATCAACGGGGAGAAGACGCTCACAGTTGATGGGGGCAGCTCCCTGCTCAGCACGCTCAAGGAGGAGGAGATCTTCATCCCCTCCGCCTGCGGGGGGCGCGGGTCATGCGGGCTGTGTAAGCTGAAGGTGCTTGAGGGCGCGGGTGAGCCGCTCCCCACCGAGACGCCGTGGCTCACACCTGACGAGGTGGCCGCGCAGGTCCGCCTCTCCTGCCAGGTGAAGGTTAAGAACGATTTGCGCATCGAGGTGCCTGAAGCGCTCTTCAGTGTGAAGCAGTTCGAGGCCGAGGTGTCAGCCTTGCGTAACCTGACGCATGACATCAAGGAGGTACGCCTGGCGCTCAAAGCCCCCGGGGGCATCACGTTCCGGGCCGGGCAGTACATCCAGTTCGAGGTGCCGGCCTACGAGCTGACGGATGAGCCGGTCTACCGTGCTTACTCCCTCTCCTCGAGTCCGGCCGACGGCAGTGAGATTGAGCTGGAGGTACGGTACGTGCCCAACGGTATCTGTACCACCTATGTACATCAGCACCTGGCGGTCGGTGAACCGGTCACGGTGAACGGTCCCTACGGTGAGTTCTACCTGCGCGACACCGAGCGTGACATCATCTTCATTGCCGGTGGATCGGGCATGGCCCCGATCAAGTCCATCCTGCACGAGATGGCACGCAGGGGCAACCGGCGCAAGGCGCGCTACTTCTTCGGTGCCCGCTCCATGCGCGACCTCTTCCTGCTGGAAGAGATGAAAGCCCTCGAGGGTGAGCTGGCCGATTTCTGCTTTATTCCGGGGCTATCCGATCCCGCGCCGGATGATGACTGGAGTGGCGAGACGGGGCTGATTACCGAGGTCGTCGGCCGGCACACCGCTAATGCCGCGCAGGCCGAGGCCTACCTGTGTGGCAGTCCACTCATGATCGATGCGTGTGTCGCGGTTCTGAAAGAGAAGGGGATGCCGGAGGAACGCATCTACTTCGACAAGTTCGCGTAGGAGGAGCAACATGATACAGTCGCCCTGCATGGACCGAGTCCAGCGTGAGATGCGCCCGGGTGTGATTACGCAGAATGGTTTCCTGGGGAGCGACCACCGCAGTCTTCAGGAAATTCTTGACCATGACGATGCCACGGTGCGGCGGCTCAACCTGACGCACCAGGCCATCGCCGCGCGCATGTGCGCGCTGCGCGATGCGGGGGAGAAGGGACTGGGGGAGACGATCGCCGTGGCGCCCTGCTTCGAGATCCGGGTGGATAGCGTGCGCGGCAAGCTGCCCTGTCCCTTCATGGGGGGCACCATTGTACAGAAGCTCAACACGACTGTGCGCCATACCGTGTTGGACCGTGAAGTGACCTATACCGACCTGAACATCCACATGATCGAGGAGCACGGCTTCTACGAAGGCCACGGCTCGCTGTTCCGGATGGCGCCGGAGGAGCTGGTGGCGATTTTGGAGATGGGGGAGGACGACGGGGCGTAACAGAGAAAACGGACGCTACCTTGCGGCAACGTCCGTTCGATGGCTTCGCTATCCGACGCGCTTACACCTCGACCTGTGCCATCCAGTTGCCGTGCTGGTTGCAGTTCTCGATGGCCGTGATGGTGCCCTTTGGATCGTTCAGGTGCAGTGCCGCGCCGGGGTTGCAGGCGCCCGGTGAGAGCCATACGCGCGAGATGAACTTGCTGTTCAGGTAGTAGTCGATACAGCGGATGAAGTGGGCATCTTCCATGACGTGCAGGATCTCGCCCACACGCACGTGGACATCGGTGCAGCACTGGTTCGGCACCAGACCGCACTCTTTTACAACCACGATCTGCGGAATATGCTTCTTCTCGGCATCGGTCAAATTCGCGGCATCCGCCGGCTGCTTGATGGCCTCCGCGTTCTCGCTGAAGGCCTCTTTGCCCGCGCGGCAGACCATGCAGGTTTCGGGGGCCTCGTTGAATTCAATGTGTCCGCAGACACCACATTCTAATGTTGTCATAGTGGGTTCTCCTTTCGGGGGTTTTCCCCGCCTCTTCTTGTTGTCATACTTAACAGGTTCGATCATGCCCCCTCTTTGGGCGGATTGCAAGTCTTACGCCACGCCTTCCGCAGCCATGGCAGTGCCAGCACGACCAGCAGCACAACGGCCGCGGCGTTCTGCCACGGGGCCGTGTGGTGGGCCTCCGCCGTAATGCCCCGGCGCAGCACTGTGGCCGGAATCCAGATGTCCATCAGGATGCCGGAACCCAGCGCGGTCAACGCCACCGAGCAGAGGAAGGCCACGCCGGCGCGCGTGCCGAAAAGTCGCCAGATCGTGGTGATGGCGGCGGCGTTGGTGGCGGGGCCGGTCATCAGAAAGACCAGCGCCGCTCCTGGGGAGACCCCCTTCAGGATCATGGCGGCCGCAATCGGGATGGATGCGGTGGCACAGACATAGACCGGGATGCCGAGGGCCAGCATGAGGAGCATGGCCGGCAGTCCCTCGCCGATGTGTTCGGTGAAGAGCGTGGCAGGGACAAAGGCTGAGATGAGTCCGGCAATGACGAGGCCGATCAGGAGCGGGCCACTGACATCATCCACCAGTGTGACGAATCCGTGCTGCATGGCGCGCATGAAGCGGTTGCCCTTGGCCTCGCTGCAGCAGCATGTGGCGGGGTCGCTGTCAACGGGGGGGGCGTCCGCAGGGCCGAACAGATCGACGATACCGCCGCCGAACACGCCACTGACAAAGGCGCACAGCGTGCGAAAGATGGCGAAGACCGGCCCCATCAGGCTGACCGTGGCCAGAATGCTGTCGATGCCGGTCTGGGGTGTCGAAATGAGAAAGGCGGATGTGGCGCCATGGCCGGCCCCGTGCCGGCGCAGGGATGCCGCCACGGGGATCACGCTGCATGAGCAGAGCGGCAGCGGTATGCCGAAGAGGGAGGCCTTGATGATCGGCCAGATGCCGCGTCCGCCCAGGTGGGTCTCCACCAGTCGCGGCGAGATGAACATCGAGAGCATGCCGGCCATGAAGAACCCAAACAGCAGGTAGGGTGCCATGGCCGTCAGCGTGTGCCAGGCCGCATACAGTACATCCATCAACATAATGCCCCTCATCTACCACAGGGGGTGGCGCCCGGCGAGTGTAAAGAGCGGGCGGGCACCGGGATTCTGCTTGTTATGCAGGCGGTGGGTTGCCTAGCATGGCAGTGGCTCACGGAAGATCTGTAGCCCTGGATCGTTCGGCGCACGGGGGAACGCGATGACGGAGAGAAATGTCAGCTCAGAGGACCTGATCCGCCTGGAGAAGGACCGCTCCCGGATGTATCTTAACATCACGGGGTCGATGATTGTCGTGCTCGACCGGCAGGGCCGGGTCTCGCTGATCAACCGGGCCGGCTGCGATGTGTTGAATTGCCCTGAGACCGACATTGTCGGGCAGGATTGGTTTGAGACCTTTGTGCCGGAGGACAACCGCGTGGCGACGCGTGAGGCCTTTGGTCGGTTGATGGCCGGTGAACTTGAGACCATAGATCGCTATGAGAACAGGGTAATCAGTCGTGGCCGGGGCGACCGTATGATGGCTTGGCGCAACACGCTGGTGCATAGTGACGACGGCACCATCGTGGGTACGCTCAGCTCGGGGGAGGACATCACCGACCGGCTGCGCATGGAATCCGCGCTGCGCGAGAGTGAGCGCATGGATGCGCTGGGAGCCTTGGCCGAAACCGTATCGCAGAATTTTGGGAATATCCTGTCCGCGATCGACGGCTACGCGTCATTTCTGGTCGACAGCCTGATACCCGAGACGCGGGCCCATCGCCACGCCCAGTGCATTGTGGATGCCACGCGGCATGCCTCCGAGCTGACCCGGCGCCTGATGCACGTGGCCAAGGCCAGTAGCTCCGGCAACGTGTCGGTCGCGCCGGTGGCCCTGGGGGATGTCGTGCGGCGCACTCTGGAGCTGATGGACCATGTTTTGGTGCCGCGTAACGTGGAAGCCGTAGTGCATACCGCGGCACTGCCCCACGTGGAAGCCGATGCCGATCAGTTGATCGATGTCCTCATGAGCATCCTGACCAACTCGGCCGAGGCTATGCCCCAGGGCGGGGTGATCCGGATCGATACGATCGAACGGCGGATCCTGAAGCCGCGTGTCAATCCCCAGGCCCGGGGCGGGGTGTTTGTGGGACTGCGCATACGTGATACGGGTACCGGCATGAGCCGCTCAGTGGTGCGCCGCATCTTCGAACCGCTCTTCACGACCAAGACGGGGGCCGAGGCGCTTGGCCTGGGGCTGCCCGTGGCCCAGAGCATCGTGCAGGCCATGGGTGGCTGGATCGATGTCCGGAGCCGCGAAGGCACGGGAACTATTTTCCGCCTCTTCCTGCGCAAGGACACCTCGGACCGTACCGAGGTGCCCCTCGTACCTCAGAGTCAGAGCATCCTCGTGGTCGACGATACCCCCGAAGATCTGCTCTTGATGCGGACGGCTCTACAGGGGGCCGGGCATACGGTGTATACGGCGAGCGATGCGGGCATAGCGTTGCAGAACTACCGCGAACGACGAGGCGAAATCGCAGTGGCCGTGGTTGATTTCATGCTGCCGACACCTGGCGGGGTGGCTCTGCCCGAGCAGATCCTGAGCATGGACCCTCAGGCACCGGTGATCGTGACGTCTGGTTTCTCACGCGAGTATGTGCGTGAGCACCTCTCCTCATCGACCTGGACGTTTCTGCAGAAACCCTACACGGCGGAGCAGTTTATGGAGGCGGTGGCGCGGGTCCTGGCACGGCAGCAGGATCGTTAGTTCATCGACGCGATCGACTGCCGTTGAGCGTGCTCGGGACTAAGCTTCGAGCGGCATCGGATTGCAGAGATTCTTCGCTGCATCGGCCACACGTCCGCAGTTGAAGCAGATGAACGTGGGGGCTTTGACCAGTTCCTTGACTGCATCAAATTTCTTTTCGCTGACCAGTACACACAGGTGTCCGGTGTGGTCGCCTTTGCAGCATGTGTCACTCATGGGTAGTGTCCTCTCTCGACGGTTCAAAAGAAACGGGGTTACTGTCGCCACACGGTATTGGCCCGCACGGCCAGGTCCATGGCTTCGGCCGGGCCGCTACTGCCAAAGGGGTACGGTAACGGCCGGATATGGTTGGCGTCAATCGTATCAAGTACGGGCGTGAAAATATCCCAGGCCGCGGCGAGTTCTTTGCTGCCGATAAAGAGGCTCTTTTCGCCCTGAATAACATCCAGCAGGAGGTCTTCGTAGGCATCCGGGATGAGTTCAGAGAAGGCGGTGTTGTACTGCATGTCGAGGTCGCGCGATTCCATCTCCAATCCGAGCCCGGGAACCTTGCTCGTGATGCGGAAGATGATGGCCTCATCGGGCTGGACGCGAATGACCAGCTCGTTGGTATGCGGGCAGCCTTCCTCCTCGCAGAACACGCAGTTATCGATCTCGCGGAAGAGAATGCGTATCTCGGTGGTCTTGCGGTCCAGCGCCTTGCCGGCGCGCAGCAGAAATGGCACACCCGCCCAGCGCTCATTGTTGATGTGCAGCAGCGTGGCGGCATAGGTGCAGGTCAGTGAGTCATTCGGCACGCTATCGTCATCGACGTAGCCCACCTGGGCAGGCTGGCCCGCCGGGGCGGCCGTATATTGCCCCAGGACGATGTCCTCAATCCCGACGGGTGTGATGTGCTCGAGGAGGCGTACTTTTTCTTTGCGGATCGAGGCGGAGGTATGGTGCGAGGGGGGCTCCATGGCCACCAGTGACACCATCTGCAGGAGGTGGTTCTGCACCACATCGCGCACGATGCCGTACTGGTCGAAATAGCCGCCACGGCCTTCAATGCCGATCGGTTCAGCCCAGGAGATTTGGACACTCTGGACGTGTTCACGGCTCCACAGGGGCTCAAAAATACGGTTGGCGAAACGCAGAACCATCAGGTTCTGGATCACTTCCTTCCCCAGATAGTGGTCGATTCGGAAGATCTGGTGCTCGGAGAAGACCAGCCCGAGCTCACGTACGAGCTCGTCAGACGAGCTGCGGTCATGCCCGAACGGCTTTTCGATTACGACGCGTGACCAGGGCGAGGTCTCGCCGCAATAGACAAACCCGGCGTTGCCGAGCGCGCGTGCCACGTCGAGGAAAACCGAGGGGGGGATGGCCAGGTAGAACAGGCGGTTGACGCGGCTGTGGTCTTCGAACTGTTGCAGATGCGTGAAGAGGTCGAGAAACGCATCGGTCGAGCCATACTGGCCGCTGACATAGTGACACATGGAGAGAAACTTTTCCATTTTCTCCGCGCATGAGGCCTCGCCGGGGGTATAGCGGCAGGTCAGGTGTTCGGTGATACGCTCCCGGAATTCCGCATGGCCCATTTCCGAGCGGGCGAATCCTGTAATCGTGAGCTTTTCCGGCAGAAATCCCTGGCAGTAGAGCGCGAACAGTGCAGGGAAAATTTTGCGTTTGGCCAGGTCGCCCGAGGCCCCAATGACAACAATCGACAGTGTATCCAACTCTGACTTCACTCGTTACTCCTCGTCGTTTGGCAATAGCACTACGTATGTCGGCAGGCCAATCGCATCAAAACGGTCCAGCATCGCCTTGGTCTCGGCTTGGGCAATGTCTTCGGCCTGCACCTTGACCCGCACGAAATTGTCGAGGACCGCCACGACGGCGGGATCCTTGAACGTGGTCTTATCCATCTTGAGGCAGTTCTTACACCAACTGGCCCAGAAATCGATAAAGACGGGCTGTTGGGTCTTGCTGGCCTCCAGCAGAGCGTCGTCCAGTGATGTCAGCCAGCCGCTCTCGACCTGTTCCTTTTGCGCGCTAGTGACCGCCTCGCGGGCGCCAGCGGTGCGGGAAAGCAGGAGTGAAACGCCCAGCTTGCCGTACCAGAGGGCGAAGCCGATGATGATGACGCCGAAAGCTATTTTAACGCGCTCCATCCACTTGCCCGGCTTGGGCAGGAAGGAGAGTCCGGCTCCCGCAAAAGGCCAGGGCAGAGCCATGCCGACGCCCAGCAAGAACGGAAGCAGTAGCCCCACGCTGTTGCCGCGCGTGTAGAGGTCGGCTGCCAGCAAGAGCACCGAGATCAGGACCGGGGCGACGCAGGCACCGGCCAACAGGGCGGCGATGCCGCCCAGGAGCAGGGCCTTGATGAAGCCGCCCTTGCGCTTGGGGCCGGCAGTGGCCTGGAAGCGTGACAGGTCGATCATGAAGACGTCAAACATCGCCAGAGCGAGTGCGATGAAAATAACCGCAATGGAGAGGTTGAACCAGGGCGAGGCGTTGAGGGTGCCGAACTTGGCCCCGGTCAGGATGACCACCAGGCCCAGCACGCCATAGACCAGCGCAATGCCCACCCCATAGGCGGCGCCCAAGGCAAACCCTCGTGCGCGCGAGCCGGCCTGTGCCCCGGCACCGATAATGGCAATGTTGATCGGAATCATGGGCAGCACGCAGGGCGTTAGGTTGAGCGCCAGCCCGCCAAGAAGGATCAGCACTATGACCAGCCAGGCGCCACGGGATTCAAGCGCCCTGCGGAGGGGGTCATCCTGCAGGCTGCCGCTGCGAGCCTCCTCGAGAAAGGTGATGAATGGCTCGCCCTTGAGATAACCGGCATGCGTACCGGCGATGCGGAAGGCATCCAGGCCGGTCATCCAGGAGGCGGCCTCCGTCACCGCAGGGGACGACGGCGGGACATCCGGAACGGGCACGGTTGCAGCCCCGCCCAGCTGAAAGGTCTCGGTCATGGGGCGAAAGCAGATGGAGTCATTACAGGCCTGGTAGCCGACCACGAGCGGAATGCCGCCCGATGGTACCTCCGCGGGACGATAGGTGAACGTTACGTCGTGATCGTATACGCCGACCTTCTCGCCGCTGAAGGGATCGTCCTTCAGCGTGGCGGTGGGGGCTTCGAGGGGGGTCAACGCTACCGGCGGGGCCGCGATGGCGACTTGGTCGGCATAGACGTAGTGATGAGGCGGGACGGCAAACCGGACCACCACGGTGGGGTGTCCGGTCGCACCTTCCAGCGATGCGGAGACGGCAACTTCTTCGATCTGGGCGTGGAGGCCGGGCACAATGGCCAGCATGAACAGGGCCAAGAAACGTCGCATGATGCCTCCCTCTTTCGCGTGACCCGCTATCTCAGGCCTTGGCCACCAGGTCGGCCGGCATGTTGAAGGCGCGTGTGCCCAATTCACGGTCGATCATGAGCAGGCCACTGCCATGGCTGCCGGCCAGCTTGAGTTGATCGATGATCTCGCCGACACTCTCCTCTTCCTCAACCTGTTCTGTGACATACCACTGCAGAAAGATGGCCGTGGCATTGTCGTTCTCTTCGCGGGCTGTGGCAACGAGCGCGTTGATAAGGCCGGTGACCTGTTGCTCGTGGGCCAGCGTATCGTCGAGCGCCTGCGCCAGGGAGTCGAAGTCCGCGGGCGGTTTCTCGATCGCCTCCAGGATGACCTGGCGCCCCTGGCTGCTGACATAGTCGTAGAAACGCCAGACGTGCGTCATCTCCTCCTGGGCCTGCACGAAGAACCAGCTTGATGCGCCGCGCATGCCCTGCGTGCCTGCATAGCTGGCCATTGCCAGGTAGAGGTAGGCCGAATACAACTCGGCGTTGATCTGCTTATTCAGTGCTTCTGTCATCTTGTCTGTGATCATAGCTTTGTTACTCCCTACCAGTTCTCTCCCAGCAATTCAAAGTAGGCCTGCGGATGGGCACAGGCGGGGCATATTTTCGGGGCACTGGTGCCGGTGTGCACATAGCCGCACTTGATACAGCGCCAGGTCACGGGCTCGTCACGCGTGAAAACCTTCGCGTTGTCGATGTTGGCTTTCAGCTCCAGGTAGCGCTTTTCATGCTGCTTCTCGGCCACGGCAATGGAGGCGAAGAGCGTCGCAATCTCGTCAAAGCCCTCCTCACGCGCCGTCTTGGCAAACCCGGGATACATGTCGGTCCACTCGTGGTTCTCGCCCGCGGCCCCGGCCGCCAAGTTGTCGGTCGTATCGCCCACTACACCAAACGGGAAGGCGGCCGTGATCTCGACGTCGCCACCGGTCATCTTCTTGAAGAGCGATGAGGCGTGCTGCTTCTCCTGGTTCGCCGTCTCCTCAAAGACGTCGGCGATCTGCTGAAAGCCCTCTTTGCGGGCCTTCTTGGCGTAGTAGGTGTAGCGGTTACGGGCCTGTGATTCTCCCGCAAACGCGGCCATCAGGTTCTTCTCTGTCTGGCTTCCGTTAAGATCCATATCTAGCTTCCTCTCTGTTGACGCAAACTGCACTGGCTGCCATTGGGCCGCGCCTGGCCGCAATGGAATTCCGATTGAACTTCAGTCTACCTTTCTGCGGCTGCACGGCCATCAAAAAATTGGTCGGGGTCGGTTATGGGTTGGCGGCAGGAAAATCCCTCGCAGACATACAGGGCCGCAAGCCCGTCAACAGGAGCGCGATTGCGCAGCAGCGGGATACGCACCAGGTCCGATTCAGAGAGTGTCGCGGGTGTGGCCGCCACAATGACGCTGTTTGGCTGAAAGCGTGAACGGATGGTGCGCAGGAAAGCCTGGTAGGCGGGGTGGGTCTTGTCGCCCACCAGGACCAGCTCACGCGGTTGGGACAGCATGAACTCCATCGCCATGAGGGCATAGGTGAAGCTGCGCGGTTGAGGGCCGGCGGCGGTGGCCATGGCGTTAAGGAGAGGGTCGGCGGCCAGGCGCAGCGCCTCGTTGCCGGTCAGGCGGTAGAGCCGCAGCATGGCCGTCAGGGCGATGGCGTTGCCGGAGGGGATGGCGCCGTCGGCCATGGGGCGGCTGGGTGTCAGGAGGTCGCTGCGGCCTACGGGCGCAAACGTGAAGCCGGGGGCCTTGCCGTCGGTGAACTCGGCCTGGATGGCCGCCACGAGGGCGTTGGCCCGGTCGAGGTGAGCGGGGTCGAACGTGGCCTCGTACAGATCGATATGGGCGTTGGCCAGGTTGGCGTAGTCATCCAGGACCCCGGCCGGGCCGGCAATGCCCTGGCGCCACGAGCGCAGGAGTTTCTCGCCGGGTGACATGTGCCGGTCGATGAATGCCGCGGCGCGCTGTGCCGCGGCGACAAAGCGGGGCGTGTCAAAAGCGGTCCCGGCGCGGGCCATGCTGCTGATCATCATGCCGTTCCAGGCCGTGATGACCTTGTCGTCGGTCAGCGGCGGAACGCGTGTAGCGCGCTGCGCGCGCAGCGTGGCGCGTGCGGCATCAATCCTGCGCCCCAACGCGTCGGGATCAAGGCCTTGATCGGCCGCCACCTCGCGGCGCGATAGTGGCACATTCAGGATGTTGTGTCCCTCAAAGTTGCCGGCTTCGCTGGCGCCGAAGAAGTCCGCCACCTCGCGTCCGGGCTCGTCGCCCAGGACCTCCAGAAGCTCGGCCCGGTCCCAGACATAGAACTTGCCCTCGACGCCCTCACTATCGGCGTCCTGGGCCGAGTAGAAGCCGCCCTCGGGGCCGGTCATATCGCGCAGCACGTAGTCGAGTGTCTCGGTCGCGATACGGCGGTAGAACGGATCGCCCGTGACCTGCCAGGCCTCGACATAGACCCGTGCCAGGAGGGCGTTGTCATAGAGCATCTTTTCGAAGTGGGGTACCAGCCACTGCGCATCGACCGAGTAGCGGTGAAACCCGCCGCCGACCTGGTCATACATGCCGCCGCGCGCCATGGCTTGTAGCGTGTGCGTCACGATGCCCAGCGTGGCCTTGTCGCCTGTGACCTGGTGGCGGCGCAAGAGGAAGGCCAGTGTGCCGGCGGGCGGAAACTTGGGTGCCCTGCCAAACCCACCCCAGCGGGCGTCGTACTGGGCGGCCAGGGGAGCGGTTGCGCTGGCAAGGAGGGCCGCCGTAGGGGCGGCGCCGGCGGTCGTATCGGGTTGCAGGGCACGGCTAACGGCCGCTGTCAGGCGGCCGGCATCTGACGTGATATCGGCGCGGCGGGTGCGCCAGACCGTTGCAATGTTGTTCAGAAGCGATGTGAAGCCCGGGCGTCCATAACGGTCTTCAGGCGGGAAATAGGTGCCCCCGAAGAACGGCTGGCGGTCGGGGGTCAGGAAGACAGAGAGCGGCCAGCCGCCGCTACCGGTCATGAGCTGCACGGCCGTCATGTAGATGCCATCGATGTCAGGGCGCTCCTCGCGGTCGACCTTGATCGCGATGAAATGCTCGTTCAAGACGGCGGCGAGGTCCTCCTGCGAGAACGACTCGTGCTCCATGACATGGCACCAGTGACAGGAGGAGTAGCCGATCGAGAGAAAAACAGGCTTGTCCTGGCGCGCCGCCTCGGCGAAGGCCTCGTCGCCCCACGGGTACCAGTTAACCGGGTTGTGCGCGTGCTGCAGCAGGTAGGGGCTGCTCTGTCCGGCCAAGCGGTTGGTATGGGATGGGGGCGCACTCACAGGCTTTGTGGATTCCGGACGCGATGCCGCACGACAGCCTGTTCCGCCGGCGATGAGCAGGGCCGTGGCGATGCCAAGTCGCGCCATCCTTGTCGTGCGTGCGGTCGTATCGGAATCCTCCCTTCTCTACTCCGCGGGAGCAGCGGCGGCCTTGGCCTTGGCCTGCGCATCCGCGATCAGTTTCTGTAGGTGTTTCACATAGGCTTCGGGGCCGCCGCGCTGGTAGCCGGTGCGGCCAATCACGTTGCCGGTGGCGTCGAGCAGCAGGACGGTGGGGAAGCCACGCACGCCATACTCCTTGGCCAGTTTATCATTCTGAGCCTTGACGGTGGCCGGGAGCGTCTTGCGCGAGGGGAAGTCCGCCAGGAAAAGGATGACGTTCTTCTTGGCGTAGGCCTGGAACGGCTTCTTGCCAAAAACTTCCTTGTCGAGCTTGATGCACCAGCCACACCAGTCGGAACCGGAGAAATCGGCCAGGATGGGCACCTTGCGCTCGGCCGCGAGTTTCTTGGCCGCTTCAAAATCGGTCAGCCATGCGGCATGGGTGTCGGCGGCTTTCTGGCTGCCTTCCTCGGGGGCGGCGTATCCTATCGTCGTGGCCAGCATCAGGGTGACCAGGGCCAGTCGTGTGAGCTTGTGCATGGTGTACTCCTTATTGTTGAACAGAGGATGCGGGAGTCAAGTCCCACTGTCCTCTTAATCTGTGGACCTCGCGCTCCTGTTCCGCGCGTCCACGTATCTTGTAGGCGCAATCCCGTATCACGCCCAGCAGCACGGCAGAGCCATCGTCGTGGCACCGCGCTTCCCCCTGGTCGGCCAGGATGGTCAGCTGACGGGCCAGTTCCAGTGACTTCGTGATCAAGCTGCTCGATGATCGTGCCATGCTTCGCTCCTGAGATCCAGTTCGTTCAATGCTAAGACGCTAGATATGTGCCAATAGGGCAAGCGGGTGGCATATTGGTGTAAGTGACTGGTGATAACAGTGTTATGGAGTTATATAACCTGTCCCGTACGCCGTGATGGTGTCTCACAAGGGGGGGTGACCTGCGGCAGGTTGACAGATCATGAGACACGATGGGGAGTGCCGATTGCCGATTTACGGTGGCCCGGAGACAAGCCTAGAGGTCGACATCTTCGAGGAAGCGGTAGAGTGTGGCGCGCGACACACCGAGGCGCTTGGCTGCCTCCAGCTTGTTGCCATCTGTGGCGCGGATGGCTTCGCGCACGGAGCCGAGATTAAGTTTACGCTTCCGTTTGCCGTTGCCCAGGCCGGGGGCGCCGGCGCGGGGCGGCGGGAAATGTTCAGGCAGGATGGTGTCCGACTTACACTTTACAAGCGCGAACTGCAGCCAATTCTGTAGCTCGCGCACGTTGCCGGGCCAGGCATAGGAGAGCAGCATATCCATGGCGTCCTCGGAAATTCGGATCTCGCCGCGGGATCGGGCCTTGAGCGCGAGCTTCAGGATGTGTTCGGCGATCATCGGAACATCGGTACGCCGGTCGCGTAGTGGCGGCAGCCAGAGCGGGACCACGCTCAGGCGGTAGTAGAGGTCATCACGGAAGCGGCCGTCGGCAATCTCCTCCTGCAGGTCCTTATTGGTGGCGCTGATCACGCGTACATCGACTGTGACGGTCGTCTCGCCGCCAACCCGTTCGAAGGTGCCTTCCTGCAGCACGCGCATAAGTTTGACCTGCATGGTGGGCGAGATATCGCCAATTTCATCGAGGAAAATGGTGCCGCCGTCGGCCAGTTCGAAGCGCCCCTTCTTATCTCTGACGGCCCCTGTGAAGGCGCCCTTGACGTGACCGAACAGCTCGCTTTCGAGCAGGGATTCCGGCAGGGCGCCGCAGTTGATCGGCACAAAGAGTCTGTTGCCGCGATGGCCCTCGTTGTGGATCGCGGCAGCGACGAGCTCCTTGCCGGTGCCGCTTTCGCCCTGGATCAGAACGGGCACATCCGTATCGGCCAGGTCACGGATGAGGTCGTAGATCTCGAGCATCTTCTCGTCATGCCCGATGATGCCCGAGAACTGGTTGATCTCGCCCACGCGCCGGGCCAGGGCGCGCTCGCGCGTCACATCGTGAAGCGAAAGCAGAACACCTCTATCACGCCCATCCACATCGGTCATCATGCGCAGGGCGGTGTCGACCGTGCGCCGTTCACCGTTCTTGGTGTTGATGTCGATCTCGCGCTTGACCGTTCCGGGGCCGGTCGGGACGGGGTCTTCGCAAAAGAGGCACTTGCCGCCGCAGAAGCGTCCAGGGAAAATGTCGTGGCAGTCGCGACCAATGATCTCATCGCGTGAGTAGCCGGTGATGACTTCGGCGGCCTTGTTGAAGTGGAAAATGCGGCGCGACATGTCGTGCGCCAGGATGCCATCCGAGATGTTGTCGAGCAGCATGCCCTCGCAGTCGCGCGCAAACTGCAGGGCGGTCCGGTAGCCCTTGTCGAAGAAGTCATCCACCAGGCGTTTGATCTCGTCGCGTGCCTGGCGAAAGGCTGACAGAACAATCTCCTCGCTGCCGGTCACCTCACTCGGGCTATTCAGGTTCCAATGAACGTTGAGCGGGAACCCGGGCAGCACGGGAACCTGGTCGGCGATGTCACGGCATAGTGTTATGACCACGTCAAAATCGCGCTCCGCCATATCCTCGAGCTTGCGGGGTTCGGCCCTGGAGAGGTCGATGCCGACTTCGGCCATCACCTTGATGGCCGTCGGATGCAACGTCCCCAGCTCCAGCCCGGCGCTGGTGATCTCGACGCCGTCATGCGGACGGGCCTGGGCAAAGGCTTCGGCCATCTGGCTGGCACAGGCATTTTTTTGGCAGAGGAAGATCAACTTCATGGTTAGATTCCTGCCCCATGATCGTTCCATGGGCCGTTGGCGATCATCCAGCGTCCGTCCGCCTGGCGGATGTGTGGACGTGGCTGCTGGTTATACACCTTGGAGCCCGGGGGCACCGAATGGGTCAGCCAGACGTTGCCGCCGATGACCGAGTGGTGGCCTATCTCGGTGGCCCCGCCCAGAAGCGTGGCGCCGGCGTAGATCACGACGTGATCCCCCACGTTGGGGTGCCGCTTGATGCCCTTGACCAAGTGGCCTTCCTCGTCCTTTTCAAAGCTGAGCGCCCCCAGGGTGACGCCCTGGTAGAGCTTGACGTGGTCTCCGATTTCCGCGGTCTCGCCGATGACGACCCCCGTGCCGTGGTCGATGAAGAAGCCCTGCCCGATATGGGCGCCGGGATGTATGTCGATTCCGGTGACCGAGTGGGCGTGCTCCGACATGATGCGCGGAATGAGCGGAATCTGCTCATGATACAGCACATGCGCAATGCGGTGCACGATCACGGCATACACGCCCGGGTAGCTCATGACCACTTCCATGGTTGAGCGCGCGGCGGGATCACCTTCGTAGGCGGCCCGTATGTCGTGCTGCAGGCGGTCTTGGATCTCCGGGATCTGCTGGATCAGGGCGGTCACGGCGGCTTCCGCGTTCTTTTCGCAATCATCGCAGTCGTGACAGTCATCCACCGTGCACTGGTACTCAAGCGCGCAGCGGATCTGGCCTTTGAGTGCCATGGCGGTTTCGCGCAACTGGTGCTTCAGATCGTCGGTGAGACTGGCCTCGGATACGGGGCCGTGTCCATGGCAGCCGGGGAAAAGGACGGAGATGAAGTCATCCAGTACACGGCAGACTGCTTTCTTCCCTGGCAGGTTCAGCCCCGACTCCGTATTGACCGAATGGGGGCATTCCCGGCAGCGAACCAGGTGGGTGATCGCATCGGGCAGCAGTTCTTGTATCCATGTTTCCTGAGTCATAGCGACCCCTGTTGTAAACGTCCGGGGCGTAATATTCAACCTTGAACGCCGATGTGTTGCGAACAACGTCCGGGTTGGTCGTCCGGATTGCGCGTAACGCGCACCAGCACGCGGTCGGCTCCCAGGTTGCAGCAGCCCATACCGATCAGCAGCCGGCTGGCCCGGTTGTCAGGCAGGCAGGCGATCTCGCTGATCCCCAGGCCCTCGCGGCGGCAAAGCTCCTTGAAGTCGAGCAGTGTGAAGAGGTGGATATTGGGTGTGTTGTGCCATTCATAGGGCAGGGCGCCGCCTTGCGGCATACGGCCGCGGCCCAGCTGCAGGCGATGTGACCAGTTGGCAAAGTTGGGAAAGCTGACGATGCCCTCCCGCGCCACACGCAACATTTCGCGCAGCACCAGGAGCGGCTTATGGACCACCTGGATCGTCTCGCACAGCACGGCGCAGTCGTAGCTGTCATCAGGGATCATACTCAATCCATCGTCCATATCGGTCTGGAACATGTCGTGCCCATCGTCCAGGCAGCGGATCAGGTGGGCAATATCGATGTCGATACCCATACCGCTTGTGCCGCGTTGTTCGCGCAGGTATCCCAGCAGCTCGCCGCTGCCGCACCCCAGGTCCAGTACGCGTGCCTCGCGCGGCACCATCCCTGCGATCAGCTCAAATTCGCGCCGCCGTGCCGCGGCATGGATGTCGCCGCCCGAAGCGGGTTCAAAGTGGCCTCCCGAGGAGACCCACGGCAGGAACGCGCGCACCACTTCCGACATGTGCTCAATGTCAATCAGGAAGGCATCATGGCCATGCGGGGCATGCAGGCGACAGAACGATACGGGTTTGCCGACCTGCAGCAGAGCGCGGGCCATCTCCCACGACTGCTCGGGCGGGAAGAGCCAGTCCTCGCTGAGGGCCACGATGAGGACCTTGGAGCGGATGCGCTCGAAGGCCTCGGCCAGGCTGGCGTGACGGTCGTGCACGTCGTACTCGTCCATGGCCTGCGTGATATGCAGGTAGGAGTTGGCATCGAAGCGTTGCACGAACTTGGCCCCCTGGTGTTCGAGGTAGCTCTCCACCTGGAAATCGGAACGGAACCCATGGTCGGCGTCTTCCGGCGCCTCTGCTCCGTCCACACGCCGGTTGCGCCCAAACTTATCGGTCATGATGCCGGGCGATAGGTAGGTAATGTGGCCCACCTTGCGCGCCAGGGCCAGGCCCTGGTCCGGGCCTTGTCCGCTGGCGTAGTAGTCGCCCTGGTTCCAGTGGGGATCGCTTGTGATGGCCGAGCGGCCGACGATGTCAAAGGCCAGAGCCTGGGCCGACAGGGAGCCGGCGGATGCCACGCAGATGCCGCGGCGCACCTGGGTGGGGTAGCGTAGCAGCCAGTCCAGCACCTGCATGCCGCCGAAGGAGCCGCCGATCACGGCGGCCACGCGTTCGATCCCGAGCTGCCTGAGGAGGCGCACATGCACATCCACGATATCCGATACCGCAATGGGTGGGAAGTTTGCCCCGTAGGGAAGCCCCGTGTGCGGGTTGGGCGAGGAGGGTCCCGTGGTGCCGCTGCAGCCGCCCAGAGTGTTGGCGCAGATCACGTGATAGAAATCGGTGTCGATGCCGCGGCCCGGCCCGATCATCTCGTCCCACCATCCGACCGGGCCATCGGATGTGTCGAGGCGTCCGGCCACGTGTGCATCGCCGGTGAGGGCGTGGCAAATAAAGATGACATTGTCGCGTTCGGGTGACAGGGCCCCGTAGGTCTCGTAGGCCACGTCGATCGCGGACAGGTGTTCCCCGCCGGCGAGGGGCAGCCCCTCGGGCGGAAGGTCCAGCGCCAGGTGATGCGTCTGCACCACGCCGACGCCAGCGGCGGTCCCGGTTATGTCAGTCTCGTCCATAGCGGTTATCCCTCTGTTGTGGTCTGTGCCCTGGCCCATGCCGCATAGGGCCCTGTCACGTCGTCGATGCGCATCTGTATGATCTCGGGGACCTCGTAGGGATGTTCCGCGGCCAGGACCGCTTTCAGGGCATCGGTTCGTTCATCGGTCGTCTTGATCAGCAGCAGGATCTCATCGCCCTGCTCCAGCGCATCTTTCCAGCGATAGGTGCTCGTGATCGGCACCGCCTGCACACAGGCCGCCAGGCGTCGCTCAACAAGCAGATGCGCCAGGCGGTCGGCCTGTTGGCGGTCTGCTACGGTGGTCTGTATGAGATTCAACATTTCGTCTTTCGCTTCACTTCTACATGCTCTACACTTGCAAGGCAAGTCCAACAGTAATTTTCAGGAGTATACAATGACGTTGACCGATGAACAAAAAGCGGCGGTAGCTGAGTGGGTGCGCGATGGGGCGGGCCTGTCGGATGTACAGAAACGGCTGCAATCCGAGTTTGATATTTCGATGACTTACATGGACGTACGCTTTCTCGTGATCGACCTTGAGTTGACGCTGCAGGAAGAGGCGGAACCGGTACCCGAACCCACGCCTGAGCCCGCGCCCGAAGCGGAGGGGGCCGAGTCGGGTGCGCTTCCGGGCGGGGTGAGCGTTGACGTCGACCGCCTGGTGAAGCCGGGCGCCGTGGTCAGCGGTAGTGTCGTGTTCAGCGATGGCCAGCAGGCCAGCTGGTCGCTCGATCAGATGGGGCGCCTCGCTCTGGATGCGGGCGATAAGGAATACCGGCCATCCGAAGAGGATCTGGCCGAATTCCAGACCGCCCTGCGTGACGCCCTCAAGAAACAGGGATTCTAAGCCGGCAGGAGGGGCAGCGTGCAGAAACCCGCCATTCGCCTGTTGGCCACCGATCTGGACGGCACCGTGATGGGGCATCGCGATGACCGCGCGCTGTACCCTGAATTCAAGGCCGTGCTGGATGAGTTGCGTCGGTCCGAGGGCATGCAGTGGGTCATCTGCACGGGGCGCCATTACGGCAGCTATCGCGCATTCGCCCGCTCAATGGAGAAGGCGGGCGTCGCACCCGACTTCGTGGTGACCCATCGTCTGCGCGTTTTCGAGCGCACGCAGAAGGGGTACCGCATTAAGCCGCTCTACACCGCGGCAGTCCTGATCAATAACGTGCGCAGTCACCGCCGCGCACGCCGGCTGCTCAAGCGGATGCATTATCATCTCTGTAACCGTGGAGGTGGCGTTCGCCGCGTATTGCAGCTGCCGCATCACTTCACGCTGCGGTTTGAGAGTGAGGAGTCGGCTACCAAGTCCATGACATGGGTGCGGTCGCAGGTTAAGGCGATGCCGTCGCTCAAGGTGTGCCGCAGCGATCGCGAGATCGATGTGGAACAGATCGCCTGCCGCAAGGGGCTGTCGGTGCGCACCCTGGCCGGGTATCTGGCGATTGCGCGCGACGAGATTCTCACCATCGGCGATGGCGCGAGCGATCTCTGTATGCTTGACCGGCGCGTGGCGTGCCATACCGGCTGTCCGATCAACGCCGATGAAGAGACCCAGTTGGGGGTCCAGACGATGGGCGGCCACATATCGCCCAAGCTGACGCTGGCCGGTGTGATCGATATTATCCGTGCCACCTGCGAGGGAAGGGTCTCTTCCGAGATTCCCGAGGAAAAGCCCGAGATGCCGCGCCGGCGCCGCTCGAACGGCCGTCATTCACAATCACACTCGCGTGAGAAAAAACACCTGACACGTAGCTACATTCTGGGTGCCGCTGTCGTCTACATCACCGTGGTGGTGTTTGCCAGTTTTGGCGCGATCCCGTTCTCGGGGCTGATCATGAAGCCGTTCCACGCCGTCTTTGACCTGATCGAGAAGCTATTCTAGCGGTTTCGCTTACGTGGGTACGAGGACTTACTTGTTCCCCGCCGCGGCTTCCTTGATCAGGCTGAGGCCGATCACCTCGCGTTGGATCTGGTTGGTACCTTCGTAGATCTGCGTGATCTTGGCATCGCGCATCATCTTCTCGACCGGGTACTCCTTCATGTAGCCGTATCCGCCCAGGATCTGGACGGCGTCGGTGGTCACCTTCATGGCCACATCGGAGGCGTAGAGCTTCACCATGGCGGAGAACTTGCTGAAGTCCTTGGCGCCGGAATCGATGTAACGCGCGACGCGGTAGATCAGTGCGCGGGCGGCCTCAACCTGGGTCGCCATATCGGCCAGCATGAACTGGATGCCCTGGTTGGCGCTGATCGGCTTGCCAAACTGGTGGCGCTCACGGGTATACTTGACGGCGATATCGAGTGCGCCGGCGGCCACGCCCAGGGCCTGGGCCGCCACGCCGGGACGCGACATATCGAGCGTCTTCATGGCCACGATAAAACCCATGCCTTCGCGCGCGATCAAGTTCTCAGCCGGGATGCGGCAGTCGGTAAAGATCAGCTCACAGGTGGCCGATCCGCGAATGCCCATCTTGTCTTCCTTCTTGCCAAACTCGAATCCAGGCGTGCCCTTCTCGACGATGAAAGCGCTGGCGCCACGCGCGCCCTTGGCCTTGTTGGTCATCGCGATCACGGTGTAGATCTCCGCTTCACCGCCGTTGGTGATCCACTGCTTGGTGCCGTTGAGGATGTACTCGTCGCCGTCCTTGACGGCCGTGGTCTTGATCCCGCTGGCATCGCTGCCGGCGCCGGCTTCGGTCAGACCGAAGGCCGCCAGGGTCCCCTGCGCAATACGCGGCAGGTACTTGGCTTTCTGTTCGTGCGATCCGCACAGCAGAATGGGGTCCAGTCCCAGGCCGGTTGCGAAGAGGGAGAGGGCCGTGCCTGAATCCACCTTGCACAGCTCTTCGACCGCGATGCAAAGGTCCATCACACCACCGCCCATGCCTCCGTATTCCTCAGGAATCATGATGCCGAACAGGTCGGCATCCGCAAAGGCCTTGACGATGTCCCACGGAAACTCGTGCGAGGTATCATAATGCTCACGCATGGGTTTCATCTTCTCTTCGGCGATCTGTTCGCACAGCTCGCGAATCATAATTTGCTCTTCAGTGAGTTCGAAATCCATGGTTTAACCTCTTAATAGTCTGCTTGCGCGCTTCGTCCCGGTCGAAAAACTCCTCACCGAAAACTCGCCGCGTATCGTAGGGGGGGCGGCTGGTTGGAGCAAGGTTAAAAGGTGGCCCCTCTCCGAGATCAATGGGCCTCGTCAATCACCATCAGGCTGATCACCGAGCGCCGCAGTCGCTCAATGAACCGTGCGCTCGCGGGCCAGCGATGTGAGCGCTTGCAGATCGAGTTTTCCGCTGCCCAGCATGGGGAGGGCTTCGATCAGGAAGCAGAAGGCGGCCCCCGGCCGCCACAGATTGGGAATATCGCATTCCGCTATGGCGCGCTGCACCGTCTCGGCGTTGCCGGCTTCATCCGTATAAAGTACAACAAGGCGTTCGCCCTTTCGTTCATCCGGCACGCTGGTAACCACCAGGACCTGGGCCGTCTTATTCAATGCCTGTTGCAGGGCCTCCTCCACGCCAATATGCGGAACCATCTCACCACCAATTTTGCTGAACCGGGAGAGCCGGTCCGTGATGGTCACGAATCCATCCCGATCCATTGAGGCGATGTCGCCGGTGTTGTACCAGCCATCTTTCAGGACCTCGGCCGTTTTATGCGGCATGCCCAAGTAGCCCAGCATGACATTGGGGCCTTTCACCAGCATGAGACCTGTGGTACCAATCGGTAGCGGTTCGCGCGTGTCCGGGTCGACGATTCGGATCACGACGCCGGGCACCGGATGCCCCACGCTGCCCAGTTTTGTGCCGACCTGGCGCAGTCCATTGCGGCGCACGTCGGGGACATTGATCGTGGCCACCGGCGCCAGCTCCGTCGCGCCATAGCCCTCGCGTGGCATGATGTCGAACTTCTCTTTGAACGCTTCGGCCACGCGCGGTTTCAGCTTTTCTGCGCCGGTCACCACCAGGCGCAGCGAGGCGAAGTCTTCCCGTTTGGCACGGCGGATATAGGCCAGCAGAAACGTGGGCGTTGCAAAGAGCAGTGTGGCTCGGTGTTCGCGTACTACCTCGGCCACGCGCGTGCCATCAAGCGGATTGGTGTGGTAGACGGCCGCGAACCCGCTCAGGAGCGGGAGCCACAAGGTTGCCATGAACCCGAAGGAGTGGAAGAAGGGGAGCACGCCGCAGGCTTTGTCCTCTGGACCCGGCTGAAAGACGATGCGTAGCGACTCGATATTGGAGAGCACGTTGTGATGGCTGAGCATGACGCCCTTGGGTTCGCCACTCGACCCCGAGGAGAAGATGACCGTGGCCGGAGTGTCGCCGCAGAGTTTCCGTTGCTTCACGATCCTCCAGTGCGGTGCCAGACGAGCCGTGAGCCAGGCGCGGCGTTTCTCGGCACCATCGAGTCGCGCGAACACGTCCTCCATATAGATCGCGCCGGGTGGTGCGGGCATACCGTCCAGTCGCTCCAGGAAAATGCGACTGGTCACGACGGTTTGAATCCCGCATTGAGCGATGGCCGAGGCGAACGCGGCGGGTGAAGTGGTGTAGTTCAGATTGACCGGGATCTTGCCGAGCGCCGAGAGGGCAAGGTTGGCCAGGGCGCCCGCGACGGATGGTGGCAGCAGGACACCCACGTGCGTCTGTCCCGTCGTAACCTTCTTCAGGCGCGCGGCCAGGGCGATGGCGCCGCACAGGGACTGGCCGAAGGTCAGGTTGCGGCCGGTTGTATCGGCCATGGCCGGACGCGACCAGTTGCGCCGGGCGGTACGAACGAACTCCGCCGCCAGCGGTCGGCGTTGTTCTTTACGTGAATTGAAGTAGTCGCACGACAGGTTCATGACCGCTTCGCGTACCTCGGTCGTGTCGGCCGTGGGCAGCAGCGGTTGACCGAAGAGAATCGTCACGGGATAGGGAAAGCTGAGCGGCCACTGCAGGTGCGGCAGGCCGTGTGCATAGCTGAAGATGCTGCCCCATGCGCCGCCGAGATAGACCGGGATGATGGGGTGGCTGGTGCCCTTCACGATGTGCTGGAACCCCTGCTTAAAAGAGAGCAGGTTGCCGCTGCGTGTCAACGCGCCCTCCGCAAAGATGCATACCAGGTACCCTTCGTCCAGGGCCGCGCGTGCGTTTTGCAGCGATGTCACC
Source organism: Verrucomicrobiota bacterium (assembly GCA_018648805.1). GTDB lineage: Bacteria > Verrucomicrobiota > Kiritimatiellia > UBA8416 > JABMPJ01 > JABMPJ01. Next base: position 52,075 of record JABGQM010000017.1, read on the forward strand.
AGTTGTTTAGGGCCGTCGTTCATGGCAATGGGTATCACGCCCATCAACCGCATCATGGGACCCCAGAAGCGACGCTGGAAGATTGAGCGATTGGCCAGAAAACGGATACGCCGCTGCTGAGTGGCCATGAGCAGAACTGCATCCGCCCAGGAGACGTGGTTACAGACGAGCAGCGCACTGCCATCCAGCGGCACGTTCTCCAAGCCGATCATGCGCAGGCGGTAACAGGAGCGTGTCAAGACCAACGCCAGGAAGCGCACCAGAAAGTCCGGCAATACCCATAGCGTGGCGATCGTCAGAAACAGCGTCAAACCGCCCATCAAGGCGAACCCGTGACGCGGGGCTGCCCCGGCCACGTTGGCCAGTAGATGCACGAGGCCCGCTGCGAGCAGCACGCCCACCCAGCTCAGAAAGCTGGAAGCCGCCAACACTTCACCCAGTCGCTCACGCGGCGCACGCGACTGAATCCACGCATTGAGGGGTACGACAAACAGGCCCGCACTCAACCCCATCAGCAGTACGACCATGCAGACCGATACCAAGCCGAGTGAACCGAATCCCAGCAGCATGGCGCCCAGGGTCAGCCCCAGTGCCCCCAACGGGACGATGCCCAACTCAACATTGCGGCCCGAGAGCTGGCCCGCCAGCATCGCCCCCAGTCCGATGCCCACCGCCACCAACAGAAACAGGTAGGTGCCCGCCTCCTTGCTCAGGCCCAGCTCCTCCAGTGCATACGGAATCAGGTTGATCTGCATGAAGGCCCCGAGAAGCGTGAAGTAGGCCGATGCCAGGACGGCCAGGACCAGGTAACGATCATGGCGGATCGAGGCCAGGGTGTGTTGGATATCTTTCAGGAAGAAAAGCGAGGCACGACGGGATACCCCTGCCGCGGGCGTATGGCGAATGGGCAGACTCACCAGCAGCCCGAGGATCGCGATGCCGACGCAGACCAGGGACGCATGAAAGTAGTTGTCGTGCGTGGCGCGTGAAAGGAGCGGCACCAGCACTGTGCCCAACAGGATCGCCAGATTCGTCATGGCCTGCAGCCACGCGTTCGATTTTGACAACCGCTCGCGCGGTACCAGCTCAGGGATCAACCCATACTTGGCCGGACCGAAGAACGCGCTCTGCGTGGCCATGAAGAACATGATCCCGAAAAGGACCCACTCCAGCCGGAAGTAAAACGCCAGGCATCCGGCCAGCATCGCCACCACTTCCACGCCCTTGGCCACGACCACGATGTTACGCTTGCTGACCTTGTCCGCCAGAATGCCGGCAGCGGCCGAGAAGAGCAGAAACGGCATGGCCAGCAGTACCATCCCGATCACGCCCGCCTTGGCCGCGCTCTCAGTGCCGTGCAGCGCGATAACCAGGTAGACCAGCAGGAACCGGAACACGTTGTCGTTCAACGCGCCCAGAAACTGCGTCGCATTCAGCCAGCCAAACGAGCTGCGCGTTGTCCTGTTGTCTTCACCCATGATAAACTTGCCTCTTCAATGATGGCTGCGAGATGGCGTCCAGGTCAGCGAGTTGTCTAGAATACAGCGGTCCGCAGTGCGTCGTTCTCTTCGATATCGACTTCGAGGGCGTGGGAGAGGCATCGATACAGAGGACCATCCAGAGTGCGAGCGAAGATGCGGTCGTTGAACTGGCGCACGGCTGTGACGTTGGGCGTGGTGCCGACGATGAGCAGCTCGGCGGCCGCTTCGGCTTCCTCGACCGTGATATCGCGGAAGACGACGCCGGTGGGTGGGCCGCCCTCACCGACCAAGTGGCGGGCCAGTGCCATCACGCGCAGCATCGTGGTGCCGGGCAGGATGTTCTCCAGGCGCGGGAAGATGAGCGTGCCGTCGGCATCGACCATGCCGATATTCTCGGTGGGCCCTTCGGCCAGGAAGCCGTTGGCATCCAGGCTGATCACAAAGTCAACGCCGCGGTCACGTGACTCCTTCTTCATCAGTACGTTGGGTAGATAGTTGCAGTTTTTCACCCCTGCAAAGAAGGCCGGCTTGGCCGGAATGGTGCTCACGGCCGTGGTGGCGCCCTCGGGATGACCGGTCATGAACGGTGGCGGCAGGTCGGTAACCATAATATAGAGTGCCGGAGCCGGACTGTCGTACGGTGAACAGCCGAAGCTGCCGGGGCCGCGCGATACAAGGATGCGCACGGAGGCATCTGGCGTGCCGCCTGCCAGAAGCGTATCGCCCACAAGCCCTATCAGTGTCTCGCGGTCACACGGCATCGCGATATGGATCGCAGCGGCGGACTGCTCCAGCCGGTCGAGATGCGCATGCAGGTTGTATAGAGCGCCGCCCACGCATTTGCAGGTGTCAAACACCCCGTCACCGCGATGGACCATGTGATCATCAATCGGCACCAGCATCAGACCCGGGTCCGTCACAATCCCGCCCCACACGCTGGCGTACATCGCTAGGTAGGGCGTCTGCCACGACGCGCGACGCGTGGCATGCTGCGCGGTCCAGGTGTTGATGTCGAGGTGCGGTGTTGTCATGTGGGGGTCAATATCCAATATCCAACACGGAATGTCCAACGATCAAATAGATCGACCACGCACAACCGTCGCTCATCTGTTGCGCCGTTCCATTGCGCTTGTCCCCTCTCGATCGGCGGTCTATAGTCGTCCTGACGCGGTGCACACATAGTGGCCGATGGTCGGTTCCATGTTCAGCACCCCGGAGACACGTACAGGCACGGGGACACACGATGGCAGGACTCAAGATCGGGGTTGCCCCGGATTCGTTCAAGGGCAACATGACGGCGATGCAGGTAGCCACCTGCATCGAGAAGGGGCTGCGCAAGGCGCTCCCCACCAGTAGGGTGGTCAAGGTTCCGATGGCCGATGGCGGCGACGGTACGGCCAAGACGATCGTGGACGCCACGGGCGGCCGCATGGTGCGCCGCACGGTGTCGGGCCCCCTCGGCAAGCCCGTTAAGGCGTCGTTCGGCCTCTCCGGTGATGGACAGACGGCTGTGATCGAGATGGCCGAGGCGAGTGGACTGGCGCTCCTGCGTCCTTCGCAACGTAACCCGATGCGCACCACCACCCGTGGCACGGGTGAACTGATCAAGCACGCTCTGAAACTGGGCGCCTCCCACCTTCTGGTCGGCATTGGCGGCAGCGCTACAACCGATGGCGGCATGGGCATGGCGCGCGCGCTGGGGGTGCGGCTCCTCGACACGCGTGGCCGCGAGGTGCCCGACAATGGGCGTGGTCTGGTGCGTGTGGCATCGATCGATATGCGGGGGCTGGATGCACGCCTCGAAGCGGTGCGCGTGGAGGTGGCCTGCGATGTGGATAATCCCCTGACCGGACCCCGCGGTGCGGCACAGGTGTACGGCCCCCAGAAAGGGGCCACCCCTGAGATGGTTGCGCAACTCGATGCCGGCCTGGCCACCTTGGCGGCGGTCATCCAGCGTGACCTGGGGAAGCGCGTCCTGAAGGTGCCCGGATCGGGTGCGGCCGGCGGACTGGGGGCCGGGTTGTTGGCCTTCCTGGACGGCGCGCTGCGACCGGGCATTGATATCGTCATCGATGCCGTGCAACTCGCCAAACGTCTCAAGGGGTGCGATCTGGTTATTACCGGCGAGGGCCGTATGGATGGACAGACCGCCTTCGGCAAAACCCCTGCTGGTGTGGCCGGCGTGGCCACGTCGATGGGCCTCCCCGTGATCGCCCTGTGCGGCTGCCTGGGACCGGGCGTCAGCAAGGTGCACACCATTGGAATCGACGCCTATTTCGCGACCCTGGAGCGGTCGATTGATGAAGAAGAGATACCCGTGGTGGGTCCGACCATGCTCACCCACTGCGCCGAACAAGTCGGCCGGGTCATCGCAATGAAAGGAAGATTCAATGTTTGAAAGAGAAGAGAATCCACACAACGTAACCGAAGCCGATATCGTGGTCGGTATTGCCTCATACCAAGAGGCCGACAGTATTGCCTACCCGACCGAGCAGGCCAGCCTGGGCCTCAAGAAGTACTATCCCGACCGCAAGGCCGTGATTGTGAACTGCGACAACCATTCGCCCGACAACACCGAGCAGGCCTTTATGGGTACCGCAACGGAGACGCCCAAGATCTACATCACGACGCCGCCCGACACGCCGGGCAAAGGCTACAACTTCGAGAACATGTTTCGCAAGGTGCTCGAGCTGAACGCCGATATGCTGATCTGTGTGGATGCGGACCTGCTGAGCATCACGCCGGAATGGATTAAGTATTTCGTTGAGCCGCTGCAGGATGGTTACGACTTCGTGAACCCGATCTATTCGCGTCACAAATATGACGGCACCATCACCAACAACCTCTGTCTGCCACTGGTCTACGGTCTCTTCAACCGCAATATCCGGCAGCCGATCGGTGGTGATTTCGCCATGTCCGGCAAACTGGCCAAACACCTCATCTGTCAGCCCTGGCATCTCACCACCGAGGAGTACGGCATTGACATCTTCATGACGATGAACGCCATCCTGGGCGGTTTTCGTATGGGGGAAACCGGCCTGGGCGCCAAGATCCACAAACCGAGCGCACCCAAGCTGGGCCCCATGTTCATCCAGGTGGTCAGCACGGCGTTTCTGACGGTGATCCGCAGCTTCGAAACGTGGAAGGACTCAAAGGCGCTTGAGCAGGCCCCGCTCTATGGGATGCGCCGTAAGATGAAAGCGCAGGATCTGGATGTTGATCGCGCTGCGATCGAAAAAAATGCGCGTGAAGGGTTCGTCCAGATGCAGGGCCAGATAGAGAAACAGCTCAGTTCCGATCTCTACAAGGACTTGGTCCGCATGTTCTGCGGCGGTACGATTGACATGTCGGCCGAGCAGTGGTGCCAGACGGTCTACGACATGATTGCCGCCTGTGCGGTTTCGCCGGATCAGCATAGCGTGGTGGAGTCGCTCAAGGGACTCTACTTCGGGCGCGCCCTGGGCTTCATGAACAAAACCTGGGAGTGGAGCACGGACGAAGCCGAGGAGGAGATCCTGGCTCAGGCCGATATATTCCATGACCAACGCGGCTACCTGATCAAAAAGCTGGAGGCTATCTAATGGCCACGCCGAAACCGACGGTTGCGCTTTTGCATTACTCTTGTCCGCCCGTCATCGGCGGCGTGGAGTTCATTATCGAGGCCCACGCGCAACTTCTGGCCGCGGCCGGGTTCCGCACACGCATGCTGGTTGGCAAGGGAGGGCCTGTGCATCCCAAGGCCCGCACCGTCGTGATTCCCGAGCTGGCCTCCAACGGCGGCCCACATGCCGCGATCGTGGCCGAGCTATTAAAGGGGAATGTGCCGGATGGGTTGGAGGCCGCCGTTAAACAGACCGCTACGCGCATCAGCCGCGCCCTCAGAGGGGTCGATGTCTGCATGATGCACAACGTGCTGACGATGCATTTCAATCTCGTACTGACCGCGGCGCTCGCCCGTGTGATGGAACGGCGCGGCGACACCATCACCTTCGTGGCTTGGACGCACGACCTGACGTTCCACGAGCCGGTCTATGCCATGCATCAGCACGACCGCTATCCCTGGACCCTGATGAAGCAAGCCCTGCCGGGCTGCCACTACTGCGCCATTTCCGAGGAGCGGCAGAAACATATTGGCGAGACGCTCGGGCTGCCGCCCTCCCAGGCACCGGTCATTCCGGACGGCATTGATGTCAGCCGGCAGCTCGGCCTGACTGATATGGCGCGCGCGATGTACCTCGCCGAGAACGTGGCGGTGCAGGATATCGTGCTTCTGACCCCCGCGCGTGTGTTGCGCCGCAAGAATATCGAACTGGGCATCGAGATCGTGGCCGCCCTCAAGCGGGCCGGCCAGTCGGTGCGTTGGTTTATCACCGGTGCGCCGGATCCGCACAACCCCGATCTCGCCAAGTACTGGCGCATGCTCAATGGACTGCGCCGCCGGCTGAAGGTCCAGAAAGAGATAATCTTCCTGGGCGAGCGGTTTGACCGGCCCGTGACGGAAGATGATCTGCGTGGCATGTTCCGCCTGGCCGACGTTCTTCTATTCCCGAGCAAGCGCGAGGGATTCGGGCTGCCCGTGCTGGAAGGCGGGCTGGCGCGCTTGCTCCTGGTTATGAATGACATTCCCGTCTTTCGTGAGTTGATTGGCGGTGACGCCATCCTGATCCGCAAAAGCAAGTCGGCCGACGAGGTAGCTGCCCAGGTCATCAAACGCCTCGCCAAGCGTCCTGAGATCGCCTACCGCAAGCGCGTCATGGCCGACTACGGCTGGGAGGGGGTCTTCAAGCACCACATCCTGCCCGTCGTCACCAGACCGCGGTCAATCTGGAAGTGAAAGGGGGAAGGATCTAACCACGAAGGAGCGCAAAGAACGCAAAGAAGAGATGTGGGATGGGAATACGCCCCTTTTTACATATAGTCTTTGCGATCTCTGCGTTCTTTGTGGTTAATTCCTCTCCATGACCAATCCCGACCCTAAAACCATCGTCGCCTTTGAGCGGTGTCCTGACTACGAGCCGGCGGCCGTTGAGGCGGCCGTGCGTGCGGTGCTTGAACCGCTTGGGGGCATGGCGGCTTTCGTGCAGCCCGGCCAGACCGTTCTGCTCAAGCCCAATCTCCTGACCGATAGCCCCCCCGAGGATGCCATCACGACGCACCCGGAAGTCGTGCGGGCCGTGATCCGGCTGGTGCGTGAAGCGGGTGCGCCATGCCGCGTGAGCGACAGTCCGGCCAGCGTGATCAAGCTCGAACGGGTCTGGGAGCGCACCGGTATGCGCGCCCTGTGTGAGGAAGAGGGCGTCGAGCTGGTGACGCTGGAGGTCGGCGGCGCCCGGACGTTCCGCGAGAAGCGACAGGTCTTTGACGTGGCCACACGCGTGCTCGAGGCCGATGTCGTGATCAACCTGCCCAAGGTCAAGACCCATGTGCTGACGAGCCTGACCTGCGGGGTTAAGAATATGTATGGCTGCGTTCCCGGCATGCGTAAGGCGGGCCTGCATAAGCAGTACTTCAATGCCGCCGATTTCGGCCGGGTGGTCGCCGCCATTTACAGCACCGTGCGACCGGCTCTGACGATTGCCGATGGCGTGGTGGGGATGACCGGCAACGGACCCTCCTCGGGCGAGGTGACCCCGATGGGCTTTGTGGCCGCCAGTGCGGATGGCGTGGCGCTGGATCGCTGCCTCTGCGATGTGTTGGGGATCAATCCCCGTAGCGTACCTTACTTTTCCGCGTTGAAGCGGCGTGGGGTGGGGGAGCAGGATCCTGGCCGGATTGCGTTGCGAGGAGTAGACCCTTCCACGCTCCTGGCAGGACCCGTGCCCCTTCCCAACACGTTGCGTTCACGTCTGGTTCCCACCTGGCTGGGACGGCTTCTGGCACCGTTGCTCTGGTGTCGACCGACTTTTTCGGATGCCTGTATCTTCTGCGGACTCTGTGTGCGAACCTGTCCGGCCGAAGCCTTGGCCCAGCGCAAGGGCGAAAAGCCGGTGCTGACACCCTCCAAATGCATCGAATGCTGCTGTTGCCACGAGGTCTGTCCGGCCAACGCCATCGACATGCAGCTCAGCCCTATGTTCGAGCGCCTCAAGGCGCGCGATAAATGTCTGCGTTAGCCTCCCCATATGCGTCTTTAGTCCGATAGGCGTGTGTCACCTGTCTCAGAATGTCTGAGACACGAAACATAGGTCTTTGGGTCTATTATTGGGCCCGATTTTCGGCGCGTCTGTGAGGAGGATCGTCCGGTTGTTATGGGGCGTCCCTGTATATCCACGCCATGTCAAGAGAATGCCAAGGTTGGGCGCATCTCGCGAGCTGGCACGCCTAGTGCTTTATACGTAAGGCGACCCACGGCTGGTTCGACAATCTGGACCGCTCCCCACATGGGAGAAAGAGTTCGGCACGGACTGGCCAAAGGGCTACCAATGGCGGGGACGCCAAGGGAGGCCGCAACTTCGGTTGCGGTCTTCTCTTTTTGCCCCTCACCCGTTACAGTGCTCCTATGCCAGATCCGCCCAAATCCACCCCCACGGAATGGATCATTCACACTGTCGGTGGGCTGCTGCTGCCCGGTCTACTCCTCTTCGGCTGGTTCTATGCGCCGCATGCCGCGCAGGGGCCTGTTATCTGCCTCTGGCGGCGTTGCTTCGGTTGGCACTGCGCCGGTTGCGGTCTGACGCGTGCGCTCTGCCTGTTCGCCACCGGACAGTGGGGTGCATCGATTCGTACCAACTGGTTGATCGTGCCCGGCCTGCTTGCAGCTATGGTCATTTCTATTCGAAGTGCCATCTGGTTTTTCCGCACTTGCTTCACAAAGCCGTAGTGCTAGTATCTGCCGTGAGCGGCTATAGAGGTATTCAACCAGAAAGGAGCTGTCGCTATGGAAACAAAAGAGGTGAAGTTCGGAGAGTGGATGAGTCAGAGTTTCGATCTCTTCAAGGAGAATATCGGACCTCTCATTCTTATTTCGTTGGTGGCGTTGATACTGTCAACCATCAGCATGGGCATTCTGGCGGGTCCGATGATGGCGGGCCTGGCTCTCGTAACTCTTCAGCTTGTGGACAAGCAGGGCAAGCCGGATGTCAGTAAACTGTTCGAGGGGTTTGGGTTCTTCCTGCAGAGCTTCCTCTTCGTGCTGGTCTGGGGCGTGATCGTGGCTATCGTCGCGGTTGTAGTCAACCTGGTCACCTGTGGTCTGGCTTCTCCGCTGATTGCCGTGGGCAGTATGGCGCTCGGAGCCGTCCTGATGTTTGCGCCTTACCTGATCGTTGAGAAGAAGATGGATTTCTGGCCCGCCTCGATGGAAAGCCTCCAGATGGTGAAGGCCAACTTCTGGCCGCTGGTGGGCTACTACCTTGTGGCCAGCATCATCGGCAGCGCCGGCTCGGTGGCCTGTGGTGTGGGTATGATCGTGACGATGCCGATCTCATGGTGCATGTATGCTGTGGCGTATCGCGAGTTGACGTCTGCTGGCGCCACCCCGGTCGAAGCACTTCCCGTACCGGAACCCCCGCCTCCGCCCGCACCGACCCCGGATCCGGCACCGGTGATTGACGTTGAGTCGGCTCCGGACGTCGAGGAAGAGGTCAAGCCCGAGCAGGGGTAAGGCTTACCAGAACTGGTATGACTGGGTCTGCAGCACATACAGACCCAGCAACCAGTTCGTGATCATGTGAGCCAGGATGGCCGACCATAGATTGCGCGTCTTGATGTAAAGCAGGCCATACCCCACGCCCGCGATGATCCCCACCAGCCAGCGGGCGTGCTCGAACCCGAAGGCAATGGTCACGATGGCAAATGCCACGACGCTGAAATCTTCGGGATGCGCCTCAGTGAACTGCACCTGTTGCAGCCGCCGATAGGCGAATCCGCGCCAGAAGAACTCCTCGGCAAGGGCGATCACGAAAGCCGAGCCGCACAGCCGGATCACGGTGTAGAGCCAACCGGCGTTCTCAGGCGCAAACGCGGGGTCGGCCGTCGTCTCACCCAAGATCCCAAAGCGCTGGTAGAAGGCATGGAACCACGGCGCGTGTGTCTGCATCCAGACCGACTCGGGTAGAACCCAGATCCAGTAGACCAGCGCGCCCACCAGAACCGTGGCTGGCAGATGCCGAATCTGCGGCCCACGATACCAGCGCCACGGCCGGCAGAGCAAGAGCAGCACCATCACCGTTGCGGTTCGCGCTGTGTAACTGACTACCGGTGATAGCCCGGGAATCCACATCCATAGCAGCCACACCGCGAACGGCAGCACATGCGCCGCCCCCGCCGGCATCGGCGGCAAATGCATTCCCCTCCGACTATCAATGTTCTCCATACATCACCTAATTACCACATAACCCCAGTGGAGCCAAGCCACATAACCCCATCGAAGGCCATAACCTCGCAGCCCCACCCTAGTCCCCGCGAAGGCCACCCTAACCCCAGCGAAGGGCAAGGCAAGCCCTTCGCTGGCCTTTGAGCTTGGTATTCCAAGCTCTCCAGCCAAGAAGGGCTTACCTTGGCCGGAGCGCCTCCGCTATTTGATCCGAATCTTGACCTCATTGCTGTTGGCTGTCAACCCCGGTGCATACATGCCGAAGGCCCGTGCAGGCAGCGCACTGAAGGTGCCTGGAATCTCGGCCCGCACCCGGTAAGACACGCTATGGCTTCCCCGCGCCAGCGATGGAACAAAGAAGACCACCCGCTCGTCGCGATACTCGCTGTAGGCGCGCAGCCCCTGGGTGGTGTAGCCGCTACGCACCGCGACCGGCTCCATGCCCGCCGCTTTGCGGTCCTCGATCACGATATACTCGTAGTCATTCTTGCTGGTGACGGTTAGCTCGATCTCCACCAGGTCGCCGCTCTTCAGTAGGTTGGCGTGCGTGATGGCTTCACGGAAGAAGGCCTCGCGCTTCTGCTTTATCACCTGTCCATGTGTTCCCGGCCCGCTGCCCTTGATGGGTTGCTCGTGCAGGCGGTAAAGGCTGCGCTCAATCTTGAGTTCGAGGCCGGCGGCCTCAATCATGTCCTCCAGCGAGAAGAGTGTCAGGGCGGCGTTGACATAGAGCGGCCCTTTGCCTTCTTTCGCTACCTCCAGCTGGTGCGCGCCGCCCGTGACCGCCTTGCCGCTCAGTACAAAGGCATCGTCGCGGCTGAAGAGCGTCGCGGGTGTGATCGTCTCGCGCTGCTGCAGTTTCTGGTCGAGTGTCAACGTGACGGCCATCTCGGCCGCGCGCTCGCCGCTGGCGAGCAGGTATTCGGCCAGGGCCTCGATGCAGTAGGCCGTGTCGCGCGTCGAATCCCAGTAGGCCCCATGACGTCGATTGTTGAGCAGGTATTTCACCACGCCGGCCGTGCGCGCACTCTTCGGATCGACCGCGTTGCGCAGCCGCAGATAGGCCGCGTGCGTCTCGGCGTCCTGACCATACCACCGCCACCAGTATCCGCCGTTACCCAACTCGAGATAGCTGGTCTGGTTCTCACGGTCCTCGACGCGGAACTGCTCGATATTGCGCAGCAGCATGTCACGTTCAGCGGTGCGGTCGCGGTGATGCATGGCCAGTCCGAGCAGGGCCTTGCTGTAGACCGAGAGATGGTTGCGGTCGCGATAGAGAAGATCGCGCATCACAGCGTCATCCCGCTCGGCCTCGGCCAGCACGGTGAAGACCAGCGCATCCAGCTCATCGGCATGAGCCTTCCACGGCTGGATTCGCTTGGCAGCATTGGCCAGGCGGGTGCGTTGCTCAGACTGGTAGCGCCCCAGCCAGTCGCGTCCCCGCTTGAGCGTGCTGGCCGGCACGGCCGCGCCGTGGCGCGTGGCTTGCTGCAGTCCCCGCACGACCACCGCCGTGGTGTGTGGCGAGGAGCGCTCGCCCCAGCCGGAGAACCAGCCCCAGCCGCCGTCAGATACCTGCATGGCGGTCAGCCGCTTGATGCCTTCGCGCACCATGCGATCGACCGCTTGCGTATCAAACACCCGCCTTCGCCCTTCGGGGCTACGGCGTGGCATGCCTGCCTGCTCGTGTCGTTCCCGGTGCAGGGCACGCTCCTTCTGAATCGTTTCAAGGTCGATGTCCAGCTCGCGTAGCGTCTGGCGCACCGCCAGCGTGGGCAGGAAGCGGTTGAGCGTTTGCTCGGTACAGCCATAGGGATAGTGGGTCAGGTAGGGCAGGGCATCCACCAGTGTGGACGCCAGCGAGGGCGACGTGCGCACCTCCAGTCGGCTGGCCTCGGGCCGGCGTTGGGCCGGCACCGTGAAGTCGATCGTGCAGGCGCGCGCCTCGGGGCGGATCACCCGACTGAACGACTCGGTTTTGAGCATGCCGTGCACATAGACCGGGAAGCGCCTCTGCATCGCATCCGACTCCTCGTCGGTCAGGGCCTGCATCTGTACCACCGCTTCGCCCTCCCGGACCGCTTTGACCCGCCAGTCAACGCGGGCCTCCGCCCCGGCCGCGATCGTGATCGTCTGCTGCAGCGGGACGCCGGCCAGGGGCTGCAGGGCATCCCCCTCCAACAGCAGTTTCGCCTGCACCTGCTTCGCCGTGGGCAGATAATTGTGAATGTTGGCTGAGAGGACGACTTCATCACGCTCCACGAAGAAGCGGGGCGCCTGCAGACGCAGCAGCAGATCCTTGCTCGTGGTCACCTCGCCGGTTGCTTCGCCTACGCGCGCGCCGTTGCCAAGTGCCCAGGTGCGGATGCGCCACGCCGTAAGATTCTCGGGCATATCGAAACGGACCTCCGCCATCCCGTTGCTATCGGTCGTGATCAGGCCGTTCCAGTACGCCGTGTCGGCAAAGGCTTGGCGTATGGTCGGCGCGACCCTCTCGGCGTCGTCCCTGCCAGCCCCGTCATCATCGTCACCCGTTGCCATGACCCCTCCCATCACGACCGAGCCGTCAGCCACGGCCAGGGCTGCATCCGGTGCGGCGGCGGACAGCATGTGCACCGGTCCGCCCTTGGCGTGACGCACGGTGTGGGAAGCGGAGAAGGGGATGTCATCGTCGGCCACGCTGTGGCCGAACACGCCGATCGCACGCATGGCGGTTGCTTTGGGCGGCACGAGATTGCGGAAGCGGCGGTCGAGATTGCTCTCCTGTCGCGCCGAGTGGTTGCGGCGCCACTTCCAGAAGAAGCTGCGGATATCCGGTATGCTGCTGCCGCCGGCGATGGTGTCGAGCGCCTTGTCATACACGCTGATCACGCAGGCCCCCATGACCGGCTTGTCCTGGCCATCACGCACGCTCAGCGTCACGCGGGCGGACCCGCCCGGCCCATAGTCCTCGGCCGACGGGGTGGCCTCAACCTTCAGGATCCGTTCGTCGGGTGGGACGAGCAATTCGCGTACCACGGTGCGGATCTTGCCGTCGCGCACCGTTAGCGCCTCGACGAAGATGTTGGGACGGTCGCTGGCGCGAATCTCTACCATCTGCGAATCCGTGCACCCCGCCATGCGGAGTAGGCGTGGGGTGGGGTAGCTGCCGTTGACCGGACGCACAAAGAGCAGCACGGTCTGGTCAGCCGCGGCGGTGCCGACCAAGAGTTCGGCCTGGTCACCGGGCGCATAGGTTGCCCGCTCGGTCGCGAGCTGGAGCGTATCGAATTGGAAGCGGCCCTCCGCCGTGGCCGCCCCCTTCGTGTCGCGCACGGTGATGAGCTGGGCGCCTTCGATCGTGTTGCCCTGACGGTCCGTGAAGAGACAGGAGAGGCGGAACTGGCCGGGCTGGTCGGCCTCCATCTGCAGATGGAAGCGCCCCGCGGCGTCGGCCTCGCTGCGCCAGGTGCGGATGGCCGTTTCGTTTGGGGTGCTGTCGTCAAAGCGGATGCGCAGCAGGCGCAGCGAGGCCTGGCCCGGGACGGGCGTGCCGTCCAGCGTGCGGGTCGCTGCGTCGACTCGGATCGTGTCGCCCACCCGGTAGAACCCGCGGTCAGCCCAGAGGCAGACCTGGAAAGGCGCATGCGTCGCGGTGGCACTGCCGGAGCCGGTGATCGTGCGGCGCGAGGCATCCGTGATCTCGGCCGTGATCTCGTAGCGTTGATCGATATCGCCGTAGAGCTCAGCCGCGACGGCGCTGTCGATGCGTACCGTCAGCCTGCCGTTCTCGTCGAGGGGCGCCTCGCCCTCGGCCACCAGTTCGGGCGGTGGCTGGGGGCGTGGAAACCAGAGCGGGGCGGGTCGCGGATAGCCCCAGCGGCGCCAGCCGGGAAGCCAGGGCCAGTCATCGGCCAGCCAGCCATAGCCGTTGCCGTAGAGCCAGTCCCATGGTCCCTCGGGAAACCAGACGTCGGTGTGTGGCCGCCGCTTGACTTTGTAGCGCACGCTGCCCTGGGTTACGGGCGCGCCGAAATAGTACTGCCCCTTGATCGTGAAGGCGATCTGGTCGCCCAGACGGATCGATCCCTGCGGGCCATCAATCGTGACCTCGAACTCCGGCTTCTTATACTCCTCGAGCCGGAAGGAGCCGGTCCCGTAGCGCGGAACTTGGATGCGGTAGACCCCCAAACGCGCATCGGCTGGCGGGGTCCAGTCAAGCGCCACCCCGCCAAAGGCGTCCGTGGTGTGGGCGCTGTTGTAGAGCGTGGTGCCCTGCGGTCCCTGGATCGTGATCTTGATTGCCTGGTTGGCGAATGACGCCTCGTCTTTGGGGTCGTAGCTGGCCTGCTGCAGCCAGGCTTTGAGATGGACCGGCTGGCCTGGCCGGTAGACCGGTCGGTCGGTCATGATAAAGGCCTTGGTCCGGTTGTAGTGCTCCTCACGATCGCCGCGATACCACACACGCGCAAAGCCCATCGTGGCGAAGCGCTGCGTCGTGGGGTCCACGGCAGCCTCGTCGGTTGTGGCCGTGATCATCCACTGGTAGGCAGCGCCCAGTTCGCCGGGCTCGGTGATCACCATGCCATCGCGGTTGCTGAAGGCGGCGAAGTGCGCCGTCTCTATCTCGATCTTTGATTTGCCCGCCTTGGTGCGCCGGTGGTTGCGGCGGTAGCCAAAGCACTCGATGTTGAGTCCGGGCAGTGGGGCGCCGCTGCGCGCATCGGCCACGTAAAGCAGCGTGCGATCCGCCATGGCTTTCTTGAGCAGGATGGTGTCGCTGACCCAGAGTACGATGTGACTCGTGTTGCCATCGACCAGTGTGGCGGTGACGAGGTAGGCCCCCGGTTCATCCAGTGGGGCGGCCAGGCTGACGCGCCGGTCTAAATGGCCCGGTGCAGGCTCGAGCGTCTCGCGCCAGGTGGCGGCGACAGCGCCCACATACTCCTTCTGGTTCTCGGTCACGAGACGATGGCCGATGTTGTTGATCTGCTGCTGGCGCCAGTCGGGGCGAGTGGGATTGCTCTTGATGTAGTCCTGCACATCCCGCAACAGCTTGGGCACATCGATGCGCCGTGCGGTCAGCTCCAGCTCCGTGCCGTTGCGGAAGCGGTACTCAAGCGTCGGGCCATTCTCTTCCGACTTGTCCTCCGACTTGTCCTCCGAAGCCTCGGCGGAGGAGGAAGCCTCGGCGGAGGAGGGCTGTACTTCACCCGGTTCGAACTGACCCCAGTTGGCCACGATCTGCTTGCGCCGCTCCTGCTTCCAGTTGTTGCTGCCGGCCCCGTGTCGCTCAATGCTCTCGGCCCAGGTGGCGGCGGCCCGTTCGTATTGACGGCGGTTCTCGAAGATCTGCGCGAGCTGGGTCAGGGCCTCCTGGCTGACCCCGTCGTGTTCGCCTGCGGCGAGTGTGGTGTAGCGGGCGATGAAATGGTGCTCGGGCGGCAGCGCGAAGCGCTGGATGCCCGTGGCCAGCCGCGCCAGTGTCTCGCTGTCGTCCAGCGAGGTGAGCGAGAGCCGGCTCTGACGGTCGGTGCGGCTCTCATCGTAGGGGCGGCGCAGGTAGTGCGAAATCTGCTGCATGGTCTGCACCCCGAACTGCTGGTGCAGGAACTGGGCATAGCGCTGGCTGCAGTGTGGCGCCGCTTCCGGATCGACCGTGGCGGCCTGCTGCAGGGCCCAGCGCCAGCGTTCACCATCGCTGCGCGCCGCGTCGAAGGATGACGGCACAGCATGCAATACCACGGCGCCTTCGGGAGCAACCGGTGCGCCGTGTGTGGCCTGGCGATGACCCCAGCGCCCCTTCTCGAAAGGCGGCAGGCCCTCCAGATCGCTCAGGCTCTGCAGCCGCCAGGCCATGTTGCCCGTGCGCTGCCCCATCAACACCTCGGCCAGGTAGAGGTAGAAACCGGACTTCTCGGACGGCGACGCATCGGTGTCAGCCTGCATCAGGCCGTCGGCCTGGTGTAGCCAGCGCAGCGCCTCTACACGGTCGCGCTCGAAGCAGCCCATGTACTCCCCGCCGCCGCGGTGATGACCGCGCTTGAACGTCCTGTCGATCTTGTAGCCGTAGTGCTGGTCCGCAAAGATATCACGTGCCGCCGCCATCAGGAGACGCCACTTGCCGCTGTGCCGCTTGACCGCCGCATCGCGCAGGCCATCACTCTCCACCACGCGGTTGAGCCGCTTGAGGCAGTGGGTCGCCTGGCCCAGGCTCTGGCTCAGCTCTGGCTCAGGTGTATCGCCCGCCCGCAGTAGCTCTGCGTAGACATCGAAGGCTTCCGCAAAGTTACCATCCTTCTCAAGCTTTGCCCCGCGCTTGAACAACGCTTGCGGTGTGCGATCGCCCTGTTCGCCTGTGGCGGCCGAGACGCAAGCCATGAGCATCAGGAAGGCCAGGAAAGAAGTGCCGGGATATGTTTTCATTTTCACCTCGTAGCGCTCGTCGTCATGTGCCGTTTCGCAGAGTCGTGCACAGGCTACCACCATCGATCAAGCACATCAAAAGGGAATCGTGGCATGGCGGGGGTGCCTTCTGCTGCGGAACGGGATAGACGACTATCGACCGAACGCCTCACGACCCAACCAACATACAAGCATTCACCTCGTGCCCCCGCTCTTGCATGTGCCACGGCGGGCGTGGCATACTCCCGCACTTCTTTGAGAGGGAGATCACTATTATGGCCGGCGAATATGCATATGTGCTTGAGGACGTAACCAAGCAGCACAATACGAAGACGATTCTGGACGGGATTAACCTGGCGTTCTTTTTTGGGGCGCGGATTGGCGTGATCGGCGCCAACGGCTCAGGGAAGACCAGCCTGCTGCGCATTATGGCGGGGATCGACAAGGACTTCGTCGGATTGGCCCAGATCGCGCCCAACCGCACGATCGGCTATCTCGAGCAGGAGCCGCCGCTGGATGACTCCAAGACGGTTCAGGAGGTCGTGGCGGAGGGGGTTGCCGTGTTGCAGGCCAAGCTGGATCGCTATGACGAGCTGTGCGGTCTGATGGGCGAGGAGCTCACACCCGAAGAGACCGAGAAACTCAACGACGAGTATGATCTGCTTCAGAACGAGATCGATGCACTCGATCTCTGGGAGCTGGATCACCAGGTGGATATGGCTATGGACGCCCTGCGTCTGCCCGAAGGGGATAGCCCCGTCAACATCCTGTCCGGCGGTGAGAAACGCCGCGTGGCGCTCTGTCGCCTGCTGCTCCAGAACCCCGATGTGCTGCTCCTCGATGAACCAACCAACCATCTCGATACGGAGTCGGTCGCCTGGATCGAGGAACACCTCAAACGGTTCAAGGGAACACTCATCGTCGTCACGCATGACCGCTACTTTCTCTCCAACGTGACCGACTGGATTCTCGAACTGGATGGCGGGCGGGCCTATCCCTACAAAGGCAACTACGAGGCCTGGCTCGAGCAGAAGCAGGTCCTCGCGTCGCAGCAGTCGAAACAGAACGCCTCGCGCCGCAAGCTGTTGGAGCGGGAGCTGGAGTGGGTGCGCATGAATGCATCCAGTCGCCTGACCAAGAACAAGGCGCGTCTCAAGCGTTACGACGAATTGGCCTCACAGGAGTTCGATGCCAGCGAGGACAAGCTGGTCATCCAGATCCCGCACGGGCGGCGCCTGGGCGACCTCGTGGTGCGGGCGGCCGGCCTGACCAAGGTCTACGGCGAACGGGTCATCATGCAGGACGTCGACTTCAACCTGCCCCCCGGCGGGATCGTGGGTGTGATTGGTGGCAACGGGGCCGGCAAAACCACGCTTTTCAAGATGATCACCGGTCAGGAAGAGGCCACCTCGGGGTCCCTGCAGATCGGCGACAGCGTGGACGTGGCCTACGTCGACCAGTTCCGTGACGATCTTGATCCGGACAAGACCGTGTTCGAGGAGATCAGCGGCGGCATGGAGACGATCGAGGTGGGTGGCCGCCAGATGAGCAGCCGAGCCTACTGTTCGCGCTTCAACCTGAAAGGCACCGACCAGCAACAGAAGGTAGGGGTGCTTTCAGGTGGTGAGCGTAACCGGGTTCACCTGGCCAAGCTGCTCAAGAGCGGCGGCAACCTGTTGCTGCTGGATGAACCCTCCAACGATCTGGATGTGGCCACGCTGCGCTCACTGGAGGATGGCCTGATCAACTTTGGCGGCTGCGCGGTGGTGATCAGCCATGACCGCTGGTTCCTCGATCGCATCGCGACGCACATTCTCTCGTTCGAAGAGGAAAGCGAAGTGGTCTGGTTCGAGGGCAACTACCAAGCCTACCACGCCTGGCGTCAGAAGACCTTGGGCGACAAGGCCCAGCCACATCGCGTGCGCCACCGCCCCCTGCACCGGTAGAGTGCCCGCGACCCTTCGTCAAGACCATCCGCAAGGCGCCGTAGGCGTGCCAGGTGGTGTGGTCGGCTCCTCAGGATGTACCACCCACCTACGACAACTCCTCGGCAGGGACATCCGAGAGGAAGCAGTCGACCTCCTGCTTGACCGCGTCGGCCGTGAGTGTGACGTAGCGTTTGTCACCGGCCAGGTCGGCCGCGCGTACCACGCGCACGGCATCCGACCATTTTTCCGCCCCCGGCACCAAATCGAGTAGTTGCGAGGGGGCCTCCAGAAAGACCTGCTCATTAAGGAAGCTGCAGTCCTTGCCGGGGAAGAGTGCCAGGTAGAGCATGTCCATCTCGACTAGCTCGTTCAGGAAGTGCGTGCCCAGCGAGACATCCGGGATCAGGTCTTCGCGCATCGCCACAATCTCGCAGATAATCGAGACGCCGTTGATGTCGGCAAACGAGACTGGGATACCCAGGGATGGACTGCTCGTTCCCCAGCGGCCGGGCCCCAGGAGGATGATCGTGCCGGCATCGGCACGCTCCTTGAGGGCGCGGTTGATCTTGCCCAGCAGCCGTGCAATCTCGTGCCGTGCCCGGATTGGCAGGGCCCCGTAGACGTTGGGCACCACATAGATAAACGTGTTGGCATTGACAAGCCGGCTCTGCCCGATGATCGCGCTGCGCGCCGAGATGATCCGGTCTTCGTCCGCCACCTCAACCGTCGGCATCTCGACCCGCTCCACGCCCTGCACCTGCAGCGGGCGGCACTGTACCAGGTTGATCTTGTATTCGCCCTGTTCATCGAAATTGGTCGTGAACTCGATGTCGACCGGGTAGTCATAGGCCTTGTGTAGGGCCTGCAACATGCGGCGCATGATGTCGACGAAATCGGTCTTGCCAAGCAGCTTCTCAAAGGTCAGCACGCGCGGCGTCGGCGCGCCGGTGCGCCCCTGGCTACGCGCGGCACGGGCCTGTTCAGTGTCGACCGAGGTCAGTAAGTCCATGGGCAGGTCGTTGCAGTCGTGACAGATGTCGTGGAAGTAGCCCGAGCCGAGATGGTTGGCATCCAGGTCGATGTAGTCGACCCGCCGCTGGGTGTATTGCTTCACCTCGTCGAAGTTGTGCTCGGGGCGGCGCTCCGGGGCGTTGAGCGCGACCAGTCGGGTGTAGTCGTCATCGGTGCGGTCGACCGCACGGGTACCCAGGCCGAAGACCAGGCGAATGACCCCCGCTTCGGGATCGATCTCCGGACTCCATACGAAGGGATTGAACGAGAAGCCCACCCCGGCCACAGGCGGATAGAAATGGTTACCATAGGTCTTGCCCGAGACACGCATCACCAGCAGGGCCATCTGCTCGTCCTGGTCGAGCATGCCGCGCCGGGCACGGTACTGCAGGGCACGCTCACTCATCGAGCTGGCGTAGATCGTGCGTACCGCCGCCAGGAAGTCTTCGAGGCGCTGACTGCGTGGCCCCTGGTTGGCGCAGAAGACACTGTCGTACTTGCCCGCGAAGGCGTTTCCAAAATTGTCTTCGAGCAGTGAGCTGGAACGTACGATGAACGGGGACTGTCCAAAGTAATCCACCATCTCCTCGAATTGGCGCAGGGTGTAGTCGGGAAAGCTGCCCGTGATGATGAGGCGGCGTGCCCGCGTGGCGGTCTCGTAGAAGTCCTCGCTGTCGCGCTGCTTCTGGCGGGTCCACCAGATACCGTTCTGAACCAGGTAGGTGTAGAAAACATCCGAGCCGATGAAGAACGAGTCGTGTTCCTCGAGGCGCTGTCCGAGCTGCTCGTCGGCCTGCTTCAAGATGGCGCGGGCCAGCAGCATCCCGACCGCCTTGCCGCCGATCAGCCCCGACCCGATCATGCGTCGCCGCACATCCAGGATGTCTTCCAGCGAAAAGTAGCGGCTCGCCAGTTCACGCATCGTGTCATCGCGCGTAATGATCATCGGCATAAGCTGTTCAAAGGTCGTCGCTTCGTCCGTCACCGGCCGCAGGCCTGTCTGGACCTCGTGCACCAGCTCGTTGGCCTCGATGAACGACCGTTCCCAGAATCCCGGCCGCCGGTCGGAGTGCAGGCCTGACCACTTGGCCGAGGTCATGATCTCCGAGATCGTCACACTTTCGCTGATGGGGTCGAACTGGTCGTTGTCCCCCCAGCGATAGAGCATGTTCATCCCGGCCGAATAGCGGTGCTGCACCTTGAGCGGACGGATGTAGAGATGGTCATGGTGGTTGTAGGCATCCAGAAAGAGCTGGGCCGTGTTGCGGATCGGATCGATCGCGCGGGCGGAATGGTGGTTGCGGAAGAGGCCGAAGTAAGCCAGCGTCTCCAGGTCGAACAGGTAGGGGCAGGTCAGTTTAAAAAAGTTGCCCAGCATCTGATCGGAGTACCAGCAGTTGGCCAGCACCGAAAGACAGTCGAAAACGTAGCAGGCGCCTCGACCCGCCTCGCGGATCGCGGCGTGGATGTTCTGAACGAAGACCTCGAAGCCCTCTTCGGGGCGGAAGTGGCAGACCGTGACCTGGTCATTCTCCTCGAGCAGTGCCTGGTGATCGGCAAAGTGGAAATAGACCAGCGTCTGTCCGTGTTCCTGCGCATACTCCGCGTAGGGGGTGACCAGCTTCTGGTAGTCCTCCACGCTGTCAATCTGCCACACCACGTTGTCGCCCGGCAGCAATCCCTTCAGAATGCTGTCGAGCCCATCCAGACCGGTTGAGAATTCAGAAACTTCCATGCCTCACACTCTCCGTTCTGTGCTATCGCCTTGTCAAGGGCGATACAAAAAAACGCGGCCCCGCTGGTAGGCGGGACCGCGCTCGAATGTCGTTGAAACGAGGGTTGGTTAGACCAGGCCCTGATCCAGCATCGAGTCCGCCACCTTGACAAATCCGGCGATGTTGGCGCCCATGACGTAGTTACCGGGCTGACCATACTCTTCGGCTGCGGCTGCGGCCGCGTCATGAATTGAGGTCATGATGCTCTGCAGCTTGCCATCCACTTCATCACGGGTCCACGACATCATCGAAGCGTTCTGGCTCATCTCCAGACCCGATGTTGCCACGCCACCGGCGTTGGCCGCCTTGCCGGGTCCGTAGAGGATCTTCTTGTCGACGAAGAGATCCGCCGCTTCCGGTGAGCTCGGCATGTTGGCGCCTTCGCTGACCACGTAGCAGCCGTTCTCCAGCAGCGTCTTGGCGTCGCCGCCGTCGATCTCGTTCTGTGTGGCGCTCGGGAAGGCGCAATCACAGGCGATGCCCCAGGGACGTTCACCTTCGATGTACGTCGCCTTGAAGTTGTCGGCATACTCTTTGATGCGGCCGCGACGGACGTTCTTGAGGTCCATCACCCAGGCCAGCTTCTCAGCATCGATGCCGGCCGGATCGTGGATCGTGCCGCCGCTGTCTGACAGCGAAACGCACGTGCCGCCGAGTTCGTTGATCTTCTCGATCGTGTACTGGGCGACATTGCCTGAACCGGAGATCGTGCAGATCTTACCGTCAAAGGTTTCGCCGCGCGTCTTCAGCATCTGCTGGGCAAAATAGACCGAACCGTAGCCCGTGGCTTCCGGACGAATCAGCGAGCCGCCCCAGTTCAGGGCCTTGCCTGTCAGTACGCCGACAAACTCGTTGCGTAGACGCTTGTACTGTCCGAACATGTAGCCGATCTCGCGACCGCCAACACCGATGTCGCCCGCCGGTACGTCGGTCTGGGCGCCGATGTGACGCTGTAGTTCTGACATAAACGACTGGCAGAAGCGCATCACTTCATTGTCGCTCTTACCCTTCGGATCGAAGTCCGAACCGCCCTTGCCGCCGCCCATGGGGAGCGTGGTCAGGGAGTTCTTGAAGACCTGCTCGAAACCGAGGAACTTCAGGATGCTCTGGTTAACACTGGGGTGGAAGCGCAGGCCGCCCTTGTAGGGGCCCAGGGCGCTGTTGAACTCAAAGCGGAAGCCACGGTTCACCTGGACGTCGCCCTTGTCGTTCTGCCACGGCACGCGGAACATGATCTGGCGCTCCGGCTCCGTGATGCGCTCGAGGATGGCGGCTTCCTGGTACTCCGGGTGCTTCGCCACGACCGGCTCGAGTGAATCAAGTACTTCCTTTACGGCCTGCAGGAACTCCTGCTCGCCCGCGTTGCGATTCGACACCTTCTCGAATACGTCCTGTGTGTAGCTCATAGCTCTTCCTTTTTGTTGCTTATCGAATTCTGTACCGGTCAGAGTGAAGGTCATCCCCGCTCAATACCGGCATAGACGGCAATCGTTGGCCGTACTGTATTCGGCAGGTTTGCGGTATGACAACACAAATATAGCCACGTATATATGGAGAAACCTTGCCTATGTGGGAAGAATACGGCAATCTTGCCGTATGGAATATCCAGTCAGGTAGATAGGCGTACAAAGGTGAGCTGATCGGTTGCCGTTTGGCGAAACGGTATCAGGCAGGCACATTTATCGAAAAAAAGTGGCGTTGTGGCTGGCACTAGCAGGGCGAGGTCAGAGGGAGAGGCGTTATGCAGGAGAAGTTGGACCGCACAGATGCCGCCATATTGAAGGTTCTTTCGGAGCAGGATGGTCCGATTGGCGCGGGACGGATCGGGCGAGAGTTGGAGAAGCTGGGGGTTGAGGCACGTCCACGCACGATCCGTTTCCGGATGGGGCGGCTGGACGAGGCGGGACTGACCCAGTTTGTCAGTCGGCGCGCCGGGCGGCGACTGCTGCCGGCTGGCCGCGAGGAGCTTTCGCGGGTGCACGTCATCGAGAAGCTCGGGTTCGTGGCGGCGCGCGTGGATGTATTGGCCTACCGTATGACCTTTAATCCGCCTGCTCCAACCGGGTCGGTCATTGCCAACGTGGCCACGCTGCGTAAGCAGGAGTTGACGCGCGCCTTGCAGACCATCCAGCCCGTCTTCGATGCCGGGCTAAGCATGGGGAATCGTCTGGCGTTCGCCGAGCAGGGCGATGTATTGGCCGGGGTGCGTATTCCGCCCGGCCGGGTCGGGTTGGCCACGCTCTGCAGCGTGGTCGTCAACGGGATCCTGCTCAAGCGAGGTGTGCCGGTGGTCTCCCGTTTCGGTGGACTGCTTGAGATGCGCAACGGTGAACCATCGCGTTTCGTTCAGTTGATCGACTACGCCGGCACCACGATGGATCCGCTTGAAGCCTATATTCGTGCCGGCATGACGAGCGTGGCCGCGGCGGCTGAAACGGGCAGTGGCATTATCGGGGCCAGTTTCCGTGAGGTGCCGACGGTGGCGCTGGCAGCGGTGCAACAGGCCGCCCGGGAGCTGCGCAGTATGGGTCTCTCCGGCATCCTGGTCACCGGCCAGCCCAACCAGCCCCTCCTGGATATCCCGGTATCGGAGGGGCGCACCGGTATGATTGTGATCGGCGGAATGAACCCCTTCGCCGCCATGTTCGAGGCTGGGGTGCCCTTTCAGCTCGAATCGCTCTCCGGTCTCGAAGCCTGGCCGAGCTTCCTGCCTCACACCGACTTCCGCACCATGTCCCGTCGCCGCAGCCCCTATGTTGACTGATTCACCCGCAACAAGACCCGACAACGGCATTGACATCTCCCCCCCGATTCCCTACCTTGTGCGGGCCTTTTCTAAAAGGGGCGGCATAGCTCAGTTGGTTAGAGCAGTGGAATCATAATCCACGTGTCCGGGGTTCGAGTCCCTGTGCCGCCACCACCCTTCGC
>JABGQM010000018.1 GCA_018648805.1 Verrucomicrobiota bacterium
CGCTAAACCATCGCTACAGACAATGGAAGAAGAAATCGCCCGGATTCAGAAAAAGTTGTGTGCCCTAGGACCGATGCAACCGGGCAGTATTTCGTATCAGTATCAGGTCTGTGGAAAGAAAGGGTGCAAGTGCCAGGATCCGGACGAGCCTCAGCGTCACGGGCCATACTGCAAACTCTTCTACGTCCATCGAGGCAAGAAGGTCTGCCGCTTTGTTCGGGCCGACTGTGTTGACCAGATCAAAACCCGCCTACAGGCCTACAAGGCTTTTCGCAAACTGACCGACCGATGGATCGAGCTGTCCATTAAGCGCGCTCAGGCGGAGTTCTTCCCCAGCGGCAAGCGGCAGTAGACGCAGTGCGATCAGGCAGGGCAACTCCGTCTCATACCTGTCACTCCGGTTGACGAGAACGGCGACGAGAACGGTTGACGATGGGAGGGCTCTCTCTACTCGTTATCCGTTCTCGTCGCCGCTATCGTCAACCGGGCACCCGGCGTGCCGTGGGAGAGCCTCAGGTCTTACTACCGTGAAAATCCCCGCACAGGTGAAATGCGCCCACTGTTCGTTCTTCCCGAATTCTCTCCTTGACCTCGCAGGGGGTATAACGCACATTACGCGAAACGTAGTGGGAAGGGCGTCGTGTGCCTTGTGGGCGCGGCTGTCCCCTTCGGTGGAGACTGTTGTGGCAAAGTTTAGTGGATTACTCAGCCTGTTCTCAAATGACATCGGGATCGATCTCGGGACCGCCAATACGCTGGTCTATGTCAAAGACCGCGGTATCGTCCTGCGCGAGCCGTCCGTCGTAGCCATCCAGTCGGGAACCAAGCGCATTCTGGCCGTCGGTGACGAGGCCAAGCGCATGCTGGGCCGTACGCCAGGCAACATTGTCGCCATTCGTCCCATGAAGGCCGGTGTGATCGCAGACTTCGAGATCACCGAGTCCATGCTCCGTTACTTCATCAAGAAAATTCATAATCGTAAGAAGATGGTACGCCCGCGCATTATCATTGCCGTACCCAGTGATATCACGGAGGTGGAAAAGCGGGCCGTAAAGGACTCTGCAACACATGCAGGGGCCCGGGAGGTGTTTCTGATCGAAGAGCCGATGGCGGCAGCGATTGGGGTGGGCCTACCTGTTCAGGAACCAGCCGGTAACATGATTGTTGATATTGGTGGGGGAACGACGGAGGTAGCCATTATCTCGTTGGCCGGCATTGTGTTCAGCCGCACGGTACGCGTGGGCGGCGATGAGATGGATGAGTGTATAGTGCAGTACATGAAGCGGGTTTATAACCTGATGATCGGTGAGCGGACCGCGGAAGAGATCAAAATGACCATGGGGTCCGCCTATCCGGTTGAAGAAGAGACGAGTATGGAGGTCAAGGGGCGCGACCTGGTAGCAGGACTCCCCAAGACGCTGACAATCACCTCGGAGGAAGTGCGCGAAGCTTTACAGGAACCAGTTTCGTCTATTATCGATGCCATTCGCATCACCCTGGAACGCTGTCCTCCCGAACTGTCCTCTGACCTCGTTGATCGCGGGATGATCCTTGCCGGTGGCGGGGCGCTTCTCGCCGGGCTGGATAAACTGATTTCCGAGCAGACGGGTCTCCCCGTTCACTTGGCCGACGATCCCCTGAGTGCCGTAGCCGAGGGTACAGGCGTCGTGCTGAACGAGTTGAACTTCCTGCGCCGGACTACGGCCTGATAAGGGCCGGTCTCCTTCAACGTACTGCCGCAATGAGTTAGTGAGCTTCCCGCATGGCGGGGGGGGATAACGTGCGCGGCAATAGAGTGCTGGGCGGACTGGTTCTGCTCGCAATAATCATTAGTATCAGTTTGCCGGTCGCGGCGGAGCTGCGCCTGCGTGCTTCCGTGCGCGATAGCGCTGCCTCGGCCCAGACCGTCGTGGGCATGGTGCTCGATCGCGGCCGTGACCTCTTTGTTTTTCTCTTTCAGGCACGCCATGCCGTCCGCGAACGTGAGGCCATGCTCGATGAGGTCGCGCGCCTGCGGCATGATCTACACACGCTCAAGGAGCTCGAGCGCGAGAACCGTCAGTTGCGCCGCATGGTGGGTTTCAAACAGGCCTCCTCGCACGGCTTACTTCTGGGGAGGGTCATCTCGCGCGGCGGGGTCAGCGGCTGGTGGCAGAGCGTGCGCGTCAACCGCGGCCTTCAGGATGGCGTGGAGCCCAACCAAGCGGTGATCACGGTGGACGGACTGGTGGGCAAGACCACCCTGGTGACCGATCACACCTGCGATGTGCTGCTCATAACCGATCCGGCCAACCGGGTTGCCTGTCGCCTGTCACGGAGCGGAGATCTCGGCGTGGCGCGCGGACTCGGTACGGGGCTGGGAGGCAAGACCGATTTCGAACTGGTGCGTGCCGCACGTCCCTGTACGGTCGACTATGTCGATAAGAATGCGGAGATCATCGAGGGCGATGAGGTCACCACCTCAGGTCTGGGCGGCTCGTATCCGGAGGGGCTCCTGCTGGGCTATGTACAGGAGTCGGAGGCTGACCGCTCCCGCCTCTACCAGAGCCTGACGGTACGGCCCGCGGCGGACCTGGGCGGGCTGCGCTACGTATGGGTGGTGATCAAATGATCATGAACGCCATTGTCATGCTGGTCCTGGTGTTTGGCGGGGTGTGGGCCCAGGTGCTCTTTCCGGCCTTCGCGCCGATCGGCCAGGCCAAGCCCCCTTTCCTGCTCGCCATCGTGCTTTACTACGCGCTCACCCGCAGCCCCAATACAACCTTGTGCGCCGGATTCCTCGCCGGAATGGCGCACGATGTGATGACGGCCGTGCCCCTGGGATACTCATCACTCGTGTTTGTGGTCGTGGGCGTCGTGGTTGGCCGCTTTCGCAACCTGGTCCTGTCGGAGTCGCGCCTGACGGCCGGATTTTTCGGGTGTGTCGCCTCGCTTGTTACGCAGCTGGTTCTGTATGCCATCCTCCTGCGTTCCGGTGCGGTCTGGTGGCCGGTGGGGCGCTTGGTGGTGCGGATTCTGGCCGGGGCGGCCTTGGCCGCCGTGGCGACGCCGTTGACGTTTATGGCGGCCCGGAGATTTGACCAGTGGGTCGGTAATTCAGAGGTACGGGAAATTATAGATGGAATTGAACAGCCCATTGGACGGTGAGCATCTGCGTTTGCGGATTGCTGTGGTCCTCATGTTTGTAGCCCTGCTGTTCCTGGCCGGCGCCCTGTGGCGTGTCCAGGTGGTGCAGGGCTCTGAGCACGCCGAGCGCCTCGACAAGCAGAGCATTCGCCGGGTCCGCTTGCCGGGTCTGCGTGGCGTCATCAGGGATCGGCATGGCGAACTTCTGGCCGACAACCGTCCCGGGTACTGCATGGCGCTCTACGTGGAAGAGTTGCGTCAAGCGGGACGCTGGGACAGGACGATTGAGGAGATTGAGCGGGTCATCAATGAGCTGAGCGGGGTCATGGGCGTGCGGCCCGATGTCTCACGCGATGACGTACGCACCCACATCCGCCGCCGCCTGCCGCTGCCGTTCCTGGCGTGGCGTGATTTGCCCCCCGAAGCGCTGGCCCGCTGGGCCGAAAGTGGTGTGAGTTTCCCGGGCGTTGACATTCACATCGAGCCGTTGCGCGAGTATCCGCGCGGCACACTGGCGGCGCATGTGCTGGGCTATGTCGGTCGCGCCCGCCTGGAGCATGACGAGGACGATCCCTACCATTTCTATATGCCCGATATGCAAGGGAAGTTCGGCGTTGAGCGCAGCTTCGACGCGCGCCTGGCCGGTGTGGCCGGCGGGCGCCTGATTCGCGTGGATGCCTCCGGGTTCAAGTACAACGAGGTGGCCGAACGCGAGCCGCAGATGGGTGAGGACATACGCCTCACGCTGGATGCGCGGCTGCAGGAACTGGCCGAAACACTGCTGGTCGGTCAGCGTGGGGCCGTGGTCATGGTGGATGCGCGCAATGGCGATGTACTCGTTATGGCCAGCTCGCCCACGTTCAATCCCACCTCTATACGCTCGCGCACAGCGCTCCAGGCGCTCAATCAGGATCCCGATAAGCCGCTCTTCAACCGCGCCATTTCGGGCCAGTACCCGCCCGGTAGCACGTTCAAGCCGCTCGTGGCCATTGCCGCACTCGAGAACGGAGGCATAACGGCCGACACGCACTACCCCTGTCCGGGTTATTTCGCGCTGGGAGGCGTACGCTTCCGCTGTTGGCGCCGTAGCGGGCATGGCAGCATCGGCATGCGCAAATCGATTGAGCAGTCGTGCAATACCTACTTCTGTCAGCTGGGTCTCAAGTGCGGCTACGATCGTATCTATCACATGGCAGACGCCTTCGGGTTTGGGCACCGCACCGGCGTGGCGCTGAACTTCGAAGCGCGCGGCCTGCTGCCCAACGATAGTTGGAAGCGCGCTACGCTCAAGGACGGGTGGCGCAGCGGCGATACCTGTAACGTATCGATCGGACAGGGCGCGATACTGGCGACCCCGTTGCAGATGGCCCTCTTCGCGGCGGCCATTGGCAATAGCGGCCAAGTTTACACCCCACGCATCGTGACCGATCCCTGGGAGGAAGGCAACCTGGCCCAGAAGATGGCCTGGTCGGCCTCAACCATGGACACCGTGCGCGGGGGGATGTTCGACGTGATCGAGGCCGAGACCGGTACCGGTCGACGCGCCCGCATCGCCGGCGTATCCATGGGCGGTAAGACTGGCACAGCCGAGTATGGCCCGCGTGAGGCACGCAAGAAGCACGCGTGGATGATCGCCTTCGCCCCCTTTGAAGCGACACGCTACGGTGTGGCGATCATTCTGGAGGATGCCGATTCAGGGGGGCGCGATGCGGCCCCGCGCATCGCCAAGCTGATGGCGTGTGCCTTCAACTCAACCCCCGTGTTCCCCGATCCCGCGGCGGAAGCCGCCCCCCCCGCTGTGGCGGCAGGGACGGTGACGCTATGAGAGAGTTCCTTCGCCAATTCGGAATGCTGCGCTACATGAACTGGTCGATGTGTCTGGCTACACTCATCTTGCTCGTGTTGGGGATCCTGTTCGTTTACAGCTCCTGCTACATCAGCGAGGACCTGCCCGTGCGCACGCTCTACAAACGGCAGATCATGTGGGCCGTGGCTGGGATTGTGTCCTACGTGCTCTTTGCGGCGACCGATTACCGCAGCCTGCGCCGCTGGTCATGGTCGATCTATGCCGGCTGCCTGCTCTTGCTCGTGGCGGTGCTTCTGGTCGGGACGGTGCGTGAGGGTGCGCAGCGCTGGCTCACGATTCTGAACTTTGATATCCAACCGTCTGAGCCGGCCAAGTTGGCCCTGGTCATCATCCTGGCCCGCCGGCTGGGTTTGCCGGGGATGTATTACGGTGAATGGCGACGGCTGGGCGGGGTCCTGCTCCTCTTCTTGATCCCGGTGCTCCTCATCCTGAAGCAGCCGGACCTGGGCACAGCCATGGTCTTTGCCCCCATAACCTTTATCATGATGTACGCGGCCGGGGTGCCGCTACGAGCCCTGGGCCTCTTGGCCGCGATTGCCCTTGTGGCCGTGGGCTGCCTGTTGGGGGCGGTGTTCCTGCCCGAAAAACTGGGTGCCAGCCCGGAGACGCAGGCGCGTCTGACCGCCATGACCGGCCTGAGCGACTATCAGCGCAATCGTATCCTGGTCTTTGTGCGCGCCAATGAGGATCCCCTCGGAGCCGGCTGGAACAAACTCCAATCTGAGATCGCGGTCGGTTCCGGCGGTCTGTGGGGCAAGGGCTTCCGCAACGGCACGCAGAACATCCTGGGGTTTCTGCCGCGCACCGTGGCTCCCAATGATTTCATCTACTCGGTGATCGCCGAAGAAACTGGATTTGTGGGGTCCATGGGCGTGTTTACGCTGTTCGGCATGGTATTCTGGGGCGGCATGCGTGCGGCCATGTCGGCCCGCGATAAGCTGGGGCGCCTCCTCTGTGTCGGCATTGTGTCACTGCTTTTCTGTCACGTCTTCATCAATATCGCGATGACAGTGGGCTTGATGCCGATTACGGGGTTGCCGCTGCCCCTTCTGAGTTACGGGGGGTCATTTATGATGGTCGTGATGTCGGCGCTGGGCTTGATGCAGAGCGTTCATATTCGCGCCCGGCGGGCAATTTACTAGGTGAGAAGGAGTGGATTCACCCTGAAGGACATGAAGGACATGAAGGAAGGGAGGGCTGGAACTGGCCGTCTCGACTCACCGCAGGCTGGTGCCCTTCATTGTCTTCATGATCTTCATGGTGATGCACAGATCCTGAACGGTGTGTTGATTGATACAGGGAAAGGAATAGGAAAATGGTTTTAGGATTAGGATTGAAGAAGCGCAACCGGACCAAGCGCGAGATTATTGTGAACGTGGAGAGCCTCGAGACCCGTGTGGCCATTCTGGAGAATGATCGTCTGGAGGAGTTCCAGGTTGAACATCCGACCGAGGAGCGGATCGTCGGGAGTATATTCAAGGGGCGTATCCAGAACCTGGAACACGACCTGCAGGCGGCCTTCGTGAACATCGGGCTGAAGAAGAACGCTTTTCTGCACTACTGGGACATGTTCCCGGATGACGAGATGCGCCTGGAGCGTGAAGAGGGGGGGCGCAACAACGGCGGCAATCGCAAGAGTGACAATCGCGGCGGCAATCGCGGCGGCAATCGCGGTGGTCGCAAAGGCGGGCGTGGACGCGGACGGGGCCGCGCGGGTGGCAGCAAGCGGCAGCGTCTCTCGAATGAAGAGATCGAGAAGCGCTTTCCTCCAGGATCCGAGATTGTGGTGCAGGTCACCAAGGGCGCCATCGGAACCAAGGGCCCGCGCGTTACCGCGAGCCTGAGTCTGCCCGGCCGCTTCCTGGTCCTGATGCCGGGATCGAAGCTCAAGGGGGTCTCGCGCAAGATTGCCGACGGTGATGAGCGCAGCCGGCTCAAGAAGGTGCTCGCGCGTCTCGAGCCGCCGGCCGACACTGGCCTGATCGTGCGTACGGCCGGATCCGGCAACAGTAAGCGTGCCTTCGTGCGCGACCTGCGCGGCTTGATCGCATCGTGGGAAGAGCTGCGCCAGAACATCGTCGACAAGCCGGCGCCCTGTTGTGTCTACCAGGAACCCAACCTGGTCGAGCGGGTGATTCGCGATTGGTTGACCGAAGACGTCGACCGCATCGTGGTCGACAATCCCGAGAAGCACGACCACGTCAAGAAGATGGCCGGCACGATCTCGCGGCGGGCCCGCTCGCGGGTCTCCAAGTACGATGGGGAACTGCCGATCTTTGATCACTACAACGTCGAAGGGCAAATCAGTAACGCGTTCCGGCGTAAGGTCATCCTCAAGTCGGGGGCCTACCTGGTTTTCGACGAGACGGAGGCCCTGATTGCGATTGATGTCAATACGGGACGTCACAAGGGGCAGGGCTCACAGGAGGCGGCCATTCTGGAGGTGAATACCGAGGCGGTCGAAGAGGTCGCGCGGCAGTTGCGCCTGCGTAACATCGGCGGGCTGCTATTGATTGACTTGATCGATATGAAGTCGCGCAAGCACCAGAACTCGGTCTATCGCACCATGAAGAATGCCTTGCGCCGCGACCGGGCCCGCACCAATGTGCTGCAGATCTCGGAGCTGGGGATCATGGAGATGACGCGCCAGCGTGCCGAAGAGAGCCTCCTCGCGTCGGTCTACACCGAGTGCCCCTACTGCCGCGGACGCGGCGAAGTGAAGTCGGGCCTGGCCATGAGCGTGGATGTGCAGCGCCAGATCTCGGCCGTGATGCGCAAGCGCACCAACCGCGGCAAAGCCCTCAAGCTACAGGTCGTGGTGCATCCCAGTGTGCTGGAACGCCTGCGCAACGAGGATGAACAGGTCCTGATTGAGCTGCAGGCGCGCTTTGAGGGCAGCCTCAGCTTCCGCTCCGATGCAACCCGGCACGTCGAGTCCTTCCAGATTCGGGATGCAGAAACAGGCGATGTGGTGTATACGACGGTTGACCATTAAGGGGTAAAGAATACGAATGTCCAATATCCAACAAGGAACGCCCAAGGATCAAGTGGGCGAGTCATGAGAATGGGTGGGCGTCCGCTCTCACATTCGCATGTCGCACTCCACTTGGACATTGGATATTCCTTGTTGGATATTGGGTGTTCCCTTCTTACGGATGCTTACGGTAACTACTGATGACGATTCGGTATGTAGTATTGTGTTTTCTGATGACGATTGCGCTCACCGCGCAGGCGGCGCAGACCAATGCACCCGCACTCGATCCCGATGCGGTCGATGTGAAGGCCGACAGCCTGATCTATGACCGCGATACGGGATGGATCGAGGGCCGCGGGAACGTCGTCGTGGTGAACGGTGAGGACACGCTGACCGCCGACTATGTTCGCGTCAACATGGTCACCGAGAAGGCCGAGGCCTTTGGCCACGTGGTCCTGACGCGGCCCGGTGGGGTGACCCGGAGCGAGCGTCTCAGCTATGACTTCAAGGCGCAGGTTGGGCAGGCGGATGACATGAGTGGGGTGGCCAAACCGTTCCGCTGGGTGTCGGATTCGGCCGAGCGTGTTTCCACGAATGCGTACGTGTTGCACAAGGCGGAGGTGACCACCTGTCGCCTCAAAGGCACCCATCGCCATTTTCACGTACGCGCCAAGGAGATTACCGTGGCGCCCAATCAATGGATGAAGGCGCGCCACGCGGTATGGTATTTCGGGCGCGTGCCGGGCTTCTACCTGCCCTACTGGTTTCGCAGTCTGCAGGAGTCCGGGTGCGGCTGGTCGTTCCAGCCCGGTTACCACAGTCGTATGGGCGCCTATCTCCTCTCCACCTACAGCTGTGCCATGACGCCCTGGCTGAAGACCGAGACCCATCTGGACTACCGCACCGCTCGCGGTCCCGCGATCGGACAGGATTTTCGCTGGCACCAGCCCGGCACGGCCTGGTCGGGCGACTTGGAGTTGTATTACCTGGATGACAAGCGGCCCGTGGACCCCGACGAGGATGTGGCGACCTCCGATATCGATAACAAGCGTCACCGTATCCGGCTGCGCCACCGCTACTATCCGAGTAGCCACAACTACGCCCTCCTGCAGGCGTACCATCTCAGCGATACGGATGTGCAGGAAGACTTCTTTGATAGCGAATACCGCCGCGGCTCACAGCCCGAAAACTATTTTATCTACACGCACCGCGGTGATGGCTACCTGGCCAACCTGCAGGTGCGCAAGCGGCTGAATGATTTCTACACCACCATGGAGCGCCTGCCCGAGGTGTCGGCCGAGGTGTTCCGGCAGGAGATCGGTGGCTCACGGTTCTACTACGAGGGACATGCGTCCCTGGGCTATTTGCAGCAGACCTGGGCAGAGGCCAGCGCCAATGCCGACTACTCCGCCGTGCGTGGCGACACCTATCACCGGATCTACCGTCCCTACAAGCTGTTTGGTTTTCTGAATATGGTACCGCGCGCCGGCTACCGTGGTACCTGGTATTCGGAAACGGCTGACCTGGGCAGCGGCAACGGAAGTGATATGCGCTCGCTCTTTGACCTGGGGCATGAGGTGTCGTACAAGGCGTTTCGCGTGTGGCAGGATGTCGGTGTCAACCAGGATGCCTATCGCCATATCGTCGAGCCCTATGCTGACTACAAGTACGTGGTCAACGACGGCCTGGAGCCCGGTGAAAACCTTCAGTTTGATCGCATCGATACGCTCGGCAGCGACCACTGGGTCCAAGTGGGCGTGCGCAACAAGCTTCAGACCAAGCGAGGCAACCGCGCCAAGGATCTCGTCGATCTGAATATTTTCTCTTATTACAATCTCGACCCCGATGCGGGTGAGGATGCGATCGACAACATAAATTTCGACCTCGAAGCCTTCCCGTTTGCCTGGATGCGCCTGGATGCAGATGGACACTACAGCCTCTCCCAGGATATCTTGGAAGAATTCAATACACGCCTGTGGGTCTGGAAGAGGAAGGTGTGGTCGGCCGGCCTCGAGC
The DNA here is from genome assembly GCA_018648805.1 of Verrucomicrobiota bacterium. Classification (GTDB taxonomy): domain Bacteria; phylum Verrucomicrobiota; class Kiritimatiellia; order UBA8416; family JABMPJ01; genus JABMPJ01. The sequence goes on from JABGQM010000018.1 coordinate 9,984, forward strand.
ATCGCTACTGGAAGGATGAGAGCCGCCTCTGGTCGGCCAAGTTGAACTGGAAACCCTCCACACAGTGGGCCTTCGGCTCGCATGTGCGCTACGAAGCCGAGGAAGGCCGTATGGAGGAGTACGGTGGGTATGCCCAGCGTAGCTACGACTGCCTGGCCTGGCGCACCGGTGTCGATATTATGCCGGCCTACACACGGTCGGACGGCACGGAGCGGGAAGACGAATGGCGGGTCATGATCGAGTTCTGGCTGACGGATTTCCCCTCATCCCGGATGAGAATAAAATAAGAATGAGGTGACGATATGGAATACTTGGTAACCGGTGGCGCAGGATTTATTGGATCGAATATTGTGCGGCATCTTGTCGGAGAAGGGCGCCAGGTGCGCATCCTTGATAACCTCGATACGGGGCGTCGGATCAACATTGAAGATCTCCTCGATGAGGTCGACTTCATTGAGGGCGACATCCGGGATGAGGCCACCGCGCATCGTGCCGTTAAGGGCGTTAGCTACGTGATTCATCTCGCCGCCCTGCCCTCGGTCATCCGCTCGGTTAATGACCCCATCGCCGCAAATCAGACGAATATCAACGGTACGTTGAACATGCTTGTGGCCGCACGTGACGCTCAGGTGAAGCGCTTTGTCTTCTCCTCCTCCTCCTCTGTCTACGGCAACACGCCGACGTTGCCCAAGCGTGAAGATATGACTCCCATGCCGCTCTCGCCCTATGCGGTGCAGAAGCTGACCGGTGAGCATTACTGCCGCGTCTTCCACCGGCTGTATGGACTGCAGACGGTCTGCCTGCGCTACTTCAACGTGTTCGGTCCACGCCAGGATCCGGCCTCGCAATACTCTGCCGTGATTCCACTGTTCGTCTCGGCCCTGCAGAAGGATACCGCGCCGATCATTCATGGCGATGGCGAGCAAACCCGTGACTTCACCTTCGTAGGCGATGTCGTGCGGGCCAACCTGTGTGCCTGTACCGCCCCGGACGCCGCCGCGGGCGGGGTCTACAACGTAGCCTATGAGCACCGCACCTCGATCAACGAGCTGGCCCGCATCCTGGCCGAACTGCTGGGCAAAGCGATCACACCACAGCACGTCGAGCCGCGCGCAGGTGATGTGCGCGATTCGCAAGGCGACCCCACCGCGGCCAAGACCATGCTGCAGTGGTCCGCTCAGACGACGGTCGAAGAGGGATTGAAAGAGGCCGTGGCCTTCTACCTGGAGTCATAATGGACCCACGCAACACGGCCCTTTTTGGATCCGACGATGAACAAGGCATGGTCGCCGTTGAATGGATCGCCGGAACGTCCGGTACCGATCATATGCGTATCTTTGTCCGTGATGGAAGCCGTGTAACCCATCACGACGAACCGTTTGAGCCCTTTATCGTGTCGACGGCCTCGGCCCTTGACGGCTGTCCTGTGGCGCCGCTATCCACGACGCCCCTGACGGGCACGGGGGCCCTCAATACGCTCGCCACCTTTGCGCAGTGGAAGCCGTGCCGCAAGGCCGCCGCGTGGCTGGCCAAGGAGACCGGCTACAGCCAGTCCCAGCCGGGAGCGCCCTACCTCTGCCCGGCTGACCCGGTACAGCAATATCTCATTCGGTCGGGCAAGACCCATTTCATGGGCATGCCGCCGAATGGGGTCAATCGCATGCAGGTCGATATCGAATGCGTCACCACGCCCGGCTATGACTTCTGCAATGCCGAGCGACCGGGAGATGAGATCGTGGCGATTGCCATGGCGGACCTGAGCGGGTGGGTCGAGGTCCTCTCCGGCAGCGACATGGACGAGGCCACCATGCTGCAGCGCTTTGTCGCCTGCGTACAGGAACGCGACCCGGACGTGATCGAAGGCCACAATATTTTCAATTTCGACCTGCCCTATATTGCCGCCCGCGCCGCATACCGGGAGGTGGCCCTGACCCTCGGGCGGGATGGCAGCACGCCGCAGGCCCGGCCCAGCCGGATGTCCATCGGGGAGCGAACCCTCTCCTATACCCGCTTTGATATCTTCGGGCGGCATGTCGTCGACACCCTCTTCCTGGTACATGCCTATGATGTTGCGCACCGCTCGCTGTCTGGGTTCGGACTGAAGGAAGTGGCGATTCATTTCGGGGTCGCCGCCGCGGACCGTACCTACGTCGAGGGCTCTTGTATTTCGGCACTCTATCGCGAAGATCCTGCCCGGATCATGCGCTACGTGCGCGACGATGTCTGCGAAACCCGGGCGATCAGCACGCTGCTCTCGCAGAGCAGTTTTGTGCAGGCGCAAACATTGCCCTACTCCTACCAGAATATCTGCGTGCGCGGTACGGCCACTAAGGTCGATGCGCTGATGCTGCGCGAATACCTGCGCCGCGAGCACGCCTTGCCGCACCCGGATATGCCGCGCCAGTTTGCGGGCGGCTACACGGATGTCTTTCATACGGGCGTGATCCGCGACGTCCATCATTGCGATGTACGCTCACTCTATCCCTCGCTCATGCTGACCCGTCAACTGGCTCCGCGCAGCGACGAGTGTGGCGTCTTCCTGCAGCTTCTGGAAACCCTGCGCGATTTTCGCCTCGAGGCCAAGGCCAGCATGCAGGCCGCCACGGATGACCATAGCCGCGCCGGCTATGACGCCCTGCAGACCACGTTCAAGATTCTGATCAACTCATTTTACGGCTATCTCGGGTTCGGCCAGGCGCGCTTCAGCGATTTCGATGCGGCCGAGACGATTACCGCTGACGGCCGTGAACTGCTGCAGCAGATGATCGACTGGCTCAAGGCGCATGATGCCGACCCCGTTGAGATCGATACGGATGGTATCTACTTTGTGCCGCCGTCGGACTGCCTGGCCGGCGCGGGGGCCCCGGCGAAGCTGGCCGCGTTCCGGGCCGCCTTCTCGGCCAACCTGCCCGCAGGCATCGACGTCGAGTTCGATGGCGAATACACCTCGATGTATAGCTACAAGATGAAGAACTACGCGCTTCTGGCACCCGGCGGTGAGGTCACCATCAAGGGCGGGGCCCTCAAGTCGCGCGGCCTGGAGCCCTTTCAGCGTGCGTTTGTGGAGGAGATGATCCGCCTGCGGCTGGAAGGGCGCGAAGCGGATCTGCCCGCCTTGCGAACGCGCTATGAGCATGCGATCCAGCATCGCGAGTGGCCGATTGAAAAACTCGCCAAGCGTGAGATGCTGCAGGAATCGCCGAAGTCCTATGCCGGCAAGATTGGACGCGGCGCGCGGGCGCGCAGCGCCTCCTACGAACTGGCCCTCAAGTCTGCACGCGACTACCGCGCCGGCGACCACGTCTCGTATTACGTCAGCGGTGAGAAGAAGAGCATTCCCGTACACCAGGCCGCCAAGCTGGTGGCCGAGTGGGACCCCGCTAAGCGCGATGAAAACGTCGCTTACTACCTGGCGAAACTGGTAGCTTTGTGTAAGAAATTCGAGGTGCCCGAGACCATGGAGACGCAGGGCGAACTCTTTTAGGGAACAATCGAACATTCGAACAATCGAACATTCGAACAATCGAACAGCCGAACTACGAAGTGGGAGGGGAACGTTGCTGTCTCTGCTCCCGGCAAAACATGGGTCTTTCTCTTCGTAGTTCGGCTGTTCGATTGTTCGATTGTTCCAATGTTCAAGAAAGGTATAGACCATGAAAAAGAGTAGTACCGCTGGATTTACATTACTGGAGATCCTGGTCGTGGTCTTGATCATCACGATCCTCTCAACCCTGGTGGGGGTTAATGTCATCAGCCGGTCGGGGGAGGCCAAGCGCGATATCGCCCGCGTCCAGATCGAAACATTCAAGCGGGCCCTGCAGGGGTACCGGATGGACAACGGGCGTTACCCGACCCAGCGGCAGGGGCTGGGCGCCTTGTGCCTGCCCGCCACGACGCCGCCGCTCCCGACCAAGTTTCCTGAGGGTGGCTATCTCGAATCGCCGGTGGTGCCGCAGGATCCATGGAAGCAGGAGTTTGTCTACCTCGTGCCCGGCCCCGTGGGCTATGCCTACGAGATTGTCAGCTACGGCGGAGATGGTGAGCCCGACGGTGAAGGTGAGGACGCCGATATATCGAGCGCCGCCCAGCTATAGGGCTTAACGCCCCAGTGCCCCGAGCACGCTGGCGCGTAGCGCATCGTGTATCCGGCCATTCGTGGCCATGTATTGCATGCCGAAGCCCTGCGCGCGCTGTAAGGTCTCCCCGCGGCCACCGGCCTGGCGCACGATGAGCCCCGCGGCCGCCACGTCCCACAGGAAGATGCCGGTCTCCATGTAGCCATCGGCCCGTCCCGCGGCCACATTGCACATGTCCATCGCCGCGGAACCCATGATGCGCGGGCGTTGGGCCTGGTTGGCAATCGCGTTGAACACCGCGAGCGGTGGCACGCGGCCATCGTGGTGCCGGTCGACACCGGTCATCACAATGGATTCCTCTATGCGGGTCGTCCCCGATACATGGATCGGTTCGCCGTTGCAGGTGGCCGGTGTGTCACATGTGGCCGCATACAGCTCACCCAGCGCGGGCGCATACACCACCCCTGCGACCGGTTGTCCGCCCTGCAGCACCCCCACCGAACAGCACCACTGGGGCAATCCATGCGAGAAGTTGACCGTGCCGTCAATCGGATCAATGACCCACAGCGTGTGGTCCGATGCCATGGGCCAGAGGGTCTCGTCCGCCTCCCCGGCGGGCGGCATGGCGGCGGCATGGTCATCCTCCTCACCCAAAATATCGTGGGAGGGAAAGCGGTCGCGCACGACCGTCTCGGCAATGGCCTGGCATTCCACATCCAGCTTCAACTTGACGTCGTGGTGGGTAACCGCGTTGGCTTCCTGTCGCCGGTCACGATTGGCCAGAGCATGATCACCCGCGCACCGCGCGGCCTCAATGGCACAATCCAAGAGGTCGCCGACGGTCCACTGCTCACTGCTCACTGCTCACTTCCCTTCACCCACCGTGGCCGGCTTGACCCAGTCGGTGTGTTCGGCGGCCTCGTTGAACTTCATCGATACCGTATTGGATATGCCTTTTTCCTGCATCGTGACGCCGTAGAGTATATCGCTGGCCGCAATGGTCTGGCGGTTGTGCGTGATGACCACAAACTGGGAATACTGCAGGAAGTCCTTCAGCACGGTCACAAACCGGCCGATGTTGGAATCGTCCAGAGCGGCGTCCAGCTCGTCGAGCAGACAGAAGGGGCTCGGCTTGATCATGTAGATCGCAAACAGGAGCGAGACGGCCGTCATGGTCCGCTCACCACCCGAGAGCAGTGAGACGTTCTGCAGGCGTTTGCCCGGAGGACGGGCAATGATCTCGATGCCGGATTCGAGGACGTCTTCTTCATCGATCATGACCAGCCGCGCTGAGCCCCCGCGGAAGAGCCGCTTGAACATCACCTCGAAGTTCGCGTTCACCTTGATAAAGGTCTCCTTGAACATTTCGGAGGTCGTGATGTTGATCTTCTTGATCAGGTCCATCAGCTGCTGCTTGGAGTTGACCAGGTCTTCTTCCTGCTCGGTTAGGAAGGCAAAGCGCTCCTGTAGCTCCTGGTACTCCTCGATCGCCACGAGGTTGACCGGCCCCATCGCATCCAGTTTGGTGCGCAGCTCTGCGATGCGCGTTTCGGCGTCATCCAGGGGCGGCATCTCGATCGGTTCCTCGGGTTCGACCATGATGGCTTCAGCCGTCATGCGATAGTCGGATGTGATCCGCTCAAGCAGGTTCTCGCGCTGCATGCGTGTTTCGGTGCGACGGATATCAAAGCGTGAGAGGGCTTCGCGCAGGCTGTCGGCATTGCGCCGCCACTCGGCCAGGAGCGTATCCATTTGATGCAGGGCCTCGCCCTGCTTCTCCTGGTTCCGGCGCAGGCTGTCGGCCTTGGTCGCATTCACCTGCACCGTCGCTTCGAGCTCGCCCAGGCGCTGGCGCGCTTCAGCGATCTCGGATTCGAGTCGCTCAATGTTGGTGGTATACGATTCGATGCCTTCCGACCGACCGCGGATGGCACCGTCCAACTCGGTCACACGTGCCGCCAGGGTGGCGCGCTGCGAGTCGAGATGCTCAACTTTCTGCTTCAGCCCGGCAAAACGGATGCGACTGTCGGTCAGCTTGGACTGGAAATCACCGGAGCGGTCTTCGAGGGCGCGCAGGTCGCGGGTCTGGTCTTGCAGCTTGACCGCTGCCTGCTCGCGCTGACCACGTGTTTCATCAAGCCGGCTGACGATATCATCGCGTTCCGAGCCGCCTCCCTCCTGCTCCTTGAGCAGGACCTCAAGCTCGTAGCTAACGGTCTCTAGACGCTTGGTGGCGGTCACGGCCTCGCGCGACACCATCTGGTTCTCGCCCTCCTTCTGGGCCACCGTGCGCTCGGTCTCGGAGAGGAGGCGCCGCGCGGCGGCGAGTGCCTCACGCAGGGCGTCACGTGTGGTGCGGGCTTCAGCAAGCTTCGCATCGGTCTGGCTAAGCTGGGCGTTCAGCTCGCCGGCCTTGCGGCGCACTTCGTCGAGCGCGTAGGTGCGTGCCAGCGGATTCGAAACCGATTTGTCGGGCATCCACAACTCGGCGGCGCCGCGACCGCTCAAGAGCTGGCCCGACGGGGTGACGGCGCTGGCGTGTGCGGGCAGGGGGTGGGGGGCCTGGTCGAGTGTGGCCACAACGAGCACGTGGCCGATCAGCCGTTCGAGCAGGGGGCGTACCGCGTCGCTGCAGGTGATGTGGTCAATCAGGCGGTCGCCTGGTATGGCGGCGGCGGGCGGGATATCGAGATCAGCAATCAGCAGGCGCGCCGTACCGGCTTCCATCTCGGCGAGGGCATTCAGGACGGTCACGGCCGTCACGGGATCGCGCACGATCACCGCGTCAAGCCAGGCGCGCAGGGCCGATTCGAGCGCCTTGCGGTACTCGGTCGGCACGTCGAGCTGGGTGGCCAGTGGTCCCAGCACAGCATCTCGGTCGATCGTAAGGGGGTTATCTGCGTTGAGCACGAGTTGCGAGCCCGGGGGGAAATCTTCGGCGGCGGCCTCATCCTCGGCCAGCAGGTCGAGGCGTGCGCCTGTGGCGGCCAGCTGCGAGCGCAGCTCAACGGCCTGGTGCTGCATGGCTTCGGCCTGTTGACCCGCCTCGCTGTAGGCCTGCTCAGCCTGCGTCACATCGCTGCGGTGGCGTTCGAGGCCGGCCTGCATATCCTGCAGCAAGGTCGTCATTTCAGCACGCCGACGCTGATGGGTTTCGGCGGCCCGGGCCACCTGTGATTTCTCGGAGGTGAGTCGCTCACGGCGAATCACGTTGGAGCGCTCACGCGTGTCAATCTCGACCAGCTCGTTCTGCAGGCGCGAGGCCAGACCTTCAAGCTCGACCGTATCTTCGCGCAGCTTCTGGATCGCGGTGCGCGCCCCGTCCATCTGTTCGCGGTGCGCGTCGAAGGCGCTCTGGTTGGCGGCCAACTCCTGCTCGGCGGCGATGCGGCTCTGCCGGGCCTCCTCGAGCTGGGTCTCCAGGGCGGCGAGGGTCCCGCGCTTCTCCTCGATCTGGCGCGAGGCCTCTTCGATCTCGCGCGTGTCACGCTGCGAGAGGGCGCGATACTCCGCAATGCGCTGCCCGTTGGTCTCGATCAGCTCGCGGGTGTGATCCAGGCGGGTGCGGGCCTGTACGCCGGCTTCGAGCACGGTGCCGATCTCGCGCTGCGTCTCCATCTGCGCCTCACGCAAGCCGCTGCTGTCGGTTTCGACGCGCTCAATCTCGGCCACGGCCTCCGTCTGTTTGGTCTGCAGCGCCTGCGATTCGGCATCAATCTCGGCGAGGTCGTTGTCAAAGACGTGCATCCGGCTGCGCGTGGCGTACAGGTCCAGCGACTGCAGCTCTTCACGGAGCGTCTTGTAGCGGCGCGCCTTGCCGGCCTGGCGCTGCAGGGAGCCGATCTGGCGTTTGACCTCGCGGATCACGTCCGAAAGGCGCAGGAGGTTGGCCTCGGTCTGGTCCAGCTTGCGCATGGCCTCTTTTTTGTCGGCCTTGAATTTGGTGATGCCGCTGGCCTCCTCAAATACCGCCCGGCGGTCTTCGGGACGCGAACTCAGAATCTGGTCAATGCGGCCCTGTTCGAGAACCGAATAGGTGCTCGTGCCGACACCGGTGCCGAGGAAGAGGCGCTTGATGTCCTTGAGGCGGCAGGGCGTCTTATTCATGAAGTACTGCCCCTCACCCGAGCGGAAGACCCGCCGTGTGATGGTGACTTCATGGTAGTCGGTTCCGAGCGACTCCTCGCAGTCGGTGAACGTGACACTGACCTCGGCCATGCCCAGCGGCTTGCGGCTGTCCGTCCCGTTGAAGATGACATCTTCCATCTTGCTGCCGCGCAGCGCTTTCGCGCTCTGTTCGCCCAATACCCAGCGCAGCGCGTCAGAGATATTGCTCTTGCCGCACCCGTTCGGACCCACAATGGCGGTCATTCCAGGTTCAAAATCGAGCTTTGTCTTAGACATAAAGCTCTTGAATCCGGACATTTCCAGATGCTTAAGATGCACAGCAGTTCCCCCTCAAATCCCTCGTCGGTACTAAACGACTAATTCTATATCATGGGGTAGGGTCTTCATCAACCACAATAGGTGGTATTCTGGGCGTTTTCAGCCGTTTTTGCGGCTCATGAAGAGTTTCCAGACGATCAGCCAGATGAGGATGGCGCCGATGCTGATGGCGAAGACGAGAGGGGCACCTTTTTGCCAGACGAGGATGACGGCGGTCGAGGTCCAGAGTCCGCCGCCCATGAAGGGCTCATGCAGGAGCTGTTTGTAACCGAAGGCGGAGGCGGCCGGCGTCTTACGTTCGGGATCGGCCACACGCAGGAGAAGCAGGCCGGTGGCGGTGACGCCCATGGATTGGCCCATCTCGGCGATGGCGCGTTCGAACCAGGCGTTGGGCAGGAGGCGCTTGGCAAGCCACATCACGCAGAAGACGTTCCAGGCGATACCGGCCAGAATGATGAGGAGGAAGGGCAGCCAGCCCTGGGCGATGACCTCGATCCGGATCGTCGCGATGGCGGCGACCACCAGGAAGTCGAGGGCCACTCCACCCACGCGCTGCATGAGGTGGTGGTCGATGACGTTGACCTTGGCAAAACGGTCCATGCTGAGTTGGACCAGAAGCCCCCCAATCATACAGAGCGGAAAGAGGGGGAAGGCACGCATGATCTCGTGATCGCCCAGCCCGGGAATATGCGACTCAAGCCAGACCAGTCCCAGCTTAAGGTCATAGCCCAACAGAATAGCGATTCCGATCAGGGCTAGATGAAGGGTCAGGGCATCGATCGAGTCGGGCGATACGGTCAGGCTCCCCGCCGAGGGCCGGTCTTCGGGAAGATAGACGCCGGTCAGGTCGGACTCCTTGAAGTCTTCGATATTCTCGTGACGCTTGAGGACGCCGGTTCGCACGGCCCAGTTGACCAGGGCCATGCCGACAACGATCGCCGAGACCATGCCGGCTGTCGCCGCGGCCAGTCCGAAATCGAGGCCGGCCTCCCAGCCCATCTTGCTGAACGAATCGCCTAATCCACCGGCGGTACCATGGCCGCCTTCAAAGCCGACCGGCACGATGACACCGAAGAGGGGGTTGGTCTTGAGGAGCGGTCTGAGGACGATCAGGACCAGGCCGAGGCCGACCACGTATTGGCCCCAGGCGACAATCTGGCCGTAGGCAAGTTGGGGTCCCGCTTCTTTCCAGATGCGCGAGAGGGGCGGGATCGTGACGCCAAGGAAGAGGGCCGCAAAGACGACATTGATGAGGAGCCCCGGCAGATCCCCCCAGCCGGCAATCAATGCGCCCATGTCCTCGCGGCCGAGGATCTGGATGAGGAACAGCCCGATAAAGCCGGCAATCACGGAGGAGGGCAGGTAGAGGCGCTGCATGAGGCGGCTCTTGACGCGGATGAACTTGCCGAGCACGAGCAGGAGGCAGAGTAGGCTGAAGGACTGAATCACGGTCATGGGGCTCTCCTGGTCAGGTGGGTGGGGTAACGGGGTTTGGAAACTGGCCTCTACGGCGAAAGGCGCGGATGGCGTCGATGCTCTGCTCCGCCTTACGTTCGACCGCTTCGACTGTGTTGAAGGCGTTGTGAGGGAGGGCCATGACGTCAGGGCGCTGCGTCAGGGCCAGGGTGGCGGCGATGGTGGGATCGGTCACGCGGCCGGGGACCGGGTCGCGCAGGGCGACGGCGAGGATTTTCTCCTGGGCGTAAACGTCGAGGCCCACGCCGGCCAGGCCACCCTCCTTGAGGAGGCGCAGCAAATCGCCGGCGGGGGCGAGTTCGCCGCGTGCGATGTTGATCAAGAGGGCTCCGGGTTTGGCCAGGCGTAGGGTGTCATAGTCAAAGTAGCCTTCGTTGGCGGGCGTCAGATTCATAGCGCAAACGAGGATATCGGCATGCAGCAGTCCGTCACGCGGGGAGACATAGTCGACCTGCTTATGGCGCTCGACCAGATCGACCCCGCGCACATCCATCTCGAGGCCGCGCGCGATCTTAACGATTTCGCTGCCGATATTGCCGACGCCGAACACCGTGATGGTGCGGCCCTTGCATTCCCGCCCGGTAATGCCGTCGCGATGGAATTGTCCGAACTGCTGTATCTGCTGGGGCAGCTTACGCAGCAGGGCCATCCATAGCAGCGTGGCCTGCTCGGCCACGGCACGATTGCAGTAGAGCGGCAGGTAACCCGCCGGAATGGGGGCGTCGATGGCCTGTAGCCAGGCGGCGACATGGTCGTAGCCGGTCGACCGGGTCAGCAGGCCATCCATCACGCGTGCCCAACCGGCGGGGAGCTCCGACTGGGTGCGCACACTGATGATGGGGGCCGGGGGCGCCGCATCGCGCGCTTCCTGGATCGTCTTCCATGTGGTGCCGGCGTGGAGTTTGGGAGGCAGAAAGCGGCGCAGGGCGGCGGCCTCCTCGGCGAAGGCTTCATAGAAGTAGATGTCGTAGGGCATCTTCATGGGGGACGGGGTTACTTCCTGGTGAATGTGTAGGAGCCGTCCCAGTCCGTGGCAGGCGGCGCGTTGCGGAAGGTCTGGCAGCGTGTGATGAAGATAGCGGCGGGAGCATCGCCCTGGTCGGCAGCCTGCTGGAAGACCGCTTCGGCGGCATCCCATGCCTGGCTCCCGTAGTGGGCGTAGCCTGTGGCAAAGAGATCGAGGCGCGCCCGCTGCTCAGGCGTGAGGGTGTCCGCAGCGCCGACAAACTCGCTGATCGGGACGGCCTGGTCCTTGCCTTTGACGCGCACGCGATCGATGGGGCGGAAGCAGTAAGCGTCGTCCGCCGCCGCGGCGGTGACATCACTCACCAGCACGCGGGTGTCATACTGCTTGTTGGCCGACTCCAGTCGGGCCCCCAGATTCATCACATCGCCCATGGCGGTGTAGTTCATGCGCTCTTCTGAGCCCATATTGCCGACGATCAGTTCGCCGGTGCTGAGGCCGGCCCGGAAGAAGATGTCGCTGCTGCAGCCCAGGGCGCGGAAGTCGGGCTGGAGTGCGTCAACACGCTGTTGCATACGCACGATCGCACGGCAGGCGCAGGTGGCGTGGTCGGGCAGATCGTTGGGGGCACCGAAGATGGCCACGATTTCGTCGCCCACAAACTTATCTACGAAGCCGCCCTCCTCGATGATGATGCGGGTCATGGCATCCAGGTAGAGGTTCATGAAGGCCACGAGCTCTTCCGGTTCCAGCTTCTCAGAGGTGTTGGTGAAATCAGCCACATCCGAGAACAGCACTGTGCCCCTGCGCCGCTCGCCACCCAACTTGACCTGAGCGGGGTCATTGATCAGCGTGCGGACCACGCTGCGATCGAGGTAGTGCTCGAAGATGGTGCGCACCAGCTTGGAGTGCCGCCGCTCGGCCATGTAGTTGATCAGGGTGGCGGCCATAAAGGTCAGGCCCACCCCGCCCACCAGCGGAACCACCTCAATGAAGAGGTGGCGACTGGCCAGCAGGCTCCGGCTGGTGATCAGCAGTCCGGCCAGAACGACCAGCGTCACCACCAGACCCGACAGGGTGTGGCGTGTGCCGTGTGTGATGCATCCGGTCAGCAGGCAGAGCAGCACCACCCACCCCAGTGTGGTGCGGCGCCGGATGCGCCGTACGCCATCGCCGCGCAGCAAGTTGGCCAGGGCCGTGGCCTGTACCCGCACACCTGGTACGACATGTGAGAGCGGTGTGGCTTTCACGTCGAACAGCCCGGTGGCGGTTGACCCAAAATAGACGATCTTGTCTTTAAACGTCGCGGGATCCAGTGTGGGGGTCATGCCTGCGCTGAGCTCGGTCTGGGCTTTGAGAACGTCGTAGGCTGACACCGCGACGAACGGACTGACCTGTCGTTCCGCCATGCGGTACCACCACAGGTAGAAGCTGCGGTCGGGAAGGGTCGGGATCCGCCGTTCACCGAATCGCACGGCCGCGGGCTCCAGCGTGATGGGCGGTCGTTCCGCCAGGTCCCACGCCGCCGCCATGGCCGTATTCATCAGCGTTGTATCGCCGTAGCGCGCCAGGAGCGGGATGCGGCGAATGATGTTGTCTTCATCCAGGTCGACGTTGGCAAATCCGACCGCTCGACTGGCTTCCGTGAGCGCGGCCGAGGGGAGCGCCGCTGAGCGGTAGTGCAGTCCAGGTGTTGTGGCGGGCAGCGAAATGAGATCGCTGCCGGCCGCCGCAAGCAGCGCAGCCTGCTCGTCTGGCGGCGGAGGCATTCCCGTCTGCTTGAGAACAAAGGTGTGCAGCGTACGACCGCTGCGGGCGGTGGCCGCCACCAGCTCCGCATCCGACTCCGCCCCCGAGATGTCGCGGTCGATATCCGGTTCGGTGAAGAAGATATCAAATACCACCGCCCGCGCCCCGGCGGCAGTGATGAAATCGAGCATGGCGCCGTAGAAGAGGCGCGGCCACGGCCAGCGATAGTTGATGCGCGTGTAGACGTTCTCGATGCTGTTCTGGTCGATCTCGACAATAACGATATCGTCGGGAAGCGCCTCCACCGGGGTGGGGGGCAGCGAGCGGAAGCGCAGATCGAGGGTCTTGAGCTCGAGCGGCTCAAGGTGACCGGTATGGGTCAGCAGTCCGACGCCCGCGGCCATGGCAGCCCCCACCAGGATGCCCTTCAGGACACGCCGCCAGGTTCGCCTCGCGTTCCGTTCGCTCATGCTGCTATCTCAGCCCGCCTTTCGGCTGGTTTTTCTCGTCCAGAACGAGAACGAGAGGGTGATGACTCTTGAGTTCTTCTTCGTCGAGCACGCAGAAGGTGAAGATGATCAGGCGATCTCCGACATCGCCCTTGTACGTCGTGGCCCCATTGAGGCCAATCACGCCCGATCCGCGTTCCCCCACGATGGCATAGGTCTCAAACCGCTCGCCGTTATCGACATTGGCTACCAGGATCTTCTCGTAGGGGCTTATTTTGACCGCTTCCATAAGATCGGGATCGATCGAGAGACTGCCCTCGTACTCGAGCTCAGACTCCGTAACGCGCGCCATGTGTAATTTGGATTTAAGTAGAATCGACTGCACCGTGTATTTCTCCTTGAACGAACTCCCTCAGAACCCCCGCACCATAGCCTACCCCGACGCTCCGGAACAAGAACAGAAGAGGAGCCGGCGCGCAGCGGGACGTGCGCCCACTCCTCAATAGGCGTGACCTCTCTCCCCGATCATGCTTTAATCACCTGCTTCACGGGCGCGTGCAGCCCGTTGTGTCCCAACGAAACAGGAGAAGACAATGAAGACCCTCGCCGTACGCCTGCATGGTGTCAATGATCTGCGCATGGAGGCCTTTGACCTGCCTGCGCTGCAGGATGACCAGATCCTGGCCGACATCACCTCCAACAGCATCTGTATGTCCTCCCATAAGGCCGCCGCCCAGGGCGCCGGCCACAAGCGCGTTCCGGATGACGTGGCCGACAACCCGATTATCCTCGGGCACGAATTCTGCGGAACGATCAAGCAGGTCGGCGCCAAGTGGGCCGACCAGTTCCAACCCGGCCAGCGCTACAGCGTGCAGCCCGCCCTCAACTATCCCGGCCGCGAACACGAAGCGCCCGGCTACTCGTTCCAGACTCTCGGCGGCAACGCCCGCAGCGTGATCATTCCCAGTGAAGTTATGGAGCGGGACTGTCTCCTGACCTGTGAAGGCGATTCCTTCTTCAAGGCCTCCCTTTCTGAGCCCGTCTCCTGCATCATCGGCGCCTTCAAAACCTCTTTCCATTTTGAACAGGGCCAGTACGACCATGTCAGCGGCATCGTCGAAGGCGGCGCCCTGGCCATCCTCGCCGGCGCAGGCCCCATGGGCCTCGGGGCCATCGACTACGCCCTGCACGGACCCAACCGTCCCGGTTTGCTGGTCGTGACGGATATCGACCAGGCCCGCTTGGATCGCGCGGCCTCGATCTTCAGCCCGGAACACGCCAAGGAGCTCGGCATCGACCTGCGTTATGTCGACACCTCTGCGCCGGATGCCGTGACGATGCTCAAGGCGCTGACGCCCACGGGTGGCTACGACGACGTGATGGTCTTCGCCCCCGTCGCCCCTCTGATCACCCAGGCCTCGCAGTTGCTCGGTCTCAACGGCTGCCTCAACTTCTTTGCCGGTCCCTCCAAGACCGACTTCGATGCCACGATCAACTTCTATGACGTGCACTATATGGGGCACCATATCGTGGGCTCTTCAGGCGGCAACACCGAGGATATGCGCGAAGCCCTTGAGCTGATGGGGCAAGGCGTCCTGAACCCAGCCGTCATGATTACGCATGTCGGTGGCCTGGACGCCGTGGTGCCGACCGTGCTCGACCTGCCCACTATTCCGGGCGGCAAGAAGCTGGTCTACACCGGAATCGCCATGCCGCTGACCGCCCTCGACGACCTCGTGGAGCTGGGCAAGGATAACGCGCTGCTGGCCGGACTGGCCGGGATCGTGGCGGACCATAACGGGCTCTGGTCGGCGGATGCCGAAGCCTACCTGCTGGCCAATGCCCCCACCATCGAATCAACTCTGGAGTAGATTATGAAAGTCTCAGACGCCACCCGTACCCGCATTGCCATTCGTATGACCTGTGCCCGTGAAATGGCAGCCCTGGGCGAACGCCTGGCCCCGCCCTCCGTCAGCGCCGGCCCCGCCGGTGGCGATGCCGAGGTGCGCTGCGAAGACGGATCCGAAGGCCTCATCGCCGCCGCCCTGGCGGACTTCATTCGTAAGCACCGCTGTCTGCCGCGCTCCGTGAGTGTCGAAGGGCAGGGCCTGTATGCCATCACGCCGCCGCGTGACGGACGACTGGGCGGCTGCGTCGCTGTGGTAACCGGTAGCGCCCAGGGCTTTGGCAAAGGTATTGCCGGAGAGATGGCTGCCGCGGGTGCCCTGATCGTTGTGGCAGACCTCAACGCGGAGTTGGGCGAAGCGGTCGCCGCTGAGCTGTGCGACGCGCACGGCAAAGGCGCGGCCGTGTTCTGCAGTGCGAATGTCACCGACCGCACTTCGCTGGAGGCCTGCGTCGAAGCGACCGTTGCCGCCTTTGGCGGACTCGATATTCTGGTGGCCAATGCCGGCGTCCTCAAGGCCGGTGGCATCGAAGAGATGGATGAAGCCGCGTTTGACCTCGTGACCAACGTCAACTACAAGGGCTACTTCCTCTGCACCCAGGCTGTCGTGCCGGTGATGAAGCGGCAGCACGACCTCTGTGCCGACTGGTTTATGGATATCGTCCAGGTCAACTCCAAGTCGGGACTCGAAGGCAGCCGGCGCAACTTCGCCTATGCCGGCGGCAAGTTCGGCGGTATCGGACTGACCCAGTCGTTTGCGCTTGAGCTCGTACCGTTCAACATCAAGGTCAACTCGGTCTGTCCCGGTAACTTTTTTGAGGGACCGCTCTGGTCCGATCCCGAGCGTGGTCTTTTTGTGCAGTATCTCCAGGCCGGTAAAGTGCCCGGCGCCAAGACGCTCGAGGACGTGCGCGAGCACTATCTCGCGCTGGTGCCGATGCACCGCGGTTGTTCACCGCGTGACGTGACTGTGGCCATACTCTACCTGCACGACCAGCAGTACGAAACCGGCCAGGCCCTGCCCGTGACGGGTGGCCAGGTCATGCTCAACTAAGTAGGCACTAGACAGAGATGCCACGCATACAACCTCTGCGTGGCTCACAGTTGAATATCCAATATCCAACAAGGAATATCCAACCGACCAAGTGGGGACTGCGTGCGGTACACACGAAAAGGGCAGACGTTCTCGTAAAGTCCAGCCGAAGGTCTTCCCTTGGACATTGGATTTGAGTGTTGGATATTGGATATTGAGACATCTCCGGACGAAAATACCTTCTCGGACGGGGTCTAGACAGAGCCGAGGCTGAGATCCCCGTGAATCTTGAAGGTGTGGCCGTCCCGGCTGACCTCCAGATGGCGATCGGGGAACGCCTTGGGAATATCGGCCTTCAATGCGGCGGCCACACGCTGTTCGATCTCCTCGCGCAGGGCCTTGTCGACCCTCTCCAGCGTGACCATCTGGATGTTGACCACGTAGCCGGCGCCGTGTTCTGATCCGAACCCCCCGGAGAAGGAGGCCCCGATGTTGAAGAGTCCGTCATACGCGGGGTTGGCCGTGGTGCCCTCTTTCGGACGCGCTGGATGCAGCGGGTAGCGGTCGCCGTACTCGGCCTCCATACGCCGGTCAATACGCCGCAAGACCGCCTTGAGTCTACGCTCCCACTTCAAGACCTTGGGGTGCCGCATGTCTTACCTCTGACGCCTGGCTTCCGCTCGCGGTCAATGCTTTCCAATCAACCGCAGGAATTCGGCCCGCGTGGCCGGGTCGTTGTGGAAGCTGCCCAGCACGGTTGAGGTGGTCATAACCGAGTTCTGCTTGCCGACCCCACGCATCATCATGCAGAGATGCTGGCACTCCATCACGACGCCGACGCCCTCGGCGCCCAGCGTGTCGGATACCGCCCGCGCGATCTGTCCGGTTAGTCGTTCCTGGATCTGAACGCGCCGTCCAAAGAGATCCGCAATGCGTGCCAGCTTACTCACACCCAGTACCTTGTCCTGCGCGATGTAACCGATGTGACAGCGACCGAAGAAGGGGAGCATGTGGTGTTCGCACATACTGTAGACCTCGATATCGCGGGCGATGATCATGTTGTTGGCTTCGGCCTCGAACACGGCGTTGTTGATCACCTTGTCCAGGTCCATGTGATACCCCTCTGTGAGGTAGGCCCACGCCTTCGCCACGCGCTCGGGGGTCTTGAGCAGCCCGTCACGCTCGGGGTCTTCCCCTATCTCTTTCAACAGTTCCTTGACCAGCTCGGCAACGCGTTTCTCGTTCATGATGAGCGTTCTTTCTGTGTTCGTGTGATCTCGACTTCAACCGTGCGCGCAAAACGGAGCGCGCCGGGCTTAGCCACGCGTACATCCACCTGCGCGACGCGCGGATCCGAGAGACAGATATCGGCAATACACTCGGCCATCCGTTCGACCAGGAGGAAGGCGGAACCATCCACCATCGCGATCACCTGCTTCTTGATTGCTTTGTAATCGACCGTGTCCTCGATGTTGTCACTCTGGCCGGCCTTGCGCAAATCGGCATGGAGCGTGATGTTGATCACGACATCCTGTTTGTCACGCCGCTCTTCGTCGTAGATGCCGATGATGCAGCGCTGCAAGAGGTCGCGGATATGAATGCGGTCCAGGTGAGGTTCAGGCATACGGATCTCCCTTAAGGTGTGAGCCACCATCAACGTAGACAGTCTGACCCGTGATGAAGCTGCTGCGCAACAGGAAAAGGACCGCGGCGGCAACATCATCCGGATCGCCCCAGCGCTGCAGCGGCAGTGCCTGCGCGCGCGCCTCCATGAGGGCGGCATCCGCCCCTTCGGGCGGCAGGATCGGTCCAGGCGCCACGCCGTTGACGCGGATCGCTGGTGCCAGCTCCAGGGCCAGCATGGCGGTCAGGTCATGCAGCATGCGTTTGCTTATGCTGTAGGCCGCATAGGCCGGGTCGGGACGCGCTACGCGCGTGTCGAGCAGGTTGATTACACTGCCCGGGTGTCCGGCCGCGGCCATCCGGCGCGCCAGCATGAGTGGCGAGAGTGCATGCAGGCGGATGGCGTCCTGTAGCTCCTCCTCGCGGCAGGACAGAAGCTCGCTGCGCAGAAATGTGGAGGCATTGTTGACCAGGATGTCGATCGGTCCGATGGCCTCCACGGCCTTGTCGAACATGACCTCGGCGACCCAGGGATCGGTCAGATCCGCACTGATCGTTACGGCGTTAACACCCCGTTGCCGCACGTCTGCGGCCGTGGCGTCTGCGGCCTTGTGTGACTCGTGATAGTGAATTGCCACGTCAACGCCCGCCTCGGCCAGCGCCAATGCGATGGCCCGCCCGATGCGCCTGGCGCCGCCCGTCACCAACGCGGTCTGTCCCTCAATCGATTGCACGTACACCCCCTTGTAGATTCTGCCCAGCCTACGTGACCGCTCCCCCAAAGACAACCCTACCGATCCCCACAGACGACGAGCATCCGTGCCCATCCGTGTAATCCGTGGTCCTCCCCCACAGACGACGAGCCGCTATCGCGTGGCGCGATAATGGGCAATCAGTGCGTTGGTCGAGCTATCGTGTGCCAGGTCGGGTTCAATGGCGGCATCCAGCTCGGGCAGAATCTTGGCCGCCAGCTCTTTGCCCAGCTGCACGCCCCACTGATCGAATGAGTTGACGTGCCACAGGGCCCCCTGCACAAACACCTTGTGTTCATACAGCGCTACCAGGGCGCCCAGTGTATGCGGGGTCAGGGCGTCGGCCAGGAGCGTATTGGTCGGTCGGTTACCCTCAAAGGTCTTGTGGGTCACCAGTTCGGCCGGGGTGTCCTCGGCCACGACTTGCTCCGGCGGCTTGCCGAAGGCGAGCGCCTCGGTCTGGGCAAAGCAGTTGGCCATAAGCTTGTCGTGGTGATCGCTTAGGGCGTTGTGCGTCGTGCAGAAGCCGATGAAGTCGGCCGGAATCAGCTTGGAGCCCTGGTGGATCAGCTGGTAGAAGGCGTGCTGGCCGTTCGTGCCGGGCTCCCCCCAGATGATGGGACCGGTCTGGTAGTCGACGACGTTGCCGTCGCGGTCGACCCGCTTGCCGTTGCTCTCCATGTCGACCTGCTGCAGGTGGGCGGCCAGACGGTGCAGGTACTGGTCGTAGGGCAGTACCGCATGGCTGTCGGCATCCAGGAAGTTGTTGTACCAGATGCCCAGCAGCCCCATCAGCATTGGCAGGTTGGCCTCGGCAGGGGCTTCGGCGAAATGCCGGTCCATCGCATGCGCCCCTTCGAGCAGAGCCGTGAAGTGATCCGGCCCCAGCGCCACCATGAGCGGCAGACCGATCGCTGACCAGAGCGAGTAGCGCCCGCCGACCCACTCCCAGAACTCGAACATGTTGGCTGTATCGATGCCAAAGGCGGCCACGGCCTCCGCGTTGGTTGAAACCGCCACGCAGTGTTTGGCGATTGCCGCATCATCGCTGAGCGTGGCCAGCAGCCAGGTCCGCGCCGAATGGGCGTTGGTCATGGTTTCCTGCGTTGTGAAGGTCTTGGAGGCGATGATGAAGAGCGTCTCCTCCGGATCCAGGTCGCGGGTGGACTCGGCAAAGTGCGTGCCATCCACATTCGAAACAAAGCGCACCGTCAGAGCGCGGTCGCTCTGCGACTTGAGCGCCTCGTAGACCATGGCCGGCCCCAAATCGGATCCGCCGATCCCGATGTTGATGATGTTCCGAATCCGTTTGCCCGTGTAGCCGGTCCACGCCCCCGAGCGCACCGCCGCGCTGAAATCGGCCATTTGATCCAGCACCGCCAGCACGCCCGGCATGACGTCCTCGCCTTCGATCCGCACCGGCTGCCCGGAGCGGTTGCGCAGGGCGGTGTGCAGCACGGCTCGGTTCTCGGTGATATTGATCCGCTCGCCCGCCAGCATCTGGTCGCGTAGCGTTTCCACACCTGCCGCGCGTGCCAGCGCCAGAAGCGCCTGCATGACCTCGTCGGTCACGCGATTCTTCGACCAGTCCAACCGCCAACCGCAGGCCTCCGTGGTCATCCGCTCCGCGCGCCCCGGCTCCTCGGCGAACAGCTCGCGCAGGTGTTGGGCCCCCACCGTCTCGGACAACCTCTCTAAAACCTTCCACTCATCTCGTTCTGTCAATTTCATCTTATGCTGTCTCCACTCCCAAATCGGCAATCATCAATCATCAATCGGCAATCTCCCTACCGCTCCACATCCACTTCCACATGCTCCTCGCGCTGGTTGGGCGCATAGGGCGGGGGACTGATCACCACGTCAGCGTCACCGGGTGGCGGGCCTGGCTCGGGCGGCGGTGCAAACGGATTCCAGAACGGGCCGCCCTCGCCGCGCTTTGCCGCTTCCTCCATCTGCACCACCCGGTATTCGCGCCCGGCAGCGGTGTAGATGAAGAAGGCGATCGCCACCAGCATCCAGTTGCGCTGCTCGGCCAGGAAGCCGTAGAGGCCAAACAGTACCGCCATGATCTTGCCTAGCCGCGCGGCAATGAACGTGGCGCGCAGTCGCCCGATCTTCGGTGTCAAGGCCGCGCGCAATACCCTCCCACCATCCATCGGGAACGAAGGGAGTAGATTGAAGCCCGCCAGGAAGAAGTTGATCCAGCCCAGGATGTAGATGATGAACCCCGGATAGGAGATGCCGACCCTTATGAGCTGGCGTCCGCCGAAGAAGCCCAACAGGCCCAGTCCGAGGCTGACCGCGGGGCCCGCCAGGGCCATGAGCATCTCATCCATCGGTCGCCGTGGCATACGCTCCATCTGCGCCGCCCCGCCCATGAACATCAGCGTGATCTCGCGCACCTTGCAGCCCTTGCGGATGGCCACGAACGAGTGACCCAGCTCATGCAGGGCCACACTTGTGAAGAGCCCGATCGCAATCAGGATACGGTCCAGCATGGCGCCCGGACCGCCCGACCACCCCGCGTTGAGCGTCAGAATTCCCACCACCACAATCAGCGACATGTGGACCTTGATCGGAATCCCCCACACCGTCGCAATCTTATAAGCATTCCCAAACATCATACCTCCCAGCGCCGTAGGCGCCACTTGTCCGCCATAGCCTTGGCGAAGGCGGATCCGTGTCAATCCGTGTCATCCGTGGTCACGCCCCCCGACTTCCGACTTCCGACTTCCGACCTCCGACCTCCGCTTGCCCTCCATAGCCCGCAGGGCGACGGAGGGACCTCCGGCCTCCGTCTGTCCGCTGGCCCATTGCGCCTGGCGTGCGATACCCATCATGATCTTTACGTCATCCAG
Organism: Verrucomicrobiota bacterium; assembly: GCA_018648805.1. Lineage (GTDB taxonomy): Bacteria > Verrucomicrobiota > Kiritimatiellia > UBA8416 > JABMPJ01 > JABMPJ01. The sequence continues at coordinate 31,316 of JABGQM010000018.1, forward strand.
CGTGTGCACCCCGCGCCCCAGGATGCGGCGTAGTCCCAGCATCATGTGGTCCGCTTTGTCAGGCTCCATGAATCCGACATCCAGCATCATCGCGCGCCACAGCCCGAACATCCGCTCGCGCAGCGCCGAAGGTGCCTCGCCCGATTTCTCTTCGGGCGGCTCATAGATTCCGGCGGCGGTGAAAAGTTCATAACAGCAAATCATGACCGACTGGGCCAGGTTGATCGACATGGACTCGTCGGTGGTGGGAATCTGGACGATATGCGTACACAGCGCCAGCTCTTCATTGGAGAGCCCCTTGTCTTCACGGCCGAAGACCAGCCCCACCTTGCTGTGTGCACTGGCCTCGAGGATGGTCGGGGCCCAGTCGCGCGGCGACTTGGCGTGCTGGCGATAGAGTCCGCGGCGCGCCGAGGTGCCGATCACAAGTCCGCAGTCGGCCACGGCTTCAGCCAGCGTGTCGAAGGTCTGGCGCGCACGCAGCAGCGGTTCGGCATGACACGACATCATGCGCGCTTCCAGCATGTTGAGCGGACGCGGATCAGCGATCGCCAGTTCTTTTATCCCCGTATTGCTCATGGCCCGGCAGACCGACCCCACATTGCCCCCGTAGAGCGGTCCCACCAGCACGATTCTGACATTCTCCAAATTCATTCCACGTCTCCCACAAACCTCAAATAGTACCCCACCGTACCGGTTACGTCACCCTATGAATTGGCTGACCTGCCCCGCGTTTCTGGGATCGGTCCAATTCAATGTCCAACAGCCAACAAGGAATATCCAATGTCCAAGGGTTGGCCGCCTTCGGCGGATCACTACTTGTTCGGTTGGATTTGAGTGTTGGCTATTGGATATTCAGGTATCCTATCGCTCGGGTCTGGTCCAAATGCAGAGAACCCGCTATGGTGTGCGGCTGCAAATGGAAAAGGCAGCAGTCGTATGGCAATAGTGAATATAGATGGCGTGAGCCTGAGTTTTGGTGGGGCGCCCCTGCTCGATGAGGTGACCCTCACGATTGAGGAGGGCGACCGGATCAGCTTGGTGGGACGCAATGGGACCGGAAAGTCTACGCTGCTCAGGCTCCTGCATGGCGACCTCGCCCCTGATGCGGGTGCGATTCGCCATCACAAGGATGTCAGCATCGCCTTCCTGCCGCAGGAGGTGCCGGTCGACATGGCCGGATCGGTGATCGATGCCGTCGAGACGGCGGCCTTCAAGGCGCGCCACGCCGCGGCCCACAGCGAGGACCACGGCCACCGCGTGGTGGGGCGTATTCTCTCGCAGCTGGGGGTCGACCCGCAGGCCGAGTGCGCCACACTCTCGGGCGGACAGAAGCGGCGTGTGCTGCTGGCTCGCGCGCTCGTGCTCGAGCCGGATGTGCTCTTGCTGGATGAACCGACCAACCATCTCGATATCGATTCGATCTGCTGGATGGAGACCTTTCTGCTGCGCCACGTCAAGACACTCCTCTTCGTGACGCATGACCGCGCGTTCCTGCGTCGCGTTGCCAACCGCATCGTCGACCTCGATCGTGGCAAGCTGGCCGACTGGGCCTGCGACTACGACACCTTCTTGCGTCGCAAAGCCGATCTGTTGCATGACGAGGGCGTCAACCAGGCGCGTTCCGACAAGAAGCTGGCCAAAGAGGAAGCGTGGATCCGACAGGGCATCAAGGCCCGCCGCACGCGTGACGAGGGACGTGTGCGTGCCCTCATGGCCATGCGTGAGGAGCGTCGCGGTCGCCGCGCCTCCGAAGGCCAGGTCCGCCTGCAGTTGCAGCGCGGCGAGCAGTCGGGGCGCAAGGTGATTCAGGTCAAGGAGTTGTCGTTCGCCTATCCCGGTGAGGCCCTCTTGGTGAAGCCCTTCACCATGCAGATCACGCGCGGCGATCGCATCGGAGTGATTGGCCCCAACGGATCCGGTAAGACCACGCTGCTCAAGCTGTTGACGGGTGAGCTGGCCCCGAGCGGCGGCGAGGTCGTGTCGGGCACGCGGCTTGAGATGGCCTATTTCGATCAACACCGCGCCCAGCTCAACGATGATGAGTCAGTCGCCGAGAATGCCGGGCACGGTATGGATAGCTTGACCATCAACGGTCAGTCGCGCCACATCATCAGCTACCTGCAGGACTTCCTTTTCACGCCCGACCGGGCCAAGTCACCGGTGGGCATTCTTTCCGGGGGTGAGCGTAATCGGCTCCTGCTGGCTATGCTCTTCGCCAAGCCTTCCAACCTGCTCGTGATGGATGAACCGACCAATGACCTCGATGTTGAGACGCTTGAACTGCTCGAGGAGCAGTTGGTCAACTACAGCGGGACGGTCCTCATGGTGAGCCATGACCGCGCCTTCCTTGATAACGTGGTGACCAGCGTGGTGGTGATGCAGGGCGACGGGGTGGTCGGGGAGTATGTCGGCGGCTATGATGATTGGCTCAAGGTGAAACAGATTCCGGCGACGGCACCCCGAAAATCGGCGACGCCCGGCCGTCGTCACGCGCGTCAATCGGCCGCATTCGGCTACAAGCAGAACCGCGAGTTGAACGCCCTGCCCAAAGAGATCGAGAAATTGGAGGCCCGGCAGGAAACGCTGCACCAGAAGATGGCCGGGCCGGACTACTTTCGCACTCCTCCCGCCGATCTCGACACCGACCGGCAGAGCGACGCCGATCTCACCCGTGAGATCGAAGCCGCCTACGCGCGCTGGGAAGCCTTAGAAGCGCTGCGCAACGCAGAGCGTCCATAAAATAGGTAGCGTATCGGTGCGGAATCGATCACACTGCGACATGGGTGAATCACGTATAACGGATGTGGAGAGCAGCATGGCCTTCATGGAGAAGGCCCTGCATGATCTCTCGGATGTGGTCTGCAAGCAGCAGGCTGAAATCGACCGGTTGACGACCCGGCTCACGATGCTTGCCGACCGGATGAGCGGCCTCGATGAACCGGGCGGTGAAGAGGGCGACCCGGTTGATGAGCGGCCGCCGCACTACTGAGGCACCGGCCGCTCTCATTGGCGTGCCGGAACCCGCTTGACCGGCGATCCCCCGTTGCTATGCTACCTGGCGAAGGACGTGTTCAATCCGGGCATCTGTATGCCCGCCAAACAGGAAGAAGTATGATATGAGTGGACGACAGAAGATGATGGCAACGGGATGCCTGGCGCTGGTATGCGTCGCCGTATTGGCCTATGCACACTGCCAGGTGCCATGCGGCATTTACGGTGACTCTACACGATTCACGATGATGCGTGAGCATGTCACGACCATTGAGAAATCGATGAAAGAGATCGAGCACATTGGGGCGGCGGCCTCGGCCAACAGCAACCAACTCGTGCGCTGGGTGTCCAACAAGGAGGCCCATGCCGACGAACTCGCGCGCATCGTGACCGCCTATTTCATGGCCCAGCGGATCAAGCCCGTGGCCGTTGATCGCAAAGAGGCCTATGCAAAGTACGTAAAGGAGGTCACCCTCCTGCACCAGATCCTGGTGTATTCCATGAAGACCAAGCAGTCCACTACGCTCGAGCACTGTGGTGAACTGCGCAGCCTGATCGACCAGTTTGAGAAGAGCTATACGACCAAGTAACCTGTCACTTTTTTCAGTATCCAGCGCCCAACAAGGAATATCCAATATCCAAGTGAGCGTACAAAGCGAATGGAATGCCATAGGGCTGATCATTCGCCAGTCGCACGCACTTGGACATTGGATTTGAGTGTTGGATATTGGATATTCCTCCAAGAAATATCCATATGCAGCAAGAAGTCCAAAAATTACAGAAGATTCTGTACACAACCCCCCATTGTGGAGGTACAACCCGATGAAACGCGATCTGGAAAGAAATCTTGGTGAACAGCCTATCGCAGGCATCCTGCGTGAGCTCGATTTGAAGGCGAACGACCTCGTATCCGCTTCCCCCGATCAGATCACGCACAAGATGGTGGCACGCGCCTGCAAGGGGCGTCGCCTAACCCCCAACGTCAAATCCAAGATTCTCAATGCCCTCAGCGCCTGCACCGGCAAGCCCTTTACCAAAGCCGACCTCTTCACCTACTAGCCTCCCCCTCTTAGGCTCTCCTTCCATTCGCATCCGGTCATGTCGCCGTAAAACCTTACATACAGAAGTGCGATCGCACTTCTGTATGTAAGGTTTAAGTCTTCGTATAGTGCTTGATTCCAGGGGGCTTAGAGGTGAATCTTACATCACAGAGTGCGATCGCACTTTGTGGTGAAAGATTATGGAGGGTGGTATGGATGATTTTCGGGATCGGGGATGTCCTTTTACGGTGGTGCGGCGGCGGGCGGTTGATCATCTGTTGGACGGCCTCTTCTGGTATGCGCGATTGGCAGGGGCACGCAACTGGAATTCGTTCTGGGATGATGCCTTTCCATCCCGGGCGGCTTACTACACGGCGGTCTCCCGGTTGCGCAAGGCGGGGTTGCTTGTTTCCGAAGGGCAGGGAGTGAGACCGCAGCTTGCGCTCACCGAGGTGGGCAAGCGTCAACGCATGGCGCTGCATCGGCCGGAGCGGATGTGGCAGAGGGAGTGGCCGGGATTCTGGTATATGCTGATGTACGATGTTCCGGAGATCGATCGGGTCTACCGCAACAGGCTGCGGGCGTTCCTGAAGCAGCAGCGCCTCGGTTGTCTGCAGAAGAGCATCTACATCACTCCGACGGACATTCGGCCCGCGTTTTCGGATCTTGTCGAAGCGATTGGGGTCGATCAGTTCGCGTACCTGTTTGAGGCGCGAAGCGTACTGGGGATGAACCAGATGCAGATCGTGCGGGACGCGTGGAGCTGGGAGGCCATCAATGCCGGCCACAGGTGGTTCTACGAGAGCTACGAGAAGCAGCTGATACGCCTGCAGCACGATCTTCTGGATGGCGCGGCATTGCTTGACCTGGCACGCGAGGAGATGAGCGCCTACATTACCGTGATGACGCCTGATCCACTCCTGCCGGAGCCGCTCCTGCCAAAGGCCTACCTGGGCGGTGCCGTCTTCGCTCTGCACGGCACCATCACCGAATCCATTGCCGACCGCCTCCAGTGAAGGCTCCAGAACCTTACACCAGAAAGTGCGATCGTCTCGCTGTGTGTAAGGTTTTGGGCATAGGTAATCCGGCGAGGTGATGATGCCGTGGCGGCTGAGTGCGTGTGTGGGACGTGCCTTTAGTGGTTTGCGCTGGAATGGAGCGTGGCCTGAGGGCCGTTGTACATGCGCTGGCTGTTCCGGGATTTGTGCTTCCGAAGCGTGCTGAAGAGATGTCTTTGCGTGCGTAGCCTTGAACCGGGGGCCGGGCTGTGGCAGACTGAGCGGCTGTTTTGGAACTAGAGGAGGTCAGGGAATGAGTTTGCCGGCAGAATGGGAGTCGTGGGGAGCAGAGGCGCAGGAGGAGTGGTTCCTGGGAGCTTTGGAGGCGACGCCGCTTCCGTTTGATGAAATCGTGTCGGTTCTGGAGGTCTTGGCCGCCACAAACCGCAAGACGCTGGCGAATGAGTGGGCCGAGCTGGTCCAGGAAACGCTCACGCAGCGTCGCGAGCGCGATCCGATGGCGGCCCTGATGACGGCTGAGTTGGGCTGGCGCGCGGGCGATCCGAGTTTCAAGCGGCTCTGCCACAAGGCACTGCTGAGCGTGTTCCGCAATCGGTGCGACAAGGAGATCGTCGCCAGCGCGGGTTTCGATGGCAAGGATGGCGCAGCCGACTGTATCGGACGGCTGAACCTGCTGCTGGGGCTGAAGGCGGGGGCGCTGGTGCTGGACAGCACGTGGGGCTTTGGCGTGGTCTCGAAGTGCGACGACTTTTATATGAAAGTCATGACCGATTTCGAGGGGAAGCCGCAGCACGGCATGACGTTTGCCTATGCGGCCAAGGCGCTTACGCTGCTCTCAGAGGACCACGTCTTGGCCCTGCGGCACCGTGACCCGGAGGAGCTGGCACGCCGCATCAAGGAGGAGCCTGCTGAGATCGTGCGCATGATTCTGCGCGACTATGGTGATATGCCGGCCCCGCAGTTGCGTGAGATCCTGGAAGACGGGATCGTGGACCCGGCCACATGGAAGACATTCTGGGATGGCGCACGACGCGGACTCAAGAACGATCCGCTGGTCGAGATTCCCGCCAGGCGGCTGGAGAGTATTCGCCTCCTGGCTTCGGCCAAGGCCTACGACGGAGCCTGGTTTGAGGCCCTGCAAGCCGAGCGCGACTGCGAAACCATTCTCGAACTCGTGGGCGAACTCGAAGCGGCGACGGACACATCGGCGCTGGACGAGGCGGCCCGCGCGGTCCTGGCGGACCGGCTGGCCTTCGCCGCCATCGGCACCGAGCTGCGCGCCCCGCAGGTGGCGGCGGCGTGCTGCACGGCGGCCGACCGGTTGGCCGCTACGGACGGTGAACCGGGCGTCAAGATGCATGGTGTTTTGACGCGCCTGATGAAGCGCGACATGTTTGTGCGGACGGTCGATGCGTTGCCGGCCCGCGAGCTGAAGCCGTTTATCGTGCTGCTGGACAAGGAGTTCGGCGTTGAACTGGCGGAGGGGCTCCTGGGGTTGCTGGATGACCTTTCGATACGCCTGCTGGATGAGGTGGTGCCCTACCTTGAGGGCGCGGAACGCGGGGCCGACTGCGCGGAACGTTTCCGGACGCTCTTCGATGCCGACAGCGTGGCGGCCACGACGGTGTGCTGGCTCTGCCGCAACCTGGCCTTTGCCGACACGCACCAACCGGTGACGCGCGAAGATCTGCTCTTCCGCAGCGTGCGCATCTTTGAGACGCCCTGCAGTGCACATGCCTTACGGGCACAGAACATGTTGCGCAGCTTGTTCGAGCAGCAGGCATGGCTGGATGAGATGCTGGGCTCAATAAGCGGACTGGGCCGTGAAGGCTTTACGCGGCGGGTCAATGCGGCCACGGCCTGGGATGCCACCGAGCGGCGGGGTGTGCTGGCGCGCGTGTTGAAGCTCTACCCCGAACTCACGCGTATTACCGAGGCGGCCAGTGATGATGAGAAGGCGGCGCCGGGACGTGCGCGCCTGACGACGTGGCGCAGCTTCCGCGACCGCCAGGCGGTCTTGAAGAAGCTGGTCGAGGTCGATATCCCGGAGAACAGCAAGGAGATTGGCGTGGCGATCAGCTACGGTGACCTGCGCGAGAACTTCGAATACCAGTCGGCCAAGGATCGTCAGGGCATCCTGATGCAGCGCAAGAATGAGTTGGAGGTAGACCTGTCGACCGTGAAAGCCACCGACTTCAAGGATGTGCCGACCGACTGCGTGGGTATGGCGACCTGCATCTGGCTGGCCGGGAACGACGATGCTGAGCAACGGCTCTGCATCCTGGGTGAGTGGGACCGCGACGAGGAGCTGGGTATTGTCGGCTCCGGGAGCGGGGTGGCCGAGCGACTGCTCGGCAAACGTGTCGGCGACACCATTGAGCTGGCCGAAACGGTTGAGATTGGCGCGCGCCGTCTGCCGGCAGGAACCTGCCGCATCACGCGCGTGACTCCGATTGAGGATGACATCCGCGCCTGGATGGACGGCGGCCGGTAGGGCTAGCGTCCGTTCTTGTTCCAGCGGCCGCGCCCGTTGCGGCCGCTGGTCTCGCGCAGGCAGGGCTTGGGGTTGGTCGCGACGTAAACGCTGTCCTCCCCGAGCTCCTGCTGCAGTTCATGCACGAGCGACTCCTCGGCCAGCACCTTGAAGGTGGGGTCGGTGTCGAGGAAGACTTTCTCCCCGGTGGCAAACTGCAGGCAGATAATCACGGGCGTATCCCCGGGATGGGTTTTGACCAGGTCGCGGACGCGTGGCAGCCGGTCGGCCATATGCGAGGCGGGCAGGTGGATGCTCAGCTTGGTGGCGAAGTAGCGCGGGGCATCGGCGAGGGGATAGATTTCGGAGGCGATCATCTTGGGCACCTCCTCGCGGCGCGAAACTTCGCCGCATACGAGCACCGCAGCATCCTCATGGATGTGCACCCCGAACTTCTGGAAGGCTTCGGGAAAGACCAGCACCTCGGTATAGCCATCCAGATCTTCGAGCAGGAGAATGGCCATGGACTCTTTGCTGGCCTTGGTGACGCGGCGTGTGACGGTCGAGATGATGCCGCCGATGCGGGTCTGGGCGTGGTCATCCATGCTGCCAAGCTGTTCGATGGTCGCCTGCTGGTAGCGCTTCAGGACGGGCGCATACTGGGTCAGGGGGTGCCCGCTCATGTAGATGCCCAGCAGCTCGCGTTCGCCTGCCAGCACTTCGCTCTCATGCCACGGGTCGGCCTCGGGCAGCGCTTCGGGCGCGGCGGCGGCTTCGGGGGTGGCGAGCATATCAAACAGGTTGCCCTGGCCGGAACGCTTGTCGCGCAGGGTGGCGGCGGCACGGGCGGAGGCGAAATCGATCCCCTTGAAGATGCGGGCGCGGTGCAGTCCGAAGCAATCCATCCCCCCGGCGCGGACCAGGCTTTCGAGCGCTTTCTTGTTGAGCAGGGAGCTGTCGACCCGTGAGCAGAGATCGATCATGCCGCTGAAGGGGCCGTTGGCCGTGCGTTCATTCACGATGGCTTCAGAGGCGCCGGTGCCGACATTCTTGATGCCGGCCAGGCCGAAGCGGATGGTGGTGCCGGCGGGCACAAAGCGCGGGCCGCTGGCGTTGACATCCGGCGGCAACACGTCAAGATCCATCGCGATGGCTTCGTTAATGAAGACCGGCAGCTTGTCGAAGTTGCCGATTTCACTCGAGATCAGGGCCGCCATGAACTCGGCCGGGTAGTTGGCTTTGAGGTAGGCGGTCTGGTAGGAGATAATGCCGTAGCCGGCGCTGTGCGCCTTGTTGAACCCGTAGCCGGCAAACTTGGCCATGGTATCGAAGATGCCGCCGGACTTCTTGGCATCGATGTTGTTAGCGGTCTTGCAGCCGGCGACGAACTTCTGGCGCTGCTCTTCCATGACGGACTGTTTCTTCTTGCCCATGGCGCGGCGCAGGATATCGGCCTCACCGAGTGAGTAGCCGGCCAGGATATTGGCGGCGCGCTGCACCTGTTCCTGGTAGACCATGACGCCGTAGGTCTCTTTGAGGATGGGCTCGAGCAGGGGATGGTCGTACTTGATTTTGGCGCGGCCGGACTTGCGTTCGATGTAGTCGGGCAGCATATTCATCGGGCCGGGCCGGTAGAGTGCGATCATGGCGATGAGGTCTTCGATGCGGTCGATGCCGATCCGCCGGATCAGGTCGCGCATGCCGCCGGACTCGAGCTGAAACACGCCGACCGTGTCGCCGCGGTTGAGCAGGGCGTAGGCGGGCGCGTCGTCGAAGGGAATCTCTTCAAGGTCGATCACAACGTTGTGGATCACCTTGATCAACTCGCAGGCCTCCTTGAGCACGGTCAGGGTCTTGAGGCCCAAAAAATCCATCTTGAGCAAACCGATCTCGCCGAGCGGTTCCATGGTGTACTGGGTGACCGGTTCTTTGTCTTTATCGCGCGCGAGCGGGATGATCTCGACTAGCGGCTTCTCGCCGATCACCACGCCCGCGGCGTGGGTGCCGGCGTTGCGGTAGAGACCTTCCAGGACGAAGCCGTAATCGAGGATGCGCTTGCAGTCCTCATCCTTCTGGTAGGCGCGCTTGAAGTCCGGATTTTCGTCGAGGGCCTTCTGGAGCGTCATCTTGGGATCTTCGGGGATCATCTTGGAGAGCTGGTCGCAGCGGCTGTAGGGGATTTCCAGGACGCGGCCGACGTCGCGAATCACGGACTTTGCACCCAGCGAGCCGAAGGTGATGATCTGGGCCACGCTGTCGCGGCCGTACTTATCCTTCACGTATTCGATCACCTCGCCGCGGCGGGCCTGGCAGAAATCGATATCGAAGTCGGGCGGCGAGACGCGTTCGGGGTTGAGGAAACGCTCAAAGATCAGTTCGTAGCGCAGCGGGTCGATCGTGGTGATGCCGAGGACGTAGGCCACGATACTGCCGCCGCCCGAGCCGCGGCCGGGTCCGACCGGGATGTCATGCCGGCGGGAGTAGTTCATGAAATCCCAGACGACCAGGAAGTAGTTTACAAAGCCGGTCTTCTCGATCACGCGCATCTCGTGATCGAAGCGGTCCATGATCGCCTGCTCGGACTCGGTGGCGGGGTGGGCCGGCTCGGGGACGTCGTAGAGGCGGGCAATGCCTTCGTGTCCGAGTTTGATCAGGTAGTCACGGTGGGAGAGTCCCTCGGTCGCGTCGTAGGAGGGGAAGTGGAGCTTGCCGAACTCAAACTCGACATTGCAGCGATCGGCGATCTCATTGGTGATATCGACGGCGCCCGGGTAGTCGCGAAAGAGGAGGTCCATCTCCTCGCGGCTCTTGAGATAGAACTCGTCGGTCCGGTAGCGCATGTGTTTAGGATCGCTCAGGACGGTCTGGGTCTGCATGCAGAGCAGCACCTCGTGCGCGGCAGAGTCGGATTTCTTGAGGTAGTGGACGTCGTTGGTGGCCACAAGCGGGAAGCCGGTCTGCTGAGAGAGCTCGGCCATGTGGCGGTTGGCGACGCGCTGTTCCGGGATGCCGTGGTCCTGAATCTCGATGTAGAAGTTTTCGTGGCCGAGTATATCGCCATACTGGTTGGCCTTGGTGATGGCGCCGGCCAGGTCCTCCTCCGCCAGGCGCGCGGTGACCTCGCCATTGAGACAGGCCGAGAGGCCGATCAGTCCTTCGTGGTGCTGCGCCAGGATCTCCATGTCGATGCGCGGCTTGTAGTAAAAGCCTTCCAGGTGGGCAGCCGAGCAGAGCCGGACCATGTTGTGGTAGCCGACCCTGTCCTTGGCCAGCAGCACGAGGTGGTGGTTCTTGACCTTCTGGCCCTCGATGCGGCGATCGTGGCGGCTGTTGGGCGTGATGTAAAACTCGCAGCCGATGATCGGCTTGATGCCCTTCTCATGGGCGGCCTTGTAGAAGTCGATGCAGCCGTACATCACGCCGTGATCGGTGATGGCAACGGCCGGCATCTCCTTCTCGACGACGGCATCCATCAACTTTTTGACCGGGCAGGCGCCGTCCAGGAGGCTGAACGCCGTGTGCAGGTGCAGGTGTACGAATGGCTTCTGTGAACTCACAAGACAGCTATATTACGAGGTCGTCTGGCGGAGCGAAAGGACTTTCGGGAATCGACTCGTTTTAACCACGGATGGCACGGATGAAACGGATGGCGCCCCGGCAGGCCGGGGCGTGTGGCGGAACTACCCATCAGTGACATCCGTGTAATCCGTGGTTATCCCCATAAGGCCTTGCTTGTTCGTGTGTTATAAAATGAGGAGACGCGTTCGCGAATCCTTCAGGCTAGTGGCGGGCGGCGGCGGGGTCGGTGGAGGTCGTGCGGCGGGGGATGACGATTTCGAAGGTGGTGCCCTGGTCGACTTCGCTCTGCACGCGCAGGGCCAGGTCCAGGTTGGAGGCGATGCGCTTGACGATGGCCAGGCCGAGGCCGGTTGACATGTCGTTGTGCTGGGTGGCTTCGCGGGTGCGGTAGTATTCGTCGAAGATATGGGGCAGGGCATCGGCGCGGATGCCGATACCTTCGTCGGCGATGGCGACCCTGACGGCGCGGTCGGGGTCGACGCTGATCGTGACGGTCACGGCGCTGCCGTCGTGCGAGTAGAAGATAGCGTTGGCGAGCAGGTTGGCGAGGAGGGTTTTGAGGTGCGCGGGGGAGGTGTAGACGGCGCCCGTATCGCCGTGGGTGGCGATGGTGATCTGACGGTGGTTGGCCTTGTCCTTGAGCTCCTCAATGATGCCGGCGACGAGGGCGGGGACCTCCACCCGCTCGATCGCGCTGATCAGGGACTGGTCCTGCGACTTGATCGCCCCCAGGATCATGATGTCCTTGATGCGCTCGCGCAGCGCGGCGGAGCGGGTCTCGATGCGGGAGATGATCTGCCGTACCGGCTCGCCCAGCATCTCCCAATGCAGTGTACGCAGCAGGAGGGTATTGCTCTCGATACCGGAGAAGGGCGCCTTGAGATCGTGGATCGTGCGCAGCACCTGCTGGCTGTTCTCCTCCTCGGCGTGGATGAGGCGGTCGTTGGCCTCGGCGAGCTGGCGATCGCGTTTGCGCAGGGCCTGCGCGATGAAGGCCACCAGGTACCAGACGGCGATCCAGAAAACAATGGCCGAGAGGGCGTGCAGCAGCGAGCCGACCACATTACCGGGCGGGGGTACGGCGTGGGTCAGCATGCTGTGTGGTTCAAGGATCCCCGTCACTTCGAGCATGACGACCGTGAGGAAGAGCAGTCCACCCAGGAGAGTCACCAGCAGGCTGTAGGGTGGCGCAAAGAAGATGCAGGCCAGCACGATGTGGAAGAGGTAGGCCAGGCTGATGAAGGTGGTGATGCTGCCGGCCATGTGGACCAGTGCGGTCAGGGCGGCCAGGTCACACAGGATCTGGATCCAAAGGTTGCGGAAGAGCTTGCGGCGCGGGGTGGCGGGGCCGTAGCGCCGCAGCATGAGTATGTAGACCAGGTTGGAGAGGGTCAGGGCGAGGGCCAGCACCGCGAGCGCAGAGGTGGGCAGGCAGACCCCGATCGTGGCGAAGCAGGCCGGACAAAGCCGGTCGAGCAGGCAGGCGAGGGCGAGGGCGATGATGATGCCCCAGCGAATGCGCGTAAACCAGAGCGCGTTACGTAGCAGATCGAGGGTCTCGAGTCCGGCCCAGCCGGTGGGCAGGGCATCGCCCGTCTCTTGATTGGCTGCCAGTTCAAACGTCCCCATACCGACTATCATGGGGCGTGGAGGGAGTCCTGGACAAGAAAAAACAGGCCTGCGCCATTCCAGTGGGCAGTAAGCAGTGGTGCGCCGGGTTACGGCTCACTGCTCACTGCTCACTGCTCACTTTCACGTGACCGTCTTGCGTTGCTGTCACGAACATCTCGCGCTGCGGAAATGCCTCGCTCACCAGCCCCAGGACGACGGGTTGGCGGCGACGATCACCTCGATCTTGGGATCGTAGTGTTTGCGCAGGAAGCCCTCGATAGCCTGGAGGGTGATGCCCGATGATCCGGCACAATCGCCGCAGGTGCCCTGCAGATCGATGTCGAGGTGGTGGGTCTCTTCGTCGTAGCCAAGCAGGTAGATCTCGCCGCCGTGCGAGTTGATGTAGGGCCGCACGGAGCGATCGAGCAGGCGGGCGATGTCCACCAGGTCCGGGTCAGTGTCGACGGCGTCGGCGGTGACCTCGGGGGCGGAGCGGTCGGGGTGAAAGGCCGGGTCGTGCAGGGCGAGGTAGTCGCGAATATGGTGGCGTATCGTCTTTTCAACGGTAGGCCAGTCGGCCGCGTGGTCGTGGGTTATGGTGATGATGTTGGTGGCGAAGTAGGCGTGCGTCACGTGGGGTGTGGCCAGGATGGCCTCGACCATGGGCCCGGCCCCCTCAGCCCCTTCGGCTGTGCTATAGCCCATATCGGGCCCCTCCTGGATGCGGCGGTCGATGATGAACTTGTGTGCGCGCGGGCTGGGCGTATCTTGTACGAAGACATCGACCGCGGTGGGCATTTTTGGGGCGATAGCCATTGGGGCTTACTCCGTTGATGCGGTGGTGTGGCCATCCAGGGCGTTGCGCACGGCGTGCCAGCAGAGGATGGCGCACTTGACGCGTGAGGGGAACTTCCAGATGCCCGAGAAGGCGGCCAGCTTGCCCAGTGCCGTGGCGTCGTGATCGGCCTCCGGATTGGTCACCATGTCGTGGAAGGTCACGAAGAGCGCGCGGACCTCCTCATGGTGTTTGCCGATGAGCTGCTCAAGCATGAGTGAGGTCGAGGCCTTGGAGATGGCGCAGCCGGATCCCTCGAAGGAGGCGTCGCGCACGACGCCCTCATCGTCAAGGGTCAGGTAGACCTGGTATTCGTCGCCGCAGAGCGGGTTCTTGCCCTCGGCGCAGTGGGTATGGTCGAGCGGACAGCCGTAACGGCGCGGATGGCGGCTGTGGTCCAGAATAATTTCCTGGTAGAGGTCGTCGGATAGGTTCATGCAAAAATCTCCTGGGCCGCGCGGATGGCCGCCACGAGGCGGTCGACATCGTCGCGGGTGTTGTAGATCGAGAATGAGGCGCGCGCTGTGGCGGCGACACCGTAGTGCGCCATGACTGGCTGGGCACAGTGGTGTCCAGCCCGTATGGCGACGCCTTCGCCGTCGAGAATGGTGCCCAGGTCGTGCGGGTGGATAGCGTCGACGAGGAAGGATACGATGCCCTTGCGCTGGGCGGGGGTGCCGACCAGGCGCACGCCGTCGATGGCCTGCAGGGCGGTGAGGGCGTGGTCGAGCAGGGCGGATTCGTGCGCCTCGATGGCGGGGTAGCCGACCGCGTTGACAAATTCCAGGGCGCGTCCCAGTCCGATGGCGCCGGCGATGTGGGCCGTGCCGGCTTCGAAAATATGGGGCAACTCATTGTAGGTGGTCTGGTCGAATGTCACCGAGAGAATCATGTCGCCGCCGCCCTTGACCGGCGGCATCGCCTTGAGTAGGTCGTTCTTGCCGTAGAGGACTCCGATGCCGGTGGGGCCAAAGACCTTGTGCCCTGAGAACGCCAGAAAGTCGCAATCGAGGGCTTGCACATCCATAGCCTGCAGCGGAAGGGCCTGGGCGGCATCGACCAGAACAACGGCGCCGGCGGCATGGGCTTCGCGGGTTAGCTCGGCGACCGGGTTGACCGTGCCGAGCGCGTTGGAGACGGCCGTGACGGCGACCAGCCGGGTGCGTGCGTTGAGGGCGGCTCGAAACGCATCGCGATCGAGATCGCCGTTGTCGAGCATGGGGGCCACGCGCAGAACGGCCCCGCTGCGCTCGCGCAGAAGCTGCCAGGGCACAATATTGGAGTGGTGCTCCATCTCGGTGATGAGGATTTCATCGCCTGCGCCAATCGCGAGCTGCCCGTACGACTGGGCCACCAGGTTGATACTGTCGGTGGTGCCACTGGTGAAGATGATCTCGTGGCTATGTGCGGCGTTGAGGTGGGTTTGCACCGTGGTGCGGGCCCGTTCGAAGTCGGCTGTGGCCCGTTCACTCAGGGTGTGCACGCCGCGGTGAATATTGGCCGAAACAAGGCGGTAATGATGCGCGAGCGACTCAATCACGCAGGTTGGCTTGAGTGCCGTGGCGGCCGTGTCGAGGTAGGTTAGCGGCTTGCCGTGAACCGTCTGGTCGAGACAGGGGAAACGGTCGCGCAGATCGAGCAGCGGGTTGTCAGGTGGTGGTGTCATCGTTCTTCTCGAAGGTGCGGTTCAGGATGGCATGCAGGTCGGCATGGCGCTGGGTGTCGGGCAGGCGGTAGAGGACCTCCTCGGCGAAACCGCGCGAGAGCATATCGCGGGCGGCGGTGGGGTCGATACCGCGGCTGGCCAGGTAGAACAGCTCGAGGTCATCCAGTCGGCCAACTGTCGCGCCGTGGGTGCAGCGCACGTCGTCGTTGGAGATTTCGAGCTGGGGCTTGGAATTGGCCAGGGCGTCGTTGCTCAACAGCAGGTTGCGGTTCATCTGCTGGGCGTCTGTGCCCGTCGCACCGGGATGCACACGCACCAGACCGCTGAAGGCGGCGGTCGCGCGGTCATCCAGAATGCCCTTGTAGAGCTGGCGGCTGGAGCCGTTGGGCTGCTGATGCTGGATGCAGGTATGGGCATCGACATGCTGACGGCCCTGCACGATGTAGAGGCCGTCCAGCGAGGCCGAGGCACCTTCGCCGGCGAGGGCGACGCTGAGGCTGTGTCGGGCCAGGGCGCTGCCGGCACTGAAGTCCATCGCATGCAGCGTGCTGTCGCGCTGCTGGGTGATGGTGGTGGTGCCGAGGTGGGTCGAGGCCTGGTTTAACACCTGGGTGTAGACCAGCTCGAGGTGTGCGCCGGGCTGCAAGGTGATGTCGAGAGTGGCGTTGTTGAAGCAGGCCTTGTCGCCCAGCGTGACGTGTGTAATGGCGATCTCTGCGGTGGCATGCTCCCCCAGGTCTATCAACAGCCGCGGGTGGCTGAGGGTCGGGGTGGCGGCGGTGGCATGGACAAAAAGGACATGAATGCGCTGCGCAGGGGTGGTGGAAGGCGGCAGGCGCAGCAGGGCGCCGTCGCGCCACAGCGCGTGGTTCAGATCAACGAAGGGGTTGTCGTGGATGGGCACGGGGGCCGTAGGATCCGGCATGGTGTGGAGCGGGTGTAGCTCCAGCACAGAGCCCTCCGGATGACGGCTCAGGCCGGGTTGCAGGATGCCCGAAGCGAAGACCACGGTCTCATCCTCGGGGTGGTAGAGCGGCAGGCCTGTGACGGTCTCCGCCGTGAGTGGGGCGGGTGCCGCGGGCGCAAACACCTCTTCCGCCAGGCGGGTGACATCCGTGTACTTCCACGCCTCGACACGCCGCGTGGGGATGCCCTGTTCCATAAAGCGGTCAAAGGCGGCCTGTCGCGCGGCCAGCTGGCCGGCCGACTCACAGGGGGCCATGGCTTCCAGAACGGCGCTGAGCTGATCGGCGTAGTGCGCGTCCGGTGTTATGGCGCGTGGTCGCTTCATGCCGCGTCCTTTACCCAGTCGTAGCCGCGCGTTTCCACGGCTTCGGCGAGGGTGTGGTCGCCGCTCTTGACTATTTGGCCATCCATCAGGACATGTACGAAGTCGGGGGTGATGTACTGGAGCATGCGCTGGTAGTGCGTGATCATGAGCGTGGCGTTGTGGGGGGTGCTGAGCTGCTTGACGCCTTCGGATACAATGCGCAGTGAGTCGACATCCAGCCCGGAATCGGTTTCGTCGAGGATGGCCAGGCGCGGGGCCAGGATGGCCATCTGCAGGATCTCGTTGCGCTTCTTCTCGCCGCCTGAGAAGTCCAGGTTCACCGGGCGCTCCAGGTAGGAGTCGTCCATTCCAATCAGGGCCAGCTTCTCGGTCAGCAGGTCGCGAAAATCAAACGCATCGACCGGCGGGACGCCCTGGGCGCGGCAGATCGCATTGAAGGCGGCGCGCAGGAAGACCGTGTTGCTGACGCCGGGGACCTCAACCGGGTATTGGAAGGCCAGGAACATGCCGGCGCGGGCACGTTCGTGGGCCTCCATGGCGAGCAGGTCCTGGGCCTCGCGATTGATCTCAAAGGTGACCGCGCCGCCCGTCACCTCGTAGTCGGGGTGGCCGGCCAGGACACGTGACAGGGTGCTCTTGCCCGATCCGTTGGGGCCCATGACGGCGTGAATCTCACCGGCATTCACATCCAGGTTGATTCCCTTCAGGATCTCGGGTCCGTCGACCACCCGGGCTTTCAGTTCGCGTATTTTCAGCATGCTGTATCCTTTCGTGGATCTTACGCTCCCGTCGGCAAGCCGACAGGGGGCGCGCACCCCTCTAGGGAGCGCGGGTCTATCCAACGCTGTCTTCCAGTTTCATTTCCAGTAGTTTTACGGCTTCGACCGAGAATTCGAGAGGGAGAGTCTTGAATACGTCTTTGCAGAATCCGTTGACCAGCAACGAGATGGCCTCTTCGCTGTCGAGACCGCGTGACTGCAGGTAGAAGAGCTGGTCGTCGCTGATGCGTGAGGTCGTGGCTTCGTGTTCGATCACGGCGCTCTGGTTGTTGATTTCCAGGTAGGGGAAGGTGTTGGCTTCGCAGTCGCTGCCCACCAGCATCGAGTCGCACTGTGAGTAGTTGCGGGCGTTGTCGGCCCCCGGGGTGACCTTGACCAGTCCGCGATAGCTGTTTCGTGAGCCGTCGCAGGAGATGCCTTTTGAGATGATGGTGCTGCTCGTGTTCTTTCCGATATGGACCATCTTGGTGCCGGTATCGGCCTGCATCTTGTTATTGGTCAGGGCGACCGAGTAGAACTCCCCGACCGAATCGTCACCCTTGAGTATGACGCTCGGGTATTTCCACGTGATGGCCGAGCCGGCCTCGACCTGGGTCCAGGAGATCTTGGAGCGGGCGCCTTCGCAGCGGCCGCGCTTGACCACGAAGTTGTAGATGCCGCCGCGTCCGTTCTCATCGCCGCCGTACCAGTTCTGAACGGTGGAGTACTTGATCGATGCGTCATCCAGCGCGATCAGCTCCACGATCGCGGCGTGCAGCTGGTTCTCGTCGCGCATCGGCGCGGTACAGCCTTCCACGTAGGAGACGCTGGCGCCCTCCTCGGCCACGATCAGGGTGCGTTCGAACTGCCCCGTGTTGGAGGCGTTGATCCGGAAGTAGGTCGAGAGATCGATCGGGCAGTGCACCCCCTTGGGGATAAAGACAAAGGAACCGTCCGAGAAAACGGCCGAGTTGAGGGCTGCGTAGAAGTTGTCGCGTGGTGGAACGACCGTACCCAGGTAGCGTTTGATCAGCTCCGGATGCTTGCGCGCGGCTTCGGAGAACGAACAAAAGATGACCCCCATCTCGGCCAGGATGTCCTGGTGGGTGGTGCCGACCGAGACGCTGTCGAAGACCGCATCGACGGCCACCCCGGCCAGCCGCTCGCGTTCGTGCAGTGGGACGCCCAGCCGGTCGAAGGTGCGCAGCAGCTCCGGATCAACATCGTCCAGGCTCTGGGGTGCGTCCGCCATCGACTTCGGGGCGGCATAGTAGTGGATGTCCTGGAAATCGATCGGGGGGAACTCGACATGGGCCCAGTGCGGCGGCGTCTGCTCCTGCCACCAGCGAAAGGCCTTCAGGCGGAACTCGAGCAGGAAGTCCGGCTCCTCCTTGCGCTTGGATATGGCCCGTACAACGTCCTCGTTCACTCCCTTCGGAAACTTCTCAGTCTCCACGTCGGTCACGAAGCCGTACTTGTACTCCTTATCGCGATTGGCCAGTGCATCGTTCATAGTGGTTGCCCCGTGTCCTGAAAGGGTTTGGGTCCCTTTCTGCCGAAGTGTAGGACAGGTGGATGCGGGTTGCAAGGGGTAAATAAGGGGAACGGGAACTTATTTAACCAATCAGGTCGAGGATCGACGTGTCGACCAGCAGCTGTTGAAACCGCTGGTCAAGGCGGCGCACGGCGCGGCGGATCGTGCAGGAGGTCGAGTGACGGCAGGCGTGGCCGGGCAGGAGGCATGTGGCCACGGCGCTAGGGCCCACCACCACCTCGGCCAGCTCGTTCAAGTGCAGGCTCCCGAGGTCTCTTGCTAGCTGATATCCACCGTATTTGCCCTGAACAGAGCGGACAATGCCAGCGTGCTTCATACGCTGCAGCGCCTTGGATACCACGTCGAAGGGAATATCCAGCCGTTCACACAGACCGCGCGCAGGAAAGAGCGCACCGGGAGCTCCGGCGTGAATCTCGCCGAGGACCATAAGGGCATACTCGAGTGGCTTGGGCATACTCAACATGGGGCTACTGTATCGCATGCCCGCATGATGCGCCAGTGTAAAAGGGTTATAAATACCCCTATTAGACCTGGCTAACCCACCATTAGCTTGCTCACCAGTTGCGCGAAGTGGGCCGTATCTTTGATCGGGGAGCCTTCGGTCAGGAGCGCCTGGCTGTAGAGCAGGTCGGCGTAGTCGCCCAGGGTCTCACTGGCGGCATCCGCCTCAACCATGGCCAGCAGTTTGGGCATGACCGGGTGCGTCGGGTTGAGCTCGAGGACGCGTTTGACCGGCGGCATCTCCTGGTTCATGGCCTTCATGATCCGTTCCATGTTGGCGTTCATGCCCATCTCGTCGGCGACCAGGCAGCAGGACGAATCGGTCAGGCGGGTGGAGAGCTTGACCTCCTTGATCTCTTCATCGAGATGCTTCTGGATAAACTCGATCACGCCTTTGTACGTCTCGGCGTCGCTCTTAAGGGCCTCTTCTTTGGCTTCCTTCTCCTCGTCGCTATGGATGTCGATGTCGCCGCGGTCAATGGCCTTGAGCTTCTTGCCATCATACTCGGTCAGACGTTGGGTGACCCATTCATCAATCGGGTCGACAAAGAAGAGGACCTCGTAGTCCTTGTCCTTGAGGGCCTCGAGGTGGGGGGAGTGGGTGGCCTGGGCCAGGCTGGCTGCCGTGAGGAAGTAGATTTCCTTCTGCTCCTCGGGCATGCGGGCGACATAGTCCTTGAGCGAGGTGGGCTTGCCGTCTTCGCTCTTGGAGGAAGCGAACATGAGCAGTTCAACGAGTTTGTCATAATTCTCGAAGTCCTGGTGGACGCCCTCCTTGATTACGGTGCCGAACTGCTCGTAGAAGGGCTGATATTTCTCAGGGGTCCGCTCTTTCAGGTCGGCCAGCTCCTTGAGCACGCGCGTCACCAGGTTCTTGCGGATGCGGCGAATGACGGCGTCGTCCTGCAGGACTTCGCGTGAGACGTTGAGGGGTAGATCGCTGCTATCGACCACGCCCTTGAGGAAACGCAGGTAGGCGGGCAGCAGATCTTCGCAATCATCGTTGATGAAGACGTTCTTTACGTAGAGGTGTAGTCCGCGCTTGGCATCCGGCCAGAAGAGGTCCATCGGCGCCTGGGAGGGAAGGTAGAGCAGGGCCTGGAACTCGGTCGTGCCTTCGGCGCGGTAATGAAGCACCTTGAGCGGATCGGTATAGTCGTGGCTGACATGCTTGTAGAATTCGTTGTACTCCTCCTCGGAGACCTCCGTGGCGGCCTTCTTCCAGATCGCCTTCATCGAGTTGAGGGTCTCCTCCTCGGTCGTGGTGACCTCTTCGTCGCCCTCATTCTCGCCGGTGGTGGTGCGGGTGATATCCATCACGACGGGGAAGCTGATATAGTCGGAATACTCGCTTACGACGCGCCGGACTTCGTGTTCCTCGAGGAAGGTGTCCATGCCCTCGCGCAGGTGGAGGGTGACATCCGTTCCGCGCTCGGTCCGCTCGCTCTCTTCGAGGGTGTAGGTGCCCGTGCCGGTGGATGTCCAGAGCACGGCCGGTTCATCGGATCCGGCGCGCTTGGTGACGACCGTGACCTTGTCGGCGACCATGAAGGAGGCGTAGAAGCCGACGCCGAACTGGCCGATGAACTCGGCATTGGCGGTCTTCTTGTTCTTCTGAAGCTCCTCGAGGAAGCGGCGCGTGCCGGAGTTGGCGATCGTGCCGATATTGGCCTCAACTTCTGCGGCGGTCATGCCGATTCCGTTATCGCTGATGGTGAGGGTGCGGGCCTCTTTGTCGGCCGTGACCTTGATCTTCCAGGCCTCATCCTTGCCGAGCAGCTTCTTGTCGGTCAGCGCCTCGAACTGGACGCGGTCGATCGCATCCGACGCATTTGAGATCAGTTCGCGCAGGAAGATCTCCTTCTTCGAATAGAGCGAATGAATGACCAAGTCCAGCAGCTGCTGCACTTCGGTCTTAAACTTGCGTGATTTCTTGGCCATGACGGAGCTCTCCCTCTTTCGGTTGAAAAGGGCGGATTAAAGCCAGAAAGGGGGTGCAGTGTCAATGTGCAAGTGGCGGCGCTTTCACGGGGCGGGAGCGTAGGGCTACTTGGACGACCGACGCTGCGAGGTGTTCTTCGGGATAACCTTCATGGCGTACTTGCGCTTCATGGCGGTGGGCATACTGGATTCGAGGACGGCGGCGGCAGCGGCGTTGCGGTCTCTCCGTATCCAGCGATCGGCGACCTCGCGCATGGTGCGGTAGCGCGCATCGCTCTTGGTGATCGATTCGGCCAGGCGCAGCGCGGTGGCCGGATCCCGGTAGCGCAGCGAGCGCACGTGGGTCGTGACGACCGTGTCGCGCGTGCCTGAGGGGGGTGCGTTGCGGATCCATTCACGCATCTCGGCCGGGTTGTCACGTGACCAGCTCTGCACGATGCTGCCTAAGGCGCGCGCATCGAGTTCGGGCAGGCCTTCCGCTTCGGCCCAGGCCAGGGCAGCCCCGGGTTCGCGCCGGCCCCACGCACTCAGTCCGGCCATCATGACGCGCTGTTGCACATCCGGTTCATCCTCGAGCTCCCGGGCCCATTCGACAGCACGCATGGGGTCATCCGTGGCCCAGGCATCGGCGACCAGGCCGGCCAGCATCGCGCGCTGCGCCGGATCCTCGGCGAGGTCGAACATCGTTTTCAGGTCGGCGGCGCCCCGCTCCCGTTCGTGCGGCTCTTTTGTGGAGAGAAAGATACGACGTAGGAGGTCTGACTGGCGGCGGGGATCATCGCTCTCCCAAACCAGGCCCATGGCGAGCTCCGGGTCGCCGGCGTAGAGGCCCTTGAAAAAGTGGGCACGCCCCAGGTGGCGGGTCCCGGCGGCTTCCTGCTCCTGGTACCAAGCCAGTGCGTTGGCCGGATCGGCGGTGGCCCACAGCTCCATTACGGTGTCATTCACGGCGTGTCGTTGATTGTGGCTGCTGAGCGTGGCACCGAACTCAAGGGCGGCTTCAGGGGCGCGGGCGGCCCATTGGGTGACAAAAGCTGTGACGGCCTCTTCCTTGGCGCGTGACCAGGGCTGTTCCTGCAGTAGGCTCCACGCTTCGGGATACTGGACCGCATCCAGTTTACGTGACAGGGAGATGAAACGGTCCCAGTTGGGGCGCCCCGCAACGGCCAGGGCGTCGCTGAAATAGTCGCGCAGCTCCGCGCTGGCCGGAATGGCCTCACGCATCGGCGAGGTCGTGCCGGCCGCCACGGCGGGGGAGGCACCGTCGGCCCTGTCCTCGCTCCAGGGCCGCTCGCCGGCATCCGCACCATCATCGTCGCCTGAGAAGGCCGACCGCTCATCGTCGTGTGGGACGCCCTCGCCCTCGAAGCCGTCGATGCCCCGTGCCGGGCGTGACCTATCCGACGCAAGCTCCGGCACGGCGACCGTTTCGGAGGGGGTGTTGCCATCACGCCGCATGAGCACGACCGTAAAGGTTCCAATGAGAATCAGAATGGCCAGGCCAAATACGATCTCCAGCAGTGTAACGCCCGTTGTGGTTCGTCCTGATGTGTTGCGCATGCGACAGTTCCTTTTTAGAGAAGACGATTGAGTCGGTGTCATTATTGTATGCGACGTGCTGCCGATCGATGCGCGCGGTGGCGTCTGGGCTACCTATCGGGCGACAGGGCGGTTCCCTCGGTCAACCCGGTCAGCCTGTCACGGACCTCCATCAGCATGAGTTCGGTCGTCGATTCGGTGGCGACGAAAGCGTTCAGGAAGGCATCGCCGTTGCTGATCAGCTGTAGCCGCTTGACCTGGCATCTGGCGGTCTGCATCAACTCCGCCTGCATAGTCTGGAGTGTGTCGTCCAGGATCGTGAGATCCCCTTCGCAGGCGAGATACATGTTGCGGAAGACAGCGGCGGCAATCTGGACCTGCGGCATGAGCGGGTTGACCCCCTCAAAGAAGGCGTAGTATTTGCGCCCGACTTCACAGTAGTGCGTCAGGCTGAGAATGGAGACATGCTGCAGGGCCTCTTGCATGGAGGTCTCGCGGATAAGGAGCATGCCCTTCGCCTCCTCGCGGAAAACCGCCGTGACGCGGTCGTAGGACATGAAGCGGTCGATATCGTCAAAGAAAGGCAGCGTGGTCAGGATGGCGTGGCAGATCTCGGCTGTTTCGCGTTCGGGGCAGATATCGCAGGGCTGGTAGTCGGCGGCGGCACGGACCTCCGGAGGCAGTGTGTCCGGGTTGTTCAGCAGCGCCCTGGCCCGCTCCTCGATCAGGCGGCGGGTCAGGACAATGGTTTCGCCTGCGGGCGTCACGAGGTAGAGCCCGGGTTCCGCGAATTGAGCTAGATCCATCCTGTCCATGCGGGTCTCCCTGATGCCGTATTACTCCGAATCGAGGTTTGAGATCGCTTTAGACTGCCATTTCCCCCGGGAGATGGAAATGGGAAAGCGTGGCAAAATTGTCCATTACGCGGGTTGCCGTGATCGGGGATCACAGTATAGAATGCGCGTCATGCACTTGGAAGCTGTGTACACGCCCGCGTCTCCGTCGCGGGAGAACATGGGCCGCGATGAGGCGATGCAGGAGTCGCTCCGGCCCTGCCTGCGTCTCTACACGTGGGCGCCGGACGCCATCTCGCTGGGATGCTCACAGCAGATTGACGTGGTCGACATGGATGCCTGCCGTGAACAGGGCGTCGTGGTGGTCAAGCGGTTCACCGGTGGGGCGGCGGTGCTACACAAGGATGATCTGACCTACGCCTTCTTCTGGCCGGCCCGCGTGCCGCCGCACTACCGGGCCCTCGATTTGCGTGTGCGTTTCAAGGAGATCTTTCTGGCCTCGTTCGCCGAGCTGGGCGTGGTGGCCGAAGCGTGTGAGAACGCCCGCTGGCAGATGCCGGCCACCAACATCTGTTTTCATGGTCAGGCCGCCAACGAGATTGTGATCGGCGGGCGCAAGGTGGCGGGTAACGCCCAGCGCGTGACGCGCAAAGGGGTATTCCAGCACGGCAGTATTGTCTTTCACGACCATGAGGAGCTGTTCTGCAGCCTGGTCGAAGCGGCGCGCCCTTCCGGCGCGGTAACGGGCCTGTGCGAACACGCCCCGGATGCCACGCCCGCGCGTCTGGCCGAGTTGATGATCAAGCACACCGCCCGTGTGTTCGATCTCGAGCTGGCCGAATAGAGAACGGGCCGATCTGCTGCGCTGGCCCACGCCCTCCGATCTTGACTCCCTGCCGGATCAAGGTAGCCTGATGGATTTCAGAGAGAGGCGATCTACCGTGGCCACCAGCACCGACACTATTCTGAAGCGTTTTGCGGCCTATTACCGGCCCCACCGTACCCTATTTACACTCGATATGGTGACGGCCGGGCTGCGGGCTCTGTTCATCATTGTGATCCCGTTCCTTGTGGTGCGTATGCTGAACAAGGAGCAGTTGGCCCAGGCTTCATTGCAGGATATCTGGACGACGATCGGCATCATCGGTGTCCTGATTCTGCTGATGGCTCTGGCCGAGTTTATCAACGTGAAGTGGGGCCACATCCTGGGCACCCGCATTGAGACCGACATGCGCTCGGATCTCTTCCGTCATCTGCAGAAACTCTCGTTCGGCTACTTCGACAACACGAAGACCGGGCATATCATGTCGCGCATTTCGAACGATCTCTTCACGATCGGCGAGCTGGCGCATCACGGGCCCGAGGACCTCTTCATCTCGGCCTGTCTCCTGACGGGATCGCTCGTCTTCATGTTCATTATGAACTGGGAGATGGCGCTCATCGTTCTGATCCCCATGCCGCTCATCCTGCTATGGGGCAACATCTTTCGGGTGCGGCTGCGCCGCACGTTTCGTGAGGTGCGCATCCGCGTGGCCGATATCAACAGCAACGTCGAGAACTCGATCCAGGGCATTCGCGAGGTGCAGTCCTACGCCAAGGAGTCCTACGCGATCGACCGGTTCAACGATGTAAACAACGATTTCAGGACGGCCAAAAGCAACATGTATCACCACATGGCGGGGTTCCATTCGGGCATGATGTTCTTTCTCGAATTCTACTCGGTCCTGATCATTGGGGGAGGCATGTTGCTTGTGCATGCCGGACGCCTTGAGCTGGTCGAGCTGATCGGTTTCCTGATGTACCGTCGCTACATGTTCCAGCCGATCCGTCGCCTGACCGGCTTTGTGGAGCAGTACCAGCAGGGCGCGGCAGCCTTTGAGCGCTTCGCCGAGATCATGGATGAGGAGCCGGACATTGCGGACCGGCCAGATGCGAAACCGCTGCCGAAAGTCAGCGGTGAAATCTGCTTCGACCAGGTCAGCTTCAAGTACGAGCGTGATGCCTCCAGCTGGGTGCTTGAAGACGTCACGTTCACGGTGCCGCCCGGGCAGACCGTTGCGCTGGTGGGGGAATCAGGCGCCGGCAAGTCGAGTCTGGCCGCCCTGATTCCCCGCTTCTACGAACCGCAGCAGGGCCATATTCGCCTGGATGGTGAGGACATCATGGATCTCAAGATGCAGGACCTGCGGCGGCATGTCGGGATTGTGCAGCAGAATGTCTTTCTGTTCGACACGACTATTCGTGAGAACATTCTGTTCGGCCGCCCGGATGCGAGTGAGGACGAGGTGACCGAAGCGGCGCGCCGTGCCCACATCTACGACTATATTATGTCGCTTCCGGATGGCTTTGATTCACTCGTCGGCGAGCGCGGCGTCAAGCTGTCGGGCGGCCAGAAGCAGCGGATCTCGATTGCGCGGCTCTTCCTGAAGGATCCCCCCATCGTGATCTTCGACGAGGCGACCTCGTCGCTCGACTCGGAATCGGAAGAGCTGATCAAGCAGTCGATGGAGTTGCTCTGTCGCGGCCGTTCCACGCTCGTCATTGCCCACCGTTTCTCGACCGTACGCAATGCCCACTACACCTATGTCCTGCGCCACGGCCGCATCGTTGAGCACGGTACCCACAGCGACCTTGTCGCCGCGGGCGGTTACTACCACGACCTCTATAACCGTGACGTGCTCTAGTGAGGCATCTGCGGCAGAGAGATCGGCCCGGGAAAGTGAGCAGTAAGCCGTAAGCAGTGAGCAGTGGGGCCCTGTCAAAACCGGAGGTGTTTCGACACGAAGCACGTGGCCACTGCTTACTGCCCACTGCTCACTGCTCACTTGAATTTCCGCGCAGCGGAAATTGCGGTGAGCACAGTTCACTGGACAGCGCCCCTCTTCGTCTGCTTTACTCGCAGCACTATGACAGCAGAACAGGTACAATCACTACTCAAAGAGGCGGGGGCGTTACTCGAGGGACATTTCGAGCTGCGTTCGGGTTTACACAGCAACCGGTTTTTCCAATGCGCCAACGTCTTGCGCTATCCGCAGATGGCGGCTCAGCTCTGCGATGCGCTCGTGGAGCGGCTGGGTGAGGTGCTCGGTGATGGACTCAAGGTGGATGGCGTCATTGCCCCTGCTCTGGGCGGCATTGTCGTGGGCCACGAGGTGGCGCGCGCGGTGTCCGCGCAGACCGGCCATCGAATGCTCAAATCGATCTTCGCCGAGAAAGAGAATGACAAGCTGGTCCTGCGCCGCTTCAAGATTCAGCCGGGCGAACGCTATATCGTGGCCGAAGATGTCGTCACGCGCGGCGGCCGCGTTCAGGAGACCGTTGATATTGTGACCGCTGCCGGCGCCGAGGTCGCCGCCATCGGCCTGCTCGTCAACCGCAGCGGCGGCAAGGCCCGCTTCGATGCGCCCATGATCAGCCTGCTCGATAGCGAGCCGGTGACGTGGAACCCGGATGCGTGTCCGCTCTGTAAAGAGGGCTTGGCGCTGGTGCATCCGGGGTCATAGGTACTCAATATCCAATAGCCAACAGGGCATATCCAGTGTCCAAGGGCTTTGGATCGATCCACTTGGATGTTGGTTGTTGGGTGTTCAAGGAGAAGGTGATCTGTGCGTAGTGTGTCAACAGATTCCCCGATAGGCAGCTGGCCCTCCCGCTTCCTCCTCCCGCTTGCTATCCTTCTTGCCCTCCTGCTCTCTGCGCTCAATCTCTGGTTTGGTCCGCTCAATCAGGATGAGGGGTGGTATCTCTACTCGGCGCGTCTGATTGCGCAGGGGCGTCTGCCGTTCATCGACTTCGCCAGTACACAGGGCCCGGTCATGTCGTTTGTTTACGCCCTGCTGTGGGCTCCGCTGCAGGGAATGGGGCTGGCTGGCGGACGGCTGGTGACCGGGTTGCTGGGGTGGGGGGCGGCGGGGCTGGCGGCCCTCTTGGCGGCCCGCCTGGCGGGGACCGATCGCGCCGCGCGCCGCGCGGCGGCTTTCGCGGCCTTCACGCTCATCGGTGTCAACGTGACGCACTCCTACTTCACCACCATCGTCAAGACCTACGCCTTGGGCGGACTGCTGCTCACGGCCGCTTTTCTGGCCTTGCACAACGGGACCACCGCGTCGCGTCGTCGGCCGGGCTGGACCGCCCTGGCCGGACTCCTCTTCGCGCTCGGCGCGGGGTGCCGCGCCTCACTCGTCATGACGCTCCCGGTCGTCTTTCTCTGGCTGGCCCACCGCCGCTACCGGAATCGCTGCGCGGTCTGTCCCTGGACCTTCGCCCTCGCTGCCGCGTGCGGTATGCTCGCCATCTTCGGCCCTTTTCTTGTGGCGGCCCCGCAGGCGCTCTGGTTTGGCATGGTCGACTACCACGCCGGCCGTGAAGCCGGCTCCCTCGCCGCCGCCCTGGCGTACAAGGCGGCTTTCGTCCTGCGCACCGCGCACGCCTATTTCGTCCCGCTGGCCCTGCTGCTCGTCACCTGGTTTTCGCGTGGGCGGGCTCCGACGTCTGATGCGGCGTCGATCCGGCCGCCGCTGCGCGTCCCGTTGGCGTGCTCCGTGATCCTTATTTCGCTGCTCCACTTTATGGCGCCGTTTCCCTACGACGATTACCAGGCCATCGTCTTCCCGCTCCTGGCGGTCCTTGTCGCGGTCGGCCTGACGCCGCTGCTGCAGCGGGCCGGCTTGCGCTGGCTGCTCCTCCTGCTGTGTCTGATGGCGTCCTTCTCTTCGCCGCGCTGCCAGGAGTGGTTCGCCGCGCCACGCGACCGTATCTGGTGGCCCATGCGCTCCCAGTCCGCCCTGGCGCAGCTGCGCGCCACCGCCGCAACGCTGCGTGAAGCGGCTGGCCCCGAACGTCTCCTCTTGACGCAGGACACCTACCTGGCCGTGGAAGCCGGTCTTGACCTGCCGGCCGGCATGGAGATGGGCCCCTTCTGTTACTATCCTGACTGGACCCGCGCCCGAGCCGAAACCTGCCATGTCCTCAACCGTGACATGCTGACCGAGCTGCTCGCCACCACGCCCGCCTCGCAGGCCGCCTTCAGCGCCTACGGGCTCAGCATTGCCTCGCCCGCCGTGCAGCCCATCCCCCCGGATGAGACCCGTCGCCTGCAGGCGCTTCTCGAATCGCGCTATACCCCTACGGCCACCATGCCCGCCTTCGGGCAGGCCCAGACCACGCTCAAGCTGTATCGACAGAGCGAGTGATTTCCTCACACTTGACCCCAGCGTCATCTTGAGCTACAAAGCTTGTCGCATTCAGGGAGGTGATTGAGATGGCAGAAGTGACCAAGGCAGAAGCGTCGCAAGAAGCGCAGGCATTGTACAACAAAGGATTCAGCGCTTTTGAGCGTGGCAATCTCGATTTCGCGATCGACCTGCTGCAGCGCTGTCTCGAGATCGAGCCCGCCTTCCTGCAGGCCCGCAAGTTTCTGCGCGCCGCCGAGATCGGCCGCTTCAAGGAGAAGAACCTCGGCGCCATGGCCCGCAAAATGATGGCCGCCAAGGCCATGCCCGCTCTCGGCACCGCCATGGTTCAGCTCAACACCGGCAAGGTAGACCGGGCGCTTGTCGCCTTCGACAAGCTCCTGCAGGATGACCCCCTCAATCCCAAATACGCCCTGCCGTTTGCCCGGGCCGCCTCGGCCGCCGATATCCCCGAAGCCGGTGTACAGACGCTTGAGATCATCCGCGAGCATCACCCCAGTGATGCGACCCTATTTCAGTCGCTGGGTGAACTCTATACCAAGCTGGGGCAGAGCCGTCAGGCACGCGAGTGTTTCGAGCGGCTGTGTGAACTCCGGCCCAAGGATGCGGATGCGGTTAAGTTGCTTAAAGACTCCTTTGCGCGTGAGAGCATCCAGGGCGATGGCTGGGAGCAGGCCTCTGACGAGGAGGGCGGTTCCTTCCGCGACATGATTCGTGATGGGGATGAGGCCACCCGCATGGAGAAGGAGTCCAAGGCGGTCAAGTCGGACGAAGACGCCGACTCCCTGATTGCCGACATGCTGGCCAAGATCGAGGCCGAACCCGCGAACGTCAACTACTACCGCGCCCTGGCGCGGCTGTATGCTCAGCGCAAGCTCTTCGATGAGGGGGTCTCCACACTGCGCAAGGCCATCGAGATGAATCCGGGCGATCCGGAGTTGGACAACACGCTCAGCCAGATGCGTATGCAGCAGTTCGAGTTCGAAATCGAGGCGGTCACCCAGAGCGGCGACACGGATGCCCTCGCCGCCAAGCAGCATGAACGGACCGAGTTCGAGTTTCACGATGTCCAGGAGAAGGTTGAGCGTTACCCCAACGACCTCGCCCTGCGTTTTCGCTGGGGCCAGCTCCTGCACCAGAATGACTACTTCAACGAAGCCATTCAGCAGTTCCAGCTCTCACAGCGCAGTCCCAAGGACCGTCTCAACTCGCTCTACTACATGGGCCTCTGTTTCAAGGCCAAGGGTCAGTTCGATATGGCGCGCGACCAGCTCGAAGCCGCCAACGGCGAGCTGACCACGATGGATGGCGTCAAGAAGAACGTCTGCTACGAGCTGGGCTCACTCTACGAGTCCATGGGCGACAAGGCCAAGGCGGCCGAATACTACAAGCTGATCTACCAGGCCGATATCAGCTACAAAGACATCTCCCAGAAGATCGAATCGCTCTACGAATAAGTAGAAGGCCCGGCGCAGCCGGGCCATCCGTGTCACCACGCCTACGGCGGGCAAGTCCGTGGTCTATTTTCCCGGCGGCGTCGGCCATTCACCCTCGAGCGCGCGCTCGACGATGCCGATCACATCGCGCGGGAAGTCACTGCGCAGCATCCACTTGATGAAGCTGGGCTCGTTCTCGATGAGGTATTTGAGGGAGGTGCCCTTCTTCTTGCTGAAGTTGAGCACGACTTCGTTGTTGGCCCACTTCAACCGGCCGGCGCGATCAACCCAGCCCGGCTGGGTCCGGCTGCAGTAGGCATCCAGAGCCACGACCTCGTGCGGCATATCCGCGTAGCGCTCAAGCTGCCCTTCGAGCACGCGGATCGTGGCCATCACATCGGCCTCGGCGCTGTGTGCGTTTTCAAACTCCAGTTCGCCGCAGTAGTAGCGTAGCGCCGCCGAGAGGTCGCGCGGCTCGCGTTTGTGATAGACCGTTTGGGCATCCAGCACGCGGCGCCCCTCCAGATCGAATGTCATCCCGGCCCGCAAAAACTCCTCGGCCAGGAGTGGGATATCAAATCGGGCCAGGTTGTAGCCGGCCAGGTCGCAGCCGACCAGGAAGTCGAAGATCGCCTGGGCGCGCTCATTGAACGTGGCGCAGTTGGCCACATCCGCATCCGAGATACCGTGGATGGCCGTGGTCTCCGGCGGAATGGGGACGGTGGGGTTGATGCGTTCCGCCAGGGTTTCGTGCTGTCCGTTGGGCAGCACCTTAACAATCGCAATCTCCACGATGCGATCGGCGCGCGTATTGACCCCGGTCGTCTCGAGGTCAAAGACTGCGATGGGTCGATCGAAGTCCAGCTTGGATAGTAGTTTCTCTGTCATGCGCTCCACTATAGACGCGCATGCCGCGCGGTTCAAGGCCTGAGGATTGCCCCCCGCGGCCGCATTGATCTTGCGCGCGGTCGGCAGCAGTGACAGGATCACGCCCATGAGACATCTGAAGGTCATTGTGGTGGGTGGCGGTGCCGCGGGACTGATGGCGGCGGGTCAGGCGGCCGAGGCCGGCGCCGAGGTCGTGCTTATCGAGAAGATGCCCCGCTCGGGCCGTAAGCTCAGCATCACCGGCAAAGGGCGCTGCAATGTCACCAACGTGGCTGAACACGACGACTTCCTGGCGCACTTCGGCGCCACGGGTCCCTTCCTCCAGGAGGCGTTTGCACGCTACTTCAACACGGAACTGAGCGGGTTTCTCGAATCGCTCGGTGTTGCGCTTGTGACCGAACGAGGGGGGCGTGTCTTTCCGGCCAGCGGCAAGGCGCCGGATATTGTGCGTGCTCTGGTCAAGTGGGTCACCCGCAGTGGTGTCACCTCACTCTGCCGTACACGTGTGGACCAGTTGCTGCTCGCGCACGGGCGTATCGAAGGCGTGCGCTGCGGCGCGGAGGAGATCCGCGGCGACGCGGTGATTCTCGCTACCGGCGGCGCCTCCTATCCGGCCACGGGCTCCAGCGGCGACGGCTACGCCCTGGCGCGCGCCGTAGGCCACAAGGTGATGACGCCACGGCCGGCTCTCGTGCCGCTCGAAACGGCCGGCACGGCGGCGGCCCGCCTGGAGGGGCTCTCGCTGCGTAACATGCGCGTGACACTCCTCGTGGATGGCGGCAAGCAGCACGAAGCCTTTGGCGAACTGACGTTCACGGCGTTTGGCGTGACGGGTCCCGTTATCCTGACGTTGAGCGGCGAAGCGGTCGCCGCGCTGCAGGCCCAGCGCAAGGTGGAGCTGCTGATCGACCTCAAGCCGGCGCTTGATGCAGAGAAGCTCGACCGCCGGCTGCAGCGTGACCTGGAGGCGCGCGCCGATGAGCCGCTGCGCAGCCTGATGCGCGGGTTGCTACCCAAGCCGCTGGTGGGGGTCTGCCTGCAGGCCGTTGGCCTGCCCTCGCACCGCCGGGGTAGCTCTGTAACCGCGCACGACCGCAAGAAGCTCGGCGCGTGGCTGAAAGCCTACCGTCTCCCGGTTACCGGGCATCGGCCTTTCGAGGAAGCCATTATTACCGCGGGTGGCGTCGATACGCGCGAGATCGATCCAACCAGCATGGCGTCGCTCCGCTGCGCCGGACTCTATATCGCGGGCGAACTTTTGGATGTGCAGGCCGACACAGGCGGGTATAATTTACAGGCCGCCTTTTCAACCGGTTGGTTGGCCGGCCGGGCGGCAGCAGAATCCGCAACGTGAATCGTGGGCAACGAGAAACTACCCTCTGTTCTACTGCGCCCTTAATGCGTTGAACCTTTTTGGATGGGGTCTATAATTAGAGCCGAGGACGGTGACAACTATGAGCAAAATCCTGATTTCCAGTTTGGCAGTGTACCTGTTTCTGACGGGTGGCGCCGTGTTTGCCGCCAGTGCGCCGCACCTCATGCCGCCTGACGACGCGCCGGATGTACACGACGCGCGCGGCCCAAGTCTTCAGTCCCGCGGATCCAATGCGCAGCTGAGCGGCCTTGATGCGTTGCCCGGCACGTGGATCTCGCAGGGACCCGGGGCCGCCAGCAATGGACAGGTCGAGAACGTCTCCCCTGCCGACGAGGTCGTAGGCGCCGTCCACACGGTGCTGGCGCACCCCGTCGATCCCGATACGCTCTACGCCGGCACGGTGAACGGTGGGGTCTGGATCACCACGAATGCGACGGACGCGTCACCTGTGTGGACCGCCCTGACCGATGACCAGCCATCCCTGTCGATCGGCGCCATGGAGTACGACCGCAGTGATCCCACGCACCAGACAGTTGTCGTGGGGTTTGGTCGCTACAGCAGCTTCAGCCGGACGGGCGGCCCGTTGGCACCGGGTCTGATCCGCAGCACGGATGGCGGGGCAAACTGGACGGCCATTGACGATGCGCTCCTGGATGGTGAGGCCTGTTCCGGAATCTATGCCCATGGTCCTGTGATGCTCTTCGGTGCCAACGCTACCGACGGCAATGGTGGACTCTACCGGAGCGCAAACAGTGGTGTGGACTGGACCACCATCGATGGGGCTGGCGGGAGCGGCCTCCCGAACGATGACGTGTACGATCTCGTGTCAGATCCGAACCAGACCAACCGTCTCTACCTCACGCTGGACGACACCGGGATCTTCCGGTCGGACGATCAGGGCCTGACCTGGACGGATATATCCGACAGCCGCATCACCAGCGTGTTTGGGGGTGCCAATCAGAACAACGCCGAATTGGCTGTCTCTCCCGTGAGCGGCCGGGTGTATCTGGCGGTGATCAATTCGGGGCAGGCCGAGTACATCGGCTACACAGACAGTCCCGGCGGGGTAACGCCCGTATGGACCGAGATGGATATCCCCTGTATTCCCTCTACATCAGGGACCTCTGCGACCGTCACAGGTGCCACGGATGCATCTCCGATCGAGATCACCGCTACGGCACACCCGTTCACGAGCGGGGAATGGGTGGCGATCGACAATGTATTGGGCAACACCGCAGCCAATGGGGTCTTCCGGATCGACGATACAGGCGCCAACACGTTCACGCTGCGCCATTCCAGCGGCAACGGCACCTACGCCGGGGGCGGAAGTGCCGCCCTGGTGGATGGGTTGAACCCGCGTGACAAACCGGGCGGCCAGGGAGGGATCCACTTCTCGATCGTGGCACATCCAACCGACGCCAATGCTATCTTCGTCGGCGGTGACCGCCAGGATGCGCCGTTCGCCAATTTTATTGGCGCCGCCAACTACAGCGGCAGCTTGTGGCGGGGTGACACCACGGTAGGCCGCGGGATGGTCTGCCCTTCGCCTCAGTGGCAGCATCTGACGCACTCAGATTCAGTGGCGGCTATTCCCGGTGGTGGCACCGCAAGCACCAGCAGCCCGCATGCCGATTCGCGGGAGATGGTTTTCGATGCCAATGGCGATATCATTGAGGGCGATGACGGCGGGATCTATCGCCGCACCAGTCCACTCAACAATAGCGGTGACTGGGTCTCTGTCATAGGGGACCTGCGCTGCTCTGAGCAACACGATATCGCCTACGATACCGTCTCAGATATCATCTTCAGCGGCAACCAGGATACCGGTACCACCTTCCAGAAGGCCCCTGGCTCCATCGCCTGGGAGAGCGCGTTGACCGCTGACGGCGGTGATGTGGCCGTGTCGCCCCATCCAAGCAACCCGGTGCAATCCGTACGTTACAGCAGTTTTCAGAACTTGGGCGCCTTCAGTCGGGGCGTTTTCAATGCGGCCGGTGGACTGGTCAGCGGTGGTACACCCACGCTCACCGTTACGAGTGGCGTGACCCTTGTCCCTCAGTTTGTCACTCCGCTTGCCGTGAACCGCGTGGACCCCAGTCGCATCATGATTGGCGGGGCGAACTCACCCTACGAGTCGTTTGACCAGTGCGACAACCTTGTGGAGTTGAACCAGGGGGCGGGACTCAGTGCCAACGGGAACTCCGCCGGTCGCTCCATCGTCTATGGCGGTCGCCGCCTCGGGGTGGACAACCCGGATGTCGTCTACCTGGCTGACGGTGCCGGGATTTGGGTCCGCACTGCGGGTGTGGGCGACCTCATAAACGCCACGGCCTACCCGGGCGGATCTGTTCGAGGACTGGTCATGGATCCGGAGGATTGGATGACGCTGTATGTGGTCGACAGCGATCAGGTATTCGCCACCGCCAATGCAGGCGGAAGCTGGACCGACATCACGGGCGATCTCAGCGGGGCCGACCTGCGATCGGTTGAGTGCATTCGTGATGGAGCGAGAACGGCTGTGGTGGTGGGCACAGGCTCGGGTGTCTATGGCGCGCGCAGCGACGATCTGACGGACTGGTTTAAGATCGGGGACGGGATGCCCAACGTACTGGTCTACGATATGACCTATGATGCGACAGACGATCTGCTGGTCGTCGGCACGCTCGGTCGCGGGGCTTGGTCGTTTGCGGATGCAACTGAGATCGTGACCGATCCGGGGCTGAGCTTTACCTTCAGCGTCGCCCCCTCCCAAGCGGCGGCCGGTGACACGCTGACCTACAGTGTGAACATCCACAACGAGGCAACGACCAGCGTGACCGATGTGGCGGCAAGCAGCACGGTTCCCGACGACGCTACCTACGTGCCGGCATCGGTCAGCCATGCCGGCAGCGTGATCGCCGATAGCGTCACCTGGCCTCTGTTCGGCCTGGCCGCCGGTGCATCGACCACGCGGACGTTTCAGGTGACTGTCGATGCCGCCGCCACCGGCTGGATTCTGTATACAGACGACCACGAAAACGGCGCGGATGGCTGGGTGGTGTCGAATGCGGTTGGCGGTGTTGACTGGGCGCTCTCAACGGCTAATCCGTATAGCGGCACGAGCAGTTGGTTTGCGCTGAACACCGATTATCTTAGCGACCAATACCTCAGTATGGCGACGCCGGTCGCGCTCGACGGTGCCTGCACGCTCTCCTTCCGGCACGCCTATAACACCGAAGAGAACTGGGACGGTGGGCTGGTGGACTACTCTGTCGACGGTGGCGCGTGGGTGGACCTCGGAAGCCTGATGACGCAGGAGCCGTACAACAGTGCCGTGTTCGGTGACTACGGCGGCCCTGCGGGCGACACGGCGGCCTTCACGGGGGACAGCGGTGGCTACGTGGAAACGCGTGCTGATCTCAGCAGTCTGGCCGGCAGCGACCTGCGGCTACGTTTCCGCATGTCGTGTGACAGTAGCCTCTCGGAAGTGGGCTGGTATGTTGACGATGTTCAGATATTCCAGGACAAGGAACTCACCAACAGCGCCTGCGTGAGCGCCACAGGATGGCCGGAGGTGTGCCGCGCGAGCAGCCTCTCCCTGCTGCCGGTGCAGCCGTTCCTGCTCGATACCGAGGTCATGGGCAGCGGCGTGGTGGATGTCGCCGATCAGCTTCTCTCCTCGGGCGTTGTGGCGGTGGTCACGGCGACGGCAGATCCGTACTACTACCATGACCGCTGGAGCGGCGACACCAACGGCGCTGCGGTGTCGAGCAACCAGATCAGCGTGGTGATGGATCAGCCGCGACAGCTGGTGGCGCATTTCGCAGAGAACCTGGTGACCAACGGCATGCCGCAGTGGTGGTTGGCCCAGTACGGCTGGACCAACGACTTCATGACCGCGGCGACCAACGATTCGGATAACGACGGCATGCTGGCATGGGAAGAGTGGGTCGCGGATACCATACCGACCAACAAGGAATCCCTACTCGCACTTACCGGTAGTACGGTGACCAATGGCGGTGTCCTCGTAGAGTGGACCGGCGGGGAGTCCGCCACGCAGTACCTCGACTACGCCGATGACCTTCTGATCATGCCGGACCCGTGGCATGCGCTGCTCACGAACGCGCCGCCGACGGCTACTGTGACCACCTACCAGCACAACGGCTCCATCACCACGTCCCGCTTCTACCGATTGCGCGCGAGGCGTCCTCTTTGACGTGCAGGCCGATACGGCGGTCATGGGTTTCGGCTGCCAGGAGGCCTCGTCGGCCCTGCTCCCCGAAGCCGCCCGGGGGCGAGACGTTCCGTCTGCCGAGTGTCCGTGGTTTACGATATGGATTGCATCTGGCTGCGAAGGTATCTGTTTCTGTAAGGGCCGAGTAAACCCATCAGCAGCATTTTGAGTTTGGTTCCGCTGCAGCCCTTGCAGGCTTGGCTGCACTGAGATTGTCCGATGATATCGAAGTATCGAACGTCGATTTGTAGTGCAGCCTCGAAATGCGCCATTGCCGCTTCGCAGTTGGTCTCGGTTTTGAGTTGCCCGAGCCTGAAGTGGGCAAGAGCGAAATCAGGGTCTAGTTCGGTCGCCTGTGTCAGGTAGGTGGCTGCCGACGTGTAACAGCCGCTGAGCTGCGACCGTAGTCCAGCGCGCTCGTTTTCGGGTGTGGCATTCAGAATCGACAGTCGTTTCTTCTGGTAAGCTCGCCCTAAATGGAATGTCACATCGGCAAGCTCTTGCCCTGATGCCTGAAGCGTGTTCATGGCAGATGCGAGTCGCTCGATTGCGATGTCGAAGTGTTGACACTCGAGATGATAGACGCCCTCTGCGAATCGTGCCTCTGGCAGCTCAGGGGCACGAGCGAGGGCATTGTCGATTGCCGTTTTGCAGTCGCGGGGATTGTTACATGACAGATGTATAAGCGCTTCCAGGCAGTAGGATCTTGCGCAATCGATTTCTCCGTCGGCATGATTCTGGAAGAGCTCTGTCGCTTTGGTTGCGAAGGTCAGGGCTTTTCGTGACATCTCTTTTCGATAGGCTGCGTCAAGGAAGCGTAAGCGCGACGAGAGAAGATAGACATATGAGAGATTGTAGTACGGATAAGGTAGCTTGTCTCTGTCTGGCGTTGAGTTCTCGTGCGAGACGAGCCTTTCCAAGAGTCGTCTGGCGTCCTTTAGACCGTGTTTTCGATATATGGTCGTCATGCCCTGTGGAATATGGGTTGAGAGGGCATGAGGAATCGTGTCCGCTGGCTGTTCGTGTTCGATAGCGTTGAGAATTGCGGCCAAGAGGGATTCGTCTTCGGACGGCCAATTCTTAGCGACCTCGTCCTTGATCTTCGCAACTATTCGCAAGCGTTTCGCGTTGAGAGCGTGAAGGTCGAATAGGTGGGCCAGGAGATTCTCTGTATCATCGATCGTCCCCATGCTTCTCTTCCTTTTCCGTATTGCCAACCGCCTCATTCAGCTCTGTTCTTATCGTATCGCCTGATTGGCACCCGTCCAGATGTTTCTCCAGCGTTTTCGCCATTCGGGACAGGCCCTTACCTGCTTTTAGGCGTGCAGGCCGGCAGCGCCGGGTATAACGTGCAGACCGAAATGTGAACCGGTTGGCCGGTTGAACCCCAAGAGGAGATGATGATGGCCGTGTTGGAGCAGATTAAGCAGCGTTACTCAGTGCGCAAATACGAAGCGCATGCGGTGGAACCGGAGAAACTTGAGGCCGTGCTCGAAGCCGCGCGCCTGGCGCCCTCGGCGCGCAACGTGCAGGAGTGGCGCTTCGTGGTGGTGCAGGATGAGGCGATGCGGGCCAAGCTGGTCGACGCGGCTTACGGTCAGAAATTTGTCGGTGAAGCGCCGGTGGTGATTGTCTGTTGTGCCACCAACACCGACTACGTCATGCGCTGCGGGCAGGCCGCGCACCCGATCGATATCGCCATCGCCATGGAGCACATGGCTCTGCAGGCCGTGCAAGAGGGACTCGGCACCTGCTGGATCGGCTCCTTCTATCCCGAACAGATCCGCGCCCTGCTCAACATCCCTGACGACATCGCCGTAGTCGAAATCCTGACCCTCGGCTATCCCGCCGACACCGCCCCCGAAAAGAAGCGTGTCCCCCTCAGCGATATCGTCAGCCACGAGACGTGGACGTTCTGAAAGGTCGTCGGCCGCTGCAGGCCTGGATGAATCGGGGCACCGATTGGCCGGTAAATGCTCCGACTGGTTGGTGGACGGCATGGAGACAACATGCACTGCCTTGGCTTGCGGTGTCCCGGACCCCTTGGCTGACGAACCCGGACCCATGCACGGCCTAGATGGAAATCTACGAGTGCCTGTCTCTGCCTATCCTGTCACCGCTGCAACCGGTAACTCCAGGCGCTGACCGTCTCTGAAAAGGACTGCGCGAAGTTCATTGTAGGGGACGGTCTGCACACTGGCGTTCTCATCGATGGCGATGCAGGCCGCCGTGGCGGCGCTCTGGCCCAAAGCCATGAACACGGGCTCCATGCGGATCGATCCGAAGGCAATATGCGTGGCGGACAGTGCCCAGGGCACGAGCAGGTTCTCGCACTCGCCGTCGCGGGGCACAATCGATCGGTACGAGATGCCGTAGGCCTTGCGGTTGAGGCGGCTTTGAATGTCGCCCTCGTTCTTCACCATACCGTCGTGGACGAACCGTTGCGTGTTATGCGAGTCCAGCGTGTAGGCGCCCATTCCGATCGGATCGTCCACGGAGGCCTCGCAGCGACAGTGGTGCTCTGTCATAACAAAGTCTGAGCGCATACGACGGGCTTCGCGCACATAGAGATTGTACGGCCAGTGCTCATTGTCGGTGAACTCGTCTTCCGCCAGCCCCCACGCCACGGTTTCAGCCCGGATCGTTTCCGGCACACGGGGATGATGCTGCAGCGTCCACACGAGACCGATCTGCCAGTCGCGGTGCTCGGCTGCGACGCATTCGCGCTCAGCGTGGACCAGTGTGGCCCAGTTCCACCCCGGACCGTAGTTGCCGCCGATGAGGTCGCACGAGATACCACCGATGTTGTTGGCGTCAGTCTTGCGATTCGGCACCAGCGTGGTCTTAAAGAACGGCCCGGCGTAGCCGGCTTCGATGGTGCGGAAGAGGATCTCGTAGTCGGTTTCGT
Source organism: Verrucomicrobiota bacterium (assembly GCA_018648805.1). Lineage (GTDB taxonomy): Bacteria > Verrucomicrobiota > Kiritimatiellia > UBA8416 > JABMPJ01 > JABMPJ01. The sequence continues at coordinate 70,924 of JABGQM010000018.1, forward strand.
CATAGCCATCGGGCTTCGGCACGGGCAGGCGGTTTGTCGCCACATCGGTCAGCACCATGCGATAGCAGTAGGCCTGCAGCAGCCTGTCGCCCTCCCCGACTTCGCGGCCCAACTCAGGATTGACGCCGGGCAGCAACCCACTGGACGCATCGCCCGCGACCACGTGCGGGTCAACGCCATCGGGAAGCTGGTTGCCTTTCAGCGGACCGGTAACCCCATTGCACGTCTCCCCGTATTCCTCATTCGACTCGCGCCCCGTCACGAAGGTGACACCGGCCGCGGCCATCAGGTCGCCTTCGTACGACGCGTCGATGAACATGCCGGCTTCAAGTGTTGTCCCGTCCTGCAGGTGGATCGCACGGATGCGCTTGCCGGATACAGTCACGCCCCGATCAAGGTCGAGCCGGCCCGCGATCACCTGCACGCCCGCTTCCGCGATCATGGCATCGAAGATTGCCTCGGCCACCTTGGGTTCAAAGGCCGCCGCCAGCTCGTTCTCGTCGTCGAGAGCCGAAAAGCCCTGGCAATCGGCATCAAAGTCCGACCAGCTTTCGTGCACCCACGCCGCGTCGTCCTGGTAGTGCTGGTACGCCCGGTTGTAGAATTCCCGAGACAGTCCGCCCAGGATTGCGGGGTTGCCGATGTCGGACCACCCCAATCCACTGCTGGTCATGCCCCCGAGATGCCCGAACGGCGACACCAGGATGATAGCCTTGCCCATACGCGCCGCCTGCACCGCAGCCGTCACGCCGCCCGAGGCGTCTCCATATACGACAACGTCTGCACGGTATTCGCTCTCTTCAGTGTGGGTCGACATGACACTCCAAAATGGACAGTGATGACTGGTTGAGGCCCTTAGTCTGAGGGCACCAATGGCACGCGGCAAGTCTCAATGGACATGTCGATCGCCTTATGGAGGTCCTCTCGTCTTTCATCCATGTGGGTTGACGACAAGCTGGTGCACTCGCGTCGCCCCCGGCGCTGGAAGACGCAGCGCCGTTCTGGCACTCCGTCAGCGAATCGTGATCAGCGTTCCGGCGGGCAGGATGACCGTGCCGTAAACACGAATGTTGTCGTAGCTCTGTTCGCCGGTACTGCTGGCGCCGTCCCCCATGTAGAGCCGGAACTCGACATTCGTACCCGAGAGACCGGCAAAGGTCGCCCCTGCTTCCGTCAGGTTGTGACTCCTCGTGTAGGTGCCGGACAAACCGGTTGCACCCGGCTCATAGTGCGTGTCCGGTGTCGTGATCTTGGCCCCGGTTAGGTCCGACCACAGGGCATGCGCCGGAAAATAGGAACTGGCTTCCTCGTAGCTGTAGGCAAAGTGGGTCAACGTCACCGTTGAGCTCGCCGGGATGGTGATCGAGAGACTGAAGTAGTCGTCGCCGTTCAGATTGAGCCCGTCTACTTCGCTCGCATCGCACTCGATGCGGTTGTTGCGCAGGGAGGTCGAGATGCCGGTGCCCAGGACCAGGTCACCCGCAGCCGTGCCGGGTTCGGTGTCGGTGGAGGCGGGATCGTTGCCATCCATCCCGTACTCGGCAACGATGTCGAGGGACGGCACCGTGGCGTTGATCTCGCAGAGCGCGAAATCAGTTGAACTCCCGCCATGCGCGGAATTTGAAGCAGCCAGGCGATAGTGGAACTGGCTGACGGTTGGCACGAGATCGTAATCAACGTAAGCGACCGTATTGCTGCCCAGGGTGTCCAGCAGCGTGTAGTCCACCCCGTTGGTCGAGCGTTGCAACAGGTACGCAGTCTCGTTGGAGGCGTTGTCGGTCCAGCCCAGCGTGATCGAGTACAGGCTCGCACTCGCGCCGGTGAACGCGGGCGCCTGGGTTGCCGACAGGGACGTCACGAACGTGCCCGATGCCCAGTCGGTTGTACTGCCGTCATCCGCGTAGAGCGCATAGGTGTAGAGCGTATCCGCAACAAGATTGCTGATGATGCGATCAAACTCGACGTCCTTGGTCTCGGCACTCGGCCCGTTGGTGCCGTCCCAGTCGCTGTAGCTGGTTGGATCGCCCACCACACCCGGCTCCCAGTAGGCCGTCACGTCGCCATCGACGTTCAGAATCGTGGCCGACACCGTGGCCTGCGTGGTCTGCACCCCCGACACCGATACGGACGCATTACCGATGTCGATTACCGATGGCGTCACGACCGTGCCGTAGACGCGGATATTGTCGTAGCGGTAGTAGCGGGTGCTGCTGCTGGAGTTGTCGCTGAGATAGACGCGGAAGACGACGGTAGTACCAGTAAGGTTCTGGAAGCCGGACAGGGCCCCCAGGTCCGCCGCGTAAGAAATGATGGGGGCGGTGATGACTGAATTCGGGGTGCTGGTATAGGTGCCGGGGATCTCGTCGCCGGCGCCGAATCCCTGGTGTGCGTCGGAGAAGATTCCCGATTCGACCCCATAGCCGGATTGCATGCCCCAATCCCAGATGATCCCGGTGAGCGAGACGTCATTGATTCCCGTGGCCAGTGAAAAAGCGAAATTCTCTCCACCGGGATAGTTGGCGGCGGTTCCGTTGTACTGGATATACGTCGCGTACGAATCGGCTCCCGAGAAAGTCACATCGGAGGCCGTCGTTCCCGCCTCCGAATCCGTTGATGCCAGCGAGCCGTCGAAGACGTACTCGGCGATAATTTCGCCCTCGAAAACCGTCAGATAGGACCCGGTCTCAGACCACACATCGTGGGTGGCGTTGGTCGCACGAAAGGCGAAGTCGTACCTTGTGCCCTGGCTCAGTCCCGGTGTCGCTGGAATGGTGTACGTCAGGTTGGTAGAGCCCTCGTTGGACCATGTTCCCACGGCGGCGGAATTGGTAACGGTATCTCCGCGTTTCCACCAGTGGGCGGTCACCGTCGCATCCGTGGTTGGCACCGACAGCGTGGTCTTCAGCCGGGCAGAGTTGTAAGTGACGCTGTCAGCCGTAGTGCTTGACAGTTCCATAGGGCCGCCGAAGCGAAGCTCCAGGCAACCGATGAACTGAACCGACGAGAACGTCTCAATATTCTTGAAGCGGATGTGCGTGACACCGGTTTGTTGCGCAAAGGTCACGGTCTGGACTGAGACATTTCCTGATGGGGGTTCTACGAAGCCGCCAACCGTAAGGGTGGTCGGGTAAGATGCGCCGCCATCCGTCGAGAAGGCCATGTCCACACTCTTGATGCCGCGCCCCGAGCCGAGATAGACCCATTGGTGGACCCGATCCACAGTCAGCCTGCCGGGCAGCTCGTAAATGTGAGTCTCCGTCGTACTCGTGAAGTTCGGGTCATCGTTGACGACGTCCCCGCTGAAGTAGTATTGGCTAGGGATTCCCGGTTGCGGGTGCGTTTCGCCCAACACGTTCGTGCTGCCACCTTCAGACGATAGACCACTGCCGTCAATCGTGTACGTCAGTACGCGCCCGCTCTTGGCCGTCGTTGATGATGCGGCTTTCGGCGTAATGACCGCTTGCCCACGCGCTATCCCCGTCAGCCCACCCACCCACAGCGCAATCAGCACCAATAATTGAGATCCATACTTCTTCATAGTGTTCCACTAGCGTCCCACAGTTGAATAAGAGAATTTGTAATGGCTGACTGACTGGCTACAATCTTTCTTAACCGCTAAAT
>JABGQM010000019.1:0-59290 GCA_018648805.1 Verrucomicrobiota bacterium
CTTCGCGGCGTAACCGCTCTGCGCAGAACGGGTGCCGAACAGGGGTGAATTGTCGTCAGCCTGCCGTCGGGGCCCGTCACGGCCGGCACCCATACGCCAGCCGGCCAACATCTTGACCCTGGGGCCGGGTTTCTCGTATGGTTCACTCAGAAATCGGGCACGTCACTTGGCGTAGCAGTCCTGTTGTCCGGGAGTTCGGGAAAGCAAACTCCTATTGGCTCACCGCCATGCTGAATAGAGCGACGAGAGAGAGGGTCAGATGCAGCAGCGTCACGGAGGCCACAATGAGCGCCAAGGTGTGGGGCCGCGACAGACGATGGCTCCCGGTTGCGAATGCGTATACGGCGATAAACAGAATCGAGATCGCCATCCAATCCCGAATGTAGCGACCATGCAGGATGCTCTCTGCGGCCGATGCCAGGATCTCAACACCACCGGTGCGGGTCGACATGGACGTCACCGCACTATCCTCGTAGACGCCCGTAGCGAGGGCGCCGATCAGCACGATCTTGCCCTTGAACGCTGCGCGCCCCAGTCTCGGCACCTCCCCCTTACCCTCGGACTGCCATGCCGCAATGACATCTGCAATCGGGTAACTGGTATAGGTCCACTTGGACGGATGGAGTCGGAAGCAGCCATCGCGGTCCACGGGGATACGTCGATCCCCAAGCTGAACGCGACCCGCTCCGTCGTAACCGATATCACCCAGGTCGATGTCGCGATACATCGCCGCCGCCGCCAGCGCGAGAGAGGGAAATGCCCGGCCCCGCACTTTGGCGACAGCCGCATGGCGTCGCGCGACCCCATCCACGTCCACCACCAGATTGACATGTCCGAGCGATCCACTGGCGTCCAGCAACCCCTTGAAGGGTGCCAGGACCGATGTGTAAGACCGTGAGGGGTCCCACTCCGCAAAAGAGGGCCCGAGCTCGAAGCGGGCGAGCGCGTTCCAGTCGCCGCGATCCAGCGGCTGGTTATTCAGATGGACCGCACTGATCTGCCGGCCATACGCCTTCGCCGTCTCGACAAACAGGTTGTCGCTCTGCTGGTACTGCCAGTCGCCTTCAGGAAAAAAGAATATCAACCGCCACCACCTTGGCGTCCGAGCAATACTCCACCACAGAGGCCAATACCGCGCGCGGCCACGGCCAGCGCCCGACGGATGGTTCCAATCGCCGCAGACTCGACTCGTCGATCGCCACCACCACAATCTCGGAAGAGATCGCATGCTGGCTCGACAGCATGCGCACACGCAAATCATACAGTCGCGTTTCGATCCAACCCAAGGGGGTCGTGTGCTGGCACAGTGCCACCAACAGGATCACCATTGATCCTGCCAGCAATCGCCATGTCTGTACCGTCACCTTGAAACGCATCCCACCCCTCACGTCTATGATGCCGCTACTCTATGCGGTCTGAAACGAAAGGTCAAACAGGTCACAGCCATTATTGTTTGTTCGGCCGGCCGGTGCCAGGTGTACCGCACGACTCTGTCGTTGCAGCCGCTATCGGCCGTGCTATAGTCTTTTTCGTGCCCGAGAACATGCTGCGGGTGGGGAGATAGAACCATGACTATGAGAACGACTGCAACGACAGCCCTGCGCACGTGCGTCGGGGTGGCGATCCTCGCACTGGGTGTGACAGCGTTTGCCGAGAGCGGCGCCAGGCCGCGCATCGTATGCTCGACCACGCAGACCGCCAACCTGGCGCTCCAGATCGTGGGCGATGACATGGAGGTGGTCTGTATCCTTGGCCCCGGCGTGAACCCGCACGTCTACCAGCCGGTCCCGGGCGACAGTCGCCTGGTGGAAACGGCCGCGCTATGTCTCCAGAACGGACTGCACCTCGAGGGCAAGAACTGGATGCAGACCCTCGCACGCGACAACGGCAACAAGCCCCTCGTGACCTGCACCGACGGGGTGCAACCCCTCGACCTCGAGTACGAGGGCCAGACGGTCAAGGACCCGCATGCGTGGTTCGACCCGCGCAACGCCGCAATCTACCTCAACAACATCCTCGCCGCCGTGATCAAGATCGATCCGGCCGGCGCGGCCCGCTACCGGTCGCGCACGGATCTCTATCTCCAGCAACTGCGCGCTCTGGATGCGTGGATTGTAAAGCAGGTCAGCCTGGTGCCGGTTGAGCGGCGTATTCTGGTGACGAGCCATGACGCCTTTAACTACTTCGCCGCGCGGTATGGCTTCAAGGTGCGCAGCCCGGTCGGGTGGTCGACCGGGAGCGAAATCGGCGGCGGGATGACCCCGGCGCGTCGACGGCTTGTGGTGCAGTCGGTGCGCGATTTCAAGGTGCCCGCCATCTTTGTGGAGACCTCGGTCAACCCGAAGATGATCCGCCAGATCGCCGAAGAGGCGGGGGTGCGTGTCGGCGGTGAGCTCTACTCGGATGCCATGGGGGAAGCCGGGAGCGCGGGAGAGACCTATCTGGGCATGATGCGTGAGAATACACTCCAGGTGGTCACGGCCCTCGCGGGTACCCGCTAGAGCAGGGAAATTTCGTATGGCCCGATTTGTCAGTTGTCTGCTCGTCAGCGCCATCCTGCTCGGCGGCGTGGGGGTGTGCCAGTACGCCCTTACGCAGCGTGTTGAGATCAGCATCAGCAATGCGCCGGACACCCACGGCCATAGCGAGACGGGGACGACCGACCAGGCAGCGACACCCTATGACCTGGCACTGACACTCGGGTTTACGGCCGGCGACGATCCATTCGCCGTGCGCACGTCGGGCGATGGGACGGCCCCGCGTTTGACCCTTCGCCATGGCGCCCGTGACCTCTATGTCACGACAGACGAACTGGTCCGCGGCCGCACAATCAGTGTGACCAACCTGGCGTTCAGCGGCGATGCCGTGACACTGTTTGTCGAGGCCGTACCGGGACCGGAAGACGCGCGCAACCCCTGTCCACTGCGCCTGCAGCTCTCGCGTGACGGCGTCGCCTGTGGAGGCGCCACGCTGTGGTCCGAGGGCGACGGCGCGCGCCTCTCGGGCGAGGTGCACCTCAGCCTGGCGCCACGCCTGGAGTCGCTCGACCGCGGGTTGGGAGAACGATGAGGGGGAAGTGGTCACTGATCAGTGCTGTGCGGAGTAGACTGCTCACTGCTCACTGGTCACTGCTCACTTTCCCAGCGGGGTATTGAGATATGGATTTGTGACATGCCTGGAAGCAATATAGCCATTAAGATCGAACACCTAACCGTGTCCTACCAGGCCAAAGCTGTGCTGGTCGACGTCTCGCTCGACATTCCGCGCGGCTCGGTCGTCGGCATCCTGGGCCCCAACGGCGCGGGTAAATCCACGATCATAAAGTCGGTCATGGGGTTTGTGCCGCGCGATTTCGGAACCGTGGAAGTGTTCGGACAGCCGGTCGCCCACGCGCGCGGCCTGGTGGCCTACGTTCCGCAGCGCGGCCAGATCGACTGGACGTTCCCCGTGACGGTACGCGACGTGGTCACGATGGGGCGTTATGGCCATCGGCGCTGGTACCAGTCGATTCGCGCTGAGGACCGCGACAAGGTGAACCACTCCCTGGAGGCCGTCCGCATGACCGAGTTCTCAGATCGTCAGATCGGGCAACTCAGTGGAGGGCAGCAGCAGCGCGTCTTTATGGCACGCGCGTTGGCACAGGAGTCGGATATTCTCCTGCTCGACGAGCCGTTTGCGGGAGTCGATGCCGCCACCGAGCGGGCCATTGCCGGACTGCTGGCCGGGGCCCGCGAAGAGAATAAGACCGTGGTGGTGGTCCATCACGACCTTGAAACCGCCGCCGAGTTCTTTGATCGCGTGGTGCTGCTCAATCGCCGCGTGTATGCCTATGGGCCGCCGCGGGAGGTGTTAGATCCCGACCTGCTGTCCGAGGTCTATGGCGGCAAGCTGCGAGCGGTAAGCTGGGCAGAGGAGGACAAGGCATGAGCGCCTGGCTGTTCAATGTTTTCGCTGAGCCGTGGACCCACGCCTATTTCGTGAAGGGCGTCCTCGGCGGCTCGATCATCGCCGTGGCGTGTGCGGTGCTGGGGTGCTACATCATTCTGCGCAAGATGGCGTTCATCGGCGACGCGATGAGTCACGCCCTGCTGCCCGGCGTGGGCATCGGGTACCTCATCATGAACGCGCTCTTCGCCGGTGGATTCACGGCGGGCGGCCTTCTGCTGGGGGCGTTGATCGCCGCCCTGCTCACCTCGCTCTGTATCAGCTTTTTGAGCAACGTGGACCGCATCGCCGAGGATACGGCCATCGGCATCATCTACACCGGTCTCTTTGCGGCGGGCGTCGTGATCCTGACGCGATTCCAACAGTATATCAACATCGACCTCAACCACTTCTTCCAGGGCGATATCTATGGCGTGTCGTGGCCGGACCTGTGGCTGAGTGCCGGGGTGGCCGCGGTGGTGCTCTCGATCATCATCATGTTCTACCGGCACCTCACCATCGTCAGCTTCGACCCCACCATGGCGGCCTCGATCGGGTTGCCGACACGCGGCATCCATATTCTGCTGACGATCATGATTGCCCTGGTCTGTGTGGCCGGCATTTCGATGGTCGGGGTGATCATGATTGTCGGACTGCTCATCACCCCGGCGGCATTGGCCTACATGCTGACCGACCGCCTGCCGCGCATGATGGGGTTGGCCGCCTTGATGGGCGTGCTGTCGGTCATCCTGGGGCTCTACTTCTCTGAGTGGGTCAACGCCTCGGGGGGCGGGTCGATCATGTTCATGGGCTTTCTGCTGTTCATCGTGGGGCTGATCTTTGCGCCGCGCTATGGGTTGCTGGCCGCCTGGCTGCGCCGCCGTCGGCTGGTGCCGCAGGCAGATCTTGAGGATGTGCTGCGGTCGGCCCACGAAGGGTGTGTTCTGCTTGAGGATGTGACCCCGTTCGACCTGCAGCGCGTCCGCAAGGCCGCTCGGCAGATGGCCCGCGAAGGGCTGCTCGAGTCGGAACCGCTGCGCAGGGGGCGCGTCTGCCTGACGGAGAAGGGCCGCGACGAGGCGGCCCATATCATGCGGTCACACCAGCTCTGGGAAGGCCACCTGATTCATTCGGGCATGTCGGTGGAAGCCGCGCACGAAGCCGCCCTGGAGCTCGAGCACCTGCATTATCGCGATGTGCTGATCGATTTCGATGCCGAGTTGGAGCATCCCGTCGCGGATGTCGACGGCAAGCCTATCCCGCCAGCCAGCTCCGACGGATAATCTGATTTTCTGTCTGCGAGGCATAGATATCGGTGCCGTTGAGTCGCTTGGGGATGAATCTGAATGGCGCTGGTCTAAGGAGGCCCGCATTATCCTGCATCGTGACCTTTGTCGTGAACTACCTCGACTCAACTACATCGTGACCTTTGTCGTGTACTGAATCGAGACCCTGAAATGGGGCCCTTTCGAACTAGTTGACGACAAAGTTCACGGGATAGTTAGTTCCGGTATAGTTAACGACGACGTTCACGGAATAGTTGGGGGAAGGGCCTAAACGAGTGCCATTCGGGACAGGCCGCCAATCACTCACTCGACTTCTCACCGGCGGCGGTGGTCGACAGCAGGCCGCAGGCCGCATAGATATCCACGCCACGCGAGGCGCGAACGGTGGTCAGGACACCTTTACGGTTCAGGAAATCCTTGAACCGTTGCATGGTGTCTTCGTCGGTGCGGGCCAGGGCGGTGCCGGGAATGGGGTGGAAACGGATCAGGTTGATGCGACAGACGATCCCGGCCAGCAGTCGGATGAGTTCGCGCGCGTGCCGCGCACTGTCGTTCAGCCCCCCAAACACGATATACTCAAACGAAACGCGTCGCTGTCCGCTGAAGTCCCACTCCCGCAGCGCATCAATGACCTCCTCCAGGGGATGGGCGTTCTGCACCGGCATGAGCTCTTGGCGCTCCTCGGGGAAGGGCGTGTGCAGGCTGATCGCGAGGTGGGCCTCACACTCCTTCAGGAAGCGTGTCACGCCGGGGAGGATCCCGATCGTGGAGACAGTGATGCGACGGGGGCTCATCGCGGCCCCCCAGTCAGAAGTCAGGATCTCGATGCTCTTGAGCACTTCGTCCAGGTTATCCAGCGGCTCGCCCATTCCCATGTAGACGATGTTCGTGATGCCATCCTCGTGCTCGGGAATGCTCCAGACCTGATTGAGGATCTCCCCCGCCGTGAGCTGTCCCTGGAAGCCCTGTTTACCGGTCATACAGAAGACGCAGCCCATCTTGCAGCCGACCTGGGATGAGACACAGACGGTTTTGCGGGTCTCGGTCGGGATCATGGCCGTCTCGATGAACTGACCATGCGCCGTGGCGAAGAGGTACTTGCGGGTCCCGTCTTTGCTCGTGCAACTCTCCTGCGGGGGGGTGCGACCGATGACATGGTGCTCATTGAGCAGCGCGCGGGCCTGCTTTGAGAGATTCGACATATCATCGATCGACTCTATCTTCTTGCTATAGAGCCAGTCAGCGATCTGCCGCGCCGTGTAGCCCGGCAGGCCATAGGCCGCGACACAGGTCTGCAGCTCGCCCAGTGTCATTCCGAAAAGTGGTGTCTGTGTATCCATAGGAGCCGCCTCGTCGTGGTTTCAAAAGTGGATTGCGGTAAAGATGTTGCCGAAGGGAATCCCGCAACCGCCCAGAGATTACGGCGAAAGATCAGATAACCCAAGCACAGAAGCCTTAATCTTTCGCCCTGATCTCCTGGGATCTTCATCCTGTAGCCCGCGCTCGCCGAGCGCGAGGCCGGATACTCGAGAACACCACTCCACCACAGAGCCAGCCTCGCTCTCCCCGCCAAGGCGAGGCAAGCGGCGAGTTTACCCCGCTCCGCGGGGAGTGGGCTACAGGCAGCGCACGTACCGTGCGATTGGGCCCTACCTGATCGTCATAAGCGTGCTGGAGGGCGGCGGGATCAGAGTAATGGTGGTGGGTGAACTGGCAGTGGGCGTATACTCGATCTCCCAGCCGCTCGGCGGGTCGTTCAAGAAGGGTCCCGAGATCGTCCCGCCACCGGTGGCGTCAACGATCACGTACTCTGACGCGCTGGCGCCGCTCGGGTTGACATTGAGCGTGAGCGCCAAGATGTCCAGATCACCGCCGGTCATGACAATCTGGTCGAATGTAGACCCGCTGATGTTAAAGGTCAGGGCGCCGGTTCCCTCGACCGTGCCACCCGAAATGTCCATCGCGGAGCCACCGAGCGATCCGCTGATAATCAGCGTGCCGCCCGACACCTGGGTGCCGCCGGTGTAGGTGTTTGTGCCGGAGAGTTCCAGCCCGGCACCCGGTTCGACGGCGTCAAAGATCAGGCCCCCGTTCTGCATCGCAGAGCTGACCAGAAGGTCGGAGGTCTGGGTGCCGTCGCGAACCGAGAAGGTCTGCGTGGCGCCGTTGAGGTCCAGGAAGCCGGCGAAGATCCCGCCGTTTCCGTTGTTGTGGTCGTCGCAGAACACGCCGTTGGTCAACGTCAGCGTGCCGGTGCCGGCGGCGTCGGCGACTTGGCCGCGTGCCCCGCCGTTGTTGCTGCCCAGGGACAACAAGCCGAGGGTCGCATCGTAACCGTTCAGATCCAACGTGGATACACCCGACGAGTCCACCGTGAGCGGGATTCCGCTCGGAAGGGCCGTGCTCGAGCCCAGGATGACCGTGGTAGCATAACTCGGCAGACCAATCCTTGTTGGGCCGGAATAAGAAGAGCCGCTGCCGCTGAGCGTAAGGGTTCCCCCTCGTATCAAAAGGCTCGATATATTCCCGCCTGCAGCAGACACGGGACCAGCGTAGTTGAGGGTCCCGCTCACATACCACGTCATGGCGATGTCGCCGGCGTAGCTGACGGTGCCGCCACCGCCCCCGGCGGTCCCTGTCAGCAGTCCACCCAGCGAGCCGGCACCGGACGCGGCGTCGCTGAAATTCCCACTTCCTCCGACTTCGATTTCCAACGCGGTGCCATCAGCGAAGGCGACATGGCCCGTGGGGGGCATCGCGTCGGCGCGCTGGTAATACATGATCCCTTCGCTAACGGTGGTGCCGCCGTCATAGGTGTTGGCGGCGGAGAGGATGAGCCTGCCGACACCGGTCTTGGTGAGGCTGGCGGGATTGACAGCGTCGCTGTTGCTGATCTCGCTGATGATCTGGGCATAGCCGTCGGTCTTGCCCGCGTGGTCCTTGTTGACTGCGATGGTGCGCGGGGCACCGTTGAGGTCGAGCTTGTTCCTCCATGTCAATTTGCCGTTGGTGTTGGCCCAGGGCGTCTGGAGCACCAGCGTGGAGGGATTGAAAAGCGGGCCGCCCCACTGCACTACGAAGCTGTCGCTGTTATTGAACTTAATGGTCGATCCAGTGGCGCCCTGGCCACAGAACCCGCTCTCGCCGCCGGGGACTTGGACCTGGCCTGCGCCCAAGCCTAGAGTGCGGCTCATGGTTTCCCCCCAGTAACCTACAAGGACGCCGCCGTTGATGTTCAGATTCCCGCTGCCCAGACTATTGAACTGGTAATCCAACAGCTCGCCGCCGCTGATGACCGTGTCCCCGGACTGGGTATGACTATTGCTGTTCCCGAGTCTGGTCCGATTCGGACTGTTGACGGTGAGACCACCGCTGCCGGTGATGTCCGTGTTGATCGTCAGCTCGCCGGCTCCCGCACCCACCGTGATGCCCCCACTCTGACTCAGAGAGCCACCGCTGAGCGTGTAGGCACCGGTGAAGTTGTCAACCGTTACAGAGCCCGCCGTGACCGCACCAAGGGTGATCGCGCCGCCTACCCCGCTGTTGCCGATCGTCGCATTGTCGGGGTTCGAATTGCTCCAATCAACATTGGCACCGCCATTCCACCACTCGCCTGCTCCGAGCCACGTGCCGGCACCGTCAGAAGATCCACCGCCGCCGGGATCCCACGTCAGGTCTGCCGCCCCTGCCGTCCCCACCACCATCGCAATCGCAATCGCGATCGTGACCACTGATGTTGCCCATTGTATCCTGTCCACGGCCGTCCCTCCCTCTTCTTGCCCTGTCTGTTGCCCCGCCACGCACAATGACGCGTGCGACGAGTCGAGTCTCATTTCTGTTGCAGACCTGCGCCTTCAAGCGTAGGCCCTACTACCTGTGATTATATCACGCACTCCCCGCCCCCTGTCGAGTGCATCTTTCCTCCCCCGAGGATCGGCGCCACCGCAATGTAGTGCGCATGGCAAGGCAATGGACTGTACGTGCGTATCTCCGAGACGCACACCCTCACCACAGGCACATATCTCCGCACTGTGCCCGCAGCGAAGACAGATCGTCCACCGCTATCGTCGCCGCTATCGTGTACCGAAATGGTGAACGGAGACAGTCTGCCATCCATGCCGATCTCCCCTTGAAGTCCAGTTTGCTCAGTTCCCGCTGATCGGCACTGAGAACGCCCTGGTGATAAGGGTTTGTTCCGGTCGGAAGACTTGCTAGGCTCTGAAGGTGAGACAAGGCTGGATGGTGTGATGCAGACGCAGCGTGGCGACCTACTCCTTGGAGTCCGGCGCAAGATAGCCGTCCATGCGCTCCCTGACCGCCATAGGCGCGGCAACGCTGCTACTGCACACCCACGCCTTAAGCCCTTCCCGGACTTTCTCAGACTGCCGGAGCTTCGCGCCCCACGACAAACCGGCCCGAGCATGCTGCCACCGGGCCTGCTTCCGTAGTAGTGATTGGATGTCAGGCATCAGGGAACCGTTCCTTGAAGGCATGCCACTTCGCCAAGAGTCCATGCTCTGCACTGAGCTGCTCTATATCCTGCGCCGATACGCTCTCGCTTTCAAGCAGCGCAAGCACACGTGTGAGGTCCTTCGCACGCCCCACACTCAGCGCAATGACGGCCAGGTAGTCGGCACGCACCACAGAAAAGGGGATACCATCCACATCGCCCACGTCCGCATTCTGGAGGGCGGCCTGTGTCAACGCATCGAACACAGGGATAAACTGGACCGGCCAGGCACCAACCCGCACGGCCTCGCCTTCCGGATCATATCCGCGTTTCGAACAGTACTCATAGATCGGAGTCAGAATATCCAGTCGATCCGAATCAGGAACAGCAACGAGAATATCAGCGTCAAGCGTGGCCACCGCCTCGGTGTATCTCATCTGTGCAACGGCGCCGAAGACCGCGTACGCGGATATCACCCCATCTGCAACCATCGCGTTCAGAAGTTGGGCTACCTCATTCATAAACACATGGTACGCCACGACACTCGCCAGCGCAACCATAGGGACGAAGTACTCACTCTCCTGGCCGTTAACGCATCCATTGCCTCACTTCATAAAGCTGCAGGATGGCGCCTACCCACCTTATCGACAACGCCGCCAGCCTTGCATACATTCCCACGGATACAGCAATGTCCGTGTCCATCCCCGTTTGCAGAACGCTACTCGACCTGCAGAGCGGCCTCGCTCTCGGCGAGAGCGGGCTACAGGGAGGGCCCTGCAGGAGGCGGACCGGGCGACTTCACTCTGTGCCATGTAGCCCGCCCCGGACGTCCGGGGCGAGGCCAATGGGTGACATCCAGCCCTGCATCTGCGGGGCGGGCTACTTGGAAAGGGCGAGACACGGCGGGCGAAAGGGGATAGCAGGTTACAGGGACAGCGGCTGGTAACGCGCGGGAAGATGCCCTGGGCCGACACTCACGGCAGTGTTCAAGGGGGCTGTTCCTTTGGGCAGAGAAGACACCGCCGGCAATCGCGGCTGCCGGCGGCAGTTGAGAGACTGGTGCTTTGCGTGCCGCCGCGCTAACGGATGCTGAGCACCGCGCCCACCTCCGGTGTTTCGACCCCGACATACAGGGACCCGCTGCCGCCCAACCACGCGTTTTCGCTGGCCTTGTAGACGCCGGTCGGCTGTGGCGTCCCGCCGATAGTGAGCACGGCGACGGCGCAGTAGTCGGCGATCATGAACAGGTTGGTCGCGCTCGTGCCCGGCAGGTTCAGTGTCGCGGCGATGTCCGTGGCATTGTTCGCGTTGATGACCAGCATCGCGCTGGCGGAACTGACGGTCACGGTCCCACTGCCGAGCGCGTGTTCCCCGTTGGCGTGGAGCGTCCCCCGGTTGATCGTGGTGCCGCCACTATACGTGTTGGTGTTCTCGAATGCCCATGTGCTGTCCTGGGTCCCCGAATACGTATCACTACAGTTAATCGTCACCTTCAGCGGCTGAGCAAGGACGTTGGTTGGGTAGTCATCCGGGTCCGTGATGAGGCCGCTGACGATGTTGGTGGCCGCGTCCATAGTTCCGCCCAGGTAGAGCTCGTTGGCTGTCGTGTTGCCCGAATTACCGTTGACCTGCTTCACAGTCCCGGCAATCGTCATCGGCGCCGTATTTCCCCGGAAGCCCTGTTGCCCCATGATCTGGCTGGTAGCCCTGTTGACATCCAGGTCAACATCGCCGACCTGCACACGGTAACCGTTGGCGCCCGCCGAGTACAGGGTCAGGCAGCTTCTGCTGTTGGCACCGTTGTTGAAATCAATTTTACCCATGACGATCGTCTTGCCACTCTCGGTCCCGCTGTCACTGCCGACATAGACCCCGAAAGCCGCCGATTCGTTGCCCAGTGAACTGATGTCAACCTCGTTGCCGAGATTGATGGTGCCGGCATCGTCCATCAGGAACTTGCACCAGGTAGCGTCGCCCTGGCTCGTCCCCCTGATTGTCGTGTTGGCAGGGAACGCCGCCCTGCCGCGGAACGTGATGCCGCCCGTACTGTTGAAATACGTCTGTCCGCTGTAGGTATTGTTACCGGTAAGCTCCCAGTAGCCGTCGTTGTAGCTCGCGACGGTAGTCACACCCCCGGACCGGTCGCCGATATTGCCCGCAATCCTGCTCGCACCCGCGTAGGTGCCGGCATAGCTGGGCCTCTCTCCCTCATACATATTAATCGTCATGTTGCCGGTGCCATTCATCTGAACCGGGCCGTTGAAGAACACCCCCTGGCCATCGTTGTTGTCGTAAAGATTCACCGTGGAGGCATTCAGGACGAGCGGACGCTGGTTGAGGACGATGTCCGCCGTGGCGGCGGAGTCGAGCATGAACGTCCCCCCGGAGAGCTGGATGGGATCCGCGCTGTCCGAAAGGGTGGTTAGAGAAAGATTGTCGTACTTGCAGTCGACCGTACCGGCGGACAGACTCGTCAAGAAACGAGTTGTATATCCACTGTTATTCGCGGAGGCGTCCTTGGTCAACGTTCCGCCTGCAGAGACGGTGCCGTTGGTGAAGATATAGTTTGCCGTAGCGTTGATGGTGATATTGGCCGGGCTCACCGTGCCGGCTTGCAGGTTAACCGTGCCCGCTCCCGCAGCCGTGAAGGTCACGTTATCGCCGTTCTGGTACGTGGCGCCACTCCAACTGGTGAGATCCGGCTCCAACCAGTTCATGTCGGGGCTGCCGTTCCAGGTCTGGTCGATCGCCTCTGCCGTCCCCATTCCCAACACCATCGCCATCGCGATCGTGACCACTGTTGCTACCCATTGTTTCCTGTTCACTGCCGCCCCTCCGTTTTCTTGCCCCATCGGCGCCCCTACAACACGAGGGGTGGGACATCAGATGCCCCACCCCATTCGTGCTTCTATTCACCCCTGTCTCAGGGATTCTTGCATCCTACCTGATCGTCACAATCGTGCCTTTCACAGGAGCGGACAGGCCGGTCAGGTAGATGGTCCCTGCCAAGTCGTCCTCCAGGGAAAGGCCGGTCGTGATCCAGGCACCCACAAGGGCCGTGGTATCGAAGTTGTTCGCATCGTTGTCGAAGCCGGCCATGTCGACCGTTACATCCGCGTCGTAGGTGAAGACCGGTAACTGGTCGGCTGCCGTCGGGCTGCCGCCCGCCTCACTGATCTTGAGGATGAAGTCGTCTAGATCGAGTGTCTCCGTCTGACCGTCTGCGACCCCGCTCAGGTCAATGAGGTCATTGGCGCTGGAACCGACTTCCCATTCGAGGATCGAGGCGTCGCTCATCTTGAACGTACGCGCCGCGTTCGACGCCGACCAATCCACGGTGATTGTCCCGACACCACCGTCACCCGGCGACAGAATGCCGCCGCCGCTCACACTCATCACGGCGGGCAATATCTCGCTGGCGGTTGGCTGATTGATCGTCAGATTGCCGCCCAGCCGAGCACCGCTGGCGATGGGCTGCAGTCCTGAATACCGGGTGAGCAGGCTCCCGTTGATGATCAAGGTCCCGGCATTGACTTCGAGCCTGCCCTGTTCCACGTTGCCGTTCACGGTCCACTTGCCTGTGCCTTCCTTGTACATGTAGCCGTAGTGACGCGTTATCCAGCTGACCGATTCGATTGTGTTGTTGCTTGAGCTGCCGCCGAAGCGCAGTGCGCCCTTGTCGCTATACCCGGAGTCGAAGGGGTGCACAACCGCTCCCAGCGTCTGGGTGACGCCGGCGCCCGGCCGGAAATACCTCTGGTTACTCGAATCGCCCGATCCGATGCGTACATCCGGGCTGCCGGTGATGGTGCAGGTGAATGCAATCGTTCCGGGGCTGCCCACCGGAGTGTCGATCGTCCCGCCGGCGATGAAGTTCAGGGCGTTGCCGCCGATGGTGTAGCCCGGGTCCTCGTTTCCGCCCCCCGCCGTGTTGAACGTCAGGTTGCTGATGGTGATGTCCGTATCACGCGTCCACGTGCCGCCGGTGTGCTCGATGGTGACACCGTCGGCGTCGGCCACGGCGTTGGCATCCGTCAGTGCCAGCGTGGCGCCGTTGGCGACGGAAATATCCCCGCCGTCAACACCACCGGCCGCGGTGACCTGCAGCGATGCGCCGCTGAGGATGGATATATCGCCGCCGTTCAGCGCATCGGCAGCGGTGGCCTGCACCGCTCCGCCGGCGATGAGTGTCGGGCCGCTGTAGCTGTTGGCTGCCGTAAGCACCAGTGTGCCGTCGCCGCCTTTCGACACGCCCCGCGCGGAGGCGTCTTCGGAGATCGCGTTCGCGACCGTCGTCGTGCTGCCCGCGGCGATGGAAATCACCGTGTCCGCCACCAGGCGCAGCCCCGTGCCGCCGGTAAGCGTCAGGCTGCCTTCCTCGACGGTCAGGCCGCTGATGTCCCGGGTGCCGGCCACGGTGACCGTGTAGGCGCCGGTGGCATCGCTGCCGGCCGCGAAAACGGCCGTGTTGCTCGGCGACCAGGCAGCCGCCGTTCCGTCGCCGTCCTCGTTGTTCCAGTTAGCCGTCGTCCCATCCCAGGCGCCGTCCGGGGTGTCGTCAGGACCCGAACCGGCGGTGGTGTTGTCGATATCCCAGTATGCGGGTCCGGCGGCGGCGGCGCCGACGGTCAGGGTCCCGCTGCCGCCCAGCCACGCTTCGCTACTGGTGTACTCGCCGTTCGCCTGCGGCGTGGTGCCGAGGAAGAGTGCGCCGACGGTCAGGTCGGTGTTCAGGGTCAGCGTCTCGGTGGTGTTGTTCAGCAGCGTCAGCGTTGCGGTGGATGCCATGGCGCCTTCGCTGTTAATGATCAGGTCCGCGCTGGTATGGGTGATTGTCACGTCACCGACTCCAAGTGCATTGGTGGCACTGGCGTGCAGTTTCCCCCTGTTGATCGTGGTGCCGCCACTATACGTGTTGGTGTTGCTGAGTTCCCATGTGCTGTCCTGGGTTCCCGCATACGTATCACTACAGTTAATCGTCACCTTCAGCGGCTGAGCAAGGGGGTTGGCCGGATAGTCATCCGGGTTCTTAATGAGGCCGGAGACGATGTTGGTGGACGAGTCCATCGTGCCGCCCAGGTACAGCTCGTTGGCCGTCGTGTTGCCAGAATTGCCGCTGACCTGTTTCACAGTCCCGGCAATCGTCATCGGCGCCGTGTTCCCCCGGAAGCCCTGTTGCCCCATCACCTGGGTGGTAGCCCTGGTGACATCCAGGTCAACATCGCCGACTTGCAGACGGTAACCGTTGGCGCCCCCCGACCACAGGGTCATGCAGCTGGTGGCTGAGGCGCCGTTGTTGAAATCAATTTTACCCATGACGATCGTCTTGCCGCTCACGGATCCGCTGTCACTGCCGACATAGACCCCGAAAGCCCCCGTTTCATTGCCCAGTGTACTGATGTCAATCTCGTTGCCGAGGTTGATGGTGCCGGCATCGTCCATCAGGAACTTGGCCCAGCATCCCTCGCCCTGGCTCGTTCCCCTGATGGTCGTGCCGGAAGGGAACGCATCCCTGCCGCGGAACGTGAGCCCGCCCGTACTGTTGTAATACGTCTGGCCGGTGTACGTATTGGTGCCGGTAAGCTCCCAGTAGCCGTCGTTCAGAGGGCGTACGGAGGTCACACCCCCGGAGCGGTCGCCAATGTTGGCGCTAATCCTGCTCGCCCCTTCGTAGGTGCCGGCATAGGAGGGCTTCTCGCCCTCATTCAGGTATATGTTCAGGTTTCCGGTGCCACTGTACGAAAGTGGACCGTCGAGGAGCATCCCTTTGCCATCGTTGTTGTCGTGAAAGTAAACATTCGCGTTGCCCAAAACAAGCGGACGCTGGGTGAGGACGAGGTCCGCCGTGGCCGCGGAGTCGAACATGAATGTCCCCCCGGATAGCTGGATCGGATCCGCACTGTCCGAAAGGGTGGCCACGGAAAGATTGTCTAGCTTGCAATTGACCGTGCCGGCGGAGAGGCTCGTCAGGAAACGAGTTGTCAAGCCATTGCCACCGCCTTCCTTGGTCAGGGTTCCGGTTGCGGTGACGGTACCGTTATCGAAGATATAGTTTGCCGTAGAGTTGATGGTGATGTTGCTCGGCGTCGTAGTGCCGGATTGCAGATCAACCGTGCCCGCTCCCGTAGCCGTGAAGGTCACGTTATCTCCGGTGTCGTACGTGGGGGCACCGAAACTGTCGGCGTCAGGCTCGGTCCAGTTCATGTCGGTTCCGTCCCAGGTCAGATCAGCCGCCTGTACCGTCGCCAGCCCCAACACCATCAGGCATACACCCAGTGTTACTGCAATTCTCTTCATGCTACCTCTCCTCTGTTATCTGCCCGATGGGCACCCGAACGACACAAACACAAACCTCGCAGGCCGTCAGAACGATGACGACTTAAGAAGACTTATGCCCCAGTGTCGTGCCTATTGCAAGCTGTTTCTTGCTGTTTTTTTGTTTTGGATCTTCCGCAGAATCTGCGGGTTTGCTCTAGTCATTTCGAGGCACATTGCCATGCAGAAAGAGAGGGAGATCTGCGTGTACGAGTACGTGTACGAGTACGGATTGCTCCCATCGATCATTCACCCGAGATGCTTCTCTGCCATGCTACGAGCATTCTTACTATGTCTGAAAGAACTGCCTTTCCTTGCCTACCTCTGTCACTGAGCTCTGGATGTCGCGCGGTGACAACATCAAGGTTGGCCGCTGCTTGCAGAGCTGCCGTGCGGGCGTGCCCTATGAATCGACAACGGTCCTTGGTTGAGAACTTCCCGTTACCTTCAGCGATATTCAAGACCTGCGCAGTCGACGTCCGGTCGAAAACGGTTTGAAATGAATGCGGAACGACCTGTTCTTCCCGTAGCAGCTCACACCAAGCAACGAATTCCAATGCACGCTGGTAGACGTCCAGTTTCTCATGATCGAAGGTGATCGCCTCTTTGTCTACGCTGCCAGTACCATAATGCGCGTGCTCCTCCCTTACCTGTCTTCCCGTCGATGCCCGGTATCCAATCAGCATGGACACGATCCCAGACAGCCGGATTTTCCCGCCCTGAACTATCGATGACGACATGCACCCCAGAACACGTAGGACATCGAGGCATGCTGAGCACTCCAGAGCCGAACCGTATGCCGTATCCGTAAACTGACGCCGTTCGTTCATCGAGAATTTCCCACTGGCCTCAGCAATATTCACCGGCACGCTAACCGAAGCCCTCGCCAGATGGTCGCAAGCAGAGACCTTTCGCTCGATCTCAGGATACAAGCCTTCAAGCCACGCAACGAAGTCGATGGCGCTCTGATACACCCTCAGATTTTCATGATCGAACAGTCTGTCCATCATCCCCCCCGTACTCGTACACGTACTCGTACACGCAAATCTCTCTTCTCGTAGTCTCGAGAATATCCCGTCACAGAATCATTTCCGATGAATTCAAGACATAACCACCAACATCAGACCAGAAATCGACCTCTTCCTGTCGCCTACGGCCTTGCCTTACCCACAGATTCTGCTGAGGAACCGTTGTTTTTCTTCAGATTTGACCTGTTGTGCGTCTTGCGTAAAGCACGTATTTGAGACCCCCACCCACACACTCACATACCCTCTTCAACGACAGGCTCCCTCAGCATCGCCCTCGTCTCGCGCAGGTTCTTTCGTGCCACAGCATAGTCAGGTTTCAGCCGCA
Source organism: Verrucomicrobiota bacterium (assembly GCA_018648805.1). Classification (GTDB taxonomy): domain Bacteria; phylum Verrucomicrobiota; class Kiritimatiellia; order UBA8416; family JABMPJ01; genus JABMPJ01. The sequence goes on from JABGQM010000019.1 coordinate 17,329, forward strand.
CGGCCTGCTCGAAATGCCTGATCGCCTCTTCGTGACGACCCAATGCCAGCAGAACATTGCCCAGGTTGTTGTGAGCCGGGGCCAGCTCCGGATTGATCCGCACGGTCTCCCTGTAGTGCTCGATCGCTTCCAGGGGTCGCCCTGCCGCTTCCAGCGCGAGACCCCAGTTGTAGTGGGCCTCCGCGGAGCCGGGTTTCAGCCGCAGCGATTCCCGAAGATGCGGGATCGCCTGATGGCCCCATCCGAGCGTCAGCATGGCACTGGCGAGGTTGTTGTGGGCGTCGGCATAGTCTGGCTTAAGCTGCAGGGCCCGGTCATAACGGTTCACCGCCTCCCGTGGGCGGCCCAGCGCCAGCAGCGCGGTGCCCGTGTTGTTGTGGGCCTCCGCGTAGTCGGGTTTGATCTGCAGGGCCTGCTCGTAATGCGCGATCGCCTCCCCGAGCTGGCCCAAAGCCTGCAGCGCAAGCCCCCAGTTGTAGTGCGCCTCGGCCATGGCCGGCCTGATCCTCAACGCGGTGCGGTAGCGCGGAATCGCCTCGCGGACGCGGCCCAGCGTAAATAGTGCATTGCCCAGGTTGTTGTGGGCCAGGGCATAGTCCGGCTTGATCCGCAGGGCCTGCTCATGGTGCACAATCGCTTCCGGCACACGCCCCGACGCCTGCAGGGCATTGCCCAGGCTGAGCTGCGCCAGGTGACTGCGGGGCTGGTGCGCAACATTATCCCGCCAGATCACCAACTCGTCATGGTAGTCCCGGTTACGATCATGCGTCAGGTAACCCAGCACGGTCACGACCACCATCACCAGACAAGCTCCGAGCAGCGCGCGCCATCTCAGTTCCGTGACCAGCTTCCGGATGGCCCATTCCCCACCCACAACCGCGAGGATGACGACGGCCGCCAGCGACAGGTACATGCGGTGCTCAAAGATGGACTGACGCATTGGCGCCACACTGGAGGTAGGGGCCAGGATCAGGAAAAACCACGCCAGCACGAACCCATACCATTGGCGGTGCCTGATGCCCCGGAACATCACCCCAAGCAAGCCAAGGATGGCAAGTCCCGGCAACACGATCCGCAACCATTCATCCTCCATCCCCCAGCCGTAAGACAGCACGAGCGGCGAGGGCCACACGGCCAGCCGCAGGTAGTAGAGGAGCACAAGCGGTTGGGTCAGGGCATAGCGCACAGGGCTGATGTTGACGAAATCGCTGGTGGACTCTGCCCACGTCATGGCGATGATCCCGAAAACAATCAGCCAGGTGGAGAACAGGGCCGCGTAGAACCGGCCTCGCGCTCGGCGAGCGCGGGCTACATGGCCCGATCTCTGTAGCCCGCGCCCCGCGGAGCGGGGTAAACTCGCCGCTTGCCCCGCCTTGGCGGGGAGCGCGAGGCCACCAGGTTCGAGGCCACCATTGAATATGTAGTCGTAGAGAATCACCAGGATCGGTGCGCTGAACATGATCTCCTTGACGCCCATCCCGACGGCGCAGGCCACGATCGCCGCGACATACCAGCGGCCACCCTTCTCACTCGCGAACCCGCGAATGGCACAATACATCGTCAACAGAAACAGCATTCCCATCAGCGATTCGGCGCGTTGCACGATGTAGGTGACGCTCTCGGTCTGCAGGGGGTGCACCAGCCAGATCGCGGCCGCGACCAGGGCGAGCCATGTCCCCCTCCTGCGCCAAGGCTTCCTACTTCGCCAAGGCTTCGTAGGACAGGCCGAAGGGCAGGCGCTGCGTGCGTATCGCTCACGGAACTGCGGCAGGGCCAGCGTACGCCGGACGATACCGAACAGAAGCAATCCGGCCGCGATGTGGATCAGCAGGTTGACCAGGTGGTAGCCCCACGGTTCCGGGCCGAAGAGCCAGTGGTTCAGGGCAAACGACAGACTGAGCAGCGGGCGGCCATCCACAGTCGCCCCGCCATTCCACAGCGGAAGCGACATGGATTCACTGAGCGGCCAGAGCATGCGGATGTGCGGGTTATCGCGGATAGAGTCGATGTCGTCGTACACGAACACGCCGTCGAAGCTGTTCCAGTAGGCCAGCACGCCCGCCAGGATGAGGAGGAGGGGAGGGAGGAAGCGGTGGAGGAGGGGATGGGGCGTTGGGCTTGTGGGCTTGCGTTGGTCCCTGTTTCGCATGGTGAATGAGAGATTAGGGCGAAAGATTGGGGCGAAAGATTAGGGAGGATCATATTCAATATCCAATATCCAACAAGGAATATCCAACCGACCAAGTGAGGCGACCCAACCCTAATCTTTCGCCTTAATCTTTTGCCTTAATCTTCCACTTTCCCTCCCTCCCCCATCCTCGCCTTCATCTCACGCAGGCGCTTGCGCGCGGCGGCGTGGTCCGGGTTCAATCTCAACGCCTGCTCGAAGTGCTCACTCGCCGCCCTGACCTGTCCCGCCGCACGCAGTGCCAAGCCGCATCCATAGTGCGCCGCAACGTGACCGGGCTCAAGCCGCAACGCTTCGCGGTAATGCTCAATCGCGTTGTGGGGTTGTCCGAGCAACAGCAGGGCGTTGGCCACGTTGTTGTGGGCATCGGCATAGTCGGGCTGAGCCTGCACGGCCTGCCGGTAGTGACCCAGCGCATCCCGGGTACGCCCCAGCGCCTGCAGGGCGTTGCCCAGGTTGACGTGCGCCTTGCCCATGTCCGGGTCAAGCTGCACAGCCTGTTGATAGTGTGCCATCGCTTCCCGGGGCTGCCCTGCGGCGGCCAGCGCCATCCCCCAGTTGTTGTGGGCCTCGGCGTAGTCAGGTTTGATCCGGAGTGCCTCCCGGTAGTGCTCAACGGCTTCACGTGGGCGCCCCAACGCCTGTAGCACGTTGGCCAGGTTGTTGTGGTGCTCCGCCGAGGCCGGCCTGAGCCGCATCGCTTCACGATAGTGTGGAACGGACTCGCGCGCTCGGCCCTGCGCCAGCAGGACGCTCCCCATGTTGTTGTGAGCTGTTGAAGATGAGGGACGTTTTGCAACGTTGTCGGTCCAGAATGCCAACTCCGTCCGCCAGGCAAGATTGCGAACGTTAGTCCCGACGGCCAGGGCGGCAACCACGGCCAGCGACAGAAGCGCCCCAATGGCTCGGCGCGGGTTGGGCCGCGGGATCGCCCACTGCAGCAGGAGATCAAGCCCCGCCAGCGCGGGAATCACAACCGCCGCCAGGGCCAGGTACATGCGGTGTTCATTGTAAACATTCATAGTGGGCGCAACACTTGATGACGGGGATAGAAGCACGAAGAAAGCCAACCCGAGGAACGCGACGGGGCGCCGCTTCGCGGTGCCGATCAGGCTGAACACGAACAGGATGACCAACGGGAGGGTCGGCAGCAGGATCTCTTGCCAGCCCTGCGAGATGTGGTTGGTGTAGTCGAGCACGAGCCCGCGTGGCCAGAACGCGAGCCGCAGGTACTTCAGGATGACCAGCGGCTGTGATCCGGCGTAGGGTAGGAGCCCGGTACTGGATGCATCCTGCGCCATCTTCTCGAAGGTCGCCGCCACCAGAAAGAGCATGATGAGCCAGGTCGAGAGCAGCCCGAGGTAGAGGCCACGTCGTTGACGCCAGAGGGGGGCAAGGTCCTGACCAGTTGTCTCTGATCCCCCTATATGGCCTCGCTCTCGGCGAGAGCGGGCTACACCCATTGTGCGTCCCTGTAGCCCGCCCCTGAACACGTAGTCGTAGAGTATGACCAGTACGGGCGCGGTCACCATGCTCTCCTTGGTTCCCATCCCCAGCGCACAGGCGATGATGGCGATGGTGGACCAGAGCCGTGGGCGGGTACTGGTGAAGGCACGGATCGACGCATAGAGCGTGAGCAGATAGAACATCCCCATCAGCGAGACGGCGCGCTGCGCGGCGTAGGTGACCGCCTCGGTCTGCAGCGGATGCACCGCCCAGACGGCCGCCGCGACGAAAGCGAACGCCGTCGGTCCCGCGCGCGGCCGGGACGCCTCCGGCAAACAGAGAAGCGTCCGCCTCACAATCCCGAACAGCAACAGTGCCGCAGCCAAATGCACCAGCAGGTTGACCAGATGGAAGCCCCAGGGCGCATCGCCCGTGAGCTGGTAGTTCAGCGCCAAGGAGAGGGCCAGGACCGGACGCGTATCGACCGTGGCACCCGTGTTCCATAGGGGCAGGCAGAGCGGCTCGGAGGGGGGCCACAGCCGGCGGATATGGGGATTGTCGCGGATGGTCTCGACATCATCAATCTCGAAGAACTCCCCTTGCAGGCTACTGAAAAAGGCCAGCACCACCGCCAGGACGATGAGAAGGGGCGGGAGGAGGCGGTGGAGCTGGTGTTGCTGGGTCATTCTATCTCGTCCGTTCTCGTCCACCCATCTCGATTCTGATCAGAGATTAAGGCGAAAGATTAGGGCGAAAGATTAGGGAACCCAAGCACGGATACCTTAATCTTTTGCCCTAATCTTCCACTCCCCTCCCCCATCATCGCCCTCGTCTCCCTCAGCATGGTCCTTCCGCGCACACCGGCGACGCCGTGCCGAGACATCTACGGAGCTTGCGTCCACCGCAGCATCCGCTGCCGCTCGTCGGCAATGAGCGTCTCCAACTGTGCCAATTCATTCGCGACGAACGCGCGGCCCTGCGGCGGCAGAACGTCTGTCTTGATCGAGTTAAGCTTGTCCCTTGCGATCATGTAGACCGGGTACTTCATGAAGGTTTCATCCGCGGCTGCCGTTCTTGTTTCATTCATCGCTTGCGCGAGTATGCCGGCACGGTTCGCTGACGTGACGGCAATCCGCTGCTGCCACTCCGCCGGCAACGGGATCTGCTGTGGCAGTGGCTCCAGTCCGGCCGCCCGTTCTTTCAGCAGAAGGTCCAGGATCTCCTCTTCCAGGGCCATATACGCGTCCGGGTTAAAATGCACATGATCGTAGAAGACCTCGCCGTCAGGTACCGCCCGGCCAAGTTTATCCCTGATTACACGGCGCATGTCCACAAGCGGCACGTCGTGTTTGGCGCTCAGCTCGGTGATGATTCGACGGTAGGGTTCCGGCATGCGGACCCAGTACCCGTCGAGATCCCTGGCCCGGGCAAGCTGGTCCACGGCCTGTCGGGTATTGCCGCGGCGATAATAGATCTCACCAAGTTCATAATGCAGATGGGCAAAACTGCAGAAACCGGCCACCCTCTGGAGCAGGGCCAGGGCCGTGTCGTCATCGTCCTGGAAGTACTTGCTGTGGCAGGCCTGCTTGAACAGACGCAGGGCTTCTGCGCGCCGCTGCGGCGGGCCGGCGTACTGGCTGCGGTTTGGCGGCATGGTGTAGTTGGCGGCAGGAACGACCACGACCAGGCAGATGTCGTTCTCTTCGCAGTGACGTATCAGCAGTTCAAGCTGAGCGCGGTAGTCTGCCAGGCCTGACTCCCGTTCGTACCATGGGATGGGGGTATCACAGAACAGCCCACCGGAATATGTCGCGTGGTCTTCGTATGGCTGACGAACGCAGAGCCAGTGCAGCAACAATCGGACCGTCCGCAAATGCCCAAGGACTCCCAGCGGGGGCGGCGTCATGCCCGGGGGGTAGTAGCGGAAGAGCTGGTTGTGGCCGGAGTAGAGGATCATGACATCCGGCCGCGTCTCGGCACTGTTCCACCAAGCGCGCATCGCATCTTCGAGTGCCCAGCCGCCGAGGGCGCAGGACTGTAAGCGAGTTCCCATGCCGCAGCGGGAGTACAACAGGCCTTGTAACGAGACGCCCATGCTGAAGCCCGCGGTCGGACTGCCCTGCGCGGTCGAGCCACCGAGCACAGCCACGCCAATCCGGTTCCTGTCGCCGTCCTCGGTGTAGGCGATGGGTTTCCTGAACTCCGCCCATCGGAAGTGGCGATTGTACAAGGCCAGTCCTGCCTCACCCAGGGCCAGGGCCACGACAAGTCCGAAAAGGAGCAGTGTGGCCCTCCTGAGCCAGGGGGGCTTGCGGCGACAGTGCTGTTTTTTAGCGTCTTCTTTCATCGCGGCCTCTATCGCGGGTCTCCCTTCGTCTCACGCAGCCGCGCGCGCGCCGCGGCGTGGTCCGGCTTCAACCGCAGCGCCTCTTCAAAGTGCTGGCCGGCATCCCTTGTTTTTCCCATCGCACCCAGCGCGATACCCCAGCCATAGTGTGCGTCGGCGAGGCCGGGCTTGATACGCAGCGCCTCGCGGTAGTGCTCAATCGCTTCGGCGGGCTGCCCAAGCAACAGCAGGGCGTTGGCCAGGTTGTTGTGGGCATCGGCGTAGTCCGGCTGCACCTGCACGGCCTGCCGGTAGTGTTCCATGGCTTCACCGGTACGGCCCAGCGCCTGCAGGGCGTTGCCAAGGTTGAGGTGTGCTTTCGCCATGCCCGGGTCGGCTTGCAGGGCCTGCTGATAGTGCGGAATCGCCTCCTGCGGCTGACCCGTCGCGACCAGGGCCATACCCAGGTTATTGTGACCCTCGGCATGGTCGGGCTTCAGCCGCAAGGCCTCGCGGTGGTGCGGAATCGCTTCCTGCGGGCGCCCTGCCGCCTGCAGGGCGTTACCCAGTCTGTCGTTGGCATTGGCGGCGGCTTCGCTGTCCATCAACATGATCTTTTCATACAGGCGCGTCGCCTCTTCAAGCCGCCCCTCGGCGGCCAGGGAATCGGCCACCGAGAGCACTTCATCGACAAGCACACTCTGGAGCCTGAAGTCTTCCGCCTGGGTCTGATCCATAACCTTCACACTGGCCAGCGCCCGGGCGTAGTCGGCGGCCGAGGGCGGCAACGGGTCAGCACGCGACGGGTCATCAAGCGCGTCGAGCACCTCTTTCAACGCCAGGGCAGCCACGCGTGAGCCTTCTTCATTGGCATGCATGCCGTCGCCAACCGTATAGGTGTCGCAAGGACCGACAGACGCACCACGCGATGCATGATCCTGCTTAAAGTAGTCTGACAATAAGAAGCACGGGACTCCATGGAACCTGCTGAACTGCTCGATGATGAGCGTTTCGTCCCCACCCTCCGCCGCCGGACTGTCAGTGATCCGATGCTCCTCGAAGATCGGCCAGACCGCAACGACAGGCTCGAATTCTTCGCGGTCGGCCAGCTCCCTGAGCATGGTCAGGCCGGCCAGGACGTTGTTCATCCCGATAGCGTCTGCATTCCATTGAACCGGATCCCTTTCTGCCGCGAATCCGAACAGGTTGAGCCGGACGCAGGCAGAGCGGAAGAGATGCGAGCGTTTGAACAGCCCGTTCACGATTGCCGGGCGCCGGGCGTTGGTGGCAAAGGCGTGCGCGGCGGCGTTGAAGTTGTTGAAGTCGTTCATGACGAAGACCACGACGACGACATCCGGCTTGAAGGCCAGCCCCTTGACGCGCAGCAGCTCGATCTCGGCCAGCGTGCAGTACCCGTTCACGCCGAAATTCAGCACCTCCACCGTGTTGGCGGGATAGAGTCGCTCGAGTTGGCGGTGCATAACCTGATCGATATCCGGCACTTCCATACTCTCGACGACCGAGTCGCCCAGCAGAATGACCCGCCGTACCCCGGCAGGTTTCTCCAGCGAGCGCTCCACGTCACGCTGACCGTGGGCGTTGGTGCGCTCGAGATCCGTAATAAAGTCCGCGTCAGGATTGCGATGGTTGGCCTTGATCTCGTAGCCGAGAACGGGGTTGTCGGAACGCTTGTAGGCGGATTTGGGGTCCGCGGTGTCGATGGCGCGAATGGCGGGCGCGAGTTTGAGCGCCCGGGCCACGATTTCCCCTGCCCCGAGGGCCAGCACAACCGCCGCGATGAGCAGCAGCAAGCGAAGGAGAAGACGCCGGAGCAGTATGTGGGTGTGTGGGTGTGTGAGTGTGTGGGTGTGTTGATGTTGCATGACAAACGATTAAGCTGAAAGATTAGGGCGAAAGATCAGGGAACCCAAGCACGGATACCTTAATCTTTCGCCTTAATCTTTTGCCCTAATCTTCCCCTCCCCTTCCCGCATCTCGCGCAGCCGCTGGCGCGCCGCGGCGTGGTCTGGTTTCAATCGGAGGGCCTGCTCAAAGTGCTCGATTGCCTCCCGACTCTTTCCCGCCGCACCCAGTGCCAGCCCCCAGCCATAGTGCGCGTCGGCGTGGCCGGGTTCAAGCTGCAACGCTTCGCGGTAGTGCGGAATCGCTTCGCGTGGTTGCCCGAGCAGCAGCAGGGCGTTGGCCAGGTTGTTGTGGGCGTCGGCGTAGTCGGGTCTGGCCTGCACGGCCTGGCGGTAATGATCCAGCGCTTCGCGGGTACGGCCCGACGCCTGCAGGGCATTCCCCAGATTGACGTGCGCCTTGGCCATGCCCGGGTCGAGCCTTATGGCTTGCTGATAGTGGCCAACCGCTTCCTGCGACTGTCCCATCGCGTCCAGGGCCATCCCCCAGTTATTGTGGGCCTCGGCGTAGTTCGGCTCGAGCCGCAGCGCTTCACGGTAGTGCGGAATCGCTTCCTGCGGACGGCCCAACGCCAGCACGGCGTTGCCCAGGTTGTTGCGGGCCTCGGCGTAGTCCGGCTTGATTCGCAGCGCGGCTCGATAGTGCTCAATGGCGTCTACGATCCGGCCCTCTGCTTTGAGGGCATCACCCAGGCCGGCATGCGCGTCGAAGCTCTGGGGACGATGTGCGACGTTGGCCTGCCACATCTTCAGATCGCTGTGGTAGTCCCCGTTACGCGCGTGCGTGAGGTAGCCAAACACGATGGCAACCGTCAGCACCAGGCCACCGCCGAGCACAGCGCGTTGCCGCGGGGCAACGCAGAACCTTCTAATCACGTGCTCACCCCCCAGAACGGCAAGCGTAACGATAGCCGCCAGCGACAGGTACATGCGGTGCTCGAAGATCACCTGCCGCATGGGCGCGATGCTGGAGGTGGGGGCCAGGATCAGGAAGAACCACGCGGCCAGGTAGCCGTACCACTGGCGGCGCCACAGGCCGCGGAACATCACGGCCAGCAAGCCCAGGATGGCCACTCCCGGGAACACGATGCGCGGCCATTGGTCCTCGAGCAGCCAGCCATACGTCAACACAAGCGGCCGGGGCCAGACCGCCAGGCGCAGGTAATGAAGCAGGACAAGGGGTTGGGTCAGGGCATAGCGCACGGGGCTGATCTTGACGAAGTCGATCGTCGATTCTTTCCAGGTGACCGCGATGATCCCGAACACGATCAGCCAGGTGGAACACAGGGCGACGTAGAACCGGCCTCGCGCTCGGCGAGCGCGGGCTACATGGCCTACTCTCTGTAGCCCGCGCTCGCCGAGCGCGAGGCCACCATTGAATATGTAGTCGTAGAGAATCACCAGCAGCGGCACGCTGAACATGGTCTGCTTGACGCCCATGCCGATGGCGCAGGCGAGGACCGCCGCGACGTACCAGCGAGCGCTCTTTTCACTCGCAAACCCCCGAATCGCACAATACATCGTCAACAGGAACAGCATCCCCATCAGCGATTCGGCGCGTTGCACGATATAGGTCACGCTCTCGGTCTGCAGGGGGTGTACCAGCCAGAGTAGCGCACCCGCTAGCGCGATCCATGTCCCACTGCGTGCGTATCGCTCACGGAACTGCGGCAGGGCCAGCGTCCGCCGCACGATGCCGAACAGAAGCAATCCAGCCGCGATATGGATCAGCAGGTTGACCAGGTGGTAGCCCCAGGGTTCCGGGCCGAAGAGGTGCTGGTTCAAGGCGAACGACAGGCTGAGCAGCGGCCGGCCATCCACGGTTCGTGCGCTGCTCCACAGCGGCAGGGACATGGCTTCGCTGAGCGGCCACAGCACGCGGATATGCGGGTTATCCTGGATGGACTTCACGTCGTCGTACAGGAACACACCGTCGAAGCTGTTCCAGTACGCTGCCACCGCTGCCAGGATGAGGAGGAGGGGAGGGAGGAGACGGTGGAGGAGACGGTGGAGGTGATGCTTCTGACGTTCTCTCAAGCAAGTAGTCATACTTCTGTGGTTTTGAACATCCAACATCCAACATCCAACATCCAACGTCGAAAGAGAAAGAGAAAGGGACATGAAACCACTTCGATGTTCGATGTTCAGTGTTCAGTGTTCGATGTTCATCCCCCCTCCCTCATACTCTCACTGCCGGAGTTCCCGGACCACTATCTCTGCAAAGGTATCCGCCAGTATACCGTACCCACGCCCATTGAGATGGCACTGATCACTGAACAGGTCCGGTCCGGGGATGCCTTGTGGCGAGGCGTCCATGATACGCTGTTCAACGTCCGCCAGCGGCACGGAAAGCTCTTTGGCGACGTCGCGCAGGATCTTGTTGTTCTGCCATGTCGCGCGCCAGGGGCGTGGCGAGGCGGCAATCGCCTGCTGGAGAACGCGCTTGGCGTCCGTATACCGACGCTCGCCGAACAGGGCAGCCCCGCGTTGAAACTCAAGCATCGGCTCGGGGGGAAGCTCCGTCTTCTCGTAGAGCTCCCGGGCGTATATGATCGGCGGTATTCTCAGGTTAGACGCAACCGTGCCCACGACAAGCGGCACACCTGCATCGCGACACATGCCTGCCAGATCTCGCAGGTTCCTTTCGAACTGGGCGTATATCTCCTGCTTCTCGGCGGGACCGTATAGTTTCCCGGGCTCGGGTATCCATGCGTTACCGATGCAAAGCTGAAGAATCCTGGAATTGCGATGCAACCAACCGCGCTGTCGATAGGTCCTGGGGTTGGATTCGCTGATGAATTCGTTGTGGCCGGAATAGAGAGCGATGGCGTCCGCGTCCAACTGCAACGCCTCCCTCGCCGCCACAAGTGCGCGATCCGATCCGCACCCGCAAAGACCAAAGTTGAGGATCTGCACGTCTCGGCCGAGCTCTTGCTCGAGCCGTTCTTCGAGCGGCGTCGCGTCGCCCATCAGCTTCACACTCGAACCACCCAACAGGGCGATGCGGAGCATGCCGTCTCTCTTCTGGGGAATCCGCTGTGCACAGGCCGACGTTTCGATCCTGGTAAAGAGAGGGCGCGTGACGATCCACCCCGCCTCCGCCGGCACGAAGTGCGAACGCATGAGGGTTCCCGGATCGTACGGGAATCCGACCCGGTGCAGGACGAACTCCGCCGCAAGAACGACGAGCACGACAGGCAGCGCTGCGAGGAGCACGTACCTCCATGCGGCCGTCTGACGTTTTGTGGGGGGCGTATCGGTTGCCATGGTCATATTAGGGTGCTGTGCCCACTTCCAGGATGTCGTCCGTTGCAAAGATCGCTTCAGGCATCGTGTAGGTCCCCGTAGGAGTCCAGACCTTCCTCCAGGCCGGTCAGGTCGACGCCGGGCAAGAGGGACCGCCGCCGCGAGATATCGAATTCCAGGTGGCCGTCCGCCCCCCGTTCGGCCACAGCGTTCAGCGGAACCGGACCGTACAATGCCGCCACCCGGTCAATCACATCACGAATAGAGAGGCTGCGGCCCGTGGCAACGTTCAGTGTCAATTCCGTGAAATCCGTTTCCATCAAGGCTGTCACAACACGGGCAATATCGTCAACCCACACGTAGTCGCGACGCCAGGAGCCCTCGCCGGCCAGGGAAAACGGCTGTCCGCTACGTGCGCTTTCAACCAGCTTGCCGACCACGCTGCGGCCGCGGTCGCCAGGCCCGTAGACGCCGGGCAGGCGCAACACCGCCAGCGGCGTGTGGGTCTGGTCGTGCCACCGTCGCAACATCAGTTCCGCGGCGACCTTGCCGACGGCGTACAGCGTGCGCGGGCGGATCTCGGTTTGCTCATCCACCGGCAGTTCGCGGGGGATGCCGTAGACCTCCACCGAGCTCAGGAACACCATCCGCGAGGGCCGGGCCTCACGCATGGCGGCAAGCAGGTTGTGGACCATGGCCACGTTTGTCTGCAAGGCCTCCAACGTGTCGGAACGCGCACGCGGGATGCCGGCCGCGTAGACGACGGTGCGGCCGTTGCAGAGATCCGGCAGGGCCTCAGCGCAGGCCATGGGATCGGTCAGATCGCACTCTGCGGAGCCGAGCGGCACGCAAGATTCGCCGCCCCGGGAGCAGCCACGCGCAATGGCCGCCCCGATGAATCCCGATCCGCCTACGATGACAAGATCGTTTCCCGCCTTGCGTTTCGATTTGCGTTGGTCCTTGTTTCGCATGATCACTCTAATCTTTCGCCCTAATCTTCAGGGAAGGCCTCGCTCTCGGCGAGAGCGGGCTACAGGGAAGGTCGTGCATCCCCCACCGCATCATCCCCCATCATCGCCCGGGTCTGGCGCAGGTTCTCGCGAGCCGTGGGGTTGTCCGGCTGCAGGCGCAGCACCAGCTCTAACTGCTTGACTGCATCTGCGAGCCGGCCGCTCTCCCTATACATGGCGCCCAGGTTGTTGTGGGCGCCGACGTGATCGGGGTTGCGGCGCACGGCCTGCCGATAACACCCGATCGCTTCCTCGGTGCGGCCCAACGCCACGAGGGCATTGCCAAGGTTATAGTGGGCGTCCGCCATGTCCGGCTTGAGTCGTATGGCTTGCCGATAATGCCCTATCGCGTCCCCCTTACGACCCGAAGCCTTCAACACATTGCCGAGACAATAATGCGCTTCCGCCAGGTCGGGATCCATTCGCAAGGCCTCGCGATACAGGCGAGCCGCTTCCTGCATGCGGCCCTCCGCTTCCAGCACCGTCGCCCAGTAGAAGTGAGCCGTAGCGTAGCCGAACTTGTTAACCCTGTGGAGCTGGTCGTAGTGAGCAACAGCCCTGTCCGTGCGATCAGACGCGTCGAGGGCAGAAAAGCCCGGCAAGAGCCCGAGCAAGTACAAGACTCCGGCAACGAGAGGCAGCCCCAGCGCGATGATCAGAGCCGCCGGGCCAACCCGCTTGACGGATGCGGCTGTTTTGGGTCTGTTTGTCATTGTTCGGCTTGCCGGCTTTCGATGTCCTTGATGATCGCTGTGCCGATATGGACAGCCTTCATCCTGTCGCCCTCCGTCGTCGTGTGGGCAACGTCAGCGTAGTAGACGTTCTGACCGGTCAGAATCTTGTCCAGGTCAACCAGGGAGGCTGTGGCCTCGCGGGCGCGATGCAAGCGCCTCATGACTGCGTTACACTGATCGATATGTCTTGCGTCCTCAAAGTTGCTCATCTGCGGGTCCGTAGAATGCGGCAAGGTTGTGAGCACAACATGTACCGATCGCTGCTCCGCGAAATCCACGATCTTCTCGATGTTGTGTTGGAAAGGAAGCAGTTCTTCCTCATTCTGATAAGGAGTGGGTGGGGCCTCGTAGGGGTCCTTCTCCAGCGCGTTCCGGCTGTCTGCCCAGGCGGGTTGCGTCCCCGAGGCCTTCTGTACAAGACGGTAGATCACGCTGGTCCTGAGAGCCCATTTGTCCGGAATCGGGGGTATCTCAAGGACCTTGAAGAGATCAGAGTAGTCGCGCTTCACGGTCCATGACCGATCACGGGCCGTCCCGTCGTTCCAGCCGCTGTGTATGACCACGTAGTCCGGCGAGAACTCAATGCCGTTGATGACGAAGTTGATCAGGATATGCAGCGATGTGTAGCCCTGCTTCCCCAGGTTCAGCACCTCGAACCGGCGTGTCCGTGATGCATCCGTTGAGTTCAGGAAGACCTCCATCATGAAGGGCCAATAGCTCTCGGTTGTAGATCCGCCAAGACAGACAACGCGCACCGTGCCGGGCTCCTTTTCGTAGGAGAAATCCCTATCCCCTGAGAACCCGAAGTTATTGGAGGCGCGCGGATTCCCCACGTATTGCAGGAATGGGTGTCCCGTGAGCTGCATGAACTCGGGGCGGGTCCGGTCGGCCATCCAGGCCAGGCCATCCCTCGCCTCCGGCCGGAACACATTGACAAATAACCGCACGCCAAGCTCCAGCCCGACGAGCAGCAGCATGCCAAGGAACACAGCGACAACCCGCCTGTCAACACGTGACGGTCGCCAGACCAGCCACACCGACACGACCATAAGAAGATAGCAGAACACCCAGAGCCCGAGGATTTCCGGGGACAGCAACGTGCCGAGGGCGAAGACCCGGGCAAACAGCGGCGGGGCCAAGCCGACGCCGGTGAGGATACCGATGCCACCAGCGATACGGGCAGCGGAAGCCTTGCCGGCCATCGCGCGATCGGCCTCCTCTGCGGAGCGAGGCTCACCGTCGCACCGGTTCCGCTTTTTGATTCTTGCGACCATTAGGGGACAGGGTGGCAGAGTCGGGCTGAGAAAGCAAGATTGAGGGATCTCACGAAGTTGCTTCTTGTGGAAAAGAGAGTGCCCAGTAAAATGAACCGCTTAAAAGAGAGGGGTTCAAGCGAATGAGATGGTTGCCCAGGGCCAAGTACTTCTGCGGTCTCGTACGCTGTCGACTATCGGGCGTGGGCCGCCCTATGTGGGCAACGATAAACGTGACCGGCAAGTGCAACTTCCGGTGCCTATACTGCGATGGAGAGTACTACAAGCAGGTCGAACCCGAAATGCCGCTGGCACGGGTCAAGGAACTGGTGGACGAACTGGTCAAGCGGGGTACACGCTATATCGCTGTCGCGGGCGGCGAACCGTTACTGCACAGGGATATCGGTAAGATCGTCTCACACATCGTACGACAGGGAGTCGAATGCAGCCTTGTCACCAATGGCTCTCTTATTCCTGAGAAGATAGACGAACTGGAGGGCGTGAACTCTGTTCTGCTCAGCCTTGACGGCGACGAGAAGCACAACGACCTCAACAGGGGCAAGAACGCCTTCCAACTAGCCCTGAGAGGGCTGGAGTGTGCCCGGGCCCACAACCTGCCGGTTACACTGAACGCTGTATTGACCAAGCATACGGTCGGTGCGGTGGACTACCTGGTTGATCTTGCTGAACAGCACGGAGCGAAAGTTAAGTTCGCCCTGCTTGGCTATTCAGACGAAGAGCGGGAGAAGACCATCTTCGACGATTTGAAGCCGTCCGTCCAGGAACTCAGGGCCGCCATAACCCGGATCGTAGATCTGAAGAAAGCCGGAGCCCCCATAGAATACTCGGTCAAGACATACGCCTACGTGCTGCGATGGATGGAAGGCACGGAGAAGCTCTACCTGGAAACCCCGCCACCGGGCATTCCGCACGTTAAGTGCCACGCCGGCAAGCTCTGGTTTGAGATCCATTCGGACGGGCAACTCTTTCCTTGTTGCACCTTCACTGACAGCTTCAAGGCCAAGAACGTCTTTACTGACGGTATTGACGAGGCGATAGACCATGCGACCCGCACCAATCCTTGCGTGGCCTGTTGCCAGCCCTGCTTCAACGAACATAACGCGATCTGCAATCTCGACCCACGCGTTCTGCTGGCCAATGCGCTGAGCACACTTGGAATAAAGAACCGGCACTTCTAGGTTGTACTAGTCTTTCGGGAGGCGGTTCTCGGCTCCCACCATCGCCCTGGTTTCGCGCAGGTTCTGCTGGGCCAGAGCGCTGTCCGGCTTCAATCGCACGGTCTGTTCAAAGTGCTTGATGGCCTCGGCCAGGCGGCCGGTCTGCCTGTACATGGCGCCCAGGTTGTTGTGGGCACCAACGTGATTGGGATCGATTCGCACGGCCTGCCGGTAACACTCGATCGCTTCCCCCGCGCGGCCCAGTGCCACGAGGGCATTGCCAAGATTGTAGTGGGCATCCGCGATGTCCGGCTTGAGCTGCACGGTCTGCTGATAATGACCTATCGCTTCACCGGGGCGGCCCAACGCCCGCAGGACGCGGCCCAGGTTGGAGTGAAGCTGCGCGTCCTCGGGATTCAGACGCAACGCCTCCCGGTAGATCGGTAGCGCTTCCTCATTCCTCCCCAGCTTTGAGAGGGCTGTAGCAAGGCGCACGTGGTGCTCAGGCGTACCGGGAGCCAATGCAACGGCTTTACGAAACTCCGACAGGGCCGCCTGCCACTCCCCGCTGTTCGCGTACATGACAGCCAACTCGGATACCAATTCGACATCGTCCGGCCGAAGGCGTACCGCATCCTGCATGTGCTGAATGGCCTTCTCGGGGTGCGAAGCAGTACTGTGATCCCGCGCCATGGCGGCCAGCGCGTCGCTGACATCCTTCCAGTGCGCGTTAGGAATGCGCGCGAATACTTCGGCCGCTGCCAGGGCCGCTTCACTGAATGGCCTGATGGACGGCAAGACGCTTTCCTCGTCGGACGACACCGCCTCCACCACTTCTTTGAGAGCCAGGGCCGCCACGGTACTCCCGGTTTCGTTGGCGTGCCAGCCGTCGCCCATCGTGTAGGTCTGTCGCGGCCCCTTGTTAGACGTCGTCGCGGCGTCGTGCCGCCGGAACACGGGGGCGAGCCGGAAACAGGGGATCCCCACCGCACGTGCCAGGTCTTCAACAACCAGCGTGGTGCCATCTGGCATAAAACCTTTATCGTGAATCCGGTCGTCCTCAAAGACGGGCCACACGGCAACGCCCGGACGGAACCCATGCCGGTCCGCGAGTTGCCGCAGCAGGGCCAGGCCCTGCGCCACGTTGTTCGCCCCGATCGCGGACTTGTTCCTCACTACGGGGTCATCCCTCATACCAGAAGGTGTCCATCCAGACCTCACCAGCGTGGCACGGAACAGGTGCGAACGGGAGAACAACTCCCGGAAGACCCGCGAGGGCGCTTTGTCCGCGGCGAGGGTCTCGACGACGGACCAATTGAAGTTCGCAAAATCGTTGTGAAAAAAGACCACAATCACGATGTCGGGATCGAATTTCAGTCCTTTCACGCGCAGCAATTCGACTTCGGCCAACGTACAGTAACCCCCCACCCCGAAGTTCAGGATCTCGGTCTTGCCATCCGGGTAGAGCTTTTCGAGTTGGCGGTGCATGACATCATCAACGTCTGCGACCTCGGTGCTCTCGACGATGGAGTCGCCCAACAGCAAGACGCGGCGCACGCCCGGCTGCCTTCCGACCGTGCGCTCAATGTCCCGCTGCCCGTGGGAATTAATGCTCCGGCAGGTGAACTGTTGGTCAGGATTCGGGTTGTAATAGTTGGGCTTCAGTTCGTAGCCCAGGATGGGATTGCTTGAACGCTGGTAGATGGACTCGTGATCCTCGTAGGACACGGTGATACGCCGGAATGGCGGGGCAAGCTTGAGTGCCCGGGCCACGAGCTCCCCCGCGCCGAGGGAGAGCACCACCGCCACGATAAGCAGGAGGAGGCGGAGGAGGTGTTTGAGCCTGTTTGTCACTCGCCTTCCTCCCGCCACGGTCGGCCGGCCTTGTAGTGCGCCAGCCGCAGAGCGATGGCATTGGCCTTTGGGTGGCCGTATTTCCGGGCCAGTTCCAGGGCCCGGGTTGCCGTTGCCACGGCATCCTTGAACCGGCCGGTTTCGGCATGCGCCGCGGCCAGTGCGTCCAGCATCTCGAAGGCCTGGTAGTCCGTGATCCGGCAGGCCTCTTCGGCAAGCCCCACGGCGCGGCTGCCGTCGCGGGTCGCCGGGTCGGGGTCGGTCGCCAGCCGCCAGGCCAGCATCCTGAGCGCCACGCAGTACTCCTTCAGGGCTGGGGTATGGTCGGGTGCAATCCGTACGGCCTCACGGAGGTGCACGACGGCCCTATCGAACTGCTTGAGGTCGATCAACATCCGGCCGAAAGTCCGCCGCGCGGAGAAATCCTGCGGATCCAGGGCCAGCGCCCGCTCAAACTCCTCAGTCGCATCGTCGAACTGATCCAGCGCGTACAGGGCGGTGGCCAGTTTCACGCGCGCCCCCACGCGTCCCGGATCCATCGCGAGTGCGGCGCGGTAGTGGCTGACCGCCGCCCCCACTTCGCCGTGTCCCAGCAACGCGTTGCCCTGGCTGATCTCAATTTCCACATCGTCGCCAAACCCCTCCGGCGGCTCCCCCGCGCGCGCCGCCCCGATCGGCATGGCGCCCTCGTGTTGAATCCACGTGCGCATCCGCGCCGCTTCGGTCCGGATCACGCGGTCCACAGACGCCAGCCTTTCAGCGAATGAAACCGGCAGGGCTGCCAGGTTTTGCGAGCCGATCTTCAGCACGTAGCTCCGCGCCTGTTCAAGGCTGCCCAACCTCAGAAACGTGTACTCCGCCTGGTCCATGTGGTACTTCGCTACCCACGCCAGTGCCGCTCGCTCCACCTGTGGCGTTATGCCCAAACGTTCGGCCCACTCGGCAGATGTGACGCCGAGTGCTTCGGGTGGCAGATCCTGTGTAACAAATCCATTCTGGCGCATCACACGAATGATCTGACGTGAAAGCTCGAGGTAGACGTTCAGGTTGAGATGGCAGTCGTCCAGGAAGGTCGTGTAGTCGGGCACGGGGCGGCCGAGATGCTCCCTGATCACCTGATCCATGTCGATGTGCGCCACGCCATGCTCTTTCACCAGCTCGTGCAGGACCTCGCGGTAAGCCGGGGTGATGCAGACGGGAAAATCGTCTGTCTCCCGTGCCCGGCGCAGATAGGGAAGCGCTGTGTCAAACGCGCCGCGCGAGTAGTGCAGGTCGCCCAGCGCGTAGTACAGGTCGGCAAAGCTGCAGAACCCGCGCAACGCTTCGAGCAGGTCCAAGGCGCGGTCCGGTTGGTCATCGATGTGGCGGGCTTGCCAGGCCTTCTTAAACAGATGCAGGGCCTCGGCCTTGCGGCTCTCGGGCCCCTCATAAACCGAACGCGTCGGTGGAAACAGGAGATTGCCCTGCGGAATCACGATGACCAGGAAGATCCCCTCCGCGGCGGCATGCCGGATCATACGCTCCACGTAGCGGCGATACCGGGCCAGATTGTGTCTGCGCTCGTAGGGCGGGATAACATTGTCGCTAAAGAACTTTCCGGTGTAGCGCTGATCGGACGGCACGACCTGGCTCGTGAACAGGCGCCGCAACAGCAGGTTGCCGGACTGGAGGCGCGCCAGCGGCGCAAGGAACGCCTGCGGCGGAAGCATGTTGGGGGAGTAATAGCGGGTGGTTTCGTTCTGACCGGTGTAGAGGACCACGACATCCGGCCTGGGGCCGGGGCGTTCGAAGTAGTGATCGACCGTCGTCTCGGCGGACCAGCCGGAGCCCGCGTAGTTGTCGATCTCGACGCCGGGGCAACCCAATCGCTGCTCCAGCAGGAAGCGTGTAGCGCTCAACAGGTTGAACCGGCTTTCGGGCGGCCCGACCATAGAGGAGGAGTAGGGCTGCCCTATGGACGTGGACCCGCCCAGCACCGCCATCCGGATCTTGCCCGCCGCGGAGGGCTTGCCCGCTGTGGCGGGGGTGCCCGGTTCGGCGAACGCGTCGAGGTACTTCTTCTCCGGCACGCGCCGCGCTTCCGCGGTCGTGCCGACCAGAAGCGCCACCTCGGAAACAGCCACCCCGAGCAACAGACCCACCCCGGTCAGCAGCAGTTTCTTTGTGATGCTCTTCTTCATTATTTCCTCGCGCCGCCCCAGCATCGCCCTACCCCCCCTGTAGCCCGCGCTCGCCGAGCGCGAGGCCCCCGTAGAAACAGGCGTTGGTGCCGCTTCTGCCTCGCTCTCGGCGAGAGCGGGCTACAGGGAATGCGCCTCCTTCGACTTCCCCACCTTTCCCACCAGGCGGGATGCGGCCGCAACCGAGATGATTAGGCGATTGGGTCACGCGTCGATTCGCCGTCCCGCATTGCCCTGCGTCAGGTCTCCTCGAGGCCGCGCATGAAAACGTCAACAGCATCGCGGTCGTCTTCCGCCGGACTCCAGGGCGCGTACTCGACGTCTCTCTCCTTCTGAAACGGGCCGCGGAACGTCTCGTGGTACACGATCGTGGGGGAATCGGCCACGGGTAGATGCCAGCGGCCGGCAGAGAGGCGGTAAAGGAACGTCGTCCCGGTTCCGGCCGCGCCCATCCGTAGGCGCCGAACCACACGGCCTTCGTCATCGAAAAAGTATACCGTCATCTTGCCCTCGATGACGTGGTAGGATTCGGACTTTCCTTCGGGATGCCGATGCGGACGGATATACGAGCCCCGGTGGCAGGCAATGACCATTTCCTGCAGCGGGTCGTCGGTGCTGTGATGCATGCACAGCCTGGATCGCCCCCGCGGCGAATCCGCCGCAAGTGCTTTGAGCCGCTCCACGGTGGCCGGGTCCACTTCCAGGATATCATCTTCTGCGAAAATCGGTTCCGGTATCACTCACATCCCCGTAGGTCTTCAGGCCTTCCGCCAGGCCGCTCCATTCGGCGCCGGGCAACAGCCCGCCGCCGCGAGACGTCGAACGCCAGATGGTCATCCCTCCCGCGTTCGGCCTCAACTCCGTGAAGTCGGTTCTCATCAAGGCTGTCACAACATGGGCAATGTCGTCAACCCCGGTAAAGCCCCTTGCGCAGCAAAAACACGCGCCATGCCTGCCCCTTGACGCCGCCCCCGGGAATGGTGATACTGAGTCATCGATGCAGAGCGAACGAAAGAAATCCTGGATTCTGGATCTGAGCTTGCTGGCATTTCTGTGCTTGGCCTTGCTGGCGCCGGCCCTCTTCTTTGGGACACCGACCTTCGTCAACGACGCGCTCCACGATGAAATACCACAACTGCAGCAACTCGCGAGAGGGCTGCGAGCTGGTGGGCCGCCGCTATCGAATCCAGACGTGTTTGCGGGGGCGCGGCCCTCAATCTATGACCCGATATGGTTGTACTATGTCCCCTGTTGGCCCTTTCTTATGATGGCCGATGGGGGGGACCCGGCCTCCTTCGCGCGAAGTGCCGTTCTGCTGCCCTACCTCCTGCACATGCTGCTTGCGGCGGCGGGAACCTATGTTTTTCTCCGTCACACTCTTGCCGCAGGTCGGTTGGGCGCACTGGTGGGGGGCGTGCTCTACGCCTTCAGTCCCGCTTTCAGCACGGCCATTGAGAACATCAACCATGTGGCCCTGATGGCCTGGCTGCCCTGGCTGGCCGTGGCCGGCACGGCATTCCTGAGGCGGGGCGGCGCGCTTCGCTGGGCGGCAGCCCTGTTGGTGCTGGTGGCGGCCAACAGCAGCGGCGTGATGCATTTGCTGGTGCGTATGTACGCCTTCACGTCGCTGCTCTTCTTCCTGGTATGGCTGGGGCTGGGCGCGGAGGGTGGGGCCTGGCCGGCGCGCATCGGCCGCCTGGCGGGACTGGCAAGTGCCTATGTGCTGGCGGCAGGAATCCTGGGCCCAATGTGGGCCGGCATCTACGAGGCCTGGCCCCTCGTGCAATCGGCTGTTTCCGAACTGACCACGGCGAGCTCAACACTGGTGCAGAGATACGCGGCGGAGGGCCACACACCCGTTCTTCATTTCGCATCACTGTTCTGCCCCGACCTGTTCGGCGTCGTCTCCCTGCACGGATGGGGTGTCGCGATTGACCAGCCGGTAACGCAACTTGGGCATGTGGGGGGTGGCGTGGCCATGATGTCCGTGATCCTCTACGGTTTGATCCGCTTGTTGCGCGGTGGATCCGATGCCGACCGGGTGGCGAAGGCATGGTGGCGAGCCGCTGCCGGGGTCTGCCTTTTTCTGATTATCCTGATGATGGGGAAACACACGTTCCTGTATGCCCCCCTGGCTCGACTGGGCGGCTTCCTCGTCAGCGGGCCTCACCCTCACTACTACCAGTTCGGCGCATGCTGGTTGCTGGCTGTTCTGGCCGGATTGGGAGTGGCAGAGCTGAGCGCGATCGATCAGCGCCGCCAACGGAAACTGTTCGCGGGGCTGGCCGTGGGCTGCGGACTGGCGGTTGTGACGGCCGTCATGGTGTCCCTCTGCTCTCCGATTAACACGGAGGCCCTGAGCTCCAAGACGGCCGCGCTCATGCAGGACCTTTCGGCTGAACACCCCCGCCTCCTGTGGGTCCATGCCATGCGGAGCACCGGGGGCATCCGATGGCTTCTCGTCGGGCCGGGCATCTATGTGCTGCTGTCCGTGATCGGTTGTGCGGCAGCCGCACGGTTCTGTCCCGCCCGCCGGCTCGCCTCTCTCGCCCTGATCGTGCTGCTCGTGCTGCTCGTGGAGTATGGTGTCTTCGCCGGCACGCTGATATACGCAACGACCAGCGTCTCGCAGCACGAGTTGGATTTTTCCCCCGGGGGCAACCGCCGCCCCAAGTTCGCCCATCTTGGTGAACTCAACGCCTTCAATTTTGCAGCCGAGCTCTCTGATCTGGCGGAAGAGGGGAACTGCCGATGGGCCATGGCCTGGTCGCGTGGTGACAACATGGCGCAGTGTTTCGGATCACGCGCACTGCTTGGTTACGCCAGTCGCCCCCTCATCAAAGGGTTCTACGAGGCCGCGCGGCAGGTGTACCAGGGCTTCCCTTATCGACTGGGCATCCAGCGGGGCAAAGACAAGGAGTTGCGGCAGTTCCTGGAAAACGAGAACGTCGGTTTCATGCTCGCCGCCTCGGGCCAGCGTGTTATCCGGTTCGACCCCATACCGGCGGTCTACCGCCAAACCGTGGTGCATGAAATGGACGAAACCAACCAGCTCGCGGCGACCCTCTCCCGGTCTTTCAGTGACGCCTGCCTGGTGTTGCCGGGAACCCGGCTGAGATGGATACAACCCGTTGAGCACCCGCCCGCAGAGGCGCAGGCCCCCGCCCCGCTGACGTGGTCCCGGCCGCACGCGGATAGAATCGAGCTGCGCAGTCGCGGTGCCACCGCGGCCATGACCGTTATCACGGAGTGCTGGCATTCCGGCTGGCAGGCCACGGTCGACGACGATCCGGCACCGGTCCACAAGGTCAATCACCACCAGATGGCGGTCGAGCTCCCGGCCGGCGACCACGAGGTCACGCTGCGCTTCAGGCCGCGCTGCATCACGGTTGGCTGTTGGATCTCGGCGGCCTCGCTGGTCGCGGCGCTGGCGATGTGTGGCGGGTTGGCGTTTGTGAAGCGAAGGGAGGAGAGATAGATGAGCGTTCTATTGGGTGCACTGCTCCCCTATGCGGGCGCTACCATCGCGGTATTCCTCCTCTGGCGATTTCTCCGCACAAAGCACCCCTACGTGCTGCTGGCCGTGATCTACCTGGCCGTATTTGTTCTGTGGCATCTGTTCAACGCGCTGCTCCTCGGGTGGCAAGCCGGATGGCCCCACGGCATCGAAGCATGGGTCGCAACCGCGATTCTCTACGTGTCTGGCGTCCACTTCTTTCTTGGGAACTACACGTGCATCGAGGGGGAAACCCCCAGCATGATTCTGTTCACACTGATCGAGGAAGCGGGGGCCGAAGGGTGCGGCCGGGAGGCAATCGTGCGCGGCTTCCGCGAACTGGGGCACGTAGAGGAGCGCCTGGACACGATGCAAAGCGGCGGACTGCTGCGGCGTGAGGCCGATGGGACGCTCTCGGCGACGCGGACCGGGAGATTCATCCGCTGGGGTTTCGATGCCTGCTTCGGGTTGCTCGGTCAGGAGGAGACGACCGATGACTAGCTGGATTGTAGAAAGTCGTATTCTTGCCCCCTCGTTGCTCTCTTTCGCGGCGGCGATCGGACTACATATCGTGGTGGGGCGGATCTGGCGGCGGGCATCGCTAAGGAGCGTGCTGGGCGGGCCGCTGGCGGCGGGGATCTTGCTCTGCGCGCTATGGCTGTGGGTGCGACCGGCCGGCGATCACGACCCGGGCCGGATCGCCGAGGCCGTGGCGGCGCTCGCACTCTACGCCGGCCTGGCGTACACAGTCGCCGATCTTTACGGTTTCCATCGCACGGCCATCCGGCTGCGGGCCCTGCGTTTGATACACCGCAATGGCGGGGCGGCAACGCGAGACGAACTGCTCCGTGTGTGCGGCCACGAAGCCACCGTGGATCAGCGGCTTGCCCAGTATCTTCGAAGCGGGGATCTCGTCCTCGTCGACGGACGGTACCGCATGGCCCGTCGGCGTATCCTGCACATCACCCGTGGCTTCCGGATCGCACGCCGCCTGTTGCTGGGAACGCGCCCTGGCCGCCTGTGATTCCGATCGCTTCCTTGCGGCCGGCGTCGACGCGGTCTGTTTCGGCGAAGGGGAACAGACAATCGTGGAACTCGCCCAGCTGGCGTCGCGTGGCCGTCCCGCATGGCAGGATGTCGAAGGGATCGCGTGGCGGCGTAACGGGCAGACCGTTCACAACCCCCCGCGACCACCGATCGCCGATCTCGACGACCTCCCCTTCCCCGACCGGACCGGTTCGCCCATTCGCATGTACCGCGACTTCTGCAGTCCGAGCATGCGCCTGCCGTTTGTCACGCTCATGGCCAGCCGGGGATGCCCCATGCAGTGTTCCTACTGCACGGCCTGGCGACACTGGAAGGAGCAGGTCCGTTTTCGTACGCCGGGCAACGTACTGGCCGAGATCGACGAACTCGTGCAGAAGTATGGGGTGCGCTACATTACGATGCTCGATTCGGTTTTCGGCAGCGAATGGGAGTGGCTCGAGGAGTTCTGTGCCCTTCTCGCGGAGCGCAACTACCCGCTGCGCTACAAGGTCAACTTCTGCCCTTCGACGCACCGCGGGCGGCAGGAGGAGGCGTTTCGACTGCTGCGGAGTAGCGGGTGCGACACGGTCGTCATCGGCATGCAGGCGGTGGATGAAGCGACCCTGGCCGCGATTCGTCGCAGTACGGAAGGCGGGGCCGTCCTGACCGAGTGCCTGCGCCACGCAAGAGCGCAGGACCTTCTGACCATCGTGCATTTCATGAGCGGCTTCCCCTATGCGCCCGAGAACGAGGTCGACAAGATCATTGATCTGCTGGTCGAAGCGCGGCCGGTTGTCATCGACTGCTATCCACTCGTGTTCCTCCCCAATACGGAGTTGCGTGAGAAGTTACGCTCGGGAGAAATCGACGAGACCTATCCCTACGAGGAACGCCTCAAGCTCGCCGGTGAAGTCAAGAAACGCTTCTACAGCTCCCCCCGCAACGTGTTTCGCCTGCTTCTATGGACGGCGCGCAACAATCCCGGCTGGTTCTTCCGAATGGTCGGCCATATCCCATTCGGGCTGAGCGTCATCGGATTCGACCTGTTCAAGCGTCGGCCCGATATCGAGATCCCGATCCAGTAGAGCCAGGGGCCCGGCATAGCTGTTCGGCTCGCGTTCGGCCGCATCACGAATGGACTTACACCCACACACTCACAGGCTGTCTTCAACGACAGGCTCCCTCGTCATTGCCCTCATCTCACGCAGCCCCTGGCGTGCCTCAGCAAAATCTGGCTTCAGCCGCAGCGTCTGCTCGTAATGTCTGATGGCAGCAGCGATCCGGCCGCTCTGCTGGTAGATGATGCCCAATCGGCAGTGCGCGACCGCCAGGTTGGGTTTGATCCGCACCGTGGCCTGGTAATGCCCGACGGCCTCCAGGGGCCGCCCCATCGCTTCCAGCGCGAGCCCCAGGTTGTAGTGGGCTTCGGCGTAGTCCGGCTTGACCCGCAGAGCCTGCTCGTATGTCGCGATGGCCTCCCGGAAGCGACGCTGGGCCCGCAGGGCGTTACCCAGGTTGTAGTGGGCCTCAGCCCAGCCCGGCCGGATTCGCAGGGCCTGCTCGTGCTGCGTGATCGCCTCCCCGAAGCGACCCAAGGCACGCAGGGCATTGCCCAGGTTGTCATGCGCTTCTGCCATGCCCGGCTTGAGTCGCAACGCGTCCCGGTAATGCGGAATCGCTTCGCGGGTCCGTCCCAACGCCTGCAGGGCATTGCCCAGGTTGTTGTGGGCGTTGACGTGATTCGGGTTGAGCCGCAGGGCTTGCTGATAGCAGGCCATCGCCTCCTGTGTCCGTCCCACCGTGGTCAGTGCCAGCCCCCAGTTGTAGTGGGCCTCCGCATACTTGGGTTCGATTCGCAGAGCCCTTCGATAGTGCTCGATGGCTTCAGCGGGCCTACCGTGCGACTGCAGCGCCTGCCCCAGGCCGCAGTGTGCGACATAGCTCTCGGGACGATGGTCGACATTGTGTTGCCAGAATGCGATTTCACTGTGGTAGTCGCGGTTTCGCTGAACGGTCATGATGCCGAAGAGCACAGCAACGACGAGGATGGGCGGCAGGACAGCGAAAGCGCTCTTCGGTTGTCGAGCTACTACGGCAGACACGCGCGGGATGCGGGTTAGGGCGGCCTGCACACCTGCGACGGCAAGCGTAACGACAGCGGCAAGGGAAACGTACATCCTGTGTTCGTGGATGACCTGCAGACTGGGGAGGATGCTGGAGGTCGGGGAGAGAACCAGGAAGAAAACAGTGCCGACGAAACCGGCCCAATGTCGGCGCCACAATCCCCACAAGGAGAGGACCAGCAACCCGCCAACCAGGGCGGTCTGCACCATGACGACGATCCCGCCGCTGGCGAGGGGCCAGTCATAGGCCAGAAGCAGAGGGCGCGGCCAGACGCAGAGACGGAGATAGTGCAGAATAACACCGGGCTGCGCGAACAGGTACGAGGGCCACGGCGCCACCCCGAAGTTCTCCGCGACGTCGGCCCTGTTGCAGAAAACAAGCCCGAAGAGTACGATCCAGCTCGCGAACAGTCCCGCGTAGAAGCCCGGCCGCTTGCGTAGCGCCTTCAGGAACGATCCCGACACGAACGTGTAGTCATAGAGCAGCACCGCCATGGGGGCCGTGATCATGACTTCCTTGACCGCCATACCGAGGGCACACGCCAGTATGGCTACGCCACGCCAGGGAATGGCTGACGGGGAGTGCTTGATGTGGAACGCCCGAAGCGACGCGTAGAGCGTGAGGAGGTAGAACAGACCCATCAGGGACTCAGCGCGCTGGACAATGTAGGTGATACTCTCCGTCTGAATGGGGTGGACGGTCCAGAGCAATGCGACGCCGAGGGCCAAAGCGGTCGGCTGCGCAGCGCGGAACCGTCCGGTGTGCGTCAGCGTGCTTCTGACGATCCCGAAGATCAGGAGCGCAGCGGCAAGGTGAATCAGCAGGTTAACGAGGTGATACCCCCACGGCGCGTTGCCTAGGAGCGCATAGTTCACAGCAAAAGAGAGACTCAGGAGCGGACGGCCATCGACCGTCGATCCCGTTGCCCACTGGTCGAGAGAGAGGGCTTCGGATAGCGGCCACAGGTTGCGAATATGTACATTGTCGCGAACGGCCAGAATATCGTCATAGATAAAGACACCGTCAAAGCTGTTCCAATACGCCAGCACACCCGCCAGGATGAGCAGGAGGAAGGGACACCAGCGTGTGAGTGGATGTTTCATCCTTCAGCCTTCATCCTTCATCCCTCTCTTCATCATCTCCCTG
Source organism: Verrucomicrobiota bacterium (assembly GCA_018648805.1). GTDB lineage: Bacteria > Verrucomicrobiota > Kiritimatiellia > UBA8416 > JABMPJ01 > JABMPJ01. Next base: position 44,458 of record JABGQM010000019.1, read on the forward strand.
GTCAGGCGCAGATTCTCTTGTGCCATAGTGCTGTCCGGCTTCAATCGCGCGGCCTGCTCAAAGTGCTTGATCGCCTCGGCCAAGCGGCCACCTTCCCTGTACATGGCGCCCAGGTTGTTGTGGGCGTTGACGTGGTCCGGCTTGAGCTGAACGGCCTGTCGGTAGTGGTCGATGGCTTCGTCGGTGCGGCCGAGTGGCACCATGGCATTGCCCAGGTTGTAGTGGGCATCCGCCATGTCCGGCTTGAACACCACGGCTTGCTGGTAATGGCCGATCGCTTCCCCGGTGCGACCCAACGCCTGCATGGCACGACCCAGGTTGAAGTGGACCTCCGCGTAGGCGGGATTCGCCCGCAACGCATCCTCATAGTGCCGAATCGCTTTCGCGGTGCGACCCAACGCCTGCATGGCATTGCCCAGGTTGTTATGTGCTTCGGCAGAGCCCGGATCGATCCGCAGGGCTTCGAGGTAGTGCGGAATCGCTTTCGCGGGGCCGGCCGACCCCTGCAAAGCGTTACCCAGTTTGTTCTGGATCTCGGCCTGCTCAGGATTGATCCGCAGGGACTGTTCATAGTGCGCAACCGCCTCGTCCGTGCGGCCCACCTTCTGCAGGGCGTTGCCCAGATTGCTGTGCACTCGGGCCAGAGCCGGCTTGAGCCGCAGGGCCTCTTGGTAGTGGGCAATCGCTTCCGCCGGGCGGCCCTGCTCCAGCATGGTATTCCCCAGGTTGTTATACGCTTCGGCAGAGTCCGGCTTGAGTCGCAGCGCTTCCCGGTAGTGCGAAATCGCTTCCGCGTGACGTCCCAACGCCAGCAGGGCGTTGCCCAGGTCAAGGTGGGCCGGCGAGCTGTCGGGGCAGTGTAGAATATTGTCATTCCACATCGAGAGCTCACTGTGATAGTCCCTGTTGCGATCGTGCGTGAGGAATCCGAACGCGGTCAGCACCGCCATCGCCAGGCAGCCCCCGACTATCGCCTGCTGTTTCGGGGTACTGACGAGCTTCCGTATGGCGCTCTCGGCGCCCACGACAACCAGTATCACGACGGCCGCCAGCGGCAGGTACATGCGGTGCTCAAAGATCGGGTGCTGCAATGGCATGATAGTGGACGTGGGTGCCAGAATCAGAAAGAACCACGCGGCCACATAGCCGTACCACGTGCGGCGGCGGATGCCGTGAAACATCACGGCCAGCATGCCCAGGATCGCCAGCGTGGGAAACACGGCGCGGATCCATTGATCCTCATACGGCCACGCGTAGCTCATCACCAGGGGCGACGGCCAGATCACCAGCCGTAGGTAGTACAGCAACACCAGGGGCTGCGTCATGGCATAGCGCAGGGGGCTGATCTTATCCAGGTAGTTTGTCGCTTCCGACCACCCGGAGACGGTAATCCAGAAGACGATCGACCAGGTGGAGCAGAGGGCGGCGTAGAACCAGCCTCGCGCTCGGCGAGCGCGGGCTACATGGCCCTCTCTCTGTAGCCCGCGCTCGCCGAGCGCGAGGCCACCAGGTGCAAGGCCATCATTGAATATGTAGTCATACAGCAGGACTAGCAGCGGAGCACTGAACATGATCTCTTTGACCCCCATCCCGCAGGCGCAGACAAGGACCGCTGCGAGGTACCAGCGACCACACTTTGCACCCGTAAAACCCCGAATCGCACAGTACAGCGTCAGGAGAAACAGCATCCCCATCAGCGATTCGGCACGCTGCACAATATAGGTCACGCTCTCGGTCTGCAAGGGATGCACCAGCCAGATCAGGGCCGAAGCGAGTGCGAGCCAGGTGCCGCTCTGAGCGTACCGCTCACGGAACTGCGGCAGCTCCAGCGTACGCCTGACGATGCCGAACAGGAGCAACCCGGCCGTGAGGTGGATTAGCAGGTTGACCAGGTGGTAACCCCACGGTTCCGGGCCGAAGAGCCAGTGGTTCAGAGCAAACGACAAGCTGAGCAGTGGACGCCCGTCCACGGTCAACCCCGTATCCGACAGCGGCAATGACATAGACCTGCTTAGCGGCCACAGGACACGGATATAAGGGTTGTCCCGGATGGATGCAAAGTCGTCAAAGAGGAAGACGCCGTCGAAGCTGTTCCAGTACGCCAGCACACCCGCCACCATGAGCAGGAGGAAAGGAAGCCAGCGCTTGAGTGGATATTTCATCCTTCAGCCTTCATCCTTCAGCCCTCTCTTCATCATCTCCCTGGTCTTCCGCAGATTCTCACGTGCCGCAGTATAGTCCGGTTTCAACCGCAGCGCCTGCTCGAAATGCGTGATCGCCTCGGAAAACCGGCCGTCGGCCTGGCAGACAACACCCCAGTTGTTGTAGGCATCGGCGTAATCCGGCTTAAGCTGCACGGCCTGGCGGTAATACTCAACCGCCTCCTCGTGGCGGCCCAGCACGAACAAGGCGTTGCCCAGGTTGTAATGGGCATCCGGCAAGCCGGGATCAATCCGCACGGCGTGTTGATACTGGACCACCGCTTCCTGCGGCCGCCCTGCCGCGTCGAGCGCAACCCCCCAGTTGTTGTAGGCATCGGCGTAATCCGGCTTGAGCTGCACGGCCTGACGGTAATGCCCGATCGCCTCCTCGTGGCGCCCCAACACCCGCAGGGCATTGCCCAGGTCGTAGTGGGCATCAGCCAGGCCGGGGTCGGCCCGCAGGGCCTGCTGATAATGCGCGATCGCTTCGCGGGTACGGCCGAGGCCTCGCAAGGCACGCCCCAGGTTGTAATGGGCCGCAGCGCGGTTGGGCTTGAGTTGCAGGGCCGTCTGAAGATGCCGGGCCGCTTCCGCGTATCTCCCCGCCTTGCGCAGGTGGTAACCCAGGTTGGTGTGGGCCACATGGCTCTCGGGCTGATGCGCAATATTATTCTGCCAGATCCGGATGGCGCTGTGGTAGTCCCTGTTGCGAACGTGCGTGAGGTATCCGAACAGCGTCACGATCGCCATCGCCAGACACGCGCCGAGCACGGCCCGTCGCTTCGGGTCCGTGACGAGTTTCCGAATGACATACTCCCCACCCACAACCGCAAGCATGATGACAGCCGCCAACGGCAAGTACATGCGGTGCTCGAAGATCGCCTGCCGCATTGGCGCCACACTCGAGGTCGGGGCCAGGATCAGGAAAAACCACGCGATCAGGAAGCCGTACCAGCTGCGGCGCCACAGGCCACGCAGCATCACGGCCAGCAGGCCCAGGATGACCAGTGCCGGAAACACAATGCGCGGCCATTGATCCTCGAGCGGCCAACCGTAGGCCAGCACCAGCGGATCCGGCCAGATCGCCAACCGCAGGTAGTGCAGCAGGACCAGCGGCTGGGTCAGGGCATAGCGCAGCGGGCTGATTGTGACAAAATCGCTCGTCGACTCATTCCAGGTTAGCCCGATGATCCCGAAGACAATCAGCCACGTGGAACACAGGGCGGCGTAGAACCGGCCTCGCGCTCGGCCCATCCTTCGCGCTTCGCTGGCTACGGAGGGCAAGCGAGCGCGGGCTACATGGCCCGCTCTCTGTAGCCCGCGCTCGCCGAGCGCGAGGCCATCAGGTTCGAGGCCACCAGTGAATATGTAGTCATAGAGAATCACCAGCAACGGCGCGCTGAACATCGTTTGCTTGACCCCCATGCCGATGGCGCAGGCGAGGATGGCGGCCACGTACCAGCGGCGTGCCCCGGCGACGGAGGAAGCCGGCACTTTGTCGCGAGCTTTGTCGGTAACTTTGTCGACAAAGCTCGCGACAAAGCTCGCGACAAAGTTCTTGGGACTCTGACTCCTGCCTGCCCTCCGGCTTGTCCTACGAAGCCCTGGCGAAGTAGGAAGCCCGGGCGAAGGAGAGACCCCTGACTCCTGACTCCTGATCCCCCGGATCGCGCAATACACAGTCAGCAGGAACAGCATCCCCATCAGCGATTCGGCGCGCTGCACGATGTAGGTGACGCTCTCGGTCTGCAGCGGATGGACGAGCCAGATCAGGGCCGAAGCAAGCGCGAGCCAGGTACCGCTCTGAGCGTACCGTTCGCGAAACCGCGGCAGCTCCAGCGTGCGCCTGACGATGCCAAACAGCAGCAACCCGGCCGCCAGGTGGATGATGAGGTCCACCAGGTGGTAACCCCACGGCTCTGGACCGAAGAGCCAGTGGTTAAGGGCAAAGGAGAGGCTGAGCAGCGGGCGGCTATCCACGGTCAGAGCTGAACTCCACAGCGGTAGCGACATGGCCTCGCTGAGTGGCCAGAGCACGCGGATATGCGGGTTGTCCAGAATCGAAGGCAGGTCGTCGTAAACGAACACACCGTCGAAGCTGTTCCAGTAGGCCAACACCCCGGCCAGAATGAGCAGGAGGGGGGGAAGCCAGCACTTGAGTGGGTGTTTCATCCTTCAGCCTTCATCCTTCATCCCTCTCTTCATCATCGCCCGGGTCACACGCAATCCCTCGCGGGCTGAGGCGTTGTCGGGGCTCACTCGCACCGCCTCCTCGAAGTGCTTGATTGCCTCGGCGAGTCGGCCGCTCTCCCGGTACATGATGGCCAGGTTGTTGTGGGCCGCGGAATGGTCGGGATTGAGTCGCACGGCCTGCAGGCCACGTGTGATGGCCGCTTCAAAACGGCCGAGGGAATGCAGGGCGAGGGCCCAGTTGACGTGGGCGTCGACGTAGTCCGGCTGAAGCTGCACGACCTGCTCATAGTGATTGACCGCTTCCTGGTGCCGCCCCAACACCCGCAGGGAATTTCCAAGGTTGAAGTGAGTGTCCGCCCCGTCCGGCTTGATAAGCACCGCCTCTTGATAGTGATCGATGGCGTCCTGCGGACGCCCGAGCGCGTCGAGTGCGACCCCCCAGTTGTGGTGGGTCGAGGCGTAGCCGGGGTTGACCCGCAACAGCTCGCGGTAGTGCGGAATCGCTTCCTGGTAGCGTCCTGCCGCCTGCAGGGCATTGGCCAATTTCTCGTGTGCGCGGGGAGAGAATTCGGTGTCCATCGCAATGGCCTTGGCGTATAGGGGGATCGCCTCTTCAAGCCTCCCATGCTCTGCCAGAGAGTCGGCCGTGGACACCAGCTCGTCGAAGCGGATGCTCTGCCGCCTGACACCTTCCGCCTGGGCCCGATCCATCTCCCGCATTTTCGCCAACGTCCGGGCGTATGCGGCGGCTGAAGGCGGCGCTTGCACGGCGCGCGACGGGTCGTCGAGAGCGTCGAGCACGGCTCTCAACGCCAGGGCAGCCACGCGTGAGCCTTCTTCATTGGCATGCATGCCGTCACCGATGGTATAGGTGTCGCTGGGGCCGACGGTCGCACCTCGCGTGGCATGATCCCGTGCGAAGGAGCCGGACAAACGGAAGCACGGGATCCCATGGAATCCGGCAAACTGCTCGATGATAAGCGTCCGGTCTCCATCCTCCACCAACGGTCCATCAACGATCCGGTTCTCCTCGAAGGTCGGCCAGATCGCGACGACAGGCTCGAATCCTTCCCGGTCGGCCAACTCCCTGAGCATGGCCAGGCCGGTCACGACGTTGTTGCCGCCAATGGCGTTTGTATTCCATACGGCCGGGTTTCTTTGCGCCGCGAAGCCGAACAGGTTGAGCCGAAGACATATCGAGCGGAAGAGATGCGAGCGCTTGAACAAGCCGTTCACGATCCCCGGCCGCCTGCGGTCGGTGGCGAAGGCGTGCACCGCGGCGTTGAAGGAGTCAAAATCATTGTCGACAAAGACCACGACCACGACGTCCGGCTTGAAGGCCAGCCCCTTGACGCGCAGCAACTCGATCTCCGCCAGCGTACAGTAGCCGTTCACGCCGAAGTTCAGGACTTCCACGCTGTTTGCCGGGTAGAGCCGTTCCAGTTGGCGGTGCATCACCTGTTCGATATCCCGCACTTCCATGCTCTCGACCACCGAATCGCCCAGCAGAATAACGCGGCGCACTCCGGCAGGTTTCTCGACCGAACGCTCCACGTCCCGCTGGCCGTGGGCGTTGGTGCGCGGGATCGAAGTAATGAGATCGGCGTTGGCGTTGCGGTAGTTGGCTTTGTGCTCGTATCCGAGAATGGGATTGTCCGACCGTTTGTAGGGTGAATCGGGGTCCGAGGTATCGATGGCGCGAAGTGCAGGCGCGAGATTAAACAGTCGCACCACGCCCTCAACGATAAAGAGCCCCACCACGAGCGTCAACAGCGCCAGGCCAAGCTGCTTGATGAAGGCGCTACGGGTGCGCGGCTTGCGGGGGAGCAGGTCGCCTGTGGGGGTCACGGTCTTGCTCTGTTCTGTCATCACTCTTCGCTGCGCTCCGGTTGTTGCAAGGCGATGCGCAAGTTGTTGCGGGCCGGGGTGTAGTCCGGTTTTAGTCGCAGCGCCTCCCGGTAGTGCGAGATCGCTTCCCGGGATTGTCCCAGTACCAGCAAGACGTTGCCCAGATTGTAGTGGGCATCCGCCAGGTCCGGCTTGAGCCGCACGGCCTCTCGATAGCTGTCAATCGCTTCCCGGCGTTGCCCGACCGCCTCCAGGGCTATCCCAAGGTTGTAGTTGATCTCAGCGGAGTTCGGATTGATCCGAAGCGCCTCGCGGTGGTGCGGAATCGCTTCCCCGGGGCGCCCCAGCGCCAGCAGGGCGTTGCCCAGGTTGCTATGGGTTTCCGCGTAGTCGGGCTTGAGCGCCAGAGCCGCCTGGAGATGCCGGAGCGCCTCCACGGACCTACCCGCGGTTTGCAGGCGGCTGCCCAGGTTGAGGTGGGCAACATGGCTTCGGTCGCGATGGGCCAGGCTGTCCTGCCATAACCCGATGGCATCGTGATAGTCGCTGTTGCGATCGCGGGTGAGTGCCCCCAACCCGATCACGGTTACTATCGCCAGGGCACCACCGAGCACCGCGGCACGTCCCGGAGCCCTGCAGCTTCGTCGAACAGCATAGGCAACGCCGATCACCACCAGGACCACAACAGCCGCCAGCGACAAGTACATGCGGTGCTCGAACAGCGACTGCCGCATCGGTGCGATGCTTGAGGTCGGGGCCAGGATCAGGAAGAACCACGCCAGAACAAACCCGTACCACCTGCGGCGCCACAGGCCGCGCAGCATCACGGCCAGCAGGCCCAGGATGACCAGCCCCGGAAACACAATGCGCGGCCATTGCTCCTCGAGCCCCCAGCCGTAGGACAGTACCAACGGCGAGGGCCAGACAGCCAGGCGCAGGTAGTAGAGAATCACGAGCGGTTGGGTGAGGAGATAGCGAACCGGGCCAATTTTGACGAAGTCGATCGTTGATTCCTGCCAGGTTAGTCCGATGATGCCGAAGACGATGAGCCACGTGGAACACAGGGCAGCGTAGAACCGGCCTCGCGCTCGCCGAGCGCGAGGCCACCAGGTGCGAAACCACCATTAAATGTATAATCGTAAAGAAGGACCAGCAGCGGCACACTGAACATGGTTTGCTTGACCCCCATGCCGCAAGCGCAGGCGATGACGGCGGCCACGTACCAGCGTCCACCCTTGTCGCTCGTGAACCCCCGGATCGCACAATACACGGTCAACAGAAACAGCATCCCCATCAGCGATTCGGAACGCTGCACGATGTAGGTGACGCTTTCGGTCTGCAGCGGATGTACCAGCCAGATCAAGGCGACGGCAAGCGACAACCAGGTCGGATTACCCGGGCATCGCCCACGAAAGCGCGGCAGGTGTAGCGTACGCCTGACGATGCCGAAGAGGAGCAACCCGGCCCCGATGTGGATCAGCAGGTTGACCAGGTGGTAGCCCCACGGTTCAGGGCCGAAGACGTGCTGGTTCAGGGCGAGAGAGAGGCTGAGCAGTGGCCGCCCGTCCACGGTCAATGCCGAGCTCCACAGCGGCAGCGACATGGCCTCGCTGAGCGGCCAGAGTTTGCGGATGTGCGGGTTGTCGCGGATGGAGTCGAGATCGTCATAGACGAACACACCGTCGAAGCTGTTCCAGTAGGCCAGCACGCCGGCCAGAATGAGGAGGAGCGGAGGGAGCCAACGTTTGAGCTGATGTCGCGCCGTCGCTTGCATGAGAGCAGTCTTGCAGACAGGCCACGCGCTTGGCAAGCGCGGGCTACAGGGAGGCCACAGCAAACCGCCTACGTGTTCTTTGTAAAGAGCGCATCCACCGTGAGCTCGTAATCCACAAGTTCTTCGAAGTTCGGGTTGTGCCGACAGCCGTGTGTCGTAACCATGGTCAGAAACAGATTCTTGCGAGTACGTGTCATATCTCGGAACATGCGAACTTTTCGGCGGAGTATTTCGGCGTATGACCTAGTGATCGTGAAGGACTCGTCACTGTATTTCATCTCACACAGACTGATGCAGTTGTCGGCACGATCAATAACCAGGTCAATCTGAGCGCCTTCCTTTTCTGTCTTTGCCTGCCAGCCACTGCGCACAGTGCTCACGCCTGAGATTCCCAGCCCCTGCCGTATCTGTTCTACGTGTTTAAGGCATATAGCTTCAAAAGCCAGCCCCGCCCATGCCCGCCAGGCAGGCGTTCCGTGTCGGCCCATCCAGTACCCTTGGCCTTCCCCTCGCATCCGGTCCACCCATGTGAGATGGAAAAGGCAGTACTCGTCGATCAAACGATAAATGGCATCGCGCTTCAATTGCCCAAAACTGGCGTCACGGGAAATGAAGGAGGACTCCTCCAGTTCCTTCATTACACGGGTCAACCCACCACCGGAAGAGCTGCCGAGAGCCACAACCAGCTGCTGCCGAGTCATGCCGCTGCGCTTGGCAGCAAGCGCACGGATAGCGGCAACATGTCGCTCATGGTTCTCAAAAAGGGAGGCGAACAGTCGATCCAGTTCGTTGTGCAGTAGGCCGTGAGACGAGAAGCACATACGGTCCACGGCCTGGGCGACAGATTCACCACGCTGGACGCCGCGCAGGTAGTGAGGGATTCCGCCAAGACACATGTAGAGTTCGACCATATCCTTGCGGCCAAGATTCACGCCGCGTGATTTCATGTATGTCTCGACCTCGTGCAGGGAGAAGGGCAGCAGCCGAATCTGGGCTGTAACCCGATTGTAGAGTCCACCCTTGTTATGGAGGAGGTTGCCGATCATCCATGAAGCCGCCGAGCCACAAACGACGAGGAGCAGATTGCGCCGGGTTCCCCATGAGTTCCAGAAATGATCCAGTGCTGTCAGGAACTTAGACTTGCGGGACGCTAGCCACGGCAACTCATCGAAGAACAGGATGATCCTCTTCTTCGGCCAGGTGCGGTCGATCGATGTGGCCAGAAGTTGAAAGGCCTCGCGCCAGGAACTCACCTGGGGTACGGGTGCATCAGGGAACTGGGTGCGATAGGCGAAGACGAAGTTCTGCAGCTGTTCGGATAGCGTCGCGTCCTTCTCCCCTGTCAGTTCAAAGAATGGACCGCGTCCCTCGAAGTACTCCTTTACCAAGAATGTTTTGCCAACACGTCGACGCCCGTATACCGCAAGGAACTCCGGTTCTCTTGAGGCATATAGCTGCCCAAGCGTCTCCCGTTCCGGCTCTCGCCCAACAATATTGGCTTCCATTCGACACCTCCACTTGTGGTAATGAGTTAACTATATCTGGCCACAACTGCCTCGTCGAGGGCATATATGGCCACATATCACCCCAGTTCTTACGCGCTGAACTGACAGGAGATGCCTCGACTACGCTCGGGATGACACTTTCCTAAGGTCTTCTGTCATGCCGAGCGTAGTCGAGGCATCTCCAGTTCATTCTCGAAGGATTGTGCCATTCCACTTCGTCCAAACACCTTAGCCTTTGTTCGCAGTCGTTTGGGCTGTTGCTCCTTCAAAAACTGGGGATAGTCCTGTATATGAAATACAGACCTAATGATCGAATTGACGCTTCGGTCCGCCTTTCTCGATAAGAGGGCCGATTGCCGGCCAGCATCGCTTTGCACCATGTAACCCGCCCCGGACGTCCGGGGCGAGGCAGGATGGTCGAGGGCAATGCTGCACCTGCAGAGAGGCCTCGCTCTCGGCGAGAGCGGGCTACAGGGAGCGGGAGAGAGGGCGGCGAGGGAGAGCATAGGGACGCAGAATGGCATTTGAAGGGCGGCAGAGGGCGGCAGGTCAGCGGAGCCGCCGAAACACCTGAGGGTTAGATGTCAATCATTGACACAACAACGCGTTGTTATTGACATCTCTATTAGATTAATGCACCATCATCTCGCGCATCAGGGCACTTCCACGAAAGGTGAGAGCTATGAAACGCTATACGTCAGACTATCTGGACCAGTGGATTGCAGGGCCCAACCGCAAGCCCCTGATCCTGCGTGGCGCTAGACAGGTAGGGAAGACGTGGCTAGTACGCGACCTGGCCCAACGACACGGACTGAAACTCATTGAACTAAACATGGAACGTCGGCCGGAATTGGCGGACCACTTCCGTTCAAACAACGCCCCCCGTGCGGTTTCAGATCTCTCAGCCGACCTTGGCACGTCGATCCTGCCCGACACCTCCCTGCTGTTTATCGATGAAGTGCAGGCGACCCCAGAACTACTGCCCTTCCTCCGCTGGTTTCGTGAAGACATGCCGGAGTTGCGAGTCATAGCAGCCGGCTCGTTGCTGGACTTCGCCCTGCGTGACCATGAGTTCAGTATGCCCGTCGGACGAATCACCTACAGCTATTTGGAACCGGTGTCCTTCTACGAATTCCTTGATGCGTCCGGAAACGACAGGTTGAAATCATCGCTGACTGCCGCCGCGGAATCCCTGGAACTGAGCCCCCGGTTGCATCAACGCGCGCTCGAGTTGTTTTCAGAATACTGCCTTGTGGGTGGTCTACCGGAAGTCATCGCGGATTGGATAGCGACCCGGGACGATGATCGTCGGCTGCAACTTCAACGCGACTTGATCACAACCTACCGGGACGACTTCAACAAGTACAGGGCCCGGATCCCCGCCGACCTGTTGCGCCGCGTCATGGATGCCATCCCACGACAACTGGCCAACCGGTTTGTGTACAGCCATGTCGATGTGGATGCCAAACATCGGGATATCAAGCAGGCCCTGGAGTTGTTGCAGTTGGCCCGCGTCTGCCATCGCGTTGAACATACGGCAGCCAACGGATTGCCCTTGGGCGCGGAGACGAATCCAAGGACATTCAAGTCGATCCTGGTAGACGTGGGGCTGGCGGCCGCTCAGCTGGGTCTTTCGCGTCTTGATTGGCGCGACCTTGATAGCGTGGTGTGGGCCAACAAGGGAGGCCTTGCGGAACAGTTCGTGGGCCAACACCTTCGCTGTCTGTCGCACGCATTCGAGGATCCGAGACTTTTCTACTGGCAACGCGTGCAGGGACGCCAAGGCGAAATCGACTATATCATTCAGCATGGAAGCCAGATCGTCCCGGTTGAAGTGAAGGCGGGCAGCGCAGGTGCGATGAAGTCGCTACATGCCTTCATGTATCATAAAGGGCTGCACCGGGCACTGCGCCTGGATACCAATCTGCCTTCGGTTCAGGATCTCGATGTTAAAACCACGACCTCCGAGCCCGTCAAGTATCACCTCGTGTCCCTGCCCCTGTACATGGTGGAGAGTATCCCCGCCGCCCTGCAGGCTCAATCCTGAAGGGCATAGGTGCCATCAAGCAGTAGTATTCTGTTGTCCGGCGTGCCTATGCTGGATTTCTACTCGACGAAGCGGGATTCAGATCGAGGAAAGATGTGCTCGCCCATTGCCTCTGCTGGTCACATGGTACTTCGCCGCAGGATATTCTACTCGCCACGGTCTCGGCATGCAGAAAGACTGCCACGCCCACGCCAAACGTCAATCCACTTTCTAGTTTCTAGGTACTCTGACCCTGCCTGCCCGGGTGCAAGGGGGAGCCTCGGTGATCGAAAATCCGGCCAAATCCGGCCAAATCCGGACATCATTCTTTCTGGGGGAGAAAACGCTTCACTGGGGCGACTGATCTGGGGCGTCGTTGTTTGCTATCCATCTGGAGTACAACACGTTGCGAATTTCGGGACGACCTAACGTCGCTATGCTGGCAAATCCGGCCATATCTGGCCACACCTCAGAATGCGATGCGAACTGCGCTCAAATGAGCGGGCTACAGGGAGAGGGAGAGACAGGGCGGCGGGCGAGCTAGCGTCCGATTGTGGGCTCTATAGCACGAGGGGTGGGGCATCAGATGCCCCACCCCATTCGTGATTCTATTCACCCTTTTCTCAGGGGTTCTTGCGCCTTACCTGATCGTCACAAGCGTGCCGGAGGGCGGCGGGGCCAGGGTAATGGCCGTGCCCCCATTGGCTTCATAATCGATCAGCCAGCCTGCCGGCAGGTTATCCGAGGCGAACGGGCCACCGACGGGGACCAGATTCCCGGCGCCGTAGGTCGCGATGACCACGGTGGCTCCCGGACTCGCGGCCGTGACATCCAGCGTGGCGCCGGTGATGTCGAGTGTGTTGTCGGGGTCAACGGCCAGTGTGCTGACCTGCGCGCCATTGACCGTGATCGCCAGCGTGCCGTCGATGTCGCAGTTGTTGTTCGTTATCGTCAGCGTGCCCGTCGGATCGCCCGGGGCGATCGTGCCGACGGTTACGGGCACTGAAACAGCATCATTCACTACGCCGGTTCCCGCAAGTGTGCCGCCTGTGAAGTAGAAATGCTGGTAATCAGTTGTCCAGCTCCCGTTGGCGATCAACGTTCCGGCGCTGAGCCTGATAGTTCCCGTGCGGATGTCGCCCACGGTCCACTCACCACCCTCACAGAACACAGTCCCATACTTGTCTCCACTGGCGTAGTCGATCGAGTTGACCGAATTGCCGGTCGTGGAACCGCCCATAGTGAAGCCGGACTTATCCGTGTTGCCTGTATTGTTCGGGTTCAGTACGTCACCCAGTGTTACCGTACCACTGCTGGGGGCAAACTTGATGCCCTGGTACTGGTTGCCGGCGCCCCAGTCCTTCGTCTCTACGTCCGGGCTGCCGGTGATCGCACAGGTGATGGTCTGGTCGGCTCGGTTGTCGCTGACGCGGATCGTTGAACCTGCGCCGAAGTTCAGGGCCGCGCCATTGATGGTGTACTCGTCATTGTCGCCCGTGATGGTGAAGGTCATGTCGCCGAGATTGACCGGTTCGGTGACGGTGATCGTGTAGTCGACTGATCCGCCAAAGAAGACCTTGTCGTCGGTGGTATTGCCATAGACCGCATGCGGTACGAAACCGATATCCCAGTTCGAGGTGGTGGTGTTCCAGATGCCATCGCCGCCAGCGCTGACAAGATCGCCATTGGCGGGATTGTCAACGTATCCGCCATCCCAGTAGAAGAAGTTGGCCGCGGCGCCGGCGCCGTTGTTGATGATGCCGTCACTGGTCAGAAGGGACGAGTTGTAATCGACCCCGCCCAGCCCGGTACGACCCCAAGTGCCCGCTGCCGCCGGACCGCCGCCCAAGTTGAGAATGAGGACGTTGCCTGTGCCCGCGTAGTCCAGGTCGACTGTGGTGCCGCTCGCCACTGAGAGCGTCCCGAACGGTGGGAGGCGGTCGGCGCTGCCGAAGGACAGAGCGCCTTGCGAGACGGCGATCTCCCCCACACCCGAAATATCGTCGGAACCACCGAGCGTCAGCGTCGCGCTGCCGGTCTTGGTGAAACCTCCGCTGCTGATATCCAACGCGTTGCTGATCGTGGCGGCCACGGCGTTCGAGACCGTGCCGCCGGTGAACCCGAGAATACCGTCGCCCTGCACCACCCAACTGCCGCTGCCTGTGAAGATCATCTTGTTGGCGCTGATGAGGCTGCCTGCCGGACTGGCATCGCTATCATCGATCTCAACTGTGGCGGCCGTGCCCTGGAACGTCACTTCGTTGGTGACCGTTAGTGAACCAGACCCGCGCCACAGAGGCGATGTCCCGGTCAATGTACCCGGCGAGTCGACCACCAGGTTGGCGATGCTGTCGGTATCGCTACTCTCATTCCACTTCGGGTTAGCATTCCCCACTCCGCCGACGAGCTTCAGCGTGCAAGCGGCCGGCAGGTCATTCTGAGTGTCCATCGCCACGTAGATACCGTTCTCGAAGGTGTTGATACCCGACCCGAGAATGGGATGAGTACCGTAGCGTCTCAGATACAGCCGACGAGCCGAGCCATTGTTCGACTGAAAGGTCTGGTTGCCGGTGTGAGAACCACTGCCTCCGCGGTTGTTGTAGGAACCCTCCATAATGTAGGTAATATTCCCCGCACCGGAAAGCGTCCCCTTGATGATACCCCCCTCGTACGTAACCGTCGCATCAGCGCCTGGCAGGACAAACAAGTTAGGGCCGCTGTTGAGAGTCCCTGATGTATGCTCCAGGTGAGATCCGTCGCTCAAGTAGACGTTGCCGGCACCAGTCCAGTCAGCACCTCCCTGGACATCCCACAGGAGATAGGCATTCGCCCCGAGTGTAAGCGTCCCAAAATCTGCAGGCCCGGAAATATCCGCGTCAAAGAACGCCGACTCACCCGCGCCAATCAGTGCATCATCAAACGGGCCCGGAGCATCGACCGGCACACCGTTGTCCCAGTTCAGAACGTTCGTCCAAGTGCCATCGCCGGCGTCGGTATAGGTGGTCTCTGCAGCCGGAGGTGTCTGCGCATGCACCGTCGGCACGGCCATTCCGGCGAACATCACCATCGCGATCGCGATCGTGACCACTGTTGTTATCCATTGTTTCTTCATCACTGCCTGCCCTCCATATTGTTGACTTGTTTGTTGACTTATCTGTTCCCCCGCCTCGCGCGCTGCCCCCCACGGGACATCGCGTTTAAATTCTATTTCTGAATGTAGCGCTTGCCGCTCTCAGGCATAATATTCGCTCGATCCTTCAACCAAAATACCATCCCCCCCCCCCCC
>JABGQM010000019.1:59299-73206 GCA_018648805.1 Verrucomicrobiota bacterium
GTCGAGTGAATTCGCGCGAAAATCGCGCCAAAGGAAGGACCATGCACGGCAAAGAGCTCACTTGATCTGCTTGCATGTGTCGGGCTGCCCGTCTAGCATTGCTGGAGATTGTTCTGGGAGTGTACTGCTTATGGCCTCGGCGCTGGTTGCTAACGATTCGAAAATCAGGTGGCTGACGTGCATATACTTCGTTTCCGGCGTTTGCTCGCTGATGGACGAAGTCGTATGGGTGCGGCTGCTTAAGCTGACACTTGGGAACACGGTCTATGCGACTAGCGTGGTGATATCCGTGTTCCTCGGGGGGCTGGCACTCGGAGCGTTTCTGATGGGACGCTGGTGCGGCCATGTCCGCAGGCCGCTTCGGCTCTACGCCCTGATTGAGACCCTCATTACGATTTCCGTCCTGCTGCTTCCATGGCTGCTGAATGTTGGCGACTCCGTTTACGTGCGTATCTACCAGCGTTACACTCCTACATTTGGACGACTTACTGCAGTGCAGGTGCTGATAAGCGCGTGCGTCCTGTTGGTCCCGACCGCGCTGATGGGAAGCACGTTGCCGCTTCTGGCGCGTTACGTTGGGAGGGTACAAGAGCGGCTGGGATACAGCGTGGGACGATTGTACGCGTTGAACATGTTCGGCGCCGCCGTTGGCACATTCCTGGCCGGGTTTGTCGTCATCCGCGCCCTCGGCGTGTGGGGCACCATCTATGCCGCTGCAGGACTGAACCTGCTGGTCGCGCTGGCGGCGTGGCATCTGTCTCGCGGAGAAACGGCGGCAGCGGGAGAGGCGCGGGACACAGCCGAGCCGACTCCGTCCGCTTCCGACGCGGTAAGTCGTGGTGCGCTCCGTCCGGCTTTGCTGCTGCTGGCTGTCTTCCTCAGCGGATTCATCAGTATCGGGTACGAGCTGGTATGGATGAGGAGCGTCGTCCATCTGCTGGGCGCCGACACCTATGTCTTCTCCGCCGTTCTTACCATGTACCTGCTCGGGAATGTTGCCGGTGCATGGATTGGAAGCCGCCTCGCCGGGTTCTTGCGCAACCCGGCCGCGGGATTCGGGCTGTCCATGTCTGTGCTTGGATTGGCCGGACTGGTGTATATGCCCTGGCTGATATTCTGGTCGGATCATCCGGGGGAATGGCTGTGGCTGCTCGAGGGGCGCATGTCCGCGGAGTTACTCGTTTGGGCGCCGCCCGCCATGCCTATCGTCCACGCCGTGGGGCTGTTCATCGTGCCTTCCATCTTGATGGGAGTAGGATTCCCCATGGCCCTGGAGGCATGGCACGGCTTCCAACGGGGAACGGGACGCCCCACATCCGTGGTGTACAGCGTGAATACCATTGGGGCCGTTCTAAGCGGGATCGCGACAGGTTTCCTCTGTATTCCGCTGCTGGGTATCCAGGGCACCATTGTCGGATTTGGCACGGCGGGGATGGTGACGGGCGTGGTGGTACTTGCCACAGGAGATCGGTTCAGGCTGAGACGGGTGGCAATCGTCGGTTCAGCATGCGCATGCATCGCCATGTGGTTTGCGGTGCCCGGCGACCTGTTCATCAGGCGCATGGTGACGTATCCGCACACCGAGCTTCTGGATGTCGACGAAGGGGTGACCACGACCGTCTCCGTCCACGAGGAACAAGACGGCGATCTGTGGCTGTGTACGTCCGGTATACAGGTGGCCGGCGATGAATTGAAATCGGTTCAGCGTATGCTTGGTCATTTCGGCATGCTGCTGCACCCGGATCCTCGCTCCGTACTGTCCGTCGGGTTCGGGTCCGGAGAAACCACGCGCTGTCTCGCCATGCACAGGCCTGAGCGCCTGGACTGCGTCGAGATATCCCCCGAACTCGCACAAATGTCGCTCCGACACTTCCGCGACACCAACCTGGGGGACGAGCTGCATGACCATGTGAATATGATCTACATGGATGCCAAGAATTACCTTCACCTGACCGACCGGACGTACGATCTGATCATCAACGATTCGATCAGCCCCAAGGCATTCGCGGAAAACGCTTCGCTGTACACGCGGGAGTATTTCCAGAGCGCGCTGGACCACCTCAACCCCGACGGCATGCTGGTGTGCTGGACTCCCTTCAACATGCCTCCCGACTGTTTCAAGAGCGTCGTCGGTACGTTCGCGGAGGTGTTTCCTCACGTTACCGTCTGGTTCCCAACCGTTCGGATAGACCATTGCGTGCTGCTGATAGGATCGGCATCGAAGCAGGTGTTCGACCCGGAACTTGCTGCCAGCAGGCTCTCGAAACCGGACGTCGCCGAGAACCTGAACGGAATCCACCTCTTTGACACACATGATCTGTTCAGCTGCTATTTCGGTGATAGAGAAGATCTGCAGGATTACATCCAGGGCTATCGTCCGAACTCGGATTACACGCCTTACGTGGAATTCAGCCCTCACCCATTCCTGACCGAAAGGGGGAAATGGGAGTTCCTGCTGCAGTTCGCGGACTCCGTTCGGCGCGGCACAGCCGAGAAACACCTGAATATGAGCGCGTGGGAAGACGGCTCTCGCAGCGCATACACACGCGATCTGGACCTGCTCGACGGCTTCACCGCTCACGTAATACGGCTGACGGCAGGTGAGAACATCGTGCTGGATGATCAGCCCGAACGCCTTGTAGCACGGCTGGACGAGTACCTTGCCCGCCATGACCGTTACATCCATGGATACGTGATTCGTGCCCTCATGCTGCGCGGCCTGGGCCGGCCACAGGACGCTATCAGAGATGCCGGCAGGGCATTGGATCTTGATCCCGAAAACCATTTCGCATTGCGCCAAAGGGCCGGCTTGCATGTCGCGCAGGGCATGTTCCGGGAAGCTCTGAGCGACCTGGATCGCGCGATCACCGGGAACCCCGATGATTTTGTGCTCCACTTCAACAGGGGGCTATCTCATGTGAACGTAGGCGAGTTCGCAAAGGGAATTGAAGATTACAGTACGGCGCTAGCCATGACGGAAATGCACGGCGAGTTCGTGCACAGAGAGAATATCTTCTACCGGCGAGCGCTCGCGCACCACCTTGCCGGAGACCACGCAAGCGCGGTGGCCGACTTCACTGAGGCCATTGGTATCCTCCCATCAAACCCTACCTTCCAGGCAGGCCGCGCCGTGGCTCACTTCGAACGGGGGCAATACGAAGCGTCCTGGGGCGATATCCTGGAGTGCGAACGCCTGGGCGGGCGGGTCGATCCGGGATTCCGGGCTGAGGTGGAGAAGATGGTGAAGGGCGGCGTCAGGCCGCAGAAGTAAAGGTCCGCTTCGTCGCATGCGTGGACGCGATCCCCACGCAACGCTAATCTCAGGGAGACGTGATGCTGGCTTCATCCATGAATCATCGCCGTGTGGCGCAGGGCCTGGCACTGCTGGTCATCACCGTGCTTGTCTACCTCCCCGCCATCCGCCACGGCGGCTTCATCTGGGACGATGAGGACTATGTCATCCACAACAAGACGCTGCGTGACGCCGGCGGTCTGAAGGACATCTGGACCAAGCCCCGTGCGACGCCGCAATATTACCCGCTTGTCCACACCTCGTACTGGATCGAGTACCAGCTCTGGGGGCTGGATCCCACGGGATACCACGTCACCAACGTCCTGCTTCACGCGCTCGCCGCCGTTCTCCTGTGGCGCGTGCTGCGACGCCTCGAGGTGCCCGGCGCATGGCTGGCGGCGACCCTCTTCGCCGTGCACCCGGTGCAAGTGGAGTCGGTGGCATGGATCACCGAGCGCAAGAATCTCCTTTCTGGCGTATTCTACCTGGGCGCGGCGCTGTCCTACTTGCGCTGGGTCGAGACGAGAGCCGGCGGCGAACGAGGTCGGGTGGGCTATCTCGTGGCGTTCGTCCTCTTTGCCGCTGCTTTGCTGAGCAAGACCGTGACCGTGACGTTGCCGGCGGCACTGCTGCTCGTGATGTGGTGGAAAGGCGCGTTCGTGAAAGCCGATGCGCCTGCGTCCGCACGCATCGATGTCCGTCGCGTATGGGACCAGGTCCTGCCGCTCGTGCCGTTCTTCGCGGTGGGCCTGGCCATGTCCTCCCTGACCGTCTGGTTGGAGAGACACCATGTCGGCGCCACGGGGGTGGAGTGGGACCTGTCGTTCATCGATCGCTGCCTGATTGCCGGGCGGGCGCCCTGGTTCTACGCGGCCAAGCTGCTGTGGCCGGCCGGTCTGTGCTTCAACTACCCGCGCTGGGAAATCGATGCCGGCGCCTGGTGGCAGTACCTGTACCCCCTGGCCGCGGTCAGCGTGGTTGTGTCGCTCTGGATCGCACGCCGGCGGATCGGGCGGGGGCCACTGGTGGCCGTACTCTTCTTCGCCGGCACGCTGTTCCCCGCGCTCGGCTTTTTCGACGTGTACCCGATGCGGTACTCCTTTGTGGCGGATCATTTCCAATACCTGGCGAGCATCGGCTTCCTTGCGCTGGTCGCTGCGGTCGTCGTCCGGCTCGGCCGTCGGACCGGGCCATCGGCCAGCGCTGCTGAGCATCGGAGCCGCCTGGCTGCGGGCGTCGCCCTGGGCATCCTCGCGACGCTTGCCTGGCGGCAGTGCGGAATCTACCGCAACCTGGAGACGCTCTGGCTGGACACGATCGAGAAGAACCCCGACTCCTGGATGGCGTACAACAACCTGGGAAAGCTGTACATTCACGAAGGCAGGCCGGCGGAAGCGATCCCGGTACTGAAACGGGCACTCAAGTACAGGCCGGACCGGCACAAGGTCCACAAGAATATCGGTGTCGCGCTTTCTAAGCTGAGGCGCAAGGACGAGGCCATTGAACAGTATTACAAAGCGTTGGAGATCGAGCCGGATGACGCCGGTGCCTACAGTAACATCGGCGCCGCGCTGGCCGCAGATGGACAGCTCGAAGAGGCCATCCCAATGTACGAGAAAGCCCTGGAGATTGCCCCGGGCCTGGCCGCAACGCACAGTAATTTGGGCAAGGCCCTGGGACAACTAGGGCGCACTGACGAGGCCATCCCGCACCACGAAAGAGCCCTGGAACATATGCCCGACCTGGCTCCCGTCCACCTGAATTACGGTGAGACGCTGCATGCCGCGGGACGCATTCGGGAAGCCGAGGAGCGCTTCCGCAAAGCGATCGAGCTGGACCCCTCGCTGGCGGCGGGCCATATCAACCTGGGGAGAATCGCACGCTCGGACCAGTTGCTCCCGGCCGCGATGGATCACTTCCGCCGAGCGGTCAAATACGCGCCGCATCTCGCGGAGGCGCACAGCAGTCTCGCCGGGGTGCTGGCCGCGATAGGCCGGGTCTCGGAGGCCGAACACCATTTCGGCGAAGCGGCCAGGCTGGACCCGCGTTCCGCTGGGATCCGAATCGGCCACGCCGAGCTCCTGCTGCAGCGCGATGACAAGCGTGCGGCTCGGGAGGAGTACCTCGCGGCGCTGGAACTGGTGCCCGACAACCCCGATATCCTCTTCAGCATAGGCGTCATCGAGCAGCAGCTGGGTAACGTCGGGGCCGCCGAGGGGCGACTCCGCAAGGTCCTGGAGCTCGCCCCGACCCACGCGGCGGCCCACAACGGCCTCGCAGTCTTGCTGGCCGGAAAGGGGCAGGTGGAGGAGGCCGTGGCCCTGCTGCGCAAGGCGGTCGAGTTGATCCCCGGGAACGCGGAGTTCCATAACAACCTGGGCGTGATGTTGGTGCGCCTGGGAAACCGCCGGGAAGCGCTCGAAGCCCTGGAGGAGGCGGTCCGACTGAATCCGGACTACGGCGAGGCCAGGAAGAACCTGGACGACCTGCGTCAGTTGCCATCAGGCAAGGAGGACCGATCTTGACGGGCAACCCGCGCCAAACGGAACGTAACCGCAAGATGAAAAGGCCGCTCTATCCGCTCCTGCTCCTCGCCCTGGCAGCAATGCTGGTGACATTAGCCGGCGCTGAAATCGTGCTTCGCGTCCTGGGGCAACCGCAGTTCCCGAAGGAGCACACTGCCCCCACCCGTTTCGCCTTCACAGATCGCGGCACTAGACACGCACCGTTCTACCTCAACATGCCCGGGCGCATCACCTTTCGCTACGATGGGAATCCACGCGGCTATTTCGACGCCCTGAACGAGGTCCATCATGACGTGAATCCCTCCGGTTTTCGAGGGCCGGCCGTCGGGCCCAAAGAGGACGGGACCTTTCGCATGGTCTTCCTGGGCGATTCTTTCACGTTCGGCGAGGGCGTCCACAACCACGATGCCTATCCCGAGGTCACCGCACGACTCCTGAGAAGGGGGGGGCGCCGTGTCGATGCCTGCAACCTGGGCGTTGGCGGTTACAACACTTCGCAGGAAGCGGATATTTTCAAGTTGTTCGGTTTCGATATGGACCCCGACGTGGTGGTTTTGGGCTATACCCTCAACGACGCAGAATTCCCACTGTTCAGGACCGACCCGGCTACCGACAAACCCCTCCGCCGCGCACGTGAGGCGCACATCCAGGCCGAGGGCGCACCTGCCAGGCCTCCTGCTTCGGCCCTTTGCCGCCTCCGGCTGGCGCAGGCCATCTGGAAGACGCACCGGGAGCGGCGCCTATCGAAGCAGACCGTCGAGTACTACCTGTCACTGCATGCACCGTCCAGCGCGGGTCGCCTGGCGAGTGAACGCGCGTTGCAGGAAATTATCTCTGCATGCCGCGAACGCGGCGTCCCCTGCATCGTGGTGATGTTTCCCGTCCTCTACAAGCTTACGAGGGACTACCCTTTCGAGACTATCCACGAGAACATCGGCAAGGTCGTGCGAGAGGCCGGGGGGCATTATATCGATCTGTTGCCTGCGCTTGAGGGACAGGATGCCCGCACACTGATCGTGCATCCCACCGACCAGCACCCGAACGAGAAGGTCCACGCCATCGCCGGTCGGTTGGTGGCCGAAGAGATTCGCCGAATGCGCTGCCTGCAAGCTGGCCGGTCGGACTGAGGGTACTATTTCTCGAGCCAGGGACCGAGGTGGTCGATAATCGACGCGGCTATCGCCTGGTGGGCTAACGGCGTCACGTGTCCATGGTCGAAGTACACGGCTGCAAAGCCATGCTCTTCGACTAGCGCCCGCCCGAGGGGTATGAGGTCGAGCACGCCGCTGACATGGGGCGATGTCAACAGCGGATGGGCCTGGCCGAAGGCGATCATTTCCATCTGGAGCTGGCTTCTGAGGCCAGATGGCGTATCGCCAATGTTGTCGCGCATCGGCCATACGAGGATCAAGATCGGGATCCGTCGCTCATGCGGCAGGGCATGGAGATTCTCCAGCGTCTCGGCAAACTCCCCGGGCAGCAGGCGGGGCCGTTTTTCGTGGGGAGACCGGGGCGCAGGCCGCGTGCGGGTGCGGGACCAGATCAGGCGGAAGAGATGGCTGCGTCGCAGAGGGGGTGGCGGTTGCATGGCTTGCAGAAGAGCATAGTGCTCGGCGTCGCTGAGATCATCCCACATGCCGTAGTCGTTCCACCCAAAATTCAGCACCACGAGGTCCGGCTGGTAGCGCAGTCCCTGCGTGGCAAGATAGCGATAGCCTTGGAACAGCGTGTAGCCCGGCACTCCAGCGTTGATGCATTCCACGTAACCGGCAACGCCCTGCTCTCGCAGCAGGGATTCCGCGACCGCAGCGAAAGTCCTGTCGTGAGCTACCCCGTAGCCGTACGTGCAGGAGTCGCCCAGGAACAGAATCCGGATCTCTCCGTCCGGCTTCGCTAGCGGGATATCGTGGTCTTCGCGCAGTGACTGTCCGTTGGACACAATCCCAAAGAAGGGCCAGGCGTTGTCGGGGAGCCTCTTGTCCGGCGCAAGCCGCCAGAAGAGCTCCGGGTCATTCTCGATGATCCCGGTTGCCGCGTGGAGCTGCATGCCCTCCAATTCATCGATATCCTGTTGGAAGCGGAGGGAGGCCGGAGCGGGGATGAAGAAACGGCAAAGCACCTCCACACACACCAAGGCCAGCAGCGTGGCGGCAATGGCCAACAGGTAACGGTAGCGGGTAACTCGTGTCATTTCACGGCGAAGCATGAACAAGATGTGTCGTCGTGTCAACCGAGCGGCCAGTTGGAGTTCGTGCCGTTGCGCGGCCAGCAACGGTGTCGACGCTGTTCCAGTAGGCCAGCACCCCGACCAGGATGAGGAGGAGGGGGGGGAGGAGAGTGTGTGAGTGTGTGGGTTTGTGCGTTTGTGGGTCTGTGACCATCTCGCCCCTACTCTCTCTCACACCTACGCTCCCTCCCGCCACGGTCGGCCGGCCTTGTACTCCGCCAACCGCCGGGCGATGGCATCGGCCTGCGAATTGCCGTGGTACCGGGCCAGCTCGAGGGCCCGGGCGGCGGTTGACACCGCATCCTCGAACCGGCCGGTTTCGGCATAGGCGGCGGCCAGTGCGTCCAGCGTCTCGAAGGCCTTGTGGCCCGAGATCCGGCTGGCATCTTCGGCCAGTTCGACGGCGCGGTTGCCGTCACGGGCGGCCGGGTCCGGGGCTGTCGCCAGTCGCCGGGCCAGTGCCGTTGCACACACACAGTATCCGCTGAGCACCTCGCCGTCACCAGGCGCGAGGCGGACCGCCTCGCGGAAGTGCACGATGGCCTCATCAGGCCGATCCAGAGCCAACAACGCGTTGCCCATGTTCTGACGCGCCGCACCAAATTGCGGATCGACTGCCAGCACCTTCTCGAGCTCTTCAACCGCTTGGTCAAACTGCCGCAGGCTATACAGAGCCCCGCCCAGGTTGGCGTGCGCCGGCAGGTGATCCGGATCCATCGCAAGCGCCGCACGGTAGTGGGCAATCGCCAGATCCCACTCGCCGTGTGCCAGCAGTGCGTCGCCAAGGCTGGCCTCGACCCCGGCGCGTTTGCCAAACCCTTGCGGCGGCTCGTCCGCAGACGATGCCCCGAGCGGCATCGGTCCCTCGTGGTGAACCCACTTGCGCATGCGTTCATTCTCAGCCCGAATCACGCGGTCCACGGTCGCAAGGTCTTCACTGAGACCATCCGGCAGGGGCTTCGGGACCAGCTCCCCGATCTTCAGCAGGTAGTTCCGTGCCTGCTTGAGGCTGCCCAGCTTGCGAAACGTGTAGTCCCCCTGGTTGACGTGGTAGTTGGCCTCCCAGAGCAGCGAGTCCAGCCATACGCCCTGCATGATCCCGAGGTCTTTGCCCAGCTCCTCAGAGGTCAGACCGAGGGCTTTGGGCGGGAGATCCAGCTTATCGAAGCCGTTCTCACGCATCTGGCGAATCATCTCGCGCGAAAGCTCCACGTACACATCGGGATACAGGTGACAGTCGTCCATGAAAGACGTGTAGTCGGGCACGGGGCGGCCGAGATTCTCCCTGATCACCTCATCCATGTCGACGTGCGGCACAGCGTGCTTCTCAACCAGCTCACGCAGCACCTCGCGGTAGGCCGGGGTGATGCAGATGGGAAAACCGTCCGATTCACGGGCACGGCGCAGATACGCGAGCGCTGTCTCGAAATCGCTATGCGCATAGTGCAGTTTGCCCAGCTCGTAGAACAGGTCGGCGAAGCTGCAGAACCCGCGCAGTTCTTCCAGGAGTGCCCGAGCGCGGCCCGGCTGGTTCTCCACATAGCGGGCCTGCCAAGCCTGCTTGAAAAGGCGCAGGGCCTCGGCCTTGCGGCCGGCCGGGCCCCGGTAAACGGAGCGCGTCGGCGGAAACAGGTAATTGCTTTGCGGAATCACGATCACCATGAAGATCCCCTCGGCGCGGGCGTGCCGGATCATCTGCTCCACATGAC
This sequence comes from Verrucomicrobiota bacterium, assembly GCA_018648805.1. Taxonomy (GTDB): domain Bacteria; phylum Verrucomicrobiota; class Kiritimatiellia; order UBA8416; family JABMPJ01; genus JABMPJ01. Next base: position 69,053 of record JABGQM010000019.1, read on the forward strand.
GGCGGACGCGGGCCAGGCTATACTCGCGCTCGTAAGGTGGAATCACGTTGTCGCTGAAGAACTTGCCGGTGTAGCGTTGATCGGCCGGCACGACCTGCCTCGTGAACAGGCGGCGCAGCAGCAGGTTGCCGGACTGCAGGTGCACCAGCGGCGAAAGGAACGCCGGCGGCGGAACCATGTTCGGGGAGTAGTACTGGGTCGTTTCATTCTGACCGGTGTAAAGGACCAGCACATCCGGCCGGGGGCCGGGGCGTTCACAGTAGTGTTCTATGGTTGTCTGCGCGGACCAGTTGGGCCCCGCATAGTTGTCGATTTTCACGGGAGGGCAGCCGTAACGCTTCTCGAGCAGGAAGCGCGTTACGCTCAGCAGGTTGAACCCGCTCCCCGGCGGGCCACCCATGGCATTGCTGTACGGCGATCCATTGGATGTGGACCCGCCCAGCACCGCCATCCGGATCTCGCCCGCCGTAGAGGAGGGCTCACCCGCCGTGGCGGGGATGCCCGCCGTGGAGGCGGAAGCATCCACATACCGTTTTCGGGGAACGCGGCGCGCCTCAGCGGCCGTGTGCACCCGCAGCGCCACCTCGGCCAGGACCAGGCCCAGCAGCAGGCCGAATCCGGCCAGGAGGAGTTTCCTCGTCACGTTTTTCATCACTATTTCCTGCGCCTGACAATGGTCAGAGATTAGGGCGAAAGATTAAGGCGAAAGATGGGGAAACCCAAGCACGGAAACCCTAATCTTTCGCCTTGTTATTTCGCCCTGCTCTTCCGGGGTGGCCTCGCTCTCCCCGCCAAGGCGGGGCAAGCGGCGAGTTTACCCCGCTCCGCGGGGAGCGGGCTACAGGGAGCCGTAGTGACGCCGCCTCTGCCGGCCAGGCGAGAACTGCATCATGTAGCCCGCGCTTGCCAAGCGCGAGGCAGGATGCTCGGGGGTAAGGCTTCCAGATGGAGTCGGCCTCGCTCTCGGCGAGAGCGGGCTACGGGGAGGGCACTACAGGGAGAGGGAGAAAGGGGACAGCATCGTGTCGCCCGGGGCACTACGCGTTGGCGTCAAGTCCGAGCGCATATCGCAGCTCAGTGCGCAGGGCCTTCACAAGACGAATCGCCTTTCTTGCGTCATCGCGTGTGGCCGTCTCACCGGGGTAGCGGAAGAGAACGGAGTACTGCGTCAACCACTCCACATCGTCTCCCCATGATTCCCACAAGGGATGCGAAGCGAGGCACTCGGAGAGCAGCGGAAGCAGATCATGTGTCTTGCCGAAAGGGATTCTGTGGCTCACAAGTACGGCCTTGAGATACTTCTCTACGCATTGTTGAGCGTGAAAACAGGTGGAATCGTTGTTCACATGTTTGCGTGCACGATATTCGCGTAAGGCAGAGAAGTGGCCTCCCTCAGCCTTGCCGATCCACTCATTAAGCTCTTCGTTCATAGAGCGTCCGTCCTCTGCTGAACACTGTGCTGAGGAAGGTGTCATTCTGGCTGAGGCGACGGTGGACGGTCTCCGGCGTCCGCACGACCAGGTCCAGCGGAAAACTACGCTTAACGGAGCGCCTGATCTTGTAGGCCTGCTCGACATCTCTGCCTGGATGATCCATGACCACCAGCAGGTCCACGTCACTGTCTTCGGTCGGCCGGCCTTCGGCATAGGAGCCAAAGAGTATGACGCGTTCAGGCCGGAATTTTGCAACCAGGTCGTGCGTGTATCGAGTGATTTCCGTTAGCGTGTACAACACGGTCCGAAATTACTCACTCAACCAATCCAGGTCAATCGTAATGCGCGAGACTGCGGGGCACAGTGAAGCACTGCATCTGCGGGGCGGGCTACAGGAGGCCGATCGACTCGCGAAGCCGATCCGAGTGCGGGGTCTCTAGCTCCTCTGCCAGCTCAAGCATATCATCCGTGGTAATCATCAGTTTCTCAATCATAGTCCGGACAAACGCGACATCCTTGGGCCGCCCCGCCAGCAACTTGCTCACAGCCAGATCGGAAGGCGAGAGACAGAGCCCGACACTGCCATACGTTGCGGGGCTCTTCACTTCCCGCAACCGGCTGGGCCACTGCTTCGGCAGAATCGCCGTTTCAGGACCCACGCCATGGACGTAGTAGCCATAAGTCTCGTGGAACGGCGAAAGCTCACCGATGCAGCCATCTATGATGTCACTTTTCTCCGGGGCGTTCTCGGGGAAGGCATCGGCCTCCATCGAGGTCAACAAGGTCGCCGGCGCACCGGGGAAGCTGCCAAGTATCGCCTGGCTCCCTATGATGACGATGCGATCTTCGCCGGAAATGGACGCGGCTGCGCGTATGACATGCTCAAGCTGCTCGCGGTTCATTCGCTTCAAACTCCCTCAGAATAGTCCAGCGTTCCCGATTAGACAGTACACCACAGAAGGGCGAGTTCTGGCGCAGACGCTTTCCGCGTTCCCCGGGGTCCAGCAGAACGCCCCTGACCTCACGCCATGGGAGCTCGAGAATGGCGAACCACTCCAGCACAGGCGCGTGCTGCGACTGAGGCAGAACCTGTAGCCAGTGCAGGCACGTCTGTCGCGCCTTTTCCAAGCCCTGCAGCGCCGGGTCCGCCTCGATATGCGCCACCACGCGGCGAGCCAGCACCAGCCCGCGCGCGTCGATCTGTTGATGGAGCTTCATGCCAGAATAGTAGCCCATCCTGCTTCGCCCCGGCAAGAAGCGAAACTCGCAGCCGCACGGGCGCATCTGCGAAGTGGTGCACATGGCGAAGTAGTGACCTGTACGTGCGTATCCGAGTAGAGGTGACGACTGGGGGCGTCCCTTCTCCCCTCTATTCCCAGGAGCGGGATGTGGGACGGTCGCGGTGGGATGCGTCCGCGAGCAGGAGCCATTCTGCCATCCATGCCGATCGCCCCTTGAAGTCCAGTTTGCTCAGTTCCCGCTGATCGGCGCTGAGATAGGGGCATTCTTCCGGGATGCGGTAGGGTTTCAGCAACCGGCGACTGATGGTCACGATATCCATGTCCGTCACAATTTGACCTCCAAGAGTGGTTTCGCCGCGTCCATCAATACGCGGTGCTGTTCAGCAAGGTCCAGTTCGGACTTCCTTGGGTATTTGGGTACTTCGTCATTGAATGGCACGAATAGCCGACGCCGGCCATGAGAGAAGCGCCTAAACTAGTGCCATTCAGACGTGTCCCCTAAGTTCTCATACCGGAAGCACTGAGTGTCGATTCATCTTTCTCGGCGGCTGGGACGCAGGCGAGCGTGAAGATCAACGACGCGAGCCCCAGAGGACTGTTCCTCGATAAGCAGCCTAGTCACCAAACGTCTTACGTCGTGATGGTGCTTGGCGGAAATGGTATCCTTCGCCTTCCAAACTTCTTGAATGATATCATCCGTCATCATCTTCTCCCATCAGCTCCAACGGAGTGCATATTTCTGGACAGGCGCAGCGTGGCGGCAGAGCACGCTAAGCATATGCCAGTCGTCCTCTTGGTTGCGGGACGGCTCGCCCGAGCTCCCCGGCTCTCTCAATCCACTCGTCAATAACTTGCTCAGCGTTTGCGAGGGCCTCTTGATGCGTCTTTCCATCTGCCATACAACCGGGCAGTTCCGGAACTTCGGCAATGAAGGCCTTGTCTTCGTCACTCCAGAACATGATGATCTCGTATCTGGAATCCATAATCACACCTCCTCAAGACGTTTAGAAGCGCGCGAAGCCCATCGAAAGGAACGTTGACATCGGAGCGTCGTATCAGAATGTGCGTATGGCTTCTCGTGCTTACCGATAGCGATACAATACCAGCGGCTGACCGTTTCCGTCTATTCCATTCTCTGGCATGGCTGCAGGCGCGTGAGAGAAAGGGAGAACACCCATAGGCTACAGGGAGGGCTATGCAGGATGCGAACCGGACAGCTTCACTCTGGGTTATGTAGCCCGCGCTTGCCAAGCGCGAGGCAGGATGCTCAAGAGCTCTACTCCATCATAGAGCGGCCTCGCTCTCGGCGAGAGCGGGCTACTGGGAGCGGGCTACAGGGAGGGATCTACTGGGGGCCATGTAGCCCGCGCTTGCCAAGCGCGAGGCCGGACCACGACCCGTACGGCCACTCCTGGGCGTCACGCACCAGTCCGGCCCGGACGGGGTTCTGTCTGATGTAATGAGCGATGCGGTCGGTCTC